>GL890585.1:0-82879 GCA_000209465.1 Lachnospiraceae oral taxon 107 str. F0167 | reverse complement strand
AAGTATAGCTATTCCAGATATCCACTATTTCATCATCATCTTCAATTATGTCCTTTCCAACAGTAGTCTTTCTACAGTAGGGACAAACAAATCTATTTTTATTGTAAGACACCAATAATGAAACAGTATACTCAAATGTAGGCCAATTTGCATCTTGTAATAGTTCTATTAAAAATGGTATATACTCTAATTTTCTAGTGTAACTCATCCTTTCTATAATATATAGAATATTGAACCATGAAAACTTACTTTTGTATCTCAAAGGATTAAAATAAGTTTCTGTATTATTTTCTTCTTTTTCTAATAATAATGCTAATTTGTCTAGTTTTTCCCCAGATATATTCTCGTTAATGTAAATATTATATTCATATTTTTTAATTAAGTTATCAATCAATTTTGACATTACATGCTCCTCCATTATCTCTTATATATATTGATGCTAATATTTTTGTTAAGTAGTATGGATTCTCTTTTGCTGTTGGCCTGCTATTAATCCATTCCATCATCTCCAAAGGATTTACAGGTCTTACAGAAACATGATTTGGTTTATCTATAACTGCCGTTAATACTCCTGTTGCATTTATTGCCTCCATAGTTGTAATAGTATACTCCGTTGCTGCCGGAACTTTCAACTCATAAGACAATCCTGTATGTAAATCTATGGGTCTAGGAGTTAAATTAGTTGCATTTCCATTTCCACGTCTATATATAACTGTTTCATTAGGTCTTTTTGTTGTTACTTGTTCTAATGCAATTACCCTAGCCTTTTCTTTCTCCTTTGCCTTACTATTTATATTTTAGGCGTTTGCGAAATGCCAAAAGCCATATAAATACGACACATTTTTGTTACTAAATATAAAAATCTCCTCTAGGTCTGTGATATAATGGAGTTGCACAAAACCAGAAACCACATCCCGAAAGGAGACATTACTATGATATCACAAAAACAACTCTCTTTGGCAGATATTTTTGAAGATTGTAAAGATATTTTTGAATCTGACAAACCTCAGTTTCTTACTCTGCTGGAAAATCATATTGACCTTGATGAAATTATTCCGTTTTCTTTTTACAATCATTACTATGCAGCCACCGGCAGAAATCGCAAATTTCCTGATGCTTCTAAAATCACTCGTTTTAAACAGGATTTTTTATCGGACTTACAAGCTGTTTTTGATAAGCTTGTTGATTTAACTGAACCGATATGCCAAGATATTGATAACAACCTTGCTTCTATGCTCTTGTTTGACACTTCAGGTATTGAAGCTTATGTAACCGAAAATAATCCTAAATACGCCAACCGCATTATCAGGCAGCTCAAAGCCTATGCAAAATCTATGCATTTTGATAGTTCTTATGACCCTTATAAGGTGGCATATGCTTCTATGCCTACATCGGCTTCGTCAAATAATGAGGTTAAACAGCAGTACATTAACGGACATTTCTGCTACGCTTACAAGTTCGG
Source organism: Lachnospiraceae oral taxon 107 str. F0167 (assembly GCA_000209465.1). Lineage (GTDB taxonomy): Bacteria > Bacillota > Clostridia > Lachnospirales > Lachnospiraceae > Lachnoanaerobaculum. Next base: position 81,417 of record GL890585.1, on the reverse strand, counting down.
TATTATTACCAATGGACTTGGAATTGTTCGTTCCATTGATTTCTACAACAAGAGTTATCTTTCTTCTCATCCTGACATTGTAGTTGAAAAGAAAGCAAAGTCTCCGGGTGAAGACAAATCGCTTGCTGATTCCAAGGCTTTACTGCCTACCTTAAAGGACTTTAAAACAAGGCATCCTCACATTAAACCATCTATATTCCTTGGTGATGCAGCCTTTGATACCATTGAGATTTACAAATCACTTTTTGAAGATTTCAATTTCAAAAAAGCATTTATTCCTTTAAAAGTTAATCTCTCAATGGATAATGTTAAATATACATTCAATGAAAATGGTATTCCTTGTTGCCCTCATGATCCTTCACTTCCAATGAAACGTGAAGGAAGTAAATCCCATTTAAGGAGCAAGCTGTCTACAATAAAGTTCGTTTGTCCAAAAATGAAATGGGAATACAACCGACAAGACAAGTCCAAAAGACGTGTCTGTCACTGTGACAATCCCTGTACAACTTCTTCCTGCGGTAGAATGATTTATGTTTATCCTGAAAAGAATCTCAGAGCTTATCCCGGAGTAGAACGAGGTTCTAAAGAGTGGGATGAAACATATAAGATCAGGGTAAATGTTGAAAAATCAATCAATCACTTTAATGATAGTTTCTGCATTGCTAAACGGAAAACAACAAATGAAAAAACACTGCATTCCGATTTACTGCTAGCCGGTATATCACAGTTATTAACTGTAGTTGTTGCCGATAAAATCAACCAACGACAACATATCAGAAGTTTAAAATCTTTAATTGCTTAGGACTTATCAACTTTATATAAGCACTATGCTTATTAAAGTGCGTCTAAATCTTGTAGTTATCAACTTTTTAGCTTAAAATTTGTGCTTTGCACAAATTTATCCTTGTATACAATAAGGATTGCGAACGAGCTCAGCGAGTTTCGCAATTACCTAATCATTAAACATAGTTAGGCGTTTGCGAAACGCCAAAAGCCATATAAATACTACACTTTTTTGTTACTAAATATAAAAATCTCCTCTAGGTCTGTGATATAATGGAGTTGCACAAAACCATAAACCACATCCCTCAAGGAGACATTACTGTGATATCACAAAACAACTCTCTTTGGAAAATATTTTTGAATCTGACAAATCTCAGTTTCTTACTCTGCTCGAAAATCACCTCATTAAAAATTATTATTTTCCGTTTTTTTCTTAACTTCTCCATCCAATGCTTCCAAATACAGATTCATCTTTCCTATATATTCAGGCTTGAATTCTCCAATCTTGAGTTCAAATGCAACTAAACATGACAATCATCTTTTCCAATTTCTAAAACAAAGTTCTTCAAGTTCTCCGGTATTGATTTTTGAAAATCTTTTTCGTTACCTCCCTTTGGTGCATTAAGGAACTCTAAAACATATTTGTCTAAAAATAAATTCTGTGTTTCTTGTTTTGCTTTTTGAATTGCCGGCAACATATTGCCATTTGAAAGCATAAAGCGTTCATAGTAACCGCTATACATCTGTCTTTCCAACTCACGCTTTGAATATCTCTCTTTTACTGCCAATTCAATATAAAATCTTCTCTCTTCTTGGCTTTTAGAAGCCGACATTATTTTCAAGTGATTAGACCAACTCAATTGTGTCACCGGTGGTGACACTTTTTCATCATCTTTATATAACTCGTAGAATTGCTTCATTCTGTAAAGTCCTATACGATTAAATCCCTTCAGCTCAGGATAGTTTGTTGAAAAAAATTCTGCCACATTATCAACAAATCAGGAACCATAAGATGCTTCTTCAGTTTTTTTACTGATATATTTTCCTACCTCTTGATACATTAAGATCAACTCTTCATTAACTTTTCTATATGCACGATCCTTTGAATTTTCTACAATCGTAACAATCTCTTCAAACGGATTGTTATTTTTATCTACATTTATATTTTGCGAAGAAGTCTTTTCTTTATCCATAAGTTCCTCCTATCGGTATCTGACATCTATAATTTATTTCCTACTTTCCCTACAAAAAGATCATAGCATTTTTAAGGCATTTTTCCATTCTGAAATTAGTGTCTACTTACCTATATATTTCAAAAAGCATCAAAGAATTATATCAGAACAATACCTATTGACACACGAACATATGTTCCTGTATAATCTATTTATGATAAACATATGTTCTAAAGAAGATACTTTAAAAAAGCTTGAAATACTATCAGATGCTGCTAAGTATGATGTTGCCTGCACTTCAAGCGGAGTGGATAGAAAGGGAAAAGAAGGAAAACTAGGTAATAGCGTAGCCTCAGGAATATGCCATACTTTCAGCAGCGATGGTAGATGTATTTCTTTGCTTAAGATACTTATGACCAACCATTGTATTTTTGATTGTAAATACTGTATTAACAGAAAAAGTAATGATATACGCCGTGCATGCTTTACTCCAAGAGAGATCTGTGAGTTGACTGTGGAATTTTACAAAAGGAATTATATTGAAGGCTTGTTTTTAAGTTCCGGTATAATTAACAGCCCGAACTTTACTATGGAAAGGATTTGCGAGACTCTGAGTCTGTTAAGGAATGAATACATGTTTAACGGATATGTGCATGTTAAAGCCATACCCGGTTCCTCTGATGAATTACTTTTACAGGCAGGATCTCTTGCAGACAGGATGAGTGTTAATATTGAGTTCCCTACCGAATCAAGCCTAAAAAAATATGCTCCCAATAAAAGCTTCAATCTTATATCAAATCCTATGAAAAAAATAAAGGATTCCATAGCGATGAATAGGCTAAGTATTGGAGAGAGTCCGAAACTCCCAAGAAGCAATATCAATAAATATATACCCGGCAGTATATTTAACGATGTAGCCCAAATTGAGGGAGATAATACTTTAAAATCTTCACTTATCACCAAACAGGCTAATATTCGCCCCTTTGTACCTTCCGGACAAAGTACACAAATGATTATAGGTGCCGGTGATGACAGTGATTATACCATACTTATGACTGCTCAAAATCTATATAAAGATTTTGATTTAAAAAGGGTATTTTATTCAGCATATATTCCTGTTAATGAGGATTCATCTCTACCGAATCCCGGTACGGCTGTTCCTCTTTTAAGAGAACATAGGCTTTATCAAGCTGATTGGCTTATTAGATTTTACGGCTTTAATGCTCGGGAACTTCTAAGCAAAGAGGAGCCGGACTTCAATACCTATATAGATCCTAAATGCAATTGGGCTGTCAAACATTTGGAGTATTTCCCCGTGGAAGTACAGACAGCCGATATATCCCGTCTGCTTAGAGTACCGGGTATAGGTCCTAAGGCTGCAAAAAGGATTGTAAGTTCTCGCAGACACTCTCTGCTCGACTTTAATTCCCTTGCCAAGATGGGCGTAGTTTTAAAAAGGGCACATTACTTTTTAACCTGTAATGGCAAAATGATGTACAAAACTTTATTGGATGAAAAATATATAACAAATAGACTTATCATGTTAGGTGGCAATAAGAACTTTCAACAAAGCTACCAATCCGAAAGACAGTTATCTCTATTTGATGATTTTGGGTTGAAATAATGAAAATATTTACATATGATGATAACTTCTATGCCTTGGCGTCATGTATATACACAGCTTGGGAATACAGCCTTTGCCATAAAAATGAGAATATACAATTGCAAAAGCATTTATTTACACAGCAAAATATGTTTTCGGAAATTATATATGTAAACACCGATATTAAAAATACAAAAAAGGTTATAGAAAGTATTAAGCACAAGCTTTCCATACAAACATATCGGACTGTTTACACGGCTTTTTTATATTATAAAGATACAGGAAATGATATTTATAATTACCTGAGACTTGCTTTTAAATATGGTAAAAATATCAATTCTATGTCCGGTGAAGAAGTTGTTATGAAACTTTTAAAGTTTCAAACAGCGGTCAGCCGTGAAATTCACTCCTATAAGGAGTTTACAAGATTTAAAGAAGTGGGTGAAGATCTCTTTTTGGCAACTATCGAACCCAAGCATGATATACTTGCCGAGCTTGCCTATCATTTTAAAAACAGAATGCCTTCTCTTAACTGGATCATTATAGACTGTTCAAGAAGCATTGCTCTAATCCATCCAAAGGACGGTGACTGCTACCTGCAAACAGTTGAAAAAAATGAGCTTGAAGCTGCTACAAAGTTAAATGATATAAAAACTCCTTATTCTAAGCTTTGGAAAGCATTTTTTGAAAATGTTTCAATAAAAGAAAGAGAAAATGTAAATTTGCAAAGACAGCATTGCCCTCTTATAAGAAGAAAGTATATGACCGAGTTTATAGATGAATGACAATACAAGCATATAAAAATGGTTGTCGTTTAACATATTAACGACAACCACATTTTATTATACTAAAATATGTACTTTATATTTATCTTAATCGGCTATATCAGCATACTCGAAGTGCCAGAATCCGTCAGGTGAGTGCCAGCTGCCTGTTATCTTATCGCTCTGAAGATAGAAATCATTGTAATAAAGCAACGGAACCATAGCTGTATCCTTCATCATAAGATCTTCAGCCTGGTGGAAGTATCCGAATCTTGTCTGCGGATCTTTCTCTGTAGCCGCCTTTTCCATCAGAGCATCAAACTCAGGATTGCTGTACTTGGCATTGTTATTTCCGTTTCCTGTTAATGCAAGCTCCAAAATATTTGAAGGATCATTGTAATCCATTACCCAACCGTCTCTTGCTATCTGATAGTTTCCTGATCTTCTCTGTGGTGTAAATGACTTCCACTCAACTATATTTACTTCTACCTTAAGACCAAGCTCTCCCCATGCCTGCTGTAAATACTCGGCAATCTTCTTGTGATAACTTGCATCATTGGTTGAATAAACCATCTCAGGTAGACCTACACCATTCTCATATCCGGCTTCTTTTAAAAGCTCTTTTGCCTTTGCAAGATTTCCTGCATGATCTTCAACATTAATATACGCAGATGAATCTGTTATATTGTCCTGCCATACTGTACCGTCCCAATCTGTTACTCCCTCACTTACAAATCCGGTTGCCGGAGTGTATGTACCTGATGTAATAACTTCTGAAACATATTTTCTGTCAAGTGCAAGTGAAAGCGCCTCTCTTACTCTTGAATCTTTAAACTCGTCTAAAGTATTATTTAAATCAAGATAATATGTTCCAAGTATAGGGTCAAGATAATAATCAGCTCTTTCCTTTAATGTTGTAATCTCCTGTGTAGGAATACTCTTGATCATTAAAGCATCACCTGACTCATAAGCACTGAAAGCTGCATTCTGGTCTTCCATCAGCAGACATTTGATACCGTCAAGTTTTACTGAATCCGCATCCCAATAGTTCTCATTTTTCTCAAACATAAGGTAGCTTCCCGGCTTCCAATCGGTAAGCTTAAAAGGACCTGTAGAAATATATGTCTTAGGATCGATACTCCAACCGTCCGGATTTGCCTCCACTACATCCTTTTTAACAGGTGAAAGTGAAACAAATGCCGCAAGCTTATCAAAGTATGGGGTAGGCTTTGCCATATGTACAATTAAAGTCTTATCATCAGGTGCTTCTACTTTCAGCTTTGTCGGATCCGGATCTATGGTAGTATTACCTTCCGCATCAGGCTTTCCGATAGCCTCATCATAGCCTTCCACCATTCCAAGCACTGTCTGTGCATAAGGTGCCGCAACATTCGGATCAACCATTCTCTGCCAGCTGTATACAAAATCTTCTGCTGTAAAGTCCGAACCGTCCGACCATTTTAATCCGTCTCTTAAGTGGAATGTCCAGGTAAGCTGGTCATCACTTATCTCATACTTCTCTGCCAGCCCTGGTACTACCTTGCCCTCTTTGTCAATCTTTAAAAGATTTTCAAAAGCGTATAAGATATAGTTTGCACCATCTACTGCTGAGTTAAGTGCAGGGTCAATGGACTCCACATCAGGTCCAAGCTGAATAGTAAGTATCTTTTTACCATCGCCGGATTTTTTAGTATCACCGTTTTCAGCAGCCTTAGTACTGTCTGCCGCCGGTTCAGTGTTTGATTTTGAGCCTCCACACCCTGATAGTGACATTGCACCGGCTATTGCCAATGCTGCAACAATCAATCTTTTCTTCATTAAATCCTCCTCCATTTCAATTACATTTTTTAAGCAGAATCTGATACTTGAAATTACAATCCTCAAAGCATTTAGCTTAAAAACTCTAAACTCCCAAGCAATGTTTTAACTATACCTCCGGTATCAACTTCAACTTTATATACTTTATGCATTTTATATGCAATTTGTATCCATACTTGAAATTATAAGATTTGTACAAATCTATTTATTGAATACCTATATAAATCTTAAGTTTATTCAAACATATGTATAATTATACTATATTAAAATATATTTGTCTACCCCTAAATAATCTATCTGCTATAATCCAAAAAATATTCACGGTAGAGTGTTCTATAAATTACCTTTTATAGCCACTTTTCCTTTTTATATTTGAACAAAAAACAGTAAACCGATTGATTTGATTTACTGTTTTGTGAAATACAATTCATCACTATCTCCGGAAATTCTAATGTCTTTTATTTTTAGTTGCAACATTAGATGTATTGCTATTCGCAATCAAAAGTGATATGATATATCTCGAAAGGAAGTAATATATATGGCAAGAACATCAAATATTTATGTAAGAGTTGAACCTGATATTAAAGAGCAGGCGGAAGTGGTGCTTGAAAAACTTGGAATACCAATGTCAAATGCTGTATCTATCTTTTTAAGGCAGGTTGTAATGCAAAATGGTTTGCCTTTTGAAGTTAAAATCCCTAATACAAAGCCTCTTTCTTTATCAAATTTATCAGAAGAAGAATTTAATATTGAAATGCTAAAAGCTCATAATGATTTTGGGAATGGAAGAACATATAGTTTTGAAGAAGTAGAAAATGAGTTAAAGAAAGAGTTAGGTAGATGAAATACAGGATAATATTTTCTGAAAATGCTAAAAAAGATTTAATAAGCATTGTAAGATATATTTCGTATGAATTATTAGAACCTGATATTGCTGAAAATTTATCCTATAGGATATTGGAAGCTATTAAATCTCTTGATGAATTTCCAAACAGGCATAGATTATGTGATTATCAAGAATGGAAGGATAAGGGACTTAGAGTTTTACCTGCTGATAACTACATTATATTTTACATTCCTGATGAGTCAAGCCAAGTTGTAAAAATATACCGTATTATATATGGGAAAAGAGATATAGAACACCAATTAAAAGATAGAGTTATATTTGAAGAATAAAGGTCAGATTTTTCAAACAGTTTTCGTAAAATAGTGTAACACTTGTTGAACAATTATAAAAAATTAATGATTTAGAAATGGCTAAGAGGAGCGGAGTAATAATCTGCTCTTATTTCTTGTGCAAGAGGAAAATTTACAAGCATGATACAAGAAGGTGGAAAAGTGTTTTTAGAGCATTACAGCAAAACCGGTAATGAAATAATCACAGATAAAATAACCGGGCTCATTCAGAAAGAATGTGAAGTTATGAGTTATAAAAAGAGTCGGAAACCAAGTTCCGACTCCATATAATATACTATTCTGCTATATCAGCATATTCAAAATGCCAAATACCGTCTGATGTATAAAAACTGTCTATAATCTTATCGCTCTGAAGATATGTTTCATTCTGATACATTAAAGGAATAACTCCGGCATCCTTTAACAGAATCTCCTCAGCCTGATGGAAATATCCAAATCTTGTCTTAGCATCCGATTCATTTGCAGCCTTATCAAGTAGTGCATCAAGCTCAGGGTTAGAGTATTTTGCATTATTGTTTCCATTTGTACTCTGCACAAGCTCAAGAACATTTGAAGGATCATTATAATCCATTACCCATCCGTCTCTTGCTATCTGATAGTTTCCTGATCTTCTCTGTGGTATAAATGACTTCCACTCAACAATATTTACTTCAACATTTATTCCAAGCTCTTTCCAAGCCTGCTGTAAGTACTCTGCAACCTTCTTATTGAAACCTGCATCATTTGTTGTATATGACATAGTAGGAAGACCTACTCCGTTCTCATATCCGGCTTCCTTCAAAAGCTCTTTAGCCTTTGCAAGGTTTGCATCGAAATTGTCATTATCAAAGTATACAGACTTGTCTATAACATTATCAGCCCATGCGCTTCCGTCCCAATCAATTACACCGGTTGGAACAAATCCTGTTGCAGGTGAATTTATATCTGCGGTAATAGTCTCTGCCATATACTTTCTGTCAAGCGCAAGTGAAAGCGCCTGTCTAACCTTAGGATCTTTAAACTCTTCCAAATCATTGTTAATAACAACATATGATATTCCAAGCTTAGGACTGGACTTATAATCCGGTCTCTTCTGCATTGTTTTTACTTCCTCTACAGGGTAATCCTTAATCATTAGGGCATCTCCGGATTCATAGGCACTGAAAGCCGCATTCTGATCCTGCATAAGGAGTGCCTTAATTCCGTCAAGCTTTACAGCATCCTTGTTCCAGTAATTCTCATTTTTTGTGAAAAGCATATAACTTCCCTGCTTCCACTCTGTAAGCTTGAAAGGTCCTGTTGATATATATGTCTTAGGATCAAGACTCCAACCGTCCGGATTTGCCTCTACTATTTCCTGCTTTACAGGTGAAAGTGCTGCAAATGCGGCAAGTCTGTCAAAGTAAGGTGCAGGATGTGACATATGAACGACAAGTGTCTTGTCATCCGGAGCCTCTACCTTGAGTTTTGTGATATCAGGATCTATTGTAGTATTACCCTCTGCGTCAGGTTTACCTATAGCCTCATCATAGCCCTCTACCATTCCAAGTACAGTCTCTGCATATGGTGCCGCAACTTCAGGATCAACCATTCTCTGCCAACTGTATACAAAGTCACCTGCTGTAAGATCCGAACCGTCCGACCACTTAAGTCCGTCTCTTAGATGGAATGTCCATGTAAGTCCGTCATCACTTACTTCATACTTCTCAGCTAAACTTGGCACTATCTTACCGTCCTTATCAAGTCTAAGCAAATTGTCTGATATCATTGTGATATAGTTTGCTCCGTCAGCTGACTGATTCAGTGCCGGATCAATTGTCTCCACATCCGGTCCTTCCTCTATAGTAAGGATCTTTCCACCCTTACTTGCCGATTTGGAACCTCCACATGCTGAAAGTGCTATAACAGCTGCGATTGTCAATGTCGCCAAAAGCAATCTTTTTTTCATAAATTCTCCTTAAATTTTAATAATAAATATTTTATTCTGCTATATCAGCATATTCAAAGTGATAGACACCGTCAACTGTATGATAGCTGTCTTTTATCTTCTCACTCTGAAGATACATCTCATTGTAATAAAGAAGCGGTGTTACACCCATATCCTTCATAAGCATCTCCTCAGCCTGATGGAAATATCCGAATCTTGTCTTCGGATCTATCTCTTTAGCAGCTTTTTCTAAGAGTGCATCATACTCAGGATTAGAGTACTTGGAACTGTTATTTCCGTTTCCTGTCGTTGTAAGCTGAAGGATATTTGAAGGATCGTTATAATCCATTACCCAACCGTCTCTTGCTGTCTGATAATTACCCGATCTTCTCTGTGGTGTAAATGACTTCCACTCAACTATACTTACTTCTACATTAATTCCAAGTTCTTTCCAAGCCTGCTGTAAATACTCGGCAATCTTCTTGTGGTAAGCTGCATCATTTGTTGAATATGTAAGTGTTGGAAGTCCCTCACCGTTCGGATGCCCTGCCTCTGCCAAAAGCTCTTTAGCCTTTGCAAGGTTACCTGCATGATCATCAACATTTATATATACGGAAGGATCTGTAATATTATCTGTCCAAAGTGATCCGTCCCAATCTGATGTACCTGCACTTACGAAACCTGTTGCAGGAGTATATGTACCTGCTGTGATAGTCTCTGAAATATACTTTCTGTCAAGTGCAAGTGAAAGTGCCTGACGAACTCTTGCATCCTTAAACTCATCTAATGTATTGTTTAAGTCGATAAAATATGTTCCAAGCTGTGGATCCAGGTGGTAATCAGGTCTCTTTTGTAATGTAGTGATCTCCTGAGTAGGAATATCCTTTATCATTAAAGCATCTCCCGACTCATATGCACTGAAAGCCGCATTCTGGTCATTCATAAGCAGACATTTGATACCGTCAAGCTTAACGGCATCCTTGTTCCAGTAATTCTCATTTTTCTCAAGCATCAAATAGCTTCCTGATTTCCACTCTGTAAGCTTAAACGGACCTGTAGATATATATGTCTTAGGATCAAGTGTCCATCCGTCAGGATTTGCCTCTACCACATCCTGCTTTACAGGTGAAAGTGCCGCAAATGTTGCAAGCTTGTCAAAGTAAGGTGTCGGTGTTGACATATGAACAACCAAAGTCTTATCATCCGGTGCCTCTACCTTAAGCTTTGTAATATCAGGATCTATTGTAGGCTTACCTTCTGCATCAGGTAAGCCGATAGCCTCCTCATAACCTTCCACCATTCCAAGAACAGTCTCTGCATATGGTGCCGCTATCTCAGGATCGATCATTCTCTGCCAGCTGTATACGAAATCATTAGCAGTAAAATCTGAACCGTCTGACCACTTTAAACCGTCCCTTAAATGGAATGTCCAGGTAAGTCCGTCTGCACTTGTCTCATACTTTTGTGCCAAACTTGGAGCAACCTTACCGTCCTTGTCAATTCGAAGCAAGTTGTCAAAAAGATATGTGGCATAGTTTGCACCGTCATTTGTTGTGTTGAGTGCCGGATCGATAGTCTCCACCTCAGGACCAAGTTCGATGGTAAGAATCTTACCACCCGCATTCTTTGCCGACTTTGATCCGCCACCGCCGCAACCTGCAAGTACAAGTGCACCGGTAAGAACCAATGTAGCTAAAACCAATTGTTTTTTCATAAATCCTCCTAAATATTCTTTATTAAAACCACCGGGTTCTAATATTTAATTTATCTTTTCTATGTTATGACAAGCTACAAAATGTCCTTTTTCCATTTCTCTCCACTTCGGAACTTCCATTGCACACTGCTCTGTAGCATACTGACATCTGGTTCTGAAATGACATCCGCTTGGCGGATTAAGAGGTGAAGGAACCTCGCCCTCAAGCACTATTCTTGATCTCTCTCTGGAAACCTTGGGATCGGCTACAGGTATTGCGGAGATAAGGCTCTTTGTATATGGATGAAGCGGTCTGAATATGATCTCACCGCCCGCCGCAAGCTCTACCATCTTACCCAGATACATAACTCCGATTCTGTTACTTATATGATTTACAATAGAAAGATCATGAGCTATAAACAGATAGGTAAGCCCTCTCTCCTTTTGTAAATCCTCAAACATATTTACAACCTGAGCCTGAATGGAAACATCAAGTGCCGATACAGGCTCGTCCGCAACGATAAAATCAGGATCAACTACAAGCGCTCTTGCAATACCTACTCTTTGTCTTTGTCCTCCCGAGAACTCATGAGGATATCTGTTGGCATGCTCCGAGTTAAGACCTACAGTTTGCAATACTTCAATAATTTTGTCATGTCTGTCCTGTTTTGAAGCCGCAATCTTATTGATATCAATAGCCTCACCGATAATATCACCGACTGTCATTCTCGGATCAAGTGATGCATAAGGATCCTGGAAAACTATCTGAAGTTTTTTTCTGTAAGGATACATATTTACCGCAGTCTTTTTTCCAAGCTTAGGCACACCGTTTTCTATGATATCATTTCCGTTTTCATCTACAAGAGGTACTTTTCCGCTGTCAAAAAGCACCTGATCCTTATATATAATTCTGCCGTCTGTAGGCTCATAAAGCCTTAGTAAAGATCTACCTGTTGTAGTCTTACCGCAACCCGACTCTCCTACAAGTCCCAAAGTTTCTCCCTTTTCAATATAGAAAGAAACATCATCTACAGCTTTGACATATTTTTTATTTTTACCAAAACCTCCAACAGGGAAAAATTGTTGTAAATGTTCAACTCTAATTATTTTTTCAGCCATTCTGATTCTCCCCCTGTCTTAATTCTTTAAAATCCTCAAGCTCGTTCAGCCAGCACTGTGAGTAGTGAGTATCACTGAAATGCTTAACCGGTGACATTTCCCTAAGGCATATCTTCATACAGGAGTCACATCTGGAAGCAAATGGACAACCCTTTGGCGGATTCAGCATATCCACAGGTGTACCCTCTATAGGAACGAGTCTTTCATACTCTTCCTCATACATCTTTGGAATACTCTTTAAAAGTCCCTTTGTATATTCATGCTTGGGATTGTAAAAAATCTCATCTGTAAGACCGCTTTCCACTATCTTTCCCGCATACATTACAGCTATTCTGTCACAGATATTTGCCACAACTCCAAGGTCATGTGTAATCATAATGATTGCCATTCCAAGTTTATCCTTAAGCTCTATCATAAGCTCTATAATCTGTGCCTGAATTGTAACATCAAGCGCTGTTGTAGGCTCATCCGCAATCAAAAGCTTCGGCTCACAGGCAAGTGCCATGGCAATCATAACTCTCTGTCTCATACCGCCTGAAAGCTCATGCGGATATTGCTTAAGTCTCTTATCAGGCTCATTTATTCCTACCAGAGTAAGAAGCTCTTTTGCTCTTTCTCTCGCCTCTTTTTTATTCTTATCAGTATGTAAAAGAATAACTTCCATTATCTGATTTCCGATAGTATATACCGGATTCAAGCTGGTCATAGGATCCTGGAAGATGATTGAAACCTCATTTCCACGGATTCTTCTCATTTCTTTTTCACTCATTTCATTGATATGATATCCGTTGAAATATAAATCTCCACCTATGATCTTTCCCGGGTTTGCTATCAGTCCCATAAGAGAATAGCTTGTAACACTCTTACCGGAACCTGACTCTCCTACTACTCCAAGCACTTCTCCCTCATTTACATAGAAGGAAACATCATCTAATGCCTTTACCTCTCCCGCAGGTGTAAAAAAGGAGAGTCTTTCATGTTCTATATCTACAAGATGTTTTTTTTCACTCATATTTCTCTCCTTTAATTCTTTAACTTAGGGTCAAATGCGTCACGAAGTCCGTCTCCCAAAAGATTCAAACTAAGTATTATCAAACTTATAAGCAATGCCGGTGCAAACAACAGATGCGGATATGATTGCAATCCTGTGATGGCATCTGAAGCAAGCGAACCGAGAGACGGCATAGGAACAGCCACACCAAGTCCCAAAAATGACAAATAGCTTTCTGTAAATATAGCGGAAGGTATTTGTAATGTGGTTGTAACTATCAATGTACCGATAGTGTTTGTAAGCAAATGCTTTCTGATAATCTGACCGCTCTTTGCTCCCAAAGCTCTTGCAGCTGTTACATACTCCTGCTCTTTTAATACAAGTATCTGTCCACGGACAATTCTTGCCATACCTACCCAGTAAAGAAGGGCAAAAACTATAAATATACTTATAAGGTTTATTCCGAGGATATTAATCCACCCAAATCCCGGTGCAGATGCCAACAGCTTCATAGGCTTTTTAAGTGCAAATGTCAAAAGGATAATAAGTAATATATCAGGAACTGTATATATAATATCTACAATTCTCATCATTATAAGATCTACCCATCCACCGGTGAATGCGGCTATAGAACCGTAAATTGAACCGATAATAAGTACGATAAATGATGCCAAAAGTCCTACTATAAGAGAAATTCTGGCTCCCATCATTACTCTGATTGCATAATCTCTACCAAGACTGTCTGTACCGAGTATATGAGGGAATACGCTCTCTCCCGCAGCGATTTTTGCAAGTTCCCCTGCAGAATACTGCATAGGCATAAGTCTCTCACTGCCCTTTAACTGTGTTGCATAATCATATGGATAAAAAATCGGAACGATAAATGCAAGTACCAATATAATAAAAAACACTGCCAAAGATACAAGCGCCACTTTATTCTTTAAAAGTCTTCTAAATCCGTCCTGCCAGAAACTGACACTCTGACGCATCACTACCAGGCTTTCTTTTTCTTCTTTGCTGGCAGGCAAAAAATCTTCAGGCGATAAATTTAAATGCCCTGAAATAATATGTTTGCTCATTCTATATAGGGCTGCCACAAAATACTCGTGACAACCTTCTCCTTTCTTATAGGCTTTACTTTAGTTTTATTCTCGGATCTACGATCGTATATGTGATATCTACCACTACATTCATAAATATAATTAGAGTTGCAAGGAATATTGTGGTTCCCATGATAACTGTATAGTCCTGATTTATAACAGAACTTACAAACTCACCTCCAAGTCCCGGAATGGTGAATATCTTCTCTACAACAAAGCTACCTACAAGTGTATATGCTACAAGCGGTCCCATATATGTAATAATCGGCAATATAGCATTTCTGAGTGCATGCTTAAACAAAATAACATTCTCTGAAAGTCCCTTTGCTCTTGCGGTTCTCATATAGTCCTGTCCAAGTACGTCAAGCATTGACGATCTCATCTGTCTTGCAATATAAGCTGTAGGGTAAAATGAAAGTGCCAATACCGGCATTATATAGTTTAACGGTGATGTAAGACCGTATGTAGGCAGAAGTTCAAGCTTAACACCCAATACATACATAAGAACAGTACATACTACGAAACTCGGTACCGCTATTCCAAGGGTTGCAAACATGATTATCAGTCGATCAAGGATCTTTCCTCTGTTCAGTGCGGCAACAGAACCCAGCGGAACTCCAAATAACAGTGCAAGGACTATTGATATTCCACCCACTCTGGCAGAAACAGGAAATTTTGTGGATATTATCTGAGCTACATCTCTTCCCCTTTGCTTTATACTTATTCCAAAGTCACCTTTTACAGCATTTTTAAAATAGTTGATATACTGCACTGTGATAGGCTTATCGAGTCCATACTTTACCTCCAATGCTTTCTGAGCTGCTTTTGAAATTGACTTATCCGCAGCGAACGGTCCACCCGGAACTTGCTGCATCAGGAAAAAAGTCAAAGTTGATACAATGAATATTGTTGCTATTCCGAATATCAACCTTTTGATAATATACTTTAACACGTTTTCCTCTCCTTTACTTTTATTCTTTACTACAATAAGTTATTAAAGTATTTTGCTAATTTTTTAACATAAAGCTATTAGCGGATACAAAAAAATAGCAGGCAAGCACCTTTGCTATCTATCGCCTACTTCCTAGAAGATTATACACTAATCTATTATTTATTTCAAGTATATGTTCGCATAGTGTGTACTTTTGTTTGTCTCTCCAATACATTTGGATATGTCTATATATAAACTCTATTTTTTTTATATTTTATTTATTAATTTTATTTATTCTTGCCCTTTACTTTTTCAAAAAAAGGTTTATTATTATTTTCAACAAATGTATTTCTTCCTATTAAAAAGGTTTTTATAACTGCCAAAATAAATAGCCTGAAATATATTTATTGTGTTTTGCCCTACATAGGTAATCACATAATATTATTTATTAAGGAGGTTTTATGGATGATATAATAAGCAGACTTTCAGAAATCGAAGATTCATCTCAGGGCTGTATTGATGATGCCGTACTAAAGAAAAAGGAAATTGCTGCCGAGATGAATGCAAAGAAAGAGCTTTGGAAAAAAGATCTCGATGCAAAAACTCAGGCAAGAATTGCCGGGTTGAGAGAATCTATGAATATCTCAAAGGAAGAAAAAATATCAGAGCTGAAAAAGCAATCTGAAAAAGCCTTTAAGAATCTACAGGAAATGTATGACATTCACCATGATAAATATGTGGATATGCTATTCTCAAATATGATTAAGGAGTAGCTATGGGAAATTTATTTAAATACTCTTCCCTTACTACAAAAATTCGTTCGATGTCAAGTGATTTGATAAGTATTGAAGGTTTCAAAACATTATCTGAATGCAGAAGTATCACTGATGCTGTAAATGAGCTTATGCATTATAAATATTACAGTAATGTATTTAAAAACATTGATATCAATGCATTGCATCGAGAGGATATCGAGCAAATATTATTGCTAAGTAATCTGGAGGAGTTTTCAAGACTCTGTAAATTCAGCTCGAGCACTCCGAAAAAATATCTGAACTTAGTATCTATGTACAATACAATCTATGTCTTAAAGCGTATGCTTAGAGACATTCTCAGTCATAGACCGACATCTTTGGATTTAAAACTGTATTCACAATATCTCGGCAAAAAAATGAACTTAAATATTGAGGATCTTATATCGTCAAAGGATATATCACAGTTCATTGAAGCACTTAAAAATACCGAATACTATAATTGTTTGAATGAAGTATTTTTAAAGGGCTCCACCGGTATATTTGATTATGCACTTGCACTTGATTCTTATTACTTTGAGATTTGCTTTAAATTTGCAAACAAAGAGCTGAAAGGAGATGAGAAAAAAGAGGTACTGTCAATCCTTGGTACAAGATGTGATTTCTTAAATATGCAATGGATATATAGAACCAAGAAGTATTACAAAGTGGATAATGCAAAGATATATGCCACACTCACCCCGCATTATTATAAATTAAGCCCGGATGAGATAAAGAGGATGACGGAAGCTGAAGGAGCTGATGAGTTTAATGAAGTATTTGATACCACATATTATGGCAGATTATCTTCAAAACTTTTCAAAATCAGACCGGGGCTTGAAGAATTTTATATGGCTACACTGGAATATTTATATACCAAAAACAAAAAAATAATCCCTATTCTCTGGCAACACTTAGCTATTATCTGTATTTTAGGGAACTCGAAATAAGCAGAGTCATAGAGATAATAGAATCTATCAGATATTCATTATCTTCAGAGGATATTATCACTAAGATTTTAAAACTTAAAGCAAGGAGGTCTTTCGCATGATTGAAAGAATGGAATTCTTGAATATCACAGGCCCGAAAGACGATATTGACAGAATCATTGAAACCTATATCAGTAAGTATGATTTTCAGCTGGAAAACGCTTTGTATGAGTTAAAAAATGTAAAGGAACTGCATGCCTTTACAGACAGCAACCCCTATAAAGATATATTAAACAGGTCTGTGGAGCTGAAAGAATATTTAAAAGATAAAAATTTCAAAACAAATCGTCAAATGAGTATCGAAGAGGCCGACAAAGTAACCCGCAGTCTTTCCGAGAAGGTAGAGAGTTTTTCCAAGAAAAAGAATGAGCTTGAAGCAGAACTTGCAGACTATGAAGAAAAACTCAAAAATGTTCACTATTTTATCGGACTGGATTATGACACCGAGAAAATTCTTCATTTTAAATATGTAAACTTCAGATTCGGCTCCATGCCCAAGGAATATTATGAGAAGTTTATGACCTTTGTATATGAGGATATTGATACGATTTTTTATAAGGCAAGGGAAATAGATGATAAAGTATGGGGCGTATACTTTGTACCGGATTCTATTTCAGAACAGATAGATGCCATTTATTCTTCCATGCATTTTGAAAGATTTTTCCTGCCGGATGAATATCACGGTACTCCTGCCGTTGCCGGTGCAAAGCTTAAAACCAAGATACAAAAATTAAAGGACAGTATACTTGCACTTGATAATAAAATAGTTCAAACCCTTGAAGATAATCGTGAGGATTTTTTACTTGCAAATCAGGTGCTCCACAGGTTTAACAAGGTTTTTGATGTAAGAAAGTATGCCGCCGCTACCAGAGATAACAGGAAAGATAAAAAGGTCTTTTATATTATCTGCGGATGGCTTACAGAAAGTGATGCAAAAAAACTGGAAAAGGAACTTGAAAATGAGCCTTCCACTTTTTGTATTATGGAAAAGGATCTTTCAAAGGTTGCCGGCACTCCACCTGTAAAATTAAAGAATAATGCAATTTTTAAGCCTTTTGAGATGTTTGTCGAGATGTACGGTCTTCCAAATTATAAGGAATTTGATCCTACCATACTTATAGGACTTACCTATTCCATTATATTCGGTTTTATGTTCGGAGATGTGGGACAGGGACTGGTACTTTTAATCCTTGGAAGCATTATTGCATTTAAAAAGAAATCAATGCTTGCGGCAATCATTGCCAGATGCGGATTCTTCTCTACAATATTCGGGCTTATGTTCGGTTCCATATTCGGATTTGAAGATATAATAAGCCCTCTTTGGCTAAGACCTGCAAAGGCTATGACCTCACTTCCCGTTATCGGGAACTTAAATACCGTTTTTGTTGTAACCATTGCTCTGGGTATGCTTATTATCATACTTATGATGATTTTAAGTATTTTAACAAAGCTCAGGTTTAAAAAGTCCGGAGAGGCATTATTTGATACAAACGGTGTTGCGGGACTTGTATTTTATACCTCGGCATTTATTACCATTATCCTTTTTATGACGGGTAATGCCCTGCCTGCATCCATGGTACTGTTTATTATGTTTGTTCTGCCTTTGATTCTTATTTTCTTAAAGGAGCCTCTGTCAGCTCTGCTTGAGAAAAAGAAGGTACATCTTGAAGGCGGTACGGGTATGTTTATACTACAGGGATTCTTTGAGCTTTTTGAAGTACTTCTCAGTTATTTTTCAAACTCATTGTCCTTTGTCAGAATAGGTGCTTTTGCAGTCAGCCATGCCGCCATGATGGAGGTGGTGCTTATGCTCTCCGGAGCAGAAAGCGGCAATATCAATTGGATAGCTGTTGTACTTGGAAATATCTTTGTAATGGGTATGGAAGGTTTGATTGTAGGTATACAGGTATTGCGTCTGGAATACTATGAGTTATTCTCAAGATTTTATACCGGAGGCGGCAGACCTTTTAAGCCCTACAAATAATAATCTGATATCATTAAACCTTATGACTTTGTCATATTTATATTGTTTTTAGTTAGGAGAAAAAATGAATACATTAGTTAAAATCACATTAGTAGCAGCCCTTATTTTAAGTATTGCAGTTCCATATATTGCATTTATGATTGGTGAAAAAACTAAAGGTCGCTATAAAAAGGCACTTGCCGGAAATGTAATTATGTTCTTCGGTGTTATGTTAATCACTACGGTGGTATTTTTATCAGGTAATGCCTATGCCGCAGCTGACACAAGTGCTTCATCAGCTACAGGCTTTGGATATCTGGCAGCGGCTCTTTCAGTAGGTCTTGCCTGTGTAGGAGGCGGTATTGCAGTATCCGCAGCGGCTTCCGCAGCACTTGGGGCTATCAGTGAGGACAGTTCAATCCTTGGTAAATCACTTATCTTTGTAGGTCTTGCAGAGGGTGTTTGTCTTTACGGACTTGTAGTCGCATTTATGATCCTCGGTCGTTTATAAGGACAATTTTATGAAGATGTATCTTATAAGTGACAATGTGGATACTCTTACAGGTATGAGGCTTGCAGGAGTGGAAGGGGTGGTGGTTCATGAAAAGAATGAACTTATCTGTGCTCTGGATTTTGTTATAAACAGTAAGGATATAGGCATAGTACTTCTTACCGAGAAGTTTTCAAAGGACTATCCCGAAATTGTAAACAAATATAAGATGGAAGCACATATACCGCTCTTTATTGATATACCGGACAGACATGGTACCGGAAGATCCGAAAACTTCATTACGGATTATGTAAATGAAGCAATAGGTTTAAAGCTATAGACATATATTTGTTTATCGGAAATATATTTTGTATGGATTTTATCCCGCAAAATGAAACTTACGGTTTTTTATTAAAACTGTTGTATTTAGATTAAAAAGGTAGGTATTATCTTGACAATAGAAGAAAAACTACAGCATTTTAGAGAGGCTTGTATGGCTGATGCCATGGCTGCCTCGGAAAAAATACTTTCAGATTATAAAAATGCTTTAGAAAAGGATTTTTTAGACTACCAAAACAGTGAGATAAAACTTGCTGATATGGAAGTTAAAACCGAAACTACAAGAATTGACAAGGAGATCAACAAGGAACTTGCTCTTGAACAGATAAAACTACGAATGGAGCTCAGTAAAAAAGCTGCTGAACTGAAGGAAAAGATTTTTACACAGCTTGATGGAAGATTGGCAGATTATCAGGCTTCTCCTGAATATGAGGCTTTACTTGACTCGCAGATAGAAAGAGCATTAAAGTTTGCCGGAGATGATGAGGTGAAGATATATATAGATCCCAATGATGAAGCTCTGGCACATGGACTCTCTGTAAAGCATGGCATTGATGTATCCATAAGTAAATATCCCTTCCATGGCGGTATGAGAGCTGTAATTCCTGCAAAAAATATCCTTATCGACAATTCTTTTGAGAAAAAAATAGCCGAAGCCAAGGAAAAATTTGATGTGGAAATGGAGGTACTATAATGGCAAGCACAGGTATTATATTTGCAATAAACGGACCTATAGTAAAAACATCAAATGATTCGGGCTTTGAGATGCATGAGATGGTATATGTCGGGGAAGAAAAGCTGGTGGGTGAGGTAATAGGGCTTACATCCGATACAACCGTTATTGAGGTATATGAGGAAACCGGAGGTATAAAGCCCGGTGAAACAGTTACAGGTACAGGTTCTCCGGTTTCTGTAACTCTTGCCCCCGGAATACTCAATAATATTTTTGACGGTATAGAAAGACCTCTTAGTGAGATAGCCAAGGTGGACGGTACCTATATCTCCAGAGGTGTAAGTGTTGACTCACTTGATACCAAAAAGCTTTGGAAAACCCATATTACGGTAAAACCCGGTCAGGCAATAGACGGAGGCACCATCATTGCGGAAGTTCCGGAAACTCCCGCCATTATGCATAGAGTAATGCTCTCTCCAAATCTTAAGGGTTATGTGCTGGATGTAGTGGAGGATGGTGAATATACCATCAATGATAGGCTTCTTACATTACAGCTTACGGACGGTAGCGAGATTCCTGTTACAATGACACAGCATTGGCCTATTCGTGTGCCAAGACCTGTAAAGAAAAGATTTCCGGCTAGTATTCCTCTTATCACCGGTCAGAGAATACTTGATACTCTCTTTCCGCTTGCAAAGGGAGGTACTGCGGCAATCCCCGGGGGGTTTGGTACAGGTAAAACTATGAGTCAGCATCAGATTGCAAAATGGTCTGATGCAAATATCATTATTTATATAGGCTGCGGTGAGCGTGGCAATGAGATGACACAGGTTCTTGAGGAATTCTCAAAACTTATCGATCCTAAGACAGGCAATCCTTTGATGGATCGAACAACTCTTATTGCAAATACTTCAAATATGCCTGTGGCAGCCAGAGAAGCATCCCTTTATTCCGGTTTAACACTTGCGGAGTATTACCGTGATATGGGCTATGATGTCGCAATTATGGCGGATTCAACTTCCAGATGGGCTGAGGCTCTTCGTGAGATTTCCGGACGACTTGAGGAGATGCCTGCCGAGGAAGGTTTCCCGGCATATCTGGCTTCCAGACTTTCAGCATTCT
This sequence comes from Lachnospiraceae oral taxon 107 str. F0167, assembly GCA_000209465.1. Taxonomy (GTDB): domain Bacteria; phylum Bacillota; class Clostridia; order Lachnospirales; family Lachnospiraceae; genus Lachnoanaerobaculum. The sequence goes on along the minus strand of GL890585.1, from coordinate 59,973 downwards.
ATGAAAGAGCCGGCATGATGCAGACTCTAAACGGCAGTGAAGGCTCCGTATCAATTATCGGTGCGGTATCTCCACAGGGTGGTGATTTCTCAGAACCTGTAACACAAAATACCAAAAGATTTGTACGCTGCTTTTGGGGACTGGATAAAAGGCTTGCCTATGCAAGACATTTTCCGGCTATCCAATGGCTTGACAGTTATTCCGAATATCTGAATGATTTGGCTCCATGGTATTCAGAGCATGTAAATAAAAACTTTGTAGAATATAGGAACAGACTTGTTTATATCCTGAATCAGGAAGCAGCTTTGATGGAGATAGTAAAGCTTATCGGTGCAGATGTATTGCCCGATGATCAAAAGCTTGTACTTGATATTGCAAAAGTTATAAGAGTAGGCTTCCTGCAACAAAACGCCTTCCATAAGGATGATACTTGTGTTCCTCTTATGAAGCAGTACAAGATGATGGATGTTATACTCTATCTTTATCAAAAATCAAAGGCATTGGTTCATCAGGGTATGCCTATGAGCGTTTTGCATCAGGACAGTATCTGGGACAGAGTTTCCTCTATAAAATATGATGTTCCGAATGATAAACTTGAGATGCTTGATGATTATATAAAAGACATTGACAGATTCTACGAAACAGTACTTGAAAAGAATGCATAGGAGGTAAAAACATGTCAATAGAATACCTTGGACTTAGCTCCATAAACGGACCGCTGGTAGTTCTTGAGGGTGTCAAGGGTGCTGCCTATGATGAAATTGTAGAAATGACTGTAAACGGCAAGGAAAAACGCCTTGGCAAGATCATAGAAATAAACGGTGATAAAGCTGTTATACAGGTTTTTGAAGGTACTGACGGTATGGCTCTTAGAAATACACATACCAAGCTTACAGGAAAACCTATGGAAATAGGTGTTTCAGAAGCAATGTTTGGCAGAACCTTTAACGGTATCGGAAAGCCCATAGACGGGCTTGGAAATGTGGAAGCAGAAAAAACCATAGATGTAAACGGCAAACCTCTAAATCCCGTTACCAGAGAATACCCCAGAAACTATATAAGAACCGGTATTTCAGCCATTGACGGGCTTATGACTCTTATCAGAGGTCAAAAACTTCCCATATTTTCAGGAAACGGTCTGCCTCATGATGAACTTGCGGCACAGCTTGTACGCCAGTCTTCACTGGGTGATACAGACAAAGAAGATGAAAAATTTGCAGTAGTATTTGCGGCTATGGGTGTAAAGCATGATGTAGCTGATTTCTTTCAGAGAACTTTTGCGGAAAGCGGTGTAAGCGACCATGTTATCACCTTTATCAATCTTGCAAACGATCCCGTGGTGGAAAGGCTTATCACTCCGAAAGTGGCTCTTAGTGTTGCGGAATATCTTGCCTTTGAAAAGGGCATGCATATACTTGTAATACTTACGGATATGACTTCTTTTGCAGAGGCAATGCGTGAAGTATCCTCTTCCAAGGGTGAGATACCCTCAAGAAAGGGTTTCCCGGGATATCTGTATTCCGAACTTGCCACCATATATGAGAGGGCAGGTATTGTAAGCGGTGTAAACGGTTCAGTTACACAGATACCTATACTTACCATGCCCAATGATGATATTACTCATCCCATTCCCGATCTTACAGGATATATCACCGAAGGTCAGATAGTTCTTGACAGAGATTTAAACGGTCAGTCAATCTACCCTCCAATCTCCGTGCTTCCCTCCCTTTCAAGACTTATGAAGGACGGCATAGGTGAAGGCTTTACAAGAGCCGATCATCAGGATGTGGCAAATCAGCTCTTCTCTTCCTACTCTAAAGTGGGTGATGCCAGAGCGCTTGCATCCGTTATAGGTGAGGATGAACTTTCCGATACCGATAAGCAGTATCTGGTGTTCGGAAAGGCATTTGAGCAGATTTTTATAGGTCAGTCAGCCAATGACAACAGAACGATCTTTGATACTTTGGAAATAGGCTGGAAACTTCTAGGTCTGATGCCAAGAGGCGAGCTTGACAGGATCGATACCAAGGTGCTTGATCAGTACTATAAGCCTACAGTACTTGATGCCTCAGGTGAGATTGTTCCTGCCGCAACAGAGGATTGATTATGAATATAAATACATTCCCTACCAAGGGCAATCTTATAGCCTCAAAAAACTCTCTGGCACTGGCAAGACAGGGCTATGGCTTAATGGATAAGAAAAGAAATATTCTTATCCGTGAGCTTATGGGGCTGATTGAAGAGGCTAAGGAAATACAAAAACAGATAGATTCAACATTTGGTGCCGCATATACAGCACTGATGTATGCAAATATTGAACTGGGTATTGACTTTGTATCTGATGTGGCAGGTTCCGTACCTGTGGAAGACAGTATACAGATAAAGACCAGATCGGTAATGGGAACAGAGATTCCGCTTGTAAGATTTAATGATACCGAACTCACTCCCACCTATGCGTATTTTTCTACAAGAGAATCACTTGATAAGGCAAGAGAATGCTTTAATGAGGTGAAAAAACTTACTGTCAAGCTTTCCATGATAGAAAACTCCGCATACAGACTTGCAAGAAATATTAAAAAGACTCAAAAAAGAGCAAATGCCTTGAAGAATATCACTATTCCAACCTATGAAACTCTTACAAAAAATATCACGAATGCTTTGGAAGAAAAGGATCGTGAAGAGTTTACAAGGCTGAAGGTTATAAAATCATGGAAGGATACTTGATGAAAATACTTAGATTCTTTTTGGGAATTGTTTTAAGCTTTTCACTGATTTTTATTGCGCTTATCAGCTCTGTGGAAATTGCCGCATATTCAGACTTTTCATTCTATGAAAAAGAATATAATAAATATGCGGTAACATCTTCCGTGGATATCTCAATGCCCGAGCTTATGAATGTCACAAAGGATATGATGGCTTATCTGAAGGGTGACAGAGAAAAACTCTCAGATATACAGGCAAATATCGGTGGTACTTATATACCTTTCTTTAATGAAAGAGAGGTTTTACATATGGAAGATGTGAGAGGTCTCTTTATAGGAGCGGTTTATCTTAGATATATACTTGTATTTATCAGTATTATCTGCATTATTTTTGCTAAAATATCAAGGGTGAGGATATCTCATTTCCTTTCAAATGTACTGATATACGGTACTTTGATTACTCTTGCCCTCACCGGTATTTTGGTATTTCTTATTGCCGGAGATTTTGAAAAATATTTTATTATCTTCCACCATATCTTTTTTAATAATGATTTGTGGATGCTTGATCCTGCTACCGACAATCTTATAAATATAGTGCCTCAGGGCTTTTTTATGGATATGTCAAAGAGAATTGTAATAATATTTTCCGCATTTATCCTATCTATGATAGGCAGCGGTGTAGTTTTAAAGAAAATCTTTAAATAGTTTATAAATAAGGTGTATGTAACTTTACAAGCACCTTATTTTTATATTTGCATAAAGATAGATATTGTGATAAATTATGACTTTAGAAAAAAATTCTTAGGAGGTTGATTATGTTAAAAAAATGGTGGCATGGAAAAGTTGCCTATCAGATATATCCGAAAAGTTTTAATGATACTACAGGAAACGGCGTGGGTGACCTGAGGGGTATTATTGAAAAACTTGACTATCTAAAGGATCTTGGCGTTGATATAGTATGGATTTCTCCCTGTTACTGCTCTCCTTTTGCAGATCAGGGCTATGATATTTCAGACTATTACAATATAGATCCGATTTTTGGAAATATGGATGATATGGACGAGCTTTTGGCAGAAGCTAAAAAAAGAGATATGCACATCCTTATGGACTTGGTAATAAATCACTGTTCGGATGAACATGAGTGGTTTAAAAAGGCATTAGCCGATCCTGACGGTGAATATGGCAAGTATTTTTATATTGAAGAGGGAAAAGACGGTAAAGAACCTAATAACTGGCGTTCATACTTTGGCGGAAGTGCATGGGAAAAGATCCCCGGCACAAACAAGTACTATCTTCACCTCTTCCATAAAAAGCAGCCTGACCTCAACTGGGAAAATAAAAAAGTTCGCGAAGAAATATATACAATGATCAACTGGTGGCTTGAGAGAGGACTTGCAGGTTTTAGAATTGATGCCATTATAAATATAAAGAAGGCTCTCCCTATAATTGACTATTGCTACTCACCGGATAGAGAAGACGGCTTTGTGGAGCCACATAGAATGCTTAAGGATGCTATAGGTGTAGGTGACTTCCTTACAGAACTTAAAAATGAGACATTTGCCAAGCATGATGCTTTCACAGTCGGCGAAGTATTTGACGAGCGTGAAGAGGATATCCCGCTTTTCATCGGCGATGACGGCTATTTTTCAAGTATGTTTGACTTCAATGAGACAATATTCGGAAAGAGTAGAAACGGTTGGTATGACTGCAAGCCTATTACTCCCGACGACTATAAGAGATGCTGCTTTGAGACTCAGGAAAAAATCGGTGATATCGGAATGATTTCCACCATTATCGAAAACCATGATGAGCCAAGAGGTGTGAGCCACTATATCCCTGAAGACGAGCTTAGCGAAACCGCAAAAAAATTCCTCGGTACAATGCAGTTTATGCTTCGTGGACTTCCGTTTATATATCAAGGCCAGGAAATAGGTATGGAGAATGTAAACTTCACCTCTATGGAACAAATAGATGATATATCAACCCGTGACCAGTATAAAGTAGCAATAGAAGCCGGACTTTCTCCGGAAGAGGCATTTGCGGCCGTAAAGCATTACAGCCGTGACAACAGCCGTACGCCTTTCCAATGGGATACAAGTGAAAATGCCGGCTTTACCACAGGAAAGCCATGGCTTATGGTAAACCCGGATTATAAAAGAATCAATGTGGCTTCACAGATAAATGATCCTGATTCAGTACTCTCTTACTATAAAAAGCTTACCGCTCTCAGAAAAAATCCCGAATACTCCGAGACTGTTGTATATGGTAAGACCATACCATATCTTCCGGATGTAGAAAGACTTATGGCTTTTGAAAGAGTATCAAAAGATCAGACCTTACTTATACTTGGAAACTTCCAAACAAAAGCACAGACAGTAAAACTCCCTTCAAAATGTAAAAAGGTGGTTTTAAATAATGTGCAAAATGTTGATTTTGTATCGGATACAGAGATAAGACTTGAAGGCTATCAGGCTTTGGTTGTGGAGATTTAAAGACTGAAATATTATAAAATAAGAACCTGTCAGAGAAAAACACCATCTGACAGGTTCTTTCTTAAAGCTAAGAATAATCATTTTTGGTAATATAAACCGGTTCTGATGTACTGTGACATAGATCTGAAATCTCCGAAGTATTTTTTAAATCTTTAATTGGAATAATTTGTGGCATAATCTTCACCTCTTAAAATATTATGTCCTTATTATACCATTATTATATGATAATTAGTAGCACTAAATTTATTTCCAATTATCCTCGACCATATAATTCAGTCAAATACTTAATATTCTTCCAAGTCGCTTCATCTATCTCGCCCTCAACAAGCCTGAACATCCAGTTCTTTCCTATGGTTGACGGGGTGTTCATTCTATACTTGTGGTCATAATGCAAATAATCCTGTATAGGTATGATACAGGTATCTGAAACACTGCCCATGGCTCCTCTTATTATGGCATCACAAATCTCGGTATTCTTTGCATCCTTTCTTAGGTTAAAGTATGCCAGTACCATATCAAATTCTTCCTCAGTAATATCATCAAGCCAGCCCATCACAGTCTCATTGTCATGAGTTCCGCTATATACCACGGTATTCTTTGTATAATTATGTGGAAGATAATCATTGGCACTTCCGGTATCTCTTGAATCAAATGCAAACTCCAAAACCTTCATTCCGGGATAACCGCTGTCATTTACAAGTTTTCTTACACTGTCGGTTACATAGCCTAAATCCTCCGCTATCAGCTTGCAATCACCAAGTGTTTCTTTGATTTTATTAAAGAGCTCTATGCCTGGGCCCTTTTCCCAGTGACCGCCTGCCGCAGTTTCATTCTCGGCAGGTATGGAGTAATACTCATCAAAACCTCTGAAATGGTCTATACGGATAACATCATATTTTTCAAAATTCTTTTTTAATCTCTTTATCCACCATTTAAAGCCTGTTTCTTTGTGATATCCCCAATTATACAAAGGGTTTCCCCAAAGCTGCCCATCCGGTGCAAAGCCGTCAGGCGGACATCCTGCCACAGCCACAGCCTTTCCATCCTCTCCCATCTGGAAAAGTTCCGGATGAGCCCAGGTATCTGCACTGTCCATCGCCACATATATCGGAATATCTCCGATTATTTCAACACCATTCTCATTTGCATACGCCTTCAATTTTTTCCACTGTATATCAAACTTATATTGTAAGAATTGATAAAACTCAATATCAAAATAAAGTTCTTCTCTATAGTAATTTATGGCATAATCATATCTTTCTCTGATATCCTTTGGCCAAGTATTAAAGGGTTCTCCGTTAAAATAATCCTTTAATGCCATAAAAAGAGCATAGTCCCAAAGCCATTTGGAGTTTTCATATACAAAGTCTGCAAAATTATCATCCTCATATACTTTGGCTCTTTCATATGCCTTATGCAAAAGTTCAAATCTGCCGTCGTAGAGTTTCTTGTAATCAACCTTTTTTAAATTTGTACCGAAGTCTATACTTTCACATTCACTTTTTGTTAAAAGTCCTTCTTCAATCAATGTTTCCAAATCTATAAAATACGGATTACCGGCAAAAGTAGAAAATGACTGATATGGTGAATCACCATATCCTGTAGGACCAAGTGGCAATATCTGCCAGAAGGATTGCTTTGCTTTCTTTAATTTATCTACAAAGCGGTATGCCTCTTTTCCAAAGCTTCCTATTCCGTATTTTCCCGGAAGACTGCTTATATGTAGTAATATTCCACTTTTTCTCATTATATCCTCCTTATTTTTTAAGCCACGCAAACTCATTGTTGCATGGCTTATATTTAAACTTAAAGTCTGTTAAGAGTTATAAAAGCCCCCAATCTTTAAGCCCATTATTTAATAGCACCGTCTACCATTCCCTGAATAATCTGCTTTTGAGCCACAAGGAATAATATTACTATCGGAATCATAGCCAGGAATGCCGCACTAAGAATCAAATCCCATTGCTTTACATAAGAGCCTACAAAGCTGCTTACCGCAATAGGCAAAGTCTTTATCCTGCCGTTAAGTCCAAGCATTATAGATGGAAGAAGGTAATCATTCCATATCCACAAACCGTTAAGTATCAAAACAGTCATCTGTACGGGACGAAGCAGAGGCATAATTATTCTAAAGAAAGTACCCTCAGGAGAACAGCCGTCAATCCATGCCGCCTCTTCAAGCTCCTTAGGTATACCCTTTATAAATCCATGCAAAACGAAGATTGACATGGAACCTCCAAATCCCAAATATGCAAATACAACACCTTTATAGCTTGAAAGCATCTGTATTCCTGTGAAGTTTCCTATATTCTTAAATACTGTAAGTATAGGAAGCATAACTACCTGGAAAGGTATAACCATAGCCGCTACAAACATCATAAAGATAAAGTTTGACCAGCCCTCTTTGTGATGACGGCTGAGTACCCATGCAGCCATAGATGAAAACAATGTCAAAAGTATAAGTGAAACCACTGTAATTATAAGTGAACTTTTAAATGAACTCCAATAACTGAAGTTGACATTATTTATAACACCCTTAAAGTTGGCAAACATCTGCCCCCAGTTTTTTGGAAGACTTATAGGGCTTATTACTATATCTGCACTGGTCTTGGCAGAGTTTATAACCACCAGAAAGAACGGGCATAGTATAAAAAATGCGATAATAAAGCCGATAATACTGCCTATCAAATTTCTAAACTTTTGTGCTTTCATTACAGCTCTACCTCCCTCTTCTTACTGATTGCAACCTGTGTCAATGATACAATTGCAAGTATTATGAAGAATACAACCGCCTTGGTCTGTCCCAAAGCATAGTTGTTTTTTCCGATTGCGGTATTATAGATATTTAATGCCAAAAGTTCTGTAGCCTGTATGATTTTCGTTCCCATTATACGGCTGGGCGCACCGTTTGTTATTGCAAGGTTTAAGTCAAACTGCTTAAAAGAGTTTACCAATGTCAGGAATATACATACTGTAAATGTATTTGCAATCATAGGCATCTTTATCTTAAAAAGTGTTGTAAGTGCAGACGCACCGTCCACTCCCGCAGCCTCCAATACATCCTTAGGCACAGTTTGAAGACCTGTAAGATAAATAAGCATAATATATCCGGCATATTGCCAGGTGTTTACTATCAAAATAGCAAGTAAAGCAAGATTCGCATTGGTCAGCATAGATACCGAACCGGCAAATATACTTGTAAATACTTTATTAAAGATAAACTGCCATACATATCCAAGTACCAATCCACCTATAAGATTTGGCAAAAAATAAGCCGAACGGAAAAATGAAGTACCCTTGATTTTTGATGAACATACAAGTGCCAGAATAAATCCTACTATATTTACCAGAATCATATTGATAACTGTATATATCAATGTAATAACAAATGAATATACATAATCTGACTGCTTAAACATAGTAATATAATTGCCAAGTCCTACAAATTTTGTAACCTGAACTCCGTTCCAGTCTGTAAATGAATATATAACTCCCAAAATAAACGGAATAATAACAGTTACGGCAAAAGTAAATACCATAGGGAATAAAAATACCATATTTACGATTTTGGTATGCTTTTTATGCGGGAATTTAAATACACCGAGTATAAGCAGAATCAAGCCCAAAATAAGTATATATCCTCTAAGTTCACCTGTGGCTTTTGTAAAATCCAAAATCAATGCATAAATAGTCAATACCGCTCCCAAAGCCAGTATAAGCAAAGGAAGCATTTTTGCATTCTTTGTATCCACTTTTCACTCCTTTCAAAGATTCATTTTTTAATAATCAGGCAGTTTTCTGCCCGAGTTTAGAGCGACATTTCCACAAGACAATATATTTACTCTGCCACCCCTTCTTATATAAAAAAATGACGACTTTAAAAAGTCGCCATTCAAAATTTCTTAAAACAGAAAAATCTGTTTTGCGATAAATATCGCAAAGCATCCAAATGCCTTGGCAATATACACACTTGACAGCTCGGTCTTATAAAGGTCTAAACACCGAATCTTTCTTAAAAGACCAAGCTGTTATCAAATTTGCGAAGCATTTTAAAATATTAATTATTTTTTATTTTGTGCTATATACTCAGCCATTGTGCTCTTCATCACAGTTATAAACTGTTCCTTTGTGATATCGCCCTTTGCAAAAGACTCGAATACAAGACCGAGTGCATTCTGTGCAAGTCCCTCAGGCATATTTGACCATGACCATGAAGATGTCTCACCTGCATCTACATACTTCTTTAAGCTTAATGCAAGAGGTGTTCCCGGCTCGATTGTGCTGCTCTTGTATGGAGAAATCATACCTGCCTCTTTTACAAGAATTTCCTGTGCCTCTGCATCTGTAGCAAGGTAATCAAGGAAAGCCTTAGCACCCTCTACATTCTTACCGTCCTTATATACACACCACCATGATGGGCAGTCTGCAAGAATCTTTGTCATATTATCCTTTGTGAAAGCAAGCGGTAAAAGACCTGTCTTAAATGTTACATTATATGTTGGAAGTGAAGGATCAATCCAGTTACCCTGTGTAATAAATGCTGTCTTACCCTGTGCCCAAAGTGCAAGCTGATCATCATATGTTCCTGAGATAAGAACCTGTGGATCCGCATACTTGAAAAGAAGCTCTGCCATATCTGCAAACTCACCAAGTCTCTTATCATCAAGTTCACCCTTCATTGCCATATCAAAATACTTTGTATCGCCTCTGTCAAGACCGCCTGTATAGTAGTAACCGAATAAGTGGTTACCTGTTGACCAATACATCTGTCCAGACTCAGCCGCTACCGATGCCACAGCCTGAATACCAAGCTCATCCTTCATACCGTCAAGCTTCTCAAAAGCAGCCTTGAAAGCCTCATAATTTGTAAGGCTTGCAGGATCAATACCTGCCTTCTCCAAGATATCCGCATTATATGTTATACCGTATCCCTCAACCGCATATGGGAAACCTACTACTTTTCCTGATTCCTTATCCTTGTAAGCAAAGTCTGTATTCTTTGCAAACTCTGTATCGCTAAGGTCTGCAACAGCATCTGTCCAGTTTGCATAGTCACCGTCACCACCTATAACGAAAATATCAGGCATATTGTCGGCAGCCTTATAGCTCTTTATCTGACCTTGAATATTAACACCGCCGCCAAGAGACTCGATAACAACTTCCTGTCCGGTCTTCTCTTTGTACTTTGCAGCCACTTTCTTTAACTGCTCGTCAATCTCAATCTTACCGTTGATAAGTCTGAGTGCATCACCGCTTGCTGCCGGTGTATCAGCCTTGCTCTCAGCCGCACTGCTCTGATTGTCTGCACTACTCTCATTTTTTGTGGCACCTGAACCGCCACAACCTGCCAACATAGCGGATACAGCTAAAACTCCTGCTGCAACGCTTAAAAATCTTTTTTTCATTATAATCTCCTCCATTGAGTATCTTAATAATATTAGTCAACATTTTATCATATTTTTTAACTCTTATCAAGTAACAGCACAACAGCCGCATAAGGCTTTAATATACCGCCATCCCTTATATCTCCACCATAATTTGATATAAGAACTTTTGCATTTTCATAGCCTGTAAAGTCAAACTTTTGCTCGCTTTTGCTGAAATTACATACTGTAATAAGCTTCTTATCACCCAATGTTCTGGTATATGCAAAGATATTTTCATCCTCAGGAAGTAAAAGCTCATATTTTCCATATACTATTATTTCATTTTCTTTTCTGAGTCTGATAAGCTTTTGATAATAATGGAATACAGAATCCTCTCTTCTTAGCTGGTCTGCAACATTTATCTTTTTATAATTCGGATTAAGTGCAAGCCATGGTGTACCTGTAGTAAATCCTGCATTCTCACTTGCATCCCAAGGCATAGGAGTTCTTGCATTGTCCCTGCTCTTATGTGCAATCTTAGGGAACATATCATCTTTGGTAAAAAGACCGCTCTCTATAAGCTCTCTGTAGGCATTTATTGACTCCAAATCTCTAAAATCATCCAACGAGTTAAATACCGTATTTGTCATTCCAAGCTCTTCGCCCTGATATATATAAGGTGTACCCTGCATCATATGCAAACATGTAGCAATACATTTTGCTGAAAGTTCTCTGTAGGCATCACTCTCATCACCAAGTCTTGATACAATTCTTGGCTGGTCGTGATTACAAAAATACAGACTGTTCCAAGCCACATCTTCAAGTCCCTTCTGCCATTTGCTTAAATTTTCTTTTAAAGGAACAAGTGGCATAGGCTTTGTATCCCATTTAAATCTCTCACCGCCATCAAGGTCGGTATGCTCAAACTGGAATACCATATTCAGCTCACTGCCGTCCGTATTTGCATATTTTTTTGCCTCCTCCAAAGTAACACCGGCAGTCTCTCCCACAGTCATAATATCAAACTTTGAAAGTACTCTTTCATTCATCTCCTTAAGATAATCATGCACCTTAGGACCGTTTGCACATATACCCATATCACCGTAAAGTCCTACCACCTTTGCGTCAGGATATCCCACCGGCTTTGAAATAAGGCTTATAACATCCATTCTGAATCCGTCAATACCCTTTTCACACCATCTTGTCATCATATCATAGACTTCATTTCTGACTTTTGGATTTTCCCAGTTCAAATCCGGCTGCTTTACTGAGAAAAGGTGAAGATAGTACATATCTGTATGTTCATCATATTTCCATGCCGGACCTGAGAATGCCGAACCCCAGTTGGTAGGCTCCTTACCGTCCTTGCCTTCCTTCCAGATATAATAATCTCTTTTTTCATTATCCTTTGAACTGCGGCTTTCAACAAACCATGGATGCTCATCCGAGGTATGATTTACCACCAAATCCATCACTATCTTTATACCTCTCTCATGTGCCGCATCCAGCATCTTATCAAAGTCTTCCATAGTGCCGAACTCAGTCATTATATCTTCATAATCACTGATATCATAGCCATTATCATCATTTGGAGACTTATATACCGGGGAAAGCCATATTACATCTATTCCAAGCTCTTTTAAATAATCAAGCTTACTTGTAATTCCGTTTAAATCACCTATACCGTCACCATTGCTGTCACAAAAGCTTCTTGGATATATTTGATATACTACCGCTTCTTTCCACCACGCCTTTTTCATTTTCTTACCTCGCTATATTATTTACATCTATCGTATACTTTCTTTATCATATTAAGTTTTTTACGGTCGATATGTTTTTCTTAGCATAGCACAATACCTATTTTATGTAAATCATATATGGTACTTTCTCACTTCGTTATTTTGACGAAAGAAGGTATGTATTTTTGGTCATGCATGCGATTGAAAGCCTACACTTTATTTTATATACTTAAAGCATAAATTTTCGTATATATTTTAGGAGGCAATATGGCTAGTTTATCATTAAAGAACATTGAAAAAGTTTATCCGAACGGCTTTAAGGCTGTTCAGGATTTTAACCTTGAGATCGCTGATAAGGAATTTATCATCTTCGTAGGACCTTCAGGTTGCGGTAAGTCTACAACACTTCGTATGATTGCAGGTCTTGAGGATATCTCAGGCGGTACACTTGAAATCGACGGTAAGGTAGTTAACGATGTGGAACCTAAGGACAGAGATATCGCCATGGTTTTCCAGAACTATGCTCTTTATCCTCATATGTCGGTATATGACAATATGGCATTCGGTCTTAAGCTTCGTAAAAGACCGAAGGATGAGATAGACAGACTTGTTCGTGAGGCTGCAAGAATCCTTGATCTTGAGAAACTCCTTGACAGAAAGCCTAAGGCTCTTTCAGGTGGTCAAAGACAGAGAGTTGCAATGGGACGTGCTATCGTTCGTAATCCTAAGGTATTCCTTATGGACGAGCCTCTTTCAAACCTTGATGCAAAGCTTAGAGTGCAGATGCGTATCGAGATTTCAAAACTTCATCAAAGACTCGGTGCCACCATCATCTATGTTACTCATGACCAGACAGAGGCTATGACACTCGGTACCAGAATCGTTGTTATGAAGGACGGTATCGTACAGCAGGTTGATTCTCCTGCAAATCTTTACAATGCTCCTTGCAATCTCTTCGTTGCAGGATTTATCGGTTCACCACAGATGAACTTTATGGATGCTGTTGTTGAGAATAAAGGTGGTGATGTATTCTTAAAGGTTGGAGCCAATACTCTTAAGCTTCCTATCTCAAAGCTTGCCAAGTTCAAAGACGGTTCCTTCAACGGTAAGACTGTAGTGCTCGGTATTCGTCCTGAGGATATGCATGATTCAGAGCTCTTTATAAACAGCTCTCCTGACAGTGTTATCGAGTCGGATATCAAGGTTTATGAGCTCTTAGGTGCGGAAGTATTCTTATACTTTGATGTAGAAGGCTTCCAGATGACAGCAAGAGTAAATCCAAGAACAAACTTAAGAACAGGCGACCATGCAAAATTTGCGCTTGATATGGAAAAGGTTCATATCTTTGATAAGGAAACAGAGCTTACAATTACAAACTAATTTTGTGATTACAAAACATTTAAAGTTTTGATGCTGAAATCATTATATATAAGGGGGTATTTCCCCCTTTATTTTATTTAATCCCGGTCTGTAATCACCCTTTATCAAAATGCTTTTGACCGTAACATTATTTAAAGCTATAATGTAGATATGAATACTGATATAAGAAATGAATTAAATAAAATATATAAACTTACCGGTGTAAAGCTGAGTATTGAAAATGAAGATGAAGTCGATATTGCGGAATTAAAAAAAATTTCCGCTGCCTATAGGGAAAAATATTCAAATTCCAATCTTCTTTTACATATACTTGGCGGAGTTTACTCATATAAGGAGCAGGCAGATGCCATAAAGTCACTTGGCATAAAGCCCGGTACCAAGATGCGTCTGTATCTTATCTATGCTCCTGCCGGGCTTGATGAAAATACTGTAAAAATAATTACTTCCCTATATCCCGGTAAAAGTTCGGAATACCTTTGTATGACAGACTCCACCCATATATGCTTTTTATATCCGGGTGAGGACAATATATCACATCCTTTGATAGATGTTATAGAAACCGAAGGAATGACGGGTGCATATATTGCCTACAGCGATATATTTACAGATATATCACTTTTAACAAAGGAATATAAGGAGCTCAATACTGCCTTAAATATAAACCGGATTTTTTATTCGGACAAAAAAATAACAGGCCCCGGTGATTTGGGTGCAGGTGAGTTGATTTATAATATACCTAAAGCGGTATGTGAGAAATTTCTTAAAAATAATATAGGAGAAGAGATAGATGATGAAAGTATACAGCTTGTAAATACCTTCATTCGTCATAATCTTAGTATTGCAGAAACTTCAAGGTATATGCATATGCATAGGAATACTTTGGTCTATAGAATAGAACAAATCGAAAAAAAATATGGCATTGATATAAAGACCTTTGAAGGTGCAAATATATTTAATATAGCCATATTGATTACTAATTTTTTAAAGGTGAAAAACAATGAATGATACTTTTTATGAATTACTTGTAAAAAAAATAAAACCCGATACAAATGCAATTATGCTTTCAGCTGTCAATATCATTGCAATAGTATTCTTTCTTGTACTCTCAATCTATATACAATTTGCAATAATTCTTGCTGTAGGGCTTGGCTTTGTATTTTATTACTTTGTATATCCAAAAATATCGGTAGAATATGAATATTCTTTATTAAATGCCGATTTAACAATTGATGCCATATATAATAAAACCAAAAGAAAAAATCTTCTGAATATAGATATAAAGACTTTGGAAACCGCTTTCCCCGCTTCATCCCCCAAGATGAACGAGAAAAGAAATGTAAAAAAAATTGACTGCTCCACCGGAGATTTGAATACTTCCTACTCTCTTTTTCTTCCACAAAACGGAGAGAATATTCTTTTGCTTATCACCCCCGATGATAAGCTCATCGATATGCTAAAGCGCATAGCTCCGAGGGCTTTTATGTAGACAAACCTGCTGTGACGGTGGGGGATACCTACTTGTAAATATAAATAAAAAAATCTGTAGGAAAATAATAACTTTTAAACCCTGCATAACAAAATATCCTGACAAGTGCAAAGCTTTTTGGCTCTGTGACTTGGTCAGGATATTTTTTTACATAAAATTTATTTTATTTTCGGTCCCCTTATCGGGGTATCATCTTTCAACCACTAATAAACAATATGTCAATAATCGGGCAATTATAGAGGAGTTTCCGTCCCCTTATCGGGGTTATCATCTTTCAACAAAAATGAGAAGAACTAAGTTAAGAAGAGTTGGGTTGGTTTCCGTCCCCTTATCGGGGTTATCATCTTTCAACATTATCTCCGATACTATCTTTAACAATTTTTTGTGTATGTTTCCGTCCCCTTATCGGGGTTATCATCTTTCAACGGAAACTTTCTGATGCTATTAGAGTAAAATCAAGTAAGTTTCCGTCCCCTTATCGGGGTTATCATCTTTCAACCTGTATATGTGGTTGGAATATACTGATTCTCAGTATTATGTTTCCGTCCCCTTATCGGGGTTATCATCTTTCAACGTAAAGAGATGGATAAAAATATCGAAGTTGTAGAAAAGATTGAGTTTCCGTCCCCTTATCGGGGTTATCATCTTTCAACTCTGACATAAGGCTTGACATAAATGATGTTAGTTTACCCGTTTCCGTCCCCTTATCGGGGTTATCATCTTTCAACTCATCTTTAAACCCATCAAGTTTATCTTCATAGGTTTCCGTCCCCTTATCGGGGTTATCATCTTTCAACGGATATTCAGGTTGTGGTAAATCTACAATGTTATCACTGTTTCCGTCCCCTTATCGGGGTTATCATCTTTCAACTGAATAGACTGAGACATTTACTTCACCATCTCCAATCTTGTTTCCGTCCCCTTATCGGGGTTATCATCTTTCAACTTCTTCGGATATGCTTTCCCAACTGTATAATTAAGTTGTTTCCGTCCCCTTATCGGGGTTATCATCTTTCAACATTTGATAAATGACTGATTACTTCAGCGTGGTTCTTTGGTTTCCGTCCCCTTATCGGGGTTATCATCTTTCAACCCTACCCCCTTCTAGCCCTTATTCTATAAGGCTTCCAAGGGGCTTTAGCGTGCCTAAAATTTAACAATCGTTTTTCGCCCAAAATCTCGTAACATATATTACTCGAGGTGCTTCAAAGCCTTTATTTACAAGGGCCGTCTCAAAATTGTAAATTTTAGAATATATATGCAGATTAAAGTATGAATGAATGCATAATTAATCACACCAATATTGGATTCTTAATACTATTCTATTCTAGCACATACTTCCTTTTTATCCAAGTATATAAATTTATTGTTTATTTGAGGAGACTTCTATAATCCTCACCAATATTTTAAATAGATAATAAAATATACAAATACCTTACCCTTTATTCAACATCTATAACAATTTTTTTACAATCTCTACATAAATAAGCTACACATTGTTTATTATCTAAAAATGAAGTCAATTCTATATTTTTCTTCCCTATATTAAAAACACTTTGAATAATACCTCCATCCATTGGTTCCCACTTTAAATTGTATCTATCTGTAGGAATTCTCCCCTCTTCCATATCATTACCACAATACGGACATTTCATACTGTACCTCCAATCGCCGTTACTTATTTGCACTGTAACTTTTTTACTACTTCTTTTGTTGAATCTTTTTATACGCAGTGTAGGTAAAAACTTTTTTTACCTACACTATCTCCTTATTACATAGCCCTAAATTCAATGCATATCACAAACAATTTGTAATAATATTCCGTTTGTAATTTTAGTATTATTCACACTTTTCAAATTCACTCAAAATTTCTTTTATCGTCTTTGCAGTATAATCTTCAATATCCATAATTACAAAACATCTTATGCCGTTCTTGGTCAAATATACAGGTTTGCTTTTCTGACAGTTTTTAAACTTCATTGTAATTTCTCAAATCAGATACAGGTAAAATATTTGCCATATTCCTTTGAATTCACATTGTTTCTACTACTTTTAGTATACACAAAAAGCTGTAATATTCAACGTAAGTTTTTACAGCTTTTTGTGTTTTATAAATCCACTTTATATTCTGTTACATTCATAATCAATGCAACAAAAATATAATACCCGTGTACAGTAATTAAACCCTTCATAGCTGTATTGCATGCCCTGCACTTGCACTCTTTATTTGCAGTTTGCTATAAAAAAATTATTATACAAGGTGCAAATATATCAAAAGCAAATCTTACATTGAGAATGGATAGTGAGCTGAAAGAACAGGCATCAGAACTTTTTAAAGCAAAATGAAACTACATACAAGGCTATTGAATCTGCAAAGAATAATGAAGTTATATATTGACTATTTGATATGGTAAAGTATTTAATGAGTACTTTAGATGCTTAAACTCATGCACACATTTGTTACGATTTTATAATAAAAAAGAGACTATACAGTCCCTTTTTTATTACTATCTTGATAAATCACCTGCTTGAACTTTAACATGTTTTTATACTTTATAAAAATAAAGACAAAAAATAATTTTATCTGTTTTAATCATCCATAAAGAACTTCCATTTACTCCTTACCGATCATCATATCTATAATTTCATCATTGGTCGCCTTCATTCCCTCTCTGCCAAGTCTTCCAACATTCTTTATAGTAGGCTCTATCCCGTTTGCAACAATTCCGTCTCCTGAATAAAACTGCTGCCCGGATTTATACATAGTATAACCAAAGATGCCGGCATCCACCGCTGCGGCAATCTTTGCAGCACAGGAAGATTTTGCACCGTCACATATCATCCCGGAAAGTATTGCCACAGCATTTACAACTGTGTGCTCCACTTCCTCAAAGCCTCCTCCGCATAAATATGCTATTCCGGCTCCACTTCCTGCACCCGCACTTACCACTCCGCAGTAAGCTGAGAGTGTGCCTATACCTGTCTTTTGATGTATTGCGGTTAAATTGGAAAGTACCAATGCCCTGTAGAGTTTCTCTTCATCTACACCAAGTTCTTTTGCATAAACTATTACAGGAACCGAAACCGTTATACCCTGATTTCCGCTTCCGGAATTTATAATTACAGGCAGTTCACAGCCATTCATCCTTGCATCCGAACCGGCAGCTGCCATTGCCTTTGCTCTGGTTTTAACACTGTTTACATCACTCTCCAGCAAAACCTTCCCTATGTTTGCTCCGTAGTTATTTTTCATACCCTCTATGGATATATTCATATTGCAATCTATCTGAGCTTTTATAATTTCCCTTACATCCTCTAAATCCACACTTTGGGCAAAGTCCCAAATATCTTTCATATTTAATATACTTCTATCAGAGTTTTTCTCAGAAGAATCCGTATATGCCAAGTCTTTTTTTAGTATTTTCCCGTCCTTTTCTATAGACACAACATTTGTATGCTTATCCAGTATATGTACCTTAACACATGAACCTTTTGCATAAGCAAAAAGTATTATTTCAAATGTTGCCCCTCCTTTTAGATGTTCCACCTCAATACAGACAGCCTTTGAATATTTTTGTATTTCATCCGACTTTTCTTTAGGCATATAGGCTATTACTTCCAATTCTTTATCCGGATCTCCTCCTATTACACCTGCACAGATTGCAGCTTCTATACCCTTTAGCATGCCTGTATTAGGTATCACAACAGATTTAACATTTTTAATTATACTTGTGCTGACCTTTACCTCCAATTTTTCAGGTAGAGTTTCCAAATATTTTCCGGCCAATGCCGCCGCATAGGCTAAAGCAATAGGCTCTGTACAGCCCATGGCCGGCTTTAATTCTTCCTTTAATATTTGTAAATAGGAATTATACTTATCACTGTTTTTTTCCATAGCTTGTATTTTTCCCCTCCATCTTTTTTAATCTTCTGTATAAGGTTGAACGTGACATTCCCATAATTTCATATATTTCTTTTTGAGTTTTCCCCTGTTTTATCAGCTTTTGCAGATACTTTTCCTCAAATTCGCTTACAGACATCTCCATAACAGACTTTTTTTTGACAAACTTTTTATATTCACTTGAATTTGACCTTACCATACTCTCTATCAAAGTATCCAATTCTGTAAGACTGTAGTTTTCTTTTATTTCCCATAAATCTGTAATTGTATTTTTTGATAAAGAAAAGCCCTTATTTTTATAAATGCCTGAATAATATTTCACTGCATTTTTTATAAACCCGTCAAAAAGTTCATATTCATCATCTATATTGTCTATGCCTATTTGTGAGATATCGGACAGATATTGATATAATTTTTTGCTGAACAAACCGTTTTCACTGAGATCATATAAATTTTCCGAGGTACAAAATATAAGTCTTACCCTTTCTTTAAATGCCCTGTCATTTTCTTTTATAAAATCCGCAAATCTGTCCTGAATATGCAAATTCATTCCCTCAGGTTGTACTATTACAAAAGCCCCTTTTTTTGTCATCTTTAATATTCCATACTCACTTATAAAAAACTCATCAAGTAAATCCCTATAGATGTTTTGCATATATATTACTCTAATATCTTCAAGCCTTCTTTCAGAATAATTAAAGATAGCCTTTGCTAAAAGTTCGTTCAGTGCATTATCCTTGCTGTGTATTAAAATATCCCCTGTTTTTCCTGCAAGGATTTTTGCCTCATCCAAAACTTCCTGCTTTATATATTTTGCAAGCCATGTAAATGTTACTAAAGAACCACTTAAATAAAATTTTTCTTTTTTCTCAGAATTTTCGTATTCATCAAAACGACATATAAAACCCTTATCTTCTATAGTCAAATTTACAGGTTCTAAACTCAGCCTGCCATAAAAAAGCCTTTCATTATATTCTAAAGACAGTTTTATATTTTCAATTTTTTTATTCTCGGCATATAAGCTTAAAATATCTTTGTATATTTCCTTTAAATTTCCGGGTCTGTAAAGTATACTGTCCTTTTTTTCAAAGAGTTTTCTAAATGCTTTATTGAAAAATATTATATTTCCGTATTGATCAGTATACACTAAGGCTTCATTTGTAAAATTAAGTATTGATTCTATCTTTTGCATTCTATTTTTTAAAGATTTTCTCTCATTAATTTCATTTATGCGTATACCAATCAAATCCGCCATATTTTCCATAAAAAACAAAGCTGATTCAAGTTTTTCAAATAACTTTTTTACCTTGGATTTTTGCAATATAAGTGCCAGTACACCTATAATTTTGTTTTCATATTTTATAGGCACCCCTATAAATCCCCTCATCTTGCAAATTTTATATTCCTTACATTTTCTGCAACTGTCTATATCGGATTTGTCCTGTACATATATTTTCTCATTCTCACTAAGAACTTTCGCAATTAATGAACCTATCTTTATATCATTATACACGGAAAAGTACTTCAAAGACTTTCCTATAATATCCATGTCATCATCCACAATAATTACATCTGTATCAAGCACATCCGCTATAACAGCCGCAAAGTTATCCACAAAACTCTTAATCTTTTTACTCTTCACTTATTCGGCCTTTGTTTTTACATATTCCCTTGCTATATTTCTTATTAACTCAAGCCTTGACTTATCTATATCCTCAGATATTGTACAGTCGGCTCCCAATCCTACACCTTTTGTACCGGCTTTATCAAGAATATCATAAATATATTCTTTTAAGTCATTTTCACTTCCTGTATACAATATACTTCCCTTTGCATTGTCAAAGCCTCCTATCACAGGTTTTCCGCCAAAAATCTTTTTTCCTTCTTCAAGCGAAATATTCTCAGTAAATACCGCCCAGTTAAAAGCTTTTACAGGGTAATCCTTATACCATTCCAGATTATTGGTATATTTAGCATAACCGCAGATATGCAGTATTATATTATTTGTAAACTCATTTATATAATCCAGTAATAGTAAATCAAGGCTTTCAACATACTTTTTGTGAAATTCGTGATCTATGCTTTTATCCTGCACCGCCTGAACACTGTAATATACACCGTCTACCTTGGTTTCTTCAAACAACCTTTTTACAAGTATTTTTATATCATCCGCTATCCGTTTTGCAGCTTCACATACCGCATCCGTATCCTCTCTTAAAAGTCTGACAAATTTTGTAAAATCTTCGTCATACTCCTCAAAACGAAGTCTTATATATTGAAGAGGAGAGAAAATATTATAATACTTATATACCTCATCTCCGGCATATTCGCAAATCTCTTTTACATACTCCACCTGCTTATTTATCCAATCATGATCCTTACCTACCGATTTAATTTCTTTAATTTCTTCTATTGTCTGTATATTTTTTTCACAAAGAGAGGGGTGTCCGAAAAATCCGTCTGACATTATCTTTACAAAATCCGGCCTTACCTCATCTATATATTTCTTTTGTTCATTTACTACTGTTTCATACACTTTACTGTCATCATAATTGTAATGATTATGGAATGAAACAAAGTGATGCCAGAAAGCTACAGGCACTGTTTCAGATTTTTCATTTTTTAAAAAGCTGTCTAAAAGTTCTTTTCTGTTCATATTATTATAATCCTCTATTTATTGTATTTTATTTTTTGGTACTTATGTGAGGCATCTGATATGATTCTAAGTCTGTCATCATCTATATCATTTGGCACTGAACAATCGGCTCCTATTATATATCCCTTATATCCGTTATTTAGAATCAAGTTATGTGTATATTCTGAAAGTTCATTATCACTTCCGGTATCTATCAGTGTACCCGGGCTGTTGGCAAAACCTCCCATCACACATTTTGCACCGAATATTTTTCTTCCTTCTTCAACTGATATATTTTCGATAAAAGATGCCCAGTTATAGGCTCCTGCTTTATAATCCTTATAATAAAGCAAGTTATTCTTATGTCCCGCATAACCACAAACATGTAGAATATTGTATTTACTGTATTTATTGGCAAAATCAAGCAAATCAAGTTCGGTAGTTTTTATATATTTATCATAAACTTCTTTACTGTATTTTTCACTTTGAATATTTTGAACACAGTAGTATATTCCGTCCAAGTCAGTTTCTTCAAATATCTTTTTCACCAATATCTTTAAGTCTTTTTGTATTTCCAAACCTGCCGTATTTAGTTCTTTTGGAAAATTTTCCGCTAAATACACAAATCTGTCAAAATCCAAGTCATAAAACTCCAGTTTTATCCTTATTACCTGTAATGGAGCAAACACATTGTAAAATGTCAAAACTTCATCTTTAAATAAATCAACAAGTTTTTTTACATGCTTTACCTGCTCCTTTATCCACGGATGATCCTCACCTATACTTTTAATTTTAAGTAAATCCTCTCCATTTTGTAATTTATTTTCCATCACCGGCGGATAACCCATAAAACCTTCATTCATAAGCTTCATCATATCAGGATTAATTGTTTCATAGTATTTTTTATGTCCGTCAACTGCTCTTTTCAGTATGTTTTCATCTTCTAATCCTCTGAACTGCTCTTTTCCCAGTATAAAGTGATGCCAAAAACCTACAGGAACTCTTTTCACTTCCTCGTTTGCAAATACTTTTTTTAAAAGTTCCCTTTTATTTTCCATCAAAGCTTCTCCTCCACCGCTTCCATTAGACAAACAAGCTGGTATGACATTGTAACGGCTCCCGGATCCAAATGCCCTACACCTTTGTCCGCCTGATAAGTTGCTCTCCCCTTTACAGCTTCCATCTTTGCCGTCTCATTGGCACCGTCTATAGCAGCTTTTTTAACTTTCTCACACAAAGTTTTATCATCATCATTTTCTCTTAAAGCTTCTTCATAAGCTTTAACAGCCGGATAAAGACTGTCTATCATAGTCTTATACCCCGCCTTTGCCTGACCTCTTGACATAATCGCTTCAAGCATGGCTTTTAAAACTTCGTATAAACTTTCTCTATCAAGAAGTTCTACTTCCTTTAGGGTTTTTGCCGCAGCCAGATATGCACTTCCGTATAATACACCTGAAGATCCTCCTATAACGGACATCATTGTCTTTCCTATCTCTTTCATTCCTTCGGATAAACTCATCGCTTCAATGTTTTTTATGTTTTCGGATATTTTTCCAAAACCCATATCCATATTTGCCCAATGATCCCCATCTCCTGTAGCCAAGTCCAAGTCTGTAATATACTCTTTATTTTCATGTATTTTTGTATATGCCTTCACCATATATGAGGCATAATCTTTCATGCTTAACTCAAATCCCATAATCTCACCTATTATTTAGCAGTTTTTCCATGCCGGAGTATCACATGGAGCATCTAAAAGTTCTTTAAGTTCATTATCAAGTTTCATTAAAGTTAGTGAACAACCCGACATATCAAGAGCCGTTGTATAATTTCCGACCATATTTTTGTATACCTTTATATTTTTTTCTTCTAAAAGATTACAAACCTCTCTGTTCAAAATATAAAGTTCCATAAGCGGAGTCGCTCCAAGTCCGTTTACCAAAAGAGCTACCTCACTGTTACTGTAATCATAGTCTTTTAAAATTTTTTCAAGCAAAATCTTGGCAGTTTCTTTTGCAGACTTTATGGAAGTTCTTTCTATTCCCGGCTCTCCATGTATGCCCATTCCCACTTCCATTTCATTCTCAGCCAGCACAAATCCGGGTTTACCGACTGCCGGCAAAGTGCAAGCACTCATTGCCATACCCATACTTCTTATATTTGCTATAGCTTTGTTTGCCGCTCTTTCCACCTCTTCCAAAGATGCACCTTTTTCAGCCATAGCACCTGCTATTTTATGAACAAAAACTGTTCCTGCTATGCCTCTTCTTCCTGTTGAGTAGGTGCTGTCTTCTACAGCCACATCATCCTTTACTATAACAGTGGCAACCTTTTTATCATCCGCCTCCGCCATATCCTTTGAAAGTCCGAAATTCATAATGTCTCCGGAGTAATTTTTAATAACAAGCAATACTCCCTCGCCTTTATCCACTCTTTCTATGGCTTCACTTATTCTGTCCGGACTTGGTGATGAAAATATATTTCCCGCTACTGCCGCATCAAGCATACCTTCACCTACATATCCGGCATGTAAAGGCTCATGTCCTGAACCTCCTCCTGATATTATACCCACTTTATTTTTCAGTTCTTTTCTGACTATAAGTTCAAATCCGGGAACATATTCCAATTTATCCTTATATGCCATTTGCATACCTTCCAATGCTTCTTTTACAACATCATTAGGATTGTTAATTATTTTCTTCATTTTTTCCCCTCCTAAGCTATTCCTAAATAAGCTTTTCTTATCCTGTCATCCTTTGCTATATCTTTAGCATTTCCGCTAAGACTTACAGTTCCGTTCTCAAGAACATAGGCTTTATCTGATATTGATAATGCCATGTTTGCATTCTGTTCTATCAAAAGTATGGTAACTCCCTGCTTATTTATTTCTTTTATCATATCAAATATCATCATTACAAAATTCGGAGCTAATCCAAGAGACGGCTCATCCAATAAAAGCAGTTCCGGAGCTGACATAAGTGCTCTTCCTACGGCAAGCATCTGTTGTTCTCCTCCTGATAAAGTACCTGCACTTTGCTTATATCTTTCCTTCAGCCTTGGAAAAAGCTTATATACTCTTTCATAACCTGTACTTATATCATTTTTTGAACTTACAGTATAAGCTCCAAGTCTTAGGTTTTCTTCAACGGATAACTCAGGGAATACCTCCCTTCCCTCGGGAGATATTCCTATTCCCAGCTTACTTAACTTATATGTGCTTATATTTGTTATATCTTTATCTTTAAAACTTATTTTTCCATTACTGCTTTTGCACACTCCCATGACAGAATTAAGCAAAGTTGTTTTTCCGGCTCCGTTGCTTCCGATCAGTGATACAATTTCACCCTTTCCGACTTCCATATCTATGCCTTTTAACGCATGTATAACACCGTAATATGTATGTAAATCACTTATTTTAAGCATTTGCCACACCTCCCAAATAAGCCTTTATAACATCTTCATTTACGGCTATTTCTTCAGGCAATCCGTTTGCTATAGGTTTACCGTGGTCTATAACATATATTTTATCCGATATATTCATAACAACACTCATGTCATGCTCTATCATTAAAACTGTATATCCCATAGTCCTTATCTTTTTGATAAACTCCATAAGCTCAGCGGATTCCTTTGGATTCATTCCTGCCGCAGGCTCATCAAGTAATATAAGTTTTGCTCCGGTTGCCAGGCATCTTGCAATTTCAAGTTTTCTCTGTTCCCCATAAGGCAGATTCGAAGCATATTCGTCTCTTCTATGATCAAGTCCTATAGCTTTTAACAATTCTATTGCTCTTAAAGCCTCTCTGTCTTCTTCCTCTTTAAATTTCCCGTTTCTAAAGATAGCTGAAAAAAATCCGTATTTAGTATTAAGATGTGCACCTATTAATACATTTTCTATTACACGCAAATCATTAAAAAGCCTTATATTTTGAAAGGTTCGTGATATGCCGGCCTTTACAATATGTATAGGGGCTTTGTTTTGTATCTCTTCACCTTTAAAGATTATGCTTCCCTCATCCAGTGTATAAACTCCGGTTAATATATTAAAAACCGTTGTTTTTCCGGCTCCGTTTGGCCCTATTATACTTACTATCTCCCCCTCATTCAGTTCAAGACTTACTCCGTCAAGAGCCAGTATTCCGCCGAAACTCTTTTTTATTCCCTCTATTTTAAGCATTACTTCTTTTTTCATAGGACATTTCCCTCAAGCTTATCCACTCTTTCCTTTACGCTTTTTGAAAGAGCATAAGGTAATACGCTTTTATAACCTAAAATCCCCTGCGGCCTGAATCTCATCATTAATACAAGTATAATTCCGTAAAGTACAAATCTGTATTCCATAAGAAATCTTGATACTTCAGGGAATGCTATAAGTATAATCGCACCTACAAACATTCCCCTAAGTGTTCCCATACCTCCAAGTATAACTATACTCAGAATGAGAGTTGACACATCAAAGTTGAAAGTATTAGGATCTATATATCCTATCAAAACTGAATACAGGCTCCCACCAAAAGCACAAATCATGGCAGATACGACAAATGCAATTATTTTATAATAATTAATATTTATACCCATCATGGTTGCAGCAAGTTCATCGGTTTTTATGGCCTGCAAGGCTCTGCCTGTCTTTGATTTTACAAGTAAGTAGCAAAACAAACTTATCAAAATAACAGTTATAAGCATCATATAATATAAACCATAATTCGTAACATTAAGAGTGAAGCCGAAAATACCGGGCTTTGGTATATTCTTTATTCCTAATGTACCGTTTGTCAAAGCGGTAAAATTCATTGCCGTCATCTTTATTATTTCACCGAATCCAAGTGTTATTATAGATAAATATGTTCCGGACACTCTAAGACTTGGAAGTCCCAGTATCATCCCTATGACACCTGCTACAATCATTCCTACAAGGCTTGCAGCAAAAAAATTAAATCCATGCCTTACAACCAATATAGAACTTGCATAAGCCCCTATGGCAACAAATCCTGCATGTCCCAGTGAAACCAGCCCGGTATAACCCGTAAGTATATTAAGCCCCATTGCCAGACATACATATACACCTATTTTTATAATTATGGTCAGAAAATACTGATTGGAAAACACAAATGGCAAAATTACAAACAATATAAGTGTAATTAAGAGCAAATATATCCTGTAGGTATATGTAATTTTTTGGAATTTATACATTAAATTTCCTTCTTTTGCATCTTTATTCATATCTATACCTTTTTGATACCTTCCCTTCCAAAAAGTCCGTTCGGTTTTACTATAAGTACTATTATAAGTATAATAAAAGCTATGGCATCTCTGTATGTGGAACCTAAAAAGGTTGCCGCCATACTTTCAGATACTCCAACTATCAATCCTCCAAGCAAAGCACCCGGTAAGCTTCCTATCCCTCCAAGTACCGCTGCGGCAAATGCCTTTAAACCTGCCATAAATCCCATATTCGGGTATACAATCTGATAATATCCGCCTACAAGTGCCCCTGCTATTGTTGCACACACACCTGCTAAGAAAAAGGTAAATGCAATTACAAAGTCCACATTTATACCCATCATCGCCGCCGCTTTTGAATTTTGCTGTGTTGCTCTCATAGCAAGACCTATTTTAGTTTTATACACAATAAACATTAATATAAGCATAAGTGCTAATGACACAAGACACATCATTATCTGTGTATGGGTCAAAACTGTATTCCCAAACTTTATACTTCCATCTCCGAATATATTGTTAAAATTTCTTTTTTCCGAACCTAAAAACACTATTAAAAGGTTTGTTATTATATTTGAAATACCTATCGTTGTTATAAGAGAGGCTATAGGTTTGGATTTTTTCTTTCTAAGCGGTTCAAGTGCCAGCTTATCTATACATATACCAAGGACTCCTGTTAGTATCATTGCTGTAACTATACCGGCAGTTATGCCAAATCTCATTCCTATAAATATCATTGCCATTTCCGCACCAAAGGCATATATGGCTCCATGTGAGAAATTAACCAATCGTAATATTCCGAATATTAAAGAATAACCTACAGCTATCAGTGCATATCCCATTCCAAGAGCCAAGCCGTTAAATATTTGTTGTACAATCATTGCATTCCTCTTTTAATAATCCCTTAATTCATCTTTATGAACTTACCGTCTTTGATTGTCACTTTTATAAAGTCTTTGTCCACATCACCGTTTGCATCAAATTTTGTATCTCCGGTCACTCCTTTATAATCCATTTCGTATAGCTTATCCTTAACTTTTTCAGAGTCTGTTGTGTCACATTCTTTAATTGCAGTAAGAAGTAAACCTACTGAATCATAGGCCTGTGCTGTGAGTGCTGAAGGTGCTGCCCCGTAAGCCTTTGTATATTCATCTACAAATTTCATTACATTTTCATCATCTGATTCTGAGAAGAATATTACAGGGAAACAAACTCCTTCCACTGCACTTCCTCCAAGGTCTATAAGCTGTTGGCTATATGCATTTGAAAATCCTACTATGGCTATATCCGGATTAATTTGTTTATACTGTTTTGCAACAGGAGCTACCAAGTTATACATTCCACAACAAATAACCACATCAGCTCCTGCTTCATTAAGCTTTGTTATAGCCAAAGAGTAGTCATCTGATCCTTCCATTATCTCCTCATGTGCAACAACTTTAGCTCCGTTTCCCTCTTTTTCTACAAGTTCCTTTATTATCTTTGATGTATTGGTTCCCCAATCAGTCATTATGGATATTATTCCTATGTTTTTCTTCCCTAGGTCATTGACTGCTATATCAACACTTGCAGCTGCTTCTTTTGATATAACTGTATTATTTCTGAATATATAATCTCCTATTAACGAATACTCAGGATGAGAAGCTGAAGGTGAAATCTCTATTATTTTGTTTTCCTGATATAAAGGAGCTGCTGTCATACAAACTCCTGATGAAAAATGACCTATTACACCTGCTACTTTTTTATCTGATACTATTTTTTGTGCTATAGTAGTCGCTTCTTCTGCCGTATTTTTGTCATCATAACGAACAATTTCTATTTGTCTTCCAAGCACTCCTCCATTGTCATTCCACTCCTTGGCTTTTTGCATTGCAGCATTATAAAATCCTATGCCATATTCTGAATTATCTCCTGTCATAGGTGCTGCAACCGCTATCTGTATACTGTCTCCTTTAGCCTGACTCGATGCATTACCCTGCTCCTTTGAACATCCCATTGATAAACCTGTCAACATAGTAGTTACTAAAAATATAGCTATTTTTCTCTTCATATGAAGTTCCTCCTTGTTTTATATATCTGCATTATATATATATTTACAATATAGTTCTATACATTTATAAATACTCATCAAAGTTCGTATAAAGACCACAGATAACACTACTTAATATTTAAATAAATCTATTCTAAATATACAAGTTTTCCTTAGTTGATGTTTCATTTTGATACATCTTGATACATCTGCTAACTATACCTATTGCAAAACATAAGTAAACCTGCATATTCTTGCCTTAGGTATAGCACCGGCAATAAAAGTATGGCATATTTAGAATCATGTAACTGATGTCTTAAGTGGTAAATAACTTTTCTAATATCTTATTTAAAAGCTTTTCTTGCAAAAATTCGCTTAATGCATCATAACAGTTCAGTTACCCATTGAAATTTGTCTATTTATGAGTTTTTGTATACACTTCTAGTATAAAATGAGGAGGTTTCCGTGTTCACTATGGTGGCTATTTTAAAAGATAATATTATGTATTGCTAAGGTTATGCCATTTCTGACTGGATTTTATGGTGAAAAAAGTATTAAAAAGTGAGTGTAAAGTATTTAATGAGTGCTTTAGATGCTTAAACTCATGCACGCATTTGTTACGATTTTACAATAAAAAAGAGACTATACAGTCCCTTTTAAATTACTATTCTGATATTAATTCTATTTTCTTTTTTATTATTCTACGCAAATCACTGTCATGGGAGATAATTATTAATATAGTATCTTGAGTATCGCATATAAATTTACATAAATTGTTTTTAGTCTCTTCATCAAGGTATGTAGTTGGTTCATCAAGTATTAACACACTTGGTTTCTTTATTAGAGCACGTGCAATAGCTATCATGCGTTTTTGCCCACCTGATAAATTCCTTCCACCCTCAATAATGCTTATGTTTAATATTTCATCAATACTAAGTCCCGGTAAATTTCTTACCAACCCAACTTCTTTTATTACATGTATAACTTCATCTCTACCTATATCTCTGTTTCCACAAATTATATTGCTATACAAAGTTCCGTCAAATAAGAATGTTTCCTGAAATACAATTGATATTTGCTCTCTTAGGCACAATATCTTTAATCATTCTATCCTTATGTAGTATACCGACAATCCAATATACCACTTTCCCCTTTCTTATTGATGCTGTATTCAAAACAATTCATATATTTTAAGACTTATTTGTTTCTGAAATATAAGCCACTTAATACTATATATTACTGTTATCACTATTCCTATTTTTGATAAAAAAAAGCCGGGCTTACCACAGACTGACTGCATGGCCTTCATATCAAAAAATAGGCTGTCTATTGACAACCTATTATACCAATTTCTATTTAATTTATCATCCTTTAATCGCCGTAATCAACTTATCTCCTACCGACACATCACCGAAAGGTGCACAGCTTACATCATTGTACTCAAAGCTGTTTGTCACTAGTACAGGGGTGGTCATCAGATATCCCGCCTCCAAAATCGCCTTTGAATCAAACTTCATAAGGGCTTGCCCTTTCTTTATCTTATCACCGTTTGATACCAATGATTCAAAGTGTTTTCCACCAAGCTCCACTGTGTTTACTCCAACATGTACTATAAGTTCCACGCCGTTATCAAGCTTCATACCTACAGCATGTCCCATAAGGGCTATTACAGTGCCGTCATCAGGAGCATATACGGTATCTCCGTCAGGTATAATACATACACCTTTCCCGAGTATGCCCGCTATAAAGGTCTCATCCTTTGTTTCTTCCATAGAAACTATCTTACCGCTAAGAGGTGATGCCACATCAGCCTCTTTATCATTAGTCTCCTTTTTAATATCAACCCTTAAACCGCTGTCAACTTCTTTTGAATCCACGCTTCCTACAGCCTGTGCGTCACTATTTTTCTCTACTGCCGGAGCAAGATTTGCATCTATAAGACTTGAAGGAGTCATTATCCAGCTTGCCGCAAATGCCACTGCCATTGATATGATAAACATAAGTACATATCCTATCGGGTTTGAGAGTGTAAGGAGAATTCCGAATATACCTGTAACTCCTGTTCCCGTAGCTCCAAGCCTTATTATGGAAGCGAACATTGCACCTATAGCACCTCCAAGACAGCCTGCTATAAAGGGTCTGAAAAATCTTAAATTCACACCGAATATTGCCGGTTCTGTAATACCCATAAATGCTGAAAGTGATGACGGAAAGCAAAGACTCTTAATCTTTGGATCCTTGGACTTTACAGCTATTGCAAGGCATGCGCCGCCCTGCGCTATATTTGCTGCGGATGCAAGGGGCAGCCAGTATGTTACTTTGTATTTTGCAATCTGTCCGAAGTCAATAATGGTATACATATGGTGAATACCCATTACAACTGTCGGGGCATATAATGCACCCATTATAAATGAACCTATTCCAAGAGGTATTGCTATAAGAATCTGTACCGCATTTAAAAATCCGTTTTCCACAAACACAAATACCGGTCCGATAATTGCAAGTGCCAGATAGCCTGTAGCAAATACCGATACAAGCGGAGTGACAAATAAATCAAATATTGCAGGCACTATCTTATGCAGCCTTTTTTCAATCTGACACATTACCCAAACCGAAATCATTATCGGTATAACATGCCCCTGATATCCCACCATCTGAATTTTCCAAAGTCCGAAAAATACGCTTTGAGTTGCTATATCAGTAGCTGTTGCGACATTCCATGCATTTGTAAGATTCGGGTGAATCATAATCATTCCTATAACCGCACCCAGATACTGATTTCCGCCAAATACTCCTGCTGAAGAATATCCTATCAATATCGGCAGGAATATATATGCGATATTTGAAAACAGATTTGCAAATACATATATTGATGATGAAGTATTTATATTTAAAAATCCGTTTTTTACCATGAAATCCAATGCATTCATAATACCCATCAAAAATCCCGAAGCAACGATTGCCGGAATAATCGGAACGAAAATATCGCCCAAAGTCTTTATAAATCTTTGGAAAACATTTATATTGGCTGCTGCGGCAGCCTTTGCTTCTTCCTTTGTGGCACCCGATATACCTGCCACATTTATAAACTCATCATATACCTTATCCACCGTACCTGTACCATAGATAATCTGTAATTGTCCCGAAGCCTCAAACACTCCTTTTACGCCATCCACATTTTCAAGCGTCTTTTTATCAACCTTGGAATTGTCAACAATTACCAAGCGCAACCTTGTGGCACAATGTGCGGCAGAAGCAATATTGGAGCTTCCGCCTATCGCAGCCAATACTTCTGTGGCAGATTTGCGATAATCCATAATTTTCCTCCATATCCTTAAAATACGAAACAAAAGCATCCTGAGAAATATTTAAGAAGCTGTAGAAAGTCTACATTTTCTTTAATTTTCTTTGTATATTATAAAATAAATAAATTAACAACGCAATCTTAAACAAAGTCAACATATATAACTATTTGTTTTGCATATTATTTCAATATTATATTTATATATTTTGATTATTATTTTCATCATTTTTATTTTTATCTTTGTTGTAATAAAAAGGGGGATTAATTTCCCCTGATAGTAATTCTTTCTTTTACTTCTTTGCCAAGATATAGCGCCTCTCCTGTATCCAAAATCTCCTTTGCCATACTTTCATAATTTATCCAATGAAAATCAACATCGCCTAATTTTTCTATACTTTTTTTGGTATCCATACCGTAAAATTCCATATCAAAATTTCTAAGTTTTTCCGCTGCCAGATATGCACCATATATGCTCTGAGCACTTAATCCCGCAACAGCTTTTATATCATTATTTGAAATAAGAAAGTATTTCATTGCTCTTTCCGCCTCATCCCTGTTTTCTCCCGCCTCAAGCATGGTAAGCTTTTGCCTTTGCTCGAGTGTAAGTGCTTGTAAAAAACCTTCTTTTCTTTGTACACTTACGGGATTTTCCTCCGGACCTGTAAGCAGCAAAATCTCTTCCACTACCGGATATTTATTTAAAATCATCTCTGCTAAAGCTCTTCCTCCTTCGATATTATCATATTCCATATAAACTCTGCCGACATCACTAAACTCGGGATTTTCTAAAGTAATCACCGGAATATTAAGCTCCTTTATAGCCTCCCTCACCTCTTCACTGCTTATCGGAGAAATAACCATCACATCCACTCCATAGGATGCCAGTTGGCGTATATCCATGCATTGCTGCAAATCATCTCCTCCGGCTTCCTTCATAATCACATTTATATCCCTGTTCTGTTTTTTTTCATGTATCTCATCCATCAACTCTCCGTATGACGGATTCTCCACCTCGGGCAGACTAAGTCCTATCAAACAGGAATAGGATTCCACCTTTTTATAGCTTTCCCCATAGAGTTTTTCCGTAAGGAAAAGTCCTGATATGCATAGTAAAATAAAAGCAAGAAGAATCGCTCCCCTTGTACGGGAAAGAATTTTTTTCATGTTTTTCCTCCATACTGCTTTGGTGATTTGCCCATATATTGCTTAAACACCGTAGAAAAGTAATGCTGATTTGCAAATCCCACCATATCAGCCACGGCATTTACAGAATATTCCCCCGTTTCCAAAAGCTCCACCGCCCTTTGTATCCTTAACTTAACAAGCCACTGCGTAAAACGAAGTCCCGTTTCTTCTTTCAGCTTATGTGAAAGATAATCGGGGCTTACAAAAAGCTTTGCTGCGGCATAGCTTAAATCCATATCTCTGTTGGTATACTGCTCCTTTAAAAGTTCCAGACAGTCCCCTACAAATCCCTTTCTTTGCTTTTTAGGCTCTTTAAAAGGTACTTGAAGCCTTTCCAGAATACTTTTTAACTCATCCTCCTTTACAGGTTTTAAAAGATATTCTCTCACACCTAAAGAAATAGCCTGTCTTGCATATTCAAACTCATGGAATCCCGAGATAATAATAATATCCGTCTTTGTTTCTTCCACCTCACGGAGCTGACTCACAAAATCAAGCCCCGACAGCTTTGGCATACAAATATCCGCAAGAATAATATCAGGTCCCAGTGTTTTAGCCATATTTAATGCTTCTATTCCGTTTTTAGCTTTTCCTACAATATTCAGTCCCATATCAAAATCGGTCAGCATATCCGACAATCCGTCCCTAATCATAGGCTCATCATCTGCAATCAATACTTTTTTCATTCCTACCTCCAAAGGCAAAAAACTTTATTCTTCCTTTAAAATCAATAAAGTTGCCACGGTAAATCCCTGCTCATCCTTTGAATAATGCAGTCCGCTGCCCTTTGCAAAACTGTGCCAAAGTCTTCTGCCCACATTTTTAACACCGAATCCTCCATGCCAATCATCCCAATTATTTGCCGCCAGACAGGAGTTTAAATGCTCCATCACGGTATCATCCATTTCACAGCCGTTATCTCTTATCTGTATACACATTCCACCCAAAACCTCCTCTGCCAGAATCTGTATTCTTGCATGCGGATTATCCGATTCCTTGATGCCGTGATACAGGCAATTTTCAACCAATGGCTGAAGGCACATCCTAAGTACCATCTCATCTCTGATTCCCGGCGAGCAAAAGATTTCATAGGAAAAAATATCCTTATATCGCATACTTTGAATCTCAAGATATGCCTGTATCATTTTAAGTTCCTCTTTTAAAGGTATCTTCTCTCTTCCCTTGCTTAAGCTTATGCGAAAAAACTCCGACATGGTTTCAACCAGATGTACAATATCCGTCGCACTGTGTTTTCTTGCCATCCATGCAATCATATCCAATGTATTATATAAAAAATGCGGCTTTATCTGCTCCTGCATTACCATCAGTTCCGCCTCTCGCTTTTGCTTTTGTTCAAGTCTCATCATTTCCATAAGACGCTTCAGTTTTTCCACCATCTTATTAAAGGCATCACCCAAAATACGGATATCATCTCTTGATTCCTCTTTAAACCTCACATCCAGATTTCCCTCGGAAGCCGATTGCATCAAATATGAGAGTTTTGTCAAAGGCTTTGTTATCTCCAACAGAAAGCAAACCGACCATATCATTGCCGCCACAAAACAAACCGCTGCCATTACAATTGAAATCTGAGTCATACGAAGAGGTATTACGCTCTCCTTGTCCATATCATAGGCTCCAACTATCAAAAGCTTATTGTCACGAAAGCGATTAAAGACAAATTTATAATTTTTTGAGTCTATCGAGGCAACCAATATTCCCTCCTCACCTATAAACCACTTCGGATTAACCCTGTATACTATTTTATTTACCGGGCTTAGAATAATTTCACCGCTATCATCCATTAAAAAGAAAAAATTTTCTGTATCCGTTTCGAGATTTTGATATGCCTCTTTAAACTCCTCCAAAGATACATCAATCATCAATACGCCAAGAGCTCTTCCGTTCTCATACACCGTCCTTGCAATGGAAATATAGCTGTCACTGTCATAATGTTTCCAGCTTTGCAAATTTCTAAGTCCGCTGTCAAACCTGTAAGAACTTCCGTTTTGTATAGCCTGTAAAAACCACTGCTCACCATAAAAACTCTCATGTACAGGTCTGTATAAATCATTGGAAATATAGCTTTCACCGTCTACCGATACCAAAATCATATTCAAATAATCGGTATGGATTTTTTCATAGGTATCAAATAAATCACGCACAGCCTGTTCACGATAAATCTTTATTTCTCCGGCTCCTCCATACAGGCAATCCTTTACCTCCCTGCTGCTTGCCAAAATCTCCAAAGAATCATCCACAGAACGGATTTTTACTTCAAAGGAGTGTGCAAGCTGTCTTTGCAACTCGGTAATATATCCCATTCTGGAGTGTAGCATCTCTCTTTTGTAAATATAATTTCCTGCCAAAGTCAGCAAGGCTACCACAAATAAAATCATAGCACCCTGAAATATTAAAAGATCTCTTTTCATGCATTTACCTCTGCCTTAATTGTATCATAAAATCGCCTGTATTTTATTTGTTTTTTAGTAATAAATCCGACTTGCATTACAAAAGGGGCATAAAATATGCCCCCTTTAAAAAAATCGCTATAATAAATGTTTTATTATCCTCTTTTAAATTTTAAATATACTTACTAAATATCCCGAATTATTTTCCGCCGTACTTTGTTAAAAGCTCTTCGGCATTTTCAGGTACTACCACTTCAGACTTTAAAGTGATATTCTTTTCAAGTTCCTTACCTTCAACCAGCAGTTCATAAGCACTTTGGATAGCCTCCGCTCCACCTGTAGGATATACCTGTGTCATATTGATTCTCTTATCGATAACACTCTTGATTCCGCCGTCAGGAGTAGGCAATCCGTCAAAACCTACAAACATAATATCCTTTTCTCTGCCTGCCTGCTTTGCCGCAATATAAGCACCCTCAGCCATAGGATCGTTTAAGGCGATGAAAAGATCAATTTCCTTATTGGTCTGTAGCATTTCCTCAGCCACTGTAATAGCCTTTTCTCTTAACCAGTCGGCATTGTTTACCGCAACGATTTCGATATTCGGATTAGATGCTATACCCTCTCTAAATCCCTTATCTCTGTCGATTCCGCCTGAGGTACCCTCAAGTCCTTTAATCTCGCAAACCTTTCCTCCATCCTTTAAAAGAGTGTTGGCAACATATTCTCCGGCAACTCTACCCATATCCACATTGTCGGCACCTATAAACTGAGTATAGCTGTCACCGTCAATCTTACGATCAAGCAGTATTACAGGGATTCCTGCATCATAGGCTTCTTTAACAACATTTGTAAGAGGTGTCGCCTCATTTGGAGAAGTTATAATCAAATCCACCTTCTGCTGTATAAAGTTTTGAATATCCGCAATCTGCTTTGAATTATCCTGTGCGGCATCCGCATAGATTATCTTAAATTCAGGATGCTTTTCAGCAGCCATCTTAATCTGATCATTCATTGCCACACGCCATGGCTCTCCCAGATTACATTGTGACATACCTATTACAAATTCCTTTTTATCCTGTGTACCTGCCGCCTCACTTTTACTCTCAGCCGCCTCGCTCTTGCTCTCTCCGGCTTCGCTCTTTGCCTCCTGACTCTGCGCTGTGGTCGATGCACTTTGTCCGCCTCCACAGGCACTAAGTCCGAAAGCACATACAGCTGCCATACCAAGACCTAACATTCTTTTAAAACCTTTTTTCATCATACGATTCTCCTTCCTATAGTATCTGCCACTATAAAGATTATTTATAACACCGGAAACTCCGGTATAAAGGGGATCTAATCCGCCTTTCTTTCAGATTGCATAAATACAGCGACGATTATAATAAGTCCCTTCACCATCAACTGCAAATTGGAGTTTACTCCCTTTAATCCAAGTACATTATCAAGTAAGCCCAAAATCACCGCACCTACCAAAGTACCGATCATTGTTCCCTTACCGCCTGCCAGTGAAGTTCCACCGATTGCACAGGCTGCTACAGCATTCAGCTCATAGCCGATACCCTCATTAGGACCGCCCTGACTTATCTGTGCCGCATGAATCATTGCAGCCACCGCCGATAACATACTGCAAAGTACAAAGGCAATAATCTTTATTCTGTCTACCGGTATACCTGCCAGATAGGATGCATTTTTATTTCCTCCGATTGCATATACCTTTCGTCCGAATGAGGTCTTTGAAAGTACACATTGGAAAATCAAAAGCAAGCTTATAAATATAATTACGGGTGCAGGTATTACTCCGAAAGCCTTTTCCTGAAGCAGTCCGAATGCAGGAGGTGCAAAGCCTTCTCCCTCTCCATATGCCAGAGGTATTCCTACTCCGTTTGACCAAAATCTTGCAAGTCCTCTTGCAATATTCATACTTGCAAGAGTTACTATAAATGCCTGCAATTTAAGCTTGGTTACACATAGACCGTTAAAAAGTCCGTACAGCCCTCCGATTAAAAGACTTAAAAGTACTGCCGGAAACATTCCCAGTCCGTTTCTTACCATTAAAGAAGCGCAGCCTGTGGAAACCAGTCCGACAATGGAACCTACAGACAAATCAATATCTCCAAGAATCAGAATCATTGTCATACCTATAGCAATAATTCCCGTTTCAGAAACCGCACGCAGCACATTCATAATGTTTGGAACACTTAAGAATACATTTTCCCCGTCCTTTATATTTATAAGGGTAGCCACCACTACAATAATAATCAGAGCGATATAGCTTTGAAACTGTTTTAAAAAGCCTTCTATTTTTTGAATCTTTAACTTTTGTGCATCCATTATTATGCCCCCACATCCTTTCTCTTAGTGGCTGCCGCCAGTAATATCTCCTGAGTAGCCTCTTTTTTTGAAATCTCTCCCGTAAGTCTTCCCTCGCAAATAGTTATAATGCGATCACATATTCCTATAACCTCCGGAAGTTCCGATGAAATCACCACTACAGCCAGCCCCGATGCCGCAAGTTCATTTATTAAAAGATAGATTTCCTCCTTGGCACCTACATCAATACCTCTTGTAGGTTCATCCAGTAAAAGAACCTTGGGTTTTGTTAAAAGCCATCTGGCAAGAATAACCTTTTGCTGATTTCCTCCGGATAAGGAACCCACAGGCACCCTTGGAGATTTTGCCTTAACTCTCAGCTTTTCCATATATTCAAGCCAATCTTTTTTTTGTGTGCCGTCCTTCATAAATCCGAAGGTCGCATAACTGTCATATAGGGGTAGTGAAATATTATCTCCTATACTTCTTCCAAGCACCAGACCTGTACCCTTTCTATCCTCGGTCGCAAATGAAATACCTGCACGAATCGCATCCCTTGGGGAGTGAATCTCTAAAGCCTTACCCTCCATCAGTATCTCTCCCGAAACACATGCCGCATTCTTACCTACGATACTCTCAAAAACTTCAGATCGTCCGGCACCTGCAAGCCCTGCAATACCAAGTACCTCTCCCGCTCTTACCTTAAATGAAATATCACTGAGTGAACGCTTAAAGCTTCCCTTTGGCGGAGTGAAGCTTAAATTTTTTACTTCCAGTACAACATCACCTATTTTTACATCTCTTGGCGGATATTGGTCCTCCACCGAGCGACCTACCATCATAGAAATAATTTCTTCATTATTGGTTTCGGATGCCGTTTTGGTACCGATATACTCGCCGTCTCTCATTACACTGAGTCTGTCTGAAATTTTAAAAACTTCTTCCATACGATGTGTAATGTAAATAATTCCACATCCTTTTTTCTTTAATTTTTCAATCACATGGAAAAGTTTCTCTGCCTCAGGTTCACTAAGTGCCGAGGTCGGCTCATCCATTACAATGATTTTTGCCTCACAGGAAATAGCCTTGGCAATCTCCACCAGCTGCTGCTCACCTATACGCAAATCTTTCAGCTTTGTATGGGTGTCTATATCCCATTCAAGCATCTTTAAACATTCTTTTGCCATCTCATGCATTTTTTTCTTTTGTACAAAGCCGAGTGTAACGCTCTGCCATCTCCCAAGAAAAATATTTTCCGCAATATCAAGCTCCGGTACTATCTGTAGCTCCTGATGAATCTTTACGATTCCGAGTTTTCTTGCTTGAATAGGGTTTTTAATCTCTCTTTGCACCCCTTCAAGTAAAATCTCGCCCTCATCCGGATGCAATGAGCCGCTTAATACATTCATCAAGGTAGATTTTCCCGCACCGTTTTCTCCCATCAATGCGAGTACTTCCCCCCTCTTTAAATTCAGGGATGCCTTTTTTAATGCTTTTACAGCTCCGAAGGACTTGCTTATCCCCTTCATCTCCAATAAGTAAGATTCCATTTCCCCTCCTACTATCAGTTTTTATAAATAGATTATATATTTTTTATTTTAATATCGGTTCTTTACGAATATATCCTACTCATTTCTACTATATCCGATTTCACTCTGAAAGTATTTGCAAAAATCCAAGGTGTTTTTATAATTTTCTTTGCTATAATTCTTCCCGACATAAAAAATCCCGAAGCCATGACTCCGGGATTTTCAGAATATATTATTTTTATAAATTCGCTATTTTCTTATCATATATCTTTTTCATTAAATATATATCAAAGAATGAACAGCCAAGTTCTGCAAGAGGTATCGCATACCATACCGTTTCAAGCCCGTATACTTTTGAAAGTGCGTAGGCAAAGGGCAGTATCAATACCAGCTGTCTTAAAAATGAAGCATATAGTGCATATAAGCCGTTTCCAAGAGACTGGAAGGTCGCAATGGCTATTACATCAAAAGCCGCCAGTATAAAGCACAGACTACATATCCTAAGTGCAGGTATACCCAGCTTAAGCATTTCCTCATTCGGACTGAAAAGCAGCATAAGCTCCTTTGGAAAAATCCAAAAGATTGCAGTTCCTATTACCATTATAATAATTGAGGTCAAAAAAGAATATTTAAGAGCTTTCATTATTCTATCCTTATTTCTTGCTCCGTAATTATATGCCACAATCGGTGTCATTCCGTTGTTCAGCCCAAATATAGGCATAAATACAAAGCTTTGAAGCTTATAATATATTCCAAGCACATTAACAGCCATATCGGAATATGCCACAAGTATTTTATTTAATCCAAGCATCATAATAGTTGACATAGCCTGCATTGCAATGGAGGGCACTCCCACTCTGTATATATCCTTGATTATAATAAAATCAGGCTTAAATATATGTTTTCCGAGGCTTATATCCACCTCTTCATTATATTTTACATTAAAAATATAGGATAAAATCATAGCTATAATCTGCCCGATTACCGTAGCAATGGCTGCTCCGGCTATACCCAGCTTTGGTGCCCCAAGGAGTCCGAAAATAAGTATTGGATCCAGTATAATATTTATAATAGCACCTATGCCCTGGGTAATCATATTGTAGATAGTCTTTCCCGTAGACTGTAAAATCCTTTCAAAAGCTATTTCAAGCATCAGACCGAATGAAAATATGCTTACAATGGAAAGATATGAATATCCGTAGTTTCTTACAATCTCACTGTTTGTCTGTGAATCGAAAAATATCTTTGTAGCCAGTACTCCGAATATTGCAAAAGCGACAGATGAGATTATAGCCAAAAGTATGGCATTATCCGCAGTCTTTTTAGCCCTTTCTTTTTTTCCTTCTCCAAGCAGTCTTGATAAAAGTGCATTTACACCTACTCCGGTACCTACAGATACGGCTATCATAAGTATCTGTATCGGATATGCCAAAGACACCGCAGCGAGTGCATCCGGACTGTATCTTGCCACAAATATACTGTCAACTATATTATATAATGATTGTACCAAAAATGAGATTACCATCGGTGTACTCATTGTGAAAAGCAGTTTGCCCACCGGCATAACTCCCATGCGATTTTCTTTTTCTACTGCCATATTATCTCCTAACAAATGTTTATCATCCTATTCTACAACTTATAAAAAAAATTTTCTATTCAAAATTGATTTATACCCCTTTATCTCTTTATTTTTGACTTTTATTTTACTTTAAACCGTCTATATATGAACATAATATGAATATTTCTTCTAAAAGTTGCTAAAGTACTCGCTAAGTGCTAAAATAGTTTGATTAGTAGACAATTTTACAATAATCTATATTTGGTGTATTATTGTATTATAGTCTAATTTATTTTTGGAGAAACCATAATGAATTTTATTGAGAAGATATTTGGCACACATAGTGAAAGAGAACTTAGAATAATAGAACCTGTT
The DNA here is from genome assembly GCA_000209465.1 of Lachnospiraceae oral taxon 107 str. F0167. GTDB lineage: Bacteria > Bacillota > Clostridia > Lachnospirales > Lachnospiraceae > Lachnoanaerobaculum. Next base: position 18,345 of record GL890585.1, on the reverse strand, counting down.
ATTGATAAGATAGAGAGTTTACGCCCTGCTATGCAAGCCATGAGTGATGAGGAATTAAGAGAGCTTACACCAAAGTTCAAACAAAGACTGGCTGACGGAGAGACTTTAGACAGCATTTTGCCTGAGGCATTTGCTGCCGTTCGTGAGGCTTCAGTCAGAGTTACAGGTATGGAGCATTTCAGAGTGCAGCTTATCGGAGGTATGGTCCTTCATCAGGGACGTATTGCCGAGATGAGAACAGGTGAGGGTAAAACCCTTGTTTCTACCTGTCCTGCATATTTAAATGCCCTTGCAGGCAAAGGCGTACTTATAGTAACGGTTAATGATTATCTCGCACAGCGTGATGCTGACGAGATGGGACAGATTCATAAATTCCTTGGACTTAGCGTAGGCTGTGTTTTAAACGCTATGACCTCGGAGCAAAGACAGGAGCAGTATGCCTGTGATATCACATATGTCACCAACAATGAGCTTGGTTTTGACTATCTTCGTGATAATATGGCAATCTATAAAAAGGATCAGGTACTTCGTTCACTCGATTATGCGATTATCGATGAGGTGGACTCCATCCTTATAGATGAGGCAAGAACCCCTCTTATTATTTCAGGTCAGTCCGGCAAATCCACAAAGCTTTATGAGATTTGTGATATGCTTGCAAAGCAGCTTGAAAGAGGTGAGGCAAGTGCCGAGTTTACAAAGATGGGTGCCCTTATGGGTGATGAAATCGAAGAGAGCGGAGATTTTATCGTAAATGAAAAGGATAAGGTGGTAAACCTTACAGAAGAAGGTATCAAAAAGGTAGAAAAATATTTTAATATAGATAACCTTGCAGATCCTGAGCATCTTGAAATACAGCATTGTATCATCCTTGCTCTCAGAGCAAATAACCTTATGTTCAGGGATAAGGACTATGTTGTAAAGGATGACGAAGTTCTTATAGTAGATGAGTTTACCGGTCGTATTATGCCCGGTAGAAGATACTCCGACGGTTTGCATCAGGCTATAGAAGCCAAGGAGCATGTAAATGTTCAAAGAGAATCAAGAACTCTGGCTACCATCACATTCCAGAACTTCTTTAATAAGTTTAAAAAGAAAGCAGGTATGACCGGTACCGCTCTTACCGAGGAGAAGGAGTTTAGGAATACCTATGGCATGGATGTTATTGCCATACCTACCAATAAGCCTATCGCAAGAATTGATCATGAGGATGCCGTTTATAAGTCCAAAAAAGAAAAATTCAATGCGGTCGTACAGGATATCAAGGAGACTCATGCCAAGGGACAGCCTGTTTTGGTGGGTACCATTACCATAGAGACTTCCGAGATGCTTTCAAAGATGCTTAAAAAAGAGGGTATTCCTCATACGGTACTTAATGCCAAGTTCCATGAAAAGGAAGCTGAGATTGTAGCAGGTGCGGGTATACATGGTGCCGTAACCATAGCTACCAACATGGCAGGTCGTGGTACAGATATTAAGCTGGATGAAGAGTCTGTAAAGAATGGCGGTCTTAAGATAATCGGTACTGAAAGACATGAGAGCAGGCGTATCGACAATCAGCTTAGAGGTCGTTCAGGTCGTCAGGGAGATCCGGGTGAATCAAAATTCTATATTTCACTTGAAGATGATCTTATGAGACTGTTTGCATCTGAAAGACTTATAAAGATTTTTAATGCCATAGGTGTGCCTGAGAATGAAGAGATTCAGCACAGCATGCTTACAAGAGCCATTGAGAAAGCTCAGATGAAGATAGAGAGCAATAACTATGGTATCAGAGAGAATCTGTTGAAATATGATGAAGTAAATAATGAACAAAGAGAAGTTATCTACGAAGAGAGAAATAAGGTATTAGAGGGCGATAATATGCGTGATACCATTCTTCGTATGATAAACGATATAATAGAGCGTTCTGTAAATATGGCTATCTCTGATGAGGTTCCTTCTTCCGAGTGGAATATTGCAGAACTCCACGAAATTTTATTGCCGATCATTCCTCTGTCTCCTGCCGATTACAGCAATGTGGAGAATATGAAAAAGGATGAACTTGTCCACAAGCTAAAGGAAGAGGCTGTAAAGCTTTATGAAGCAAAAGAAGCCGAATTCCCTGATGCTGAGAAGATTCGTGAACTTGAGCGTGTAGTTTTACTTAAAGCTATCGACAATAAGTGGATGAATCATATAGATGATATGGAACAGCTTCGCCAGGGTATCGGCTTACAGGCACTTGGTCAAAGAGATCCTCTTGTAGAGTATAAGATGGCTGCCTATGATATGTTTGATGAGATGACTGTAGGAATAGCTGAGGATACAGTGCGTATTCTATATCATATCAAGGTGGAGCAAAAGGTTGAAAGAGAGCCTGTAGCCAAGGTTACCGGTACAAATAAGGATGACAGTACCGTAAAGAAGCCTATTCGTATAGAGGCAAGAGTTTATCCTAATGATCCATGTCCATGCGGAAGTGGAAAAAAATACAAGCAATGTCATGGTAAACAGGGAATGACATTATAAAATTCGGGGAGAGATTATGAATATTAAAAATAATAAAATCGGTTTGTTATCATCTATTATTATAGGTGTGGTACTGATTCTTGGAGGATTGGTCTATGCCTGGTATAATTCAGAGGTATTGCTTACCTTTAACTCTGCAAGTAAGATGTACAAAGACGGATATTATTTTACTTCAGCTGCAAAGAATGATACTGAAAGTATTTATTCTGTAGCCATATATGATATGTTGGATACCGGATACGGAACAGATGACGGAAAGTCTGAGGTTTACAGCATCTTCGGTGATGACGGGATATATTTTTTGGAAGCCAATCCAAATGATTCAAAAATCAAGTCAATGATTGAAATGTATGATAAATATGCCAATGAGGAGCATGGCGAAGATGAGATGCCTCCTGTATCATATTTGATGGTGGAGGTTAATAATGACAGCTACAGCGTTCTGGAAGAGATTGCAGATATGATTGATTCCAATCGTACCTACAGAGATGCCGGACAGCTTTTTGATGACTTCTATCTTTCAAAAACTTCTTTGACAACCAATATTGCTATGCATCTTGGAATAACCTTGGTGGCTATCGGTCTCGGTATCGGAGTTATAGTAGTAGCATTGTTTAGAAGATCCAAAAATCAGGATACCTATGAAAGACTTTGTGAGCTGGATGAACATCTTAGAGATAATCTGGGTGAGCTTGAAAATATCGCTGACTATGTAGATAAATCTCTTGGAGTTTATATACATAAAAATCATCTGATACTTAATACCAAGTTCGGATTTGATATGTTTAATCTTAACAATCTGGTATGGATTTATCATAATATCACAAAGCATAAAATGTATGTTTTTATCACTGTAAGTGTGGATTATTCATTGCAAATCAATCTGTATGAAGACGGAAAGTTCCGTGAGCAAAGAGTTATGCTCAGCAATAATAAAAACGCACAGGGTGCGGTAGAATCACTGCTTACCTATATAGGTATGAACTATCCTAATTCAATTGTAGGATTCACACCTGAGACAAGAGAAGCATACAAAAACTTTAAACTCTCACACAGATAATTTAACCTGTCTTAAAATCATAAGTAATCTTATGATTTTAAGACTATTTTTTTTGTCATCAATAATTTTTTTTGATATAATGTTCTCTAGAATAGCGAAAACACTTTAGCCGTATTTGATATCATTTGTATGAATGCTATAAAACTTAAGGATAGATTATGAATAAAAAAACATTAAAAATACTTGAATATGAAAAAATAATAAACAGCCTGGTAGATATGGCAAGCAGTGAGCCTGCAAAAAAGCTCTGTGCAAAATTGCAACCGTCTACAGACATTTTGGAAATACAAAAAAATCAAAGCCATACCACCGCCGCATTGGATAGAATCAGACTGAAAGGAAGTCTTTCATTATCTGAGGTAAAAGATATCTCCGACTCCCTAAAAAGACTGGAAATCGGATCCTTACTTTCACAGCCTGAACTTATGAAGATTCTCTCCATACTGAATGCCGCTTCCAAGGCTATAAGCTACGGACTGCACTTTGATGAAGAAGATTATGATATTTTAGAAGAATACTTCAGCGCTCTTGATGAGATAAAAGATCTCAAAAAAGAGCTGTCCCGATGTATTATTTCAGAAGAAATAATGGCTGACAATGCCTCTCCCGAACTTAGTCATATCAGGAGAAAAATAAAGCAGATAAACTCAAAGATGCATACCGAACTCAATAATATATTAAATGCACATCGGGAATATCTGATGGATGCCGTCATCACACAAAGAGACGGCGCATACTGTCTGCCTATAAAAAGCGAATACAAAAACAAGGTTTCCGGTGTAATACATGACCAGTCAGCCACCGGTTCCACAGTATTTATAGAACCTATTGCTGTGATTAAAATGAATAATGAGCTTAAATCACTGTTTATGGATGAGAAAAAAGAAATAGAAAAAATACTTGAAAATTTGAGTCTTTTATCCGCACAGTATATTGAACCGCTCAGACAGAATGCAAAAACCCTTATCTTCCTTGATTTTGTATATGCCAAGGCAAATCTCTCAAAGAAGATGAACGCAAGTGAGCCTAAATTTAATTCCAAACATTATATCAATATAAAAGAGGGAAGGCATCCTCTGCTGGATACAAAAAAGGTGGTTCCTATAAATATTTCAATAGGGGATAATTATGATTTACTTATTATTACCGGACCTAATACCGGAGGTAAGACCGTATCCCTAAAAACTGTAGGGCTTTTTACTTTAATGGGGCAGTCAGGGCTTCATATACCTGCATTTGAGGGAAGCGAACTGTCTGTATTTGATAATGTATTTGCGGATATCGGTGATGAACAAAGCATTGAGCAGTCACTGTCCACATTCTCGGGGCATATGAAAAATATTGTCTACATCCTAAACCATGCCGATGCCAATTCACTCTGCCTTTTTGATGAGCTATGTGCCGGTACCGATCCTACCGAGGGTGCGGCACTTGCCATATCCATACTTTCATTCCTGCACAGGATGAAAAGCAGATGTATAGCCACCACCCACTACAGCGAGTTAAAGGTATTTGCTCTGAATGAGCCCGGAGTAGAGAACGCCTCCTGTGAGTTTGATGTGGCAACCCTCTCTCCTACTTACAGAATACTTATAGGAGTTCCCGGCAAGTCAAATGCCTTTGCCATAGCCGGCAAACTTGGGCTTCCCGATTACATCATTTCGGAAGCGGATACACATCTTGAAAAGGATGCCAAGGACTTTGAAGACCTGCTTACAAGACTTGAAAATGACAGACAAATCATAGAAAAGGATAAATTGTCCATTCAAAAATATAAGCGAGAAATAGAAAGCCTGAAGAGGCATTATGATAAGCAGGAGGAAAACCTCGCTCTCAGAAAAGAAAAAATTCTGGATGAAGCCAGAGAAGCCGCCAGAAAGCTTTTGGAAGAAGCCAAGGAAACTGCGGATGATACTATAAAAAATATAAATAAAATAGCCTCAGGTGCAGGACTTGGTTCGGCTCTTGAGGAACAGCGTACAAGGCTTAGAGAGTCCATAAATAAAAATACCAGGACCATGGAGATAGCGCAGCCTTCCAAAAAGGTTAAAAAACCTAAGGAGCTTAAACTTGGTGACAGTGTTCATGTTATCAGTCTGAATCTTGACGGCATAGTATCCTCTCTTCCAAACCAAAGCGGCAATTTCTTTGTTCAAATGGGTATACTAAGATCACAGGTCAATATATCCGATGTGGCTTTAGTCGAGGAAAAGTCTGTAAAGACCGAGCCTAAGGCAAGAAGCAAAAGCTCTTCCATGGTAAAATCCGCTACAATCTCCACAGAGATAAATGTAATAGGTAAAAATGTGGATGAAGCCTGCTCGGAGCTTGATAAATACCTGGATGATGCTCTCCTTGCACATCTGCCCGGAGTGAGGATTATTCATGGCAGAGGTACCGGTGCATTACAAAAGGGCATACATGCCTATCTGAAGAGACAGTCATTTATAAAAAGCTACTCTCTTGCAGACTTTAATGAGGGCGGCAATGCTGTAACAATTGTGCATTTTAAATAATATAATAAAGGTGAAATATGGCAGAAAAGCAAAGAATTTTAATTGTAGATGATGATGAAAATATAGCAGAGCTGATTTCATTATATTTGATGAAAGAATGTTATGAAACAAAAATAGTAGGTGACGGAGAGTCTGCATTGGCTGATTTTGATGAGTTCAAACCGCATCTGATTCTCCTTGATCTTATGCTTCCAGGTATAGACGGTTACCAGGTTTGCAGAGAAATCAGGGCAAAGTCCGGCACACCTATAATAATGTTATCCGCAAAAGGTGAGGTCTTTGACAAGGTTTTAGGTCTTGAACTCGGTGCGGATGACTATATGATAAAGCCCTTCGATTCAAAAGAGCTTATTGCCAGAGTAAAGGCTGTAATAAGACGCTATCACAGCAGCAATATATCGATTCCGGATTTACATAACGGCGGAGAATATGTTGAATATCCTGATCTGGTGGTAAATATAACAAACTATGCCGTTACCTACCTTGGAAAAAATGTAGAAATGCCCCCAAAGGAGCTCGAACTTCTATACTTTTTATCCTCCCATCCAAATCAGGTATTCACCAGAGAGCAGCTTCTTGACAATATATGGGGCTATGAATATATCGGTGACACGAGAACCGTGGATGTACATATAAAAAGATTGAGAGAAAAAATACATGACAATCAATTTTGGTCAATATCCACTGTTTGGGGTATCGGATATAAATTTGAGGTCAAAAAATGAGAATACCTCTCTATCTGAAATTTATACTTGCCTATATAATTTTTGGAATAACAGGCTTTATAGCAATAGCCACTATCTCCAGTGATTTGACATATTCATATCTGGTGGAGTCAAGAAGTCAAACTCTCTATGATGAAGCAAATCTTATAGCTTCCACCTACTCCACCGTATATGAAGGTCAAAATATCTCACTTGCAGAAAGTTACCCTCAGCTAAAGGCTGTGGCTACATTCCTCAATGCAAAAATATGGGTAATGGATAAAAACGGTAAAATAATAGTGGATGCGGACAATAAAATGGTATCTGAAACCATCTCAGACTTTGATCCTACCGCTACAGGCAATAAATCCTTTATGGTAGGTGATTATTTTCATTCCTTTACTGAAGACTATTTAAGTGTTTCCGCACCTATCACAGGTAATTTCCGTACCTATGGCTATGTGGTCATTCATCTTTCCATGAAAAATGTTACTAAAAGTCAGTATCATATTTTGAATATAGTATATATAACATCATTGATAGTATTTTTACTCTCTCTGATTATTTTAATAGTATTCCAGCGCATAGTTTATTCTCCTCTAAAAAAGATAACCGATGGAGCCAAGGCTTATGCGGACGGTGATTTAAAATATGAAATAAATGTACATTCAAATGACGAAATGGGATATCTGGCTGCAACCTTAAACTATATGTCGGATAAGCTGGATGATACGGAAAATTATCAAAAAAAGTTTATTTCAAATATATCCCATGATTTTCGCTCACCCCTGACCTCAATAAAGGGATATCTTGAGGCAATACTTGACGGAACAATCCCCTCTGAAATGCAGGAAAAATATTTACAAAGAGTTATAGATGAGACCAACAGACTGACAAAGCTTACCGAAAGCCTGCTCTCTCTTGATTCTATTGAGAGCGTAAAGCTTAATAAAACAAGCTTTGATATAAATAAGGTAATACGGGATACCGCAAGCAGCTTTGAGGTACAGTGTAACAGTAAAAATATCACTATTGAATTGATTTTAATAAATGTATCACAGTATGTTATTGCAGATTTAAGTAAGATACAGCAGGTACTTTATAATCTTATTGATAATGCTATAAAGTTTTCTTCACAGAACTCTTCCATCATCATACAGACCAGTCTGAAAAAGGAAAAAATTTTTATTTCAGTAAAAGATACGGGCATAGGTATTGCAAAAAATGAGCAATCCAAAGTCTTTGACAGATTTTATAAATCGGATCTTTCAAGAGGTAAGGATAAAAAGGGCACAGGGCTTGGGCTTGCCATAGTCAAGGAAATCCTGCAAACTCATGGTGAAAATATAGATGTTATAAGCACCGTAGGTATAGGAACCGAGTTTATTTTCTCATTACCTGTAAGCAAGGAAGTTTAGCTATAATACTTAAAATAAGGGCTTTCGCAATGCGAAAGCCCTTATAGCATATTTTCCTTATTTATTTTTCTTCTTTTTTAAGTTCAACTTTTTGATTCAACTCTGCAAAACTTGTAGCTAATGATGCAAGACCGCTAAGCTCTGTAGGTATAATAATCTTTGTTGACTTTCCGTCGGCAACCTTTTGGAATGCCTCAAGTCCTTTTAATGTAAGTACCTTTTGACTTGGATCAGCCTCTGAAAGCACTCTTAAAGACTCAGCCTGTGCCTTTTGAATTGCAAGTATAGCCTGCGCCTGTCCTTCCGCCCTCTTTATAGCGGTCTCTTTCTCAGCCTCTGCATTTAATATAGCAGCCTGCTTATTACCCTCTGCAACAAGGATGGCACTCTCTTTCTTAGCCTGAGCTTCAAGAATATTTGCTCTCTTCTCACGCTCCGCCTTCATCTCTTTTTCCATCGCAACTCTGATATCTTCAGGTGGCAGAATACTCTTTAACTCCACACGGTTTACCTTTATACCCCACGGATCTGTAGCCTCATCAAGCTCCGATCTCATTGCCGTATTTATGGTATCTCTGGATGTGAGAGTCTGGTCTACAGTCATATCACCTATTATATTTCTAAGAGTTGTGGCTGTAAGATTCTCAATAGCTGATATAGGTCTTTCTACACCATAGGTATAAAGCTTGGGATCCGTTATCTGGAAATACACTATGGTATCTATCTGCATAGTTGCATTATCCTTTGTAATAACCGGCTGTGGCGGGAAGTCTACAACCTGCTCCTTTAATGAAATCACCTTTGCTATTCTGTCAAAGAAGGGATTTATAAAATGCAGTCCCGAACGAAGTCCCTGAGAATACTTTCCAAGTCTCTCAACCACATATACCCTTGACTCGGGTACTATCTTTATTGATTTAACCGTAATTAACAAAATAATAACCAACAAAACAATAATAATTGCGTAGCCCATATTTTAATGTCTCCTTTAAATAAATTAGTTTCTGCCAAGAATTATCTTATTGCCCTCGAACTTGACAATATTTGCAATATCTCCGGGTTTCAGTTCTAAATTGGCAATAGCCGTCCATATACCGCCCTTAAATCTCACATCATAGATATAATTATCATTTTCTACAGATGTAAGCTTTACTATCTTCACCTTTTCTGTGCCAAAACTCTCCTTACCGTTCAAATAAAACTTAAAGATCTTTCTAAAGAATGCTATAAAGATCAATGAAAGTACACAGAATATGATTGCCTGTATCTCAAGTGATTTAACAAACAAAGATATCGGCATCATAATAAGTGCTGCAATAGCCAGCCATACCGAAACCAATCCGGGAATCAGAATCTCTCCAATGGCAAATATAGCAAATAAAACTCCCCAATAAAACATATTTCCTCCTTTTGCCTGTAAGTAATACTACCAAAGCTTTTTAGAAAGATAAATTTATAATTATCATATATATTATAGCACAAATTTTACTTATATGCTAATAAAACCTCAAGGAAGACCTTGAGGTTTTTTATAATATACGGTTTATCTAATCCACTTACCGTTACCGTCTACTCTATAGCCGTCAGGAGTAGTTGCATTATACCACATTGCTCCGTCAGCACCTACATAGTAATAGTCTCCCTTATATGGAATCCATGCATCTCTATACATATAGCCCCATTTATCAAAGTAGTACCACTTACCGTTATCCTTTGTCCAGCTACTCTTAACATATCCCATACCGGAATTTACATTCAACATATAATACCAGCCGTGCTCGTCTTTACGCCACTCGCCTCTGTCTGCCGGCATACGCTCCAAAACCTCTGCTTGTGCTGTCATAGGGGGAACTACCACACCTCCAAGACTAAATGCTGCAAATAAAACCGCTACTGATTTGATTAAACCTTTTTTCATCATTCCTCCTTCTATCCTATACACTTTACAAAGTGACATCTTATTGTCTATATATAGTATATACGATATTTACCTTTTATATCTTACATACTGTTTACAATATATTTTCTAAATGCGTACATAATATATAGGAATTTCTATCTATTTTTTAAAGTCGGTGTCCAGTAGCTGTTATTGTAAATATCAGTGAATTTATAGGTAATCAGATTGTCCTCTTCCACAGTAGTATAGTAAACCTCAGGAGTCTTACTTACCGTATACTGCTCCCCGATTTTATAATCAGTTACAAATTCTCCGTTATAATTATAATAATCAGCCAAAAAGTCTATTACATCCCCTGATTTGATTTCGGTGATATTTTTTGCAATGGCCTCTGTCTCATTTTGCTCATACCGGGTATTGGCACCTGCCAGATATCCCTTAGGATGCTCAGAGTCAAAAATTATTATCAAATTAGACTTTTCGCCGTTTAAAAGTGCAGGCACACGACCTATTGTAGTGCTTACTTTGCCGTCTTTTACAGTTGATACATGATAGTATGATACGGGCTGACCGTCTATATACATCCAGGCTCTTGCACTGTCTGCAAGCATATCACCGTTTTCATCAAACTCTAAGAAATTATCAAGCCCCATATCAATATATCCCTGTCCGTCATCTACAAGCATCTTTTCCTCTATTGAGGATACAAGCCTCCATTCCTCCTTGGATAAATGTACCTTAGGTGTGGAGCCGGTATTATCCCATTGAAGCTTGGAAGCATCCAGTCTGTTTGATATAACATAATCCTTGATTACATCATCGGATATCGCCCTGTTTTGCAAGAAACCTATACTTGATAAATCAAGTCCTATAGATGATAGGCTCTCAGATGAAATACTTCCCGATAAAAGGCTTTCTATCATACCGCTTAAATCTCCGCTTGAGAGTGAACCTATGGTATTTCCTGTTAATGTACCGGCAGGAGTACTCTGTGTGCCACCTGCTATCTGTCCGCTTGCCTGTATGGAAGCGAATTGCTGTATCATCTTAGTGTATTCACTGTCCATACCTATATCGCCATAGGTATTAACCATTTTGTCAACCTTTGACAATTTCTTATATGGAAAATATATGGAAAGCCCGTAGGAATTTGCCATATTTGAAGAAGTACGATTATACTTTACAGCCCCAAGTACCGACTTGATTGTAGGAGCATTCTCATCCTTGTTCATATTATACACAAGGCTTACCAAATCAACCTGGTCAATATTGGATGATTTTGCAAACTCTCTGCTTGCAGTTCTCGCATTTGATACTCTGCTGTATTCTTTATTTCCTATATATGCAGCAGTATCTTTTGCAAAGCTTGAAAGACCTGAAGGCATGGTTGCCTTTAACTCCGCCAAATCCACTACAGAAAGTGTGGTGGACTGTCCTCCGGCAATTCTTTTGCTTTCATCTATAAAATCATCCACTATTCTCTTGCCTATATTCAAAGTAGAAGTGGCTGTATTATTGCTCAAATCTGAAAGCCAGTTTGTATAATACCAGCCTGTTCCAGGTTCGGTTTCCTCCGAAGCTATCATATAGTCCGCATAGTCTGAAAGTGCAAGTGCAGTCTCTGTAGTCGCCATCAGACATGCATCAAATCCTATAAAATCATATTTAATATCTGTTGCGGCAATTGCAGACTTTATTTTAGACAAGCTCATAGCTCCGGCATTGGCATTTAACTCATCATATCCATAACCTGTGACCGAGCCTCCGCCATGATCCCAGAATATAAGCTGATATCTGTTTGCCGGAAAATTTTTCTTACAATATTCTACAAATCTTATCAATGTATTGGGATCTGTCATAGGCTGACTTCCATTATCATCCGCCAGCTTCCTTAATTTGCCGTCCTTTATCTGATAAATCTGATTATTGCTTGAAGATATTATTGAATTTTTCCAGATTTTAGTACCGCCTGTATATACCAATACATTTACATTATCCGAAATATCCGCCTTAGTCATCTCGATAAGGTCATTGGTTGCCATACCATGCTTTGACTCCAGATCGGTACCGCACATATATATCATTACATTGACACTGTCGCCGCCTGTAGGTCTGTAAAACTTCTCTCTGGCATTTTCATTTACCGATGTATCAAGCTGACCTCTGTTATCGGATACACCGCTCCATGCACTGCTGATACCGCCTATGCTGTTTGCTGTAATATCCCCCAATGTTGAACTTAAAGAAGGTATATTTAACTGTGGAGTTTCCGTATTTACATAACTTGTTGAATTTCCCAACAACATATTTAATATATTGGTTTTATTACCTGTAAATGCTCCTATAGCCAATACTATTATTACAATCAAGATACTGAAAGGGGAACCTCCTCTTCCACCTCCCGACCTTCTTGGACCTGTAGGCATTCCGCCGCTTCCTACCCCTCCTGTATTGGCAGCTTCTCTTCTAAAAATCCTTTTACCTGAACCCGGACTTCTCAGATCCCTGTCATGGCTTGTCGGTCTGTCCATCTGCTCTCCTCCTATATTGTTTTTATTTACACCTGCAGCATTTTGCTTTAAGCATAGTTTATTCTAACAATAATTTCAGAATACGGCAACAAAGGATTGCAAATAGTTTTTATTTTTCATCATATTTGCATATTACAAGTCTGTTATTTATAAGATATATCATTGGCAGAAAAATCTTGCCATACCATTTCATCTGTTTTTCTATCTGTTTTGTAAAGTTTATCAGTCCGGTTTGCTTTAATTTAGGATTAAGCTCTATAAGCTCCCTTCCGTCCGTGACTCCAAAATGATATTCCGATTTGGTTCTCTTTACAGCCTTGTTCTTTTTTGCCTTATTTACAAGCCTTTTTGATAAGCAATCCAAATGAAGCTCAAAATGGTTAAAGCTGTCTGTAAGTATATTTAAAAACTCCTTCACCTGCTCAGGATAAAAATACATAATCATACCCTCTGAAATAATCAAAAGCTCCTCTCCCTTTGTATCTATCTCCTTTGTCCAAGTTCTGTCCAGTGCAGATTTTTCAATATTTTTTACTCTTTCATTTTCTTCAAAGAATTTTTTTCTTAAATTTATTACCTCCGGAAAGTCTATATCATACCAGTGTATTTTCCCGTTATCTACACGAAAAAATCTTGTATCAAGTCCTGAGCCAAGTGAAACTATATGGCAGGTAGGATGCTTTTCTATAAACCTTTTGACCTCATCATCCATAACCTTGGCTCTGGAAATAATACCCATATGATTTACTTTCTCTTTATTAAAAGAATCAAAATCATAGTCTATCATATCTACCATTTCATACGACTTTTTATCTTTTAATATAGATTTTTCCGCCTTGTAATCTCTTGCTCTGGCATCCAAAGTTATAAGCATTGTCTCCATAACGCCTTCAAGTTTTATCTTCATAAAAATCTCCATTCCGCTATATCTGTAGTATAACAATATATATAATCTGATTATGTTAGCTCCTGCTAACTTATGTTATATCATACTTCTATTTTTTATGGAAAACTCAATACATTTAGTTTTTTAAGAAAATTATAATAATTGTAAAGAATTATATATTTATAATTTGCCAATCAATCTTTTACTTTACATCTTTAAACTATTAAATTTTTTGATTTTTTTATTATTTTCACTCATACAAGAGATTATAAAAACTGTTTCTTTTTCTGTACATGAATATTATTTAATTAAAAGAGCATATTTTTATTCACATTTTCCAATATTGTGTTTATTAATTGACTCATTTTTTTATATATGATAAGATGCTTTCAACAAATATATTTGTCACATAAAATTTTAAAAGTTTAAGGAGGACTAAATCATGAATATCATGAAGAAATTAGTTGGTGGTCTATTATTAGCAGGTGCTATGTCAAGTTTAACAATTCCTGTATTTGCATATACCCCTGCTCAACCAAAACCCGGCTTTGTTGTGGATTACAGTGTTTATAATGTTGCTACATACGAAGGCAATAGTGGTACATCAGGAGTAAGCCTGTTTTCTGCGTCCAGAGGAAATAAAAATGTTATACTATTAAGTAGCGGTGTATCAAGATATGTAAATCCTAATACAGGCATGTACTATGCGAAGGGTGCAACAACAGTTATAAACAGAATAACTCGTGAATATGTTTACCACACAACGACCGTACGTCTTGTCAAAGGAAAAACAATTCTAGTTGAGGGTAGAAATTCCGGAAATTATGAGGTATGGGCTACCTCTCCAGAAACCCCTACTCCCGGAACGGCAAAGATCTATTGGAAAGAAGGATAAGATAAGATAACATAATCTATCAATTTTATTGTTTTAGCAAAGAACAAAGCAATTTGTTCTTTGCTATCTTATTATAAATCGGGAGGAATATATGTATAAGCTAAAAAAGATACCCTTACTGCTTTCTGTTTTATTACTGTCTTTGCAAGGCTGTAGAGGAAATGAAGTTACAGCTTCAGATATGCAGGGGACAAAGACTTTTTATCAGGTTGTAGATAATTATAATACTGATAAGTATACAGAGGCAGAACTTGCACAAATAACAGGAAATGATTCCTTTATAGATACTTTGCAAAAATTCAATGCGGAATTAAATTCAACAGATACTGTAGATTTTTATGATATGAAATATGAAACTGTAGCTTTTATAGGTAAATGGGACAAGCCTAAGGATTTGGCAAATGGCTACGGTCATAAGGATTTAACGGATCAGGAAGTGACTATCAAAGGAAAAAATGAGTATATAACTCCGGTAGATGCATTTATTCTAAATAAAAAAACAATGGAAAAACTGGGACTTGATTATTTTTCAGAACAGGATTTTATATATAATGGTGAGTTTCCCATGGTACTTGGCTCAGGCTTTGAAGAGTATTATAATATCGGCGATACAATTCCTATAGAATATTTAAGAGAAAACTTTAACGGCAAAGTAGTCGGTTTTTATGATAAAGATTTAGTCTTTGATGAATTTTCACATTGTGACAGCTATTCCACCATTATAATTCCATATATGGATAATCTTGAAAGCAAGGATGATTATGAAAACAGAAAGGAATTTTTCTATACATATAACATATTTAGAAATTCAGCCTACATATATTTCCCAAATACCCTAGATTATGAAAAAAATAAAGATGCTGTGGAAAAAATAGCTCAAAAATACAATCTGGATTATACGGTGCTTAGAGGTTATTAAAATAGTTAAAAAATGTCGGCTTGTAAAGGTCGGCATTTTTAATTCCCGGGCTTGTGGGAATTAAACTTTTTAAATGTATTTATCTATAACTAAGCCTGCATCTTTGTGGCAGTATTAGGTAGCTCTACAAGCAAAAAAAGCCTTAACACTAAGACTTCCAAAATAACATTTATTTGCCCTTGCTAACTTCTATTCTATCATACTTCTACTTATGAGAAAACTGAATTTTACTATAAAGTAGATCTCTTTTGATATTATTTAAGAAAGTTATAAGAATAATATTACTATAATTATATAATTTTCTGATTTGTTTATTAGTTCACTTCTTTGAACTAATAATTTTTTTAATTTTTTTTCAGTATTTTAAGCTATACAAAAAATCATAAAAACTGTTTCTTCGTTTGTATATGTACATTATTTATTTGAATACACATATATTTATATACATTTACTAATATTATGTTTATTAATTGACTTTTTTTTTATATATGATAAGATACTTTCAACAAATATATTTGTCACATAAAATTTTAAAAGTTTAAGGAGGACTAAACCATGAATATCATGAAGAAATTAGTTGGTGGTCTATTATTAGCAGGTGCTATGTCAAGTTTAACAATTCCGGTATTTGCATATACTCCTGCACAACCAAAACCGGGCTTTGTTGTGGATTACAGTGTTTATAATGTTGCCACATACGAAGGCAATAGTGAAACATCCGGAACAAACCTGTTTGCAGTATCCCGTGGAAATAAGAATGTTATACTCTTAAGTAGCGGTGTATCAAGATATGTAAATCCTAATACAGGTATGTACTATGCGAAGGGTGCAACCACAGTTATAAACAGAATAACTCGTGAATATGTTTACCACACAACGACCGTACGTCTTGTCAAAGGAAGAACAATTCTGGTTGAGGGTAGTAATTCCGGAACTGGTGAAGTATGGGCTACCTCTGATGAAACGCCAACTCCAGGAAAACCAAGAATATATTGGAAAGAAGGATAAGATAACATAACATAATCTATCAATTTTATTGTTTTGGCAAAGAACAAAGCGATTTGTTCTTTGCTATCTTATTATACACCGGGAGGAATATATGTATAAGCTAAAAAAGATACCTTTACTGCTTTCTGTTTTATTATTATCCTTACAAGGCTGTAGCGGAAATGAAATTACAGCTTCAGATATGCAGGGAACAAAGACTTTTTATCAGGTTGTGGATAATTATAAGACTGATAAATATACACAGAAAGAACTTGCACAAATAACGGGAAGTGATTCATTTATAGATACTTTGCAAAAATTTAATGCTGAATTAAATTCAACGGATACTGTAGATTTTTATGAAATGAAATTTGGAACTGTAGATTTTATAGGTAAATGGGACAAGCCCAAGGATTTGGCAAATGGCTACGGTCATAAGGATTTAACGGATCAGGAAGTGACTATCAAAGGACAAAGTGAGTATATAACTCCGGTAAATGCATTTATTCTAAATAAAAAAACAATGGAAAAACTGGGACTTGATTATTTATCAGAACAGGATTTTATATATA
The DNA here is from genome assembly GCA_000209465.1 of Lachnospiraceae oral taxon 107 str. F0167. Taxonomy (GTDB): domain Bacteria; phylum Bacillota; class Clostridia; order Lachnospirales; family Lachnospiraceae; genus Lachnoanaerobaculum. Next base: position 1,449 of record GL890585.1, on the reverse strand, counting down.
ATGGTGAGTTTCCCTTGGTACTTGGCTCAGGCTTTAAAGAGTATTATAATATCGGCGATACAATTCCTATAGCATATTTAAGAGAAAACTTTAACGGCAAGGTAGTCGGTTTTTATGATAAGGATTTGACCCTTGATAAGTGGGCACAGCATTGTAACAGCTATTCCACTATTATAATCCCATATATGGATAATCTGGAAAGCAAGGATGATTATGAAAACAGAAAGGAATTTTTCTATACATATAACATATTTAGAAATTCGGGCTATATCTATTTTCCAAATACCCTAGATTATGAAAAAAATAAAGATGCAGTGGAAGAAATAGCTCAAAAATACAATTTAGATTATACGGTGCTTAGAGGCTATTAAAATAGTTTAAAAATGTCGGCTTGTAAAGGTCGGCATTTTTAATTTCCGGGTTTGTAGCAATTAAAAGGTTTAGACACTTTTGTGGTTTACATACCTCTTTCTGTACTAAGCCTGCATCTTTGTACTAAGTCCGGATATTCGTATTAAACCTTTATTTTTGTATTAATTCTGTATATTTCTTATTTAAGCTGCATTTTTGTATTAAGTATGTATCTTCGCATTAAACCTGCATTTTTGTATTAAGTCTGCATCTTCACATTAAACTTGCTTATTCGTATTAAGCCTACTTATTCGCATTAAACCTAAACCTGCATCTTCATATTAAGTTTGCATCTTTGTAGCGATACTAGGTATCCCTACAAGCAAAAAAAGAAGCCTTAAAACTAAGACTTCTAAGAGAGCGCGAGACGGGACTCGAACCCGCGACCCCGACCTTGGCAAGGTCGTACTCCACCAACTGAGCCACTCGCGCATATGCCTTCAAAACTGCCTACCAAACTGCATTTCTCACTTGGCGAAGAGCTTGGCCTTAGTGAGAAAGTACACCTCAAATTCGCTTGCGGATTTGATGGTGTCTCCAATTATATACATAAATTTTCCTATCTTTTGGTTAAACCCTCGACCTATTAGTAACCATCAACTTAATACATTACTGTACTTACATCTTGGCCCTATCTACCTCGTAGTCTTCAAGGGGTCTTACTGTTTTCACATGAGATATCCCATCTTGAGGGGGGCTTCACGCTTAGATGCCTTCAGCGTTTATCCCGTCCCGACATAGCTACCCTGCCATGGAGTTACTCTCCAACAGGTACACCAGCGGTCAGTCCGTCCCGGTCCTCTCGTACTAAGGACGGCTCCTCTCAAATATCTTACGCCCACGCCGGATAGGGACCGAACTGTCTCACGACGTTCTGAACCCAGCTCGCGTACCGCTTTAATGGGCGAACAGCCCAACCCTTGGGACCTGCTACAGCCCCAGGATGCGATGAGCCGACATCGAGGTGCCAAACCACTCCGTCGATGTGAACTCTTGGGAGTGATAAGCCTGTTATCCCCAGGGTAGCTTTTATCCGTT
>GL890584.1:260404-288927 GCA_000209465.1 Lachnospiraceae oral taxon 107 str. F0167 | reverse complement strand
TAGTGATCCGGTGGTATAAAGTGGGATTGCCATCGCTCAACGGATAAAAGCTACCCTGGGGATAACAGGCTTATCACTCCCAAGAGTTCACATCGACGGAGTGGTTTGGCACCTCGATGTCGGCTCATCGCATCCTGGGGCTGTAGCAGGTCCCAAGGGTTGGGCTGTTCGCCCATTAAAGCGGTACGCGAGCTGGGTTCAGAACGTCGTGAGACAGTTCGGTCCCTATCCGGCGTGGGCGTAAGATATTTGAGAGGAGCCGTCCTTAGTACGAGAGGACCGGGACGGACTGACCGCTGGTGTACCTGTTGGAGAGTAACTCCATGGCAGGGTAGCTATGTCGGGACGGGATAAACGCTGAAGGCATCTAAGCGTGAAGCCCCCCTCAAGATGGGATATCTCATGTGAAAACAGTAAGACCCCTTGAAGACTACGAGGTAGATAGGGCCAAGATGTAAGTACAGTAATGTATTAAGTTGATGGTTACTAATAGGTCGAGGGTTTAACCAAAAGATAGGAAAATTTATAATATATAATCGGAGACACCATCAAATCCGCAAGCGAATTTGAGGTGTACTTTCTCACTAAGGCTTGAGACAAGCTCTTCGCCAAGTGAGAAATGCAGTTTGGTAGGCAGTTTTGAAGATACATTTTCTTCAAAAATCTCTTGACATTTTGCTTTCTAAAGAGTAGAATATCACAGTGTTCGGCCCCATGGTCAAGCGGTTAAGACATCGCCCTTTCACGGCGGTAACACGAGTTCAAATCTCGTTGGGGTCATGGCGAAAGCCTTTTTTGGAGCTTTAGCTCAGTTGGTTAGAGCAATCGGCTCATAACCGATCGGTCCCGGGTTCGAGTCCCTGAAGCTCCACTGCCCTTAGTTTTCTAAGGGCAATATTCCTTGATAGCTCAGTCGGTAGAGCATGCGGCTGTTAACCGCAGTGTCGTAGGTTCAAGTCCTACTCAGGGAGCTAAGATTTTATATCTTTAAAAATATGGCCCGATGGCTCAGTTGGTTAGAGCGCCGCCCTGTCACGGCGGAGGTCGTCGGTTCGAGTCCGATTCGGGTCGCTTTTTATGCCGTAGTGGCGGAACAGGCAGACGCCCGGGACTTAAAATCCCGTGGGTAGAAATACCCGTACCGGTTCGATTCCGGTCTGCGGCAGTTTGAATATGGCTTAAATCCTTGATTAACAAGGGTTTAAGCCTTTTTTTATTATAAAAAATTTACTAAAAAAATATAAAAAGCAGATTTCATAATCCTTACAGAAGTAAGTATTCAAATGTTTTTTAGCATCAAATTGTACTAAAATAGTATAGAATAAAAAATAATAGTATAAATCTATTGATTTTATTATTCAACTTTGCTATAATATAGTTAATTCTTTAACAAAGAATATGTCCATAAGAACATAACAAAAAATGATCTCATAGGGTATCACATCTTATGTGGACAGAAAGATTTTTAGGCTAGGAGGAAATGATTTTCTTAATGAGAGACAAGCCGGATGATTTGATTAAGCCTGTAATTAAAATAGAAGATTAATTTTATGGATATCTTGATTGTATCAGGCTTTTTAGGGGCAGGTAAGACTACATTTATAAAGGCTCTTTCAGAAAAGACCGGTAAAGAGTTTGCAATTTTGGAAAATGAATATTCAGACCTCGGCATAGACGGTGAAAGATTACAGGATTCGACTATAAATATTTGGGGACTGAATGAAGGATGCATCTGCTGCTCTACCAAGAAGGATTTTGCAGAGTCGGTTTTGACAATTGCAAATACTATTTCACCTGATTATTTAGTGGTGGAACCCACGGGGGTGGCAAACCTTGGAAATATAATCAAGAATCTTAAAAGGATAGAGTATGAAAAGATCAAGCTACTATCTCCTCTGTGTATTTTAGATACAGAGGGAATGAGGAGCTATGGTAATGAGTTTCCGGATATATTCAGTTCACAGATAAAAAGTGCCGGGCAGGTAATTCTTTCAAAGACTGAGAATTTATCTACTGAGGAAAGAAAAGTAATAATAAATGAAGTAAAAAGTATTGATCCTAAAGCAGTAGTTACTGACAGACATTATATGGAATATCCTTTTGAGTGGTGGAATGAAATTCTTTGTACTTATTTGGACGGCAGTCGCAAAATAGAGGAAAACTCCGATGACATAAATGTAAATTTGGATACTTTTTCTTTATCAAATGTAACTGTCGGTAGTGTCGGAGAGTTCGTATATTTTATGGAAAATGTGCTCAGAGGAGAATATGGAGATATAATCCGTGCCAAGGGCAGCATTTCATTAAAAGAGGGCAGTATCACATTTGATGTGGCCGGAGGAAGATATTCTATTCTTTTGGATGAAGAAAATAAAGATTCCAAAGTAATATTCATAGGAAATCGTATACGGAAACAAAAAATAAGAAAAGTACTTCTTAAAAAATCTGAAAGCATAAAAATACTACCTTTTAGAAGGTATAGCAGTGCAGGATTTTAGATTTTTAAAGATTACTTAACGGTTTCATTAAGTCAATTTCAGTATATCAAAACCAAGAGAGATTTATTTTCATAATTATTAAAAATTATAACAAAAAATAGATGGGAGCAATATGCAATTCTTATAAATTACATATAGCCCCCATCACGGAGATATCATATATATAGTATACAAGATATAAAAATTAATTCAAGTTGATTTTTTATGAATAAAACTTAAGTAATGATTAGTCTAAAATTGTTATTTACCTATTCTCTTTATAAATCGATTAAATTCAAGATCCGACATGGTATCATTTTCGTATTTTAATTTTCTGTAGGCAGATGGAGTAAGCCCGTATTTATGCTTAAAAGCTTTAGAGAAAACAGATAAGGATTCATAGCCACATGAATAGGCGACATTTTCAATAGACAGGGCGGAGTCATCAAGCAGATGGCATGCCTTGTTCAGCTTACAGTAAGTTAAAAATTCCGAGGGAGAATGTCCCATACTGTTTTTAAAAAGTGTAAAAAGATAATTTCTGCTGATGCCAAGATGTGAAGATACATCATTTACACCTATAGGATGATAAAAATTATTCTGTATAAATTCTATAGCTCTTACCAAATAATCATTGTTTTTTAGCGCGGTTGATTGTCTGATGGATTCTGAGTACATAGTATCAGGGCAGAGAGAACTTAAAAAATCGTATAATAAGGACTGCCTTTTTAATTCCTCCTTTAAACCGCTTGAATCGGTAGACAATATATCTTCAGTAATGGAGATAAGATTGTTTTTTTCCCCATGCAAAATAGGATTGTCTGAACTTATTCCCATTCTCCTTAATATCTCGGGAACTTTTTCTCCCTTAAAGCCTATCCAAAGATAATGCCATGGCTTTTCAAAATCAGCCTGATAAAATGTCATTGAGGTAGGCTCTATTAAAAATGCGCTATTTTCTTTTAAATCATATTCTACATCAGAACAAAAAAACTTACCCCTTCCACTTAATATATAATGTATTATATAGCAAGGTCTTATAGCCGGACCGAAGCTGTGTCCGGGTTTGCATTGTTCATAGCCGGCAAAATTTATAAAGCAATCAGAGAAGGTACGGTCATTAAAAAGTTTAAAGTTTATACTCTTCATAATCCTCCATATATAACAGATATTTTACTACAGATATAATTATATTTTATTTTGTTGAGCCATGAATTGCAATGAGAAAAGTTGGTTTTAAATATATTTTTAAGTATGAATAATATGAAAAATAAAACATCATAGATATGATAAGAGTGAAAACATATTATCAGTATTATGAAACATCATAAGATACAGACAAAAAAGATGAAACTAATTACATTTTAACAAAATTATATAACATTTTGAAATGCCAAGTCAAAAAAAATATATTATCATAAAACCATAAATTTTGAGGGAGGACCTAAAATGATTAAGAAAAAAATATTTGGTTTGGCAATATCTTCAATAATGGCATTATCTTTGGCGGCATGTGGCTCTTCAAATAATGAAACAACAGCCGGAAATGCTTCACAAAATGGCGAAACATCAGCAGCCGCTTCACAAAACAGTGGAGACGGAAGCAAGATTACAGTTGCTATATGGGATAATGGACAAAAACCCGGATTGCAGGAGATTATAAACGATTTTACCGCAGAAACAGGGTATCAGGCGGAACTTCAGGTAATTACCTGGGATCAGTATTGGACATTACTTGAGGCAGGTGCTTCAGGAGGTGATATGCCGGATGTATTCTGGATGCACTCCAATGAATCACAAAAATACATGGAAAATGACATTCTTATGGACTTGACCGATAAGATAGCATGAAGTGATAAACTGGAGATGGATAAATTCCCGAAGGATATTAAAGAATTATATGTAAATGACGGTAAAACCTATGCTATACCAAAGGATGTGGATACAATAGCACTTTGGTATAATAAGACAATGTTTGATGAGGCGGGTATAGCATATCCTGATGAGAACTGGACATGGGATGATTACTATGATGCGGCTGTAAAGCTTACAAAGCCTGACGGAAGTCAGTACGGTACAGCCATGAATCCTTCAAACAATCAGGACGGCTGGTATAATATAGTTTATTCAATGGGCGGTAAGATTATTTCAGATGATATGAAATCATCAGGAATGGATGATCCCAATACATTAAAGGCAATGGAATTTGTAGACAAGCTTAGAAAGGATGCAATGCCTGATGCTACCGTAATGTCTGAAACGGGTACAGATGTACTTTTACAGTCAGGTAAGATTGCAATGTTGCCACAGGGTTCATGGATGGTTGCACCTTTTAAGGAGAATGAATATCTGGTTGCAAACTGTGATGTAGCTGTACTTCCAAAGGATGCAACAACAGGAAAGAGAGTAAGTCTTTACAATGGACTTGGTTGGGCAGCCAATGCAGGTACAAAGAATCCGGAGGCTGCATGGAAGCTTATAGAGTGGTTCTCCACAAAGGAAAATCAGGAAAAACAGGCTAAACTCGGTGTTACAATGGCTGCATACGAGGGTGTATCAGATGTTTGGAAGAACAATACAGATAAGTTTAATCTTCAGGCATATTTAACAATGTTAAATGACAGCGATATTGTAATCAGACCACATTCAAGAGCAACAGTAGTCTGGGAAAATCAAAATACAACAAATCTGGTAGAGGCATGGAGCAATAAAGTAAGCATGGAAGAGGCATGTAAGAAGGCTGCATCCGATATGAATGAGCTATTGTCACAGGAGTAATAGTTGTGATTAACCATGAGCTGCTACATCTGTAGCGGCTCTTTATTATAGCCGGTAAATGTTATTCCTCGTATAAGAAAATTAAAAGGATACTTTATGGTATGAGTAAATTATCAGTATTACACTGAGGATAATCAGCACTATAATAAGGAGAGTGTATGAGTAGATTAAAGATGTCACCAAGACAAAAAAGTGAGCTAAGATGGGGATGGGCATTTATGTTTCCGACAGTCTTAGGACTATTGGTACTTAATATATATCCTACATTTAGAACAATTTATCAAAGTTTTTTTAAAACCGGAGATTTCGGTAAAGGAAACAAGTTTGTAGGATTCGGGAATTATATAAAACTTTTTAAAGGTACAGAGATATGGCAGGCAATATTAAACACATTTAAATATGCAATAGTGGAAGTTCCTTTTTCTATAGCTATAGCTTTGGTGCTTGCAGTATTTTTAAACGGTAAAATAAAGGGTAGAGGTATTTATCGTACTATTTTCTTTTTACCTATGGTAGCAGCGCCTGCAGCGGTTGCAATGGTGTGGAGATGGCTTTACAATTCGGAATTCGGACTTATAAATAATATTTTCCACATAAAGGTAAACTGGATTTCAGATCCCAACTTGGCAGTATATTCAATTGCGGTTATAGGTATATGGTCAATAATAGGTTATAATATGATTCTTTTTATTTCGGGATTGCAGGAGATACCAAGTGATTATTACGAAGCATCAAGCCTTGACGGTGCAAGCGGAATACATCAGTTCTTTAATATTACAATACCGCTGCTCTCACCCACTATATTTTTCGTAACCATCACCAGAGTTATCGGAGGATTTATGGTATTTGACCTTATATATATGGTGATGGACAGGAATAGTCCGGCACTGCCAAAAACTCAGTCATTAGTATTTTTATTCTACCAGTATGCTTTTAGAAACCAGGATAAGGGTATGGGAGCGGCAGTTGTGGTAATTCTTTTGATAATTATTATATTTATAACTGTAATACAGATGTTGGCACAGAAAAAATGGGTTCATTATAATTAGGAGGAGATATGAAATTAAACAAGATTTTAATCCATGTGATACTGATTATTGTGTCCATAACTATGATTGTTCCATTTGCATGGATGGCACTTACAGCTTTTAAAACCGTAACGGAATCAACAAGTGTAAATCCTTTTACTATATTTCCTGCAAAGTGGATTACATCCAATTTTAATGAAGTTATCAACAATATGAACTTTATGAAACTATATCTTAATACATTTTTGTTGATAATCGGCAGAGTGTTTTTTGCAGTGATTACATCAACTATTGCAGGCTATGCATTGGCAAGACTTGATTTTCCGGGGAAAACATTATGCTTCGGACTGGTGCTTTTTCAAATGATGGTGCCGAGTCAGATATTTATAATTCCACAGTATCTGATGGTAAGTAAGATAGGAATGCTTGATACTGTTTTTGCACTTATATTTCCGGGGCTTGTATCCGCCTTCGGTACATTTTTGCTAAGACAGGCATTTATGTCACTTCCAAGAGATCTTGAGGAGGCGGCAAGAATAGACGGATGTAATATCGGACAGACATTCCTTCTAATTATGATGCCGCTTGTTCGATCGGGAATGATTGCTCTTGGTATTTTTACGGCGGTATTTGCATATAAGGATTTGATGTGGCCGATGATTGTAAATAAAAATATAATGCCTCTATCTGCGGCACTTGCGAAAATGCAGGGGCAGTATACAAATAACTATCCGCAGCTGATGGCGGCTTCATTACTGGCATGTATTCCGATGATTATTCTATATCTGATATTCCAAAAGCAGTTCGTGGAGGGTATAGCAACATCGGGAGGAAAATTATAAAAATTAGAGGTGTTTATGTCTATAAAAGCAAATAAAAATCTGATTACAATTACAACAAAGAATACATCATATCAAATGAAGATTGATGAGCTCGGCTATCTTTTGCATACATGGTATGGCGAGAGGATAGAGGATAATGAAGATATGTCTTATCGTATCAGCAATATGGACAGAGGGTTTTGTGGAAATCCATATGAAACAATGGACAGAAGCTATTCGCTTGATGTATTGCCTCAGGAATACTCGACTTTTGGCAATGGGGATTACAGAGCGGACTGTATTCAGGTGATAAATCCGGACGGAACAAATGTAGTTGATTTAAAGTATGATTCTCATAAGATAAGTAAGGGAAAATACGAACTTAAAGGGCTGCCGGCATTTTTCTGGGAAAAAGAAGAGGGAGAGAGCTTAAAGGTAAATCTTATAGACAAAGTAAGTGGTATCAGGGTAGAACTTTTATACGGAGTTTTAGAAAAATATGATATTATCACAAGGTCGGTGAGAATAGTAAATACCTCAGATAATGTTCTTAAAATAAAAAAGGCATTATCAGCATGCATTGATATGCTTGACGGTGATTTTGAGCTTGTGCATTTCCACGGAAAGCATGCGATGGAAAGAGAATTTGAGAGGAGTCCTCTTGCTCATGGTAAGCTGGTGCTTGAGAGTAAAAGAGGTACATCAAGCCATCAGCAAAATCCCTTTGTAATTCTTGCAAAAAAAGATACTACAGAAATATATGGTGAATGTATAGGGCTTGCCCTCGAATATAGCGGTTCATTTATAATAGAGACCGAAGTAGACCAGGTAAATCAGACAAGACTTGTGGCAGGGCTGCATCCCGAACAGTTTAGTTATGTGTTAAAGGTAGGTGATGAGCTGGTACTTCCTGAGGCTGTATTTACATATTCCAACGGCGGATTTGAGAAAATGACACATTCATTCCATGATGCTGTCAGAAACAATCTGCAAAGAGGCGAGTTTGTACATAAGCACAGACCTATACTTATAAATAACTGGGAGGCGACATATTTTGATTTTGATGCGGACAAGATATTTGATATAGCCTCAAAGGCAAAGAGCCTTGGTATAGAGATGCTTGTAATGGATGACGGATGGTTTGGTGAAAGATATGATGATACAAAGGGGCTTGGAGATTGGTATGTCAATGAAAAGAAGCTCGGCTCATCATTAAAAGAACTGGCAAAACGCATAAATGCTATAGATATGAAGCTTGGCATCTGGTTTGAGCCTGAGATGATAAATGAGGATACAAAGCTTTACAGAGAACATCCTGACTTTATGATAAGAGTGCCAAACAGAAAAGGCACTAAGGGAAGGGAGCAGTTTGTACTGGATTTTACCAGAAAAGATGTGAGAGATTATATAAAGGACATGATGGTAAAAATCCTTGACAATGCAAATATCGAATATATCAAATGGGATATGAACAGAAGTCTGTCGGCTGTATATTCCTCTAATTTAGCGGCTGAGAGTATGGGAGAATTTCATTACAGATATGTACTGGGGCTGTATGATTTACTGGGTGAGCTTACCCGAAAATATCCGAATATTATGTTTGAGGGATGCTCAGGCGGTGGCGGAAGATATGATCTTGGAATGCTTTACTATCATCCGCAGATATGGTTAAGTGATGATACGGATGCCATAGAAAGATTAAAGATTCAATACGGCAGTTCATTTGCATATCCTATAGGAAGTGCAGGGGCACATGTATCCGCATCACCAAATCATCAGACAACGAGAAAAACACCTTTTGAAACCAGGGCAACTGTGGCTATGGGAGGAACTTTCGGATATGAGCTTGACCTGAACAAGGTTTCAAAGACAGAGCAAAAGATGGTAAAAGCTCAGGTGAAAGATTATCTAAAATATGATGAGCTTATACATGAGGGAGATTATTATAGACTTACAAGCCCGTATGATAAGAGCAGAGTTACTGCGTGGCAGCTCTTATCAAAGGATAAATCATTAGGTCTTTTAAGCGTTGTAGTACAAAGCGTGGAGGCAAATGAGTCAAATATCTATATCTATCCAAGAGGTCTTGATGAAAATGCTTATTATAAGATAGCAGGAGAAAAGAGAAGAGGAAAGGTATGGATGAGTGGAGGTCTTGTACTTCCTAGAATAAAGGAAGAATACGAGTCTTTCAGATTTGAGATAAAGAGGGTATAGACAGTTTTATCATAGATTAAGTTCTCAGTAAAAATAAATATATTTAAATTCTTATAAGTTTTTTGCGGGTTGATTTTCAGCCCGTATTTTTATGTATACAGATTATATTCTATTGATAAATTTTATATAAAAATGACTGTACGTGTAAGTATAATCACTTCTGCCTCAAACTAATATATGCCGAAAATTATTAAGATTTTCTTATGGAGAAAAGGGGATTCCTTGTAGGATACTAATAAAAATAGTGACTGATTTTATGCAATACCTACAATGAAAAAATGGCATAGAAAAAAACATTCACAAACTTAAGAAAGCTATATTGACAGCAAGAATTATGACCGATATAATCGTGCCATAAACTTTGTTACAAATTGTGGGCATTATTTAGATATCATTAGATATAATTATTGATTATGTTTAAAGGAGAGCAAGATGAACGATTTGGAACGCAAAGCATTTTTATATCAATCCAGAGAATACATTTCTAAATATTTCGATTTAAGCAGATTAAAAGATGATGAGCTTTATACAAAGATTGAAAAGCTGGTCGGTGAGCAATTAGGAAGTCTTTATATTCCCATACATGAAAGAGTAAATTTAGCAGATGAATTATATTCATCAATAAGAGGGCTTGGGCTCTTGGATATGATCATAAAGGATGATGATATCACGGAGGTTATGATAAACGGCACTGATGAAATCTTCATTGAAAAGAACGGAAAGATTAAAAGGCTGAATCAGAGCTTTGAAAGCCAAAGAAAACTTGAAGATATAATACAGCGTATTGTAGGCAGAGCCGGCAGAGAAGTAAATCAGTCAAACCCGATAGTGGATACAAGATTGCCGGACGGCTCAAGAGTAAGCGTAGTATTACCGCCGATAGCATTAAAAGGACCAACTCTAACAATTCGTAAATTCTCAAAAACACCTATGACGGTGGAACAACTCATAAAATATAAATCCATTACACCACAAATAGCCAAGGTTTTAGAAACATTGGTAAAAGCAAAATACAATATTTTTATAAGCGGAGGAACCGGAAGCGGTAAAACAACATTTCTTAATGCACTGTCTAATTATATTCCCAAAAATGAAAGAGTAATTACAATAGAGGACTCGGCTGAACTTCAAATAGCCGGTATAGAAAATCTGGTAAAAATGGAAACCCGAAACTCAAATTCCACAGGAAAAGGTATGATAACTATAAGAGATCTTATAAGGACATCTCTTAGAATGAGACCTGAGAGGATAATAGTCGGAGAGGTAAGAGGTGCCGAAACTTTGGATATGTTACAGGCAATGAATACAGGTCATGACGGTTCACTCTCTACAGGACATGCCAATTCTACTAAAGATATGCTTAGCAGACTTGAAACCATGGTACTTATGGGAGCTGAGGGCTTGCCGCTTGAAGCTATAAGACAGCAGATATCCTCAGCTGTAGACATCATAATACATTTATCAAGACTTAGAGATCATAGCAGAAAGACTATGGAGATATCCGAAGTTATGGGAATAAAAGACGGAGAGATAGAGCTAAATCCTTTGTATGTATTTGAAGAGAGCGAGGAGAGTACTATGGACAATGTAATAGGGGAGCTTAAAAGAACAAAAAATCCATTAAAAAACACATATAAGCTGAAACTTATGGGCTATAAAGGAGTTATCTGATGTTTGATTTTTTAAAGAAAAGTGCAAATACATATAATGAGAATCACGGACTTATGGGAAATGCGGATGATTATAATATATATCATATGACTTGGAAGGATTATATCATAGGTTATTTAATAGGTTTTGTGCCGGGATTTGTGGTAATTATGATATTTTTTAGAATAATGATAATCTCGGCAATAGTAGGAGCTTTTTGCGGAATACCTGCTATACGCCTTTATCGCAAATATCGTAAAGAAAAAAGGAAAAGAGACTTGCTTATAGAATTCAGAGATTTGCTGGAGGCACTTACAACATCATATTCATCGGGAAAGAATACTATGGAAGCCTTTGCGGAAAGCTATCAGGACTTATTAAGCCTATACGGTGAAAAGTCGGATATTGTAAATGAAACCAGAATTATAATAGCAGGTATGACTAATAATATAATCATTGAGGATCTTTTAAAGGACTTTGCAAAAAGATGCGGACTTGATGATGTGGAAAGCTTTGCATCCACATTTGAGTCGGGACTTAGACAGGGTGGAGATATAAAGCAGGTTGTGTGGGACAGTAGAAAAATAATAAATGATAAGATAGAGATAGAGATGGAAATAAAAACCATGCTTACAGAAAAGGAAAATGAATTAAATATCATGATGGTAATGCCGCTTGTAATAATGATTACATTAAGCGGAATGGGAACAATGTCTGCGGCAGCTAATACAGCTTTTTCGGTAATGGTAAAAATATTTGTAATAGCATTATTTGCCGGAGCATATATTATGGGAAGAAAAATAGTCAATATAAGGATATAAAAACATGATACTTATGATATTAGCCACTTTGCTTGCTGTATTTGTCTTATATTTGCATTTTAAGTTTCATAAAAGATTTGATGAGGTTTTATCGGGAATACCGGATGGGGAATACCCTATGTCGGATATTTATTATATCGGATTTGGATTTATGGAATTGATACATTTTGATATGAACAGTAAAAGTGCAAGGGGAAAAATAAAGCTTATTTCAGAAATATACGGAAAACAATACGGTCCTTATTATTTTTATATATTAAGGGGCGGACAGATAACATTCGCTATAGTACTTAGCGTACTGATGTTTTTAATAACGGGATTAAGCGGCAATTATAAGCTTGTGATAGCAGGATTAACAGTCGGAGGCATGATGGTATGGTATCTGGATGAAGTATTAAACGATAAGATAAATTCCAGAAGAGATGAACTTTTAAGAGATTATCCCGGAATGCTCTCAAAGCTTACCCTACTTGTAAATGCCGGTGTGCCTATAAGAGAAGCATGGGTGAGGGTGGCAGATGATAATGAGGGATTACTTTATCAGGAGATGAGAAACACGGCTATGGAGCTTAGCAACGGTATACAGGAAATAGAGGTTTATAAGGCTTTCGGTGAAAGATGCTCTATAAAATCCCTCAAGAAATTTTCTACAATGATGATACAAAACCTGCAAAAGGGCAGTAATGAAGTAGTTATATTTCTTAAAGATATGAGCAATGAAGCATGGGAAGAAAAAAAGCATGAAGTAAAAAGAAAAGGTGAAAAGGCAAGCAGTAAGCTGATAATGCCTATAGGACTTATATTTTTGGGAGTAATGATTTTAATAATTGTGCCAATGTTTGCAAGTCTTAGATTTTGATGTTAAAGCGAATGTCGACTAAAGCTTTTTCATAAAATTATTAAAAAGAGAGGAGAAATAGGAATGGAAAAAATGTTTGAACTTATTGATCTGTTTTTTATGACACAGACAATGAAACTTCAAGGAGCTTTGAAGGCTTTTTGTGAAGAGGAGAACGGAGCTTCCGATATGGTTGCGGTTATGGTACTTATAGTTATTATAATTGCAATTGCAACTCTATTTAACGGAAGGCTAAGTGAAATAGTAGGACAGATACTTGATAATCTGGGAGCCTTTGCAAGAGGTGGTACGCAGTAAAGCCTTTGAACTAAGGAGGAGATATGCGAGGTGAAAATAATCGTGGTACATTGATGGTGGAAGCGGCATTTATATATCCATTGTTTTTATTTACAATAATTGCAATGCTGGTATTGGGACTTTTGAAACTGGAGCAGACTCTTGTACAGTTTGCTGCTACAAAGATTGCTTCACAAGCTGCAAGAGAAGCGGCATATCCGGGATATGAAGAATATCTCGCACCTGTGAGTACAGGTATAGATATAGATATAATGAGTTTCCCTGATGCGACAGGAGTTGACAGCTTTTATAAAGAAAGAGAACTTTATGCAGGATTTTTTAGAAGTAAGGATGAAGTTGGGAACAGTTTTGAAGAAAAATTAAATGAGCTTTTACAAAAATACACCATGGTTAGCGGATTGAGAGTAGACTCCGATATAGAAATTACCGGAATAATAACACCTACAGTAAAAGCCAATGTAAAATACGGCATAAGATTGCCTGACGGGCTTGCAAAGGCACTCAGCCATGTAGGTGTTCCGGCAAGTTTTGAACTTTCGGAATCAAGCTATGCATTCTCCTCCAATGCAACAGAATTTGTAAGAGACATCGACCTCGGTGCAGACCTTATAGATTTCCTTTTAGAAAGATTTAATCTAAAGGAGAGAGTCGATGTCTATGTAAATAAGCTAAAGACATTAAGAGATAAACTGGGCGGAACAGGCAGGTGAAATTATGAAAATTTTTTATAACAAGCGTGGTTCGCTAACCGTATTTATGGCAGGTATCTTAACAGTGGTTATTATATTTACGACTGTTTTGATAGACGGCGGCAGAATAATACTTGCAAGAAATATAGTATCGGGTGCAGGTGATATGGCACTGAATGCAGGACTTACATATTATAACTCGGTGCTTCAAGATACATACGGACTTTTTGCCATTTCCCAAAATATGGATGAACTGGAGAAAAATCTTGAGGTATATTTTAATGCTACATTAAAAAGTGGCGGACTGTATAATCAGGGCTTGGTAAAAGAACTTGTTGATATAGCATTATCGGGAAGAGGTACAGAAGAAGTTTCCGATATAATGAAAATGAAGTTGGCTAAGGGAGATTTTTCTATAAGCCAAGCAACAGGTGCAAATCTATCCAATGTAAATATTTTAAGGGCACAGGTACTTGATTATATGAAGTACAGAGCACCGGCGGTTATAGGATATGGATTCTTAGAAAAAATGAATATACTTAAATCATTGCCGGCTCAGCAAAAGGCATTGGAAGATAAAAAGGATTATGAAAAAAAGCTAAAGGAGATACAAGACCTTTGTTTAGAAATATATAAGCTTTCAAGGGAGTATGAGGATTATCTTATAAATGTAACAGGAAATTTTAAAACCCCTAATGAGATAAAAAATGATATATATAGCCTTGGTGATAGAAACTTTGAATATGCTACAAAAGATGCGCTTGCATACGTACAAGTAGAAAAATTACCTAAAGTCACTTATAATGAACATTGGTTGACTGATAATGGTGATTTACAAGGAGGTGATTTGGAGTATTCTATGGAGAATTTTGAAAGCGAAATAGCTGACTTAAAAACGGATTTTTATACAGTCACAAGTTCACTTTCATATAGTGGCAGGATAGCTACACCAAAGGGGGATGCTTCTTTAGAATACAATAGATTTAGTGATTATTTAAAATATTATAAAAGGTATAAGACAGAAGTTTATGAATTTCAAACAGTAGTTGCAAGGTATAATATTGCAGAAAAAAATTATATAGAAAGGAGGGCGGAGTTAGAAAAGAAAAAGAGTGCTTATAAAGCTAAGCGTGATGAAGAGAATGATTATGCAGCTGAAATAGCGGACTTGAATAATCAATTAAAGGATTTAGACGATAATTGGAAAATACTAAAAGAATGGTATGATAAAAGTTTTGTGGGAGATTGGGCACAAACAGGTGTAAATGAAGTTGTACCTGAAAATTATGGTAGCTCAGAATTATCAAGTGCACCATTGGGACCAAATTATAATGTAAACAATCTTAGAGACAAATATATGAAAGACCTTAAAGAAGATATCAAACTTCTTGCTACTCCTCAAATGAGAAATGCAAGAGAATATCATTTATGGTTTAGCGGATTAAAAAAGAGAGCTGTAGATGTAAGAGATAAACTTGTAAAATTAAAGAGTGCATCAGAACAATTACAGGAAATAGCCGACAAATGGAATGTGGATATTGGTAATATGGCGGATTCAGGTGTAAAAAATGATATGCGTCAAGATTATAATACCAAGACCAAGGCGGTTATAGAGGGATATGTTGATGAAATGACAAAAATATTTACAAGGTCTATAGACTATTCGACCAAGGTCATAACAAATCTGGAAGCTTTCAAATATGCAGGTATAACTCCGGCTACTTCGGATGACAGTGATGATGAGTGGGTGGACAGTATAATATCCTATGTATCATCATTGACAAATACCGACACTTTAGAAACGGTTGCTGCACTTGAATCAAAGCAGGAAGCACTTCATACTCTGGGGGCTTATATGCCTACAGGGGATAATGACCTTCTATTCCTTAACTTTGAGACTACCATACCGGCTAAGATACCTAAAGTAGTGGAAAAAGATGACGGATATGAAGTGGTAGAATCAGAATTTATATACAAAGAGCCAAGACTTAGAAACTTTCTTGGTGTGGAATGTTATGACTCCAAAGCAATATATAGTGAAAGCGAAACAGAAAATACTGACGGAAAGTACTATGTAGATCCGCTCTTTGCATTTCTGGAGAGAAACAGTATAGCGACAAAACCCGAGGATGAAGCCTCTGAATATAAAGAAAAGCGAAAAAATATGATCAAAGGTTCTGATATTGACAATACACCGGAACCGGTGCAGATAAGCGGTGCTAAAATAGCTGATGTAATGAATACAAGTGCACAGGCTGCTCAGATAATGGATGCAGGTACTGTGGAGTCATTGCAAGGAAGTAAGGCGGATGATTTGGCAGACAATGCTTTAAAAGCATCAAAAGAAGCTATTTCAGGTTTTGATAAAATAGGGGATATACTGGTAGGCGGAAGAGATAAGTTATATCTTATGGCATATACCACTACAATGTTTAGCTGCTATACCACCAATAGAGAAGAAGGTAGAGGTACAAATGAAAAGACTCTCTCAGGTGTACCATTCAGTGAAAAAAACAATGAAGCCTACAGAGCTGAACAGGAGTATATACTTTTAGGAAGCCCAAGTCTGGAAGAAAATGTGAATGGTGTAAAGTTAAGAATATTTGGGGTAAGATTTTTGTTAAACGCCATATATGCATACACCAGTGACAGTGAGCTAAGAAATGAAACCTTTGCAATGGCTACTATGATAGCAGGCTGGACAGGATTTGGAGTGCCGCTGGTACAAAATATATTGCTACTGGCAGCTGCACTCACGGAGAGTGTTTTGGATATCAATGATTTGACATCAGGAAAAGAGGTGGCTTTATATAAGAATCCAAGTGTATGGAGATCAAGATTTAGTGGAATGGTTCAGAATGTGGTACAAACAGCTGCAGGTGAACTGTATAAGAAGATGAATGAGTATACAGATGAGGCTAAGGAGAGCTTTAACCATACACTTGATAATTATGTAGACAATATGGTGGATACAACCACAGAAACTATTATCACATCTATACAGACACCTATACAGGAAAAGGTGCTGTGGTGCATAGCACAGGTGGGTGATGCCAGAGACGGACTTGAGGATAGACTTAGAGAGGCTGTTAAAGAAAGCTTTAACCTGATGCAGGCTGATATAGAAGCGGAAGTACCTAATGGAGGTTTGGTAGCCAAGGCAAAACTTGAGGCATTTAAAGCAATAAATACAAGCGATAATCAGAATAGACTTGTAGGTTATGCTATGGAGGCTATAGGTATTACAAAGGAAAACATCAATGAAGTAACTG
This sequence comes from Lachnospiraceae oral taxon 107 str. F0167, assembly GCA_000209465.1. GTDB lineage: Bacteria > Bacillota > Clostridia > Lachnospirales > Lachnospiraceae > Lachnoanaerobaculum. The sequence goes on along the minus strand of GL890584.1, from coordinate 272,018 downwards.
AAACTGTAAATAATAATATTAAAAATTTTTTTGATGATAAAAGAACTTTCTTAAAGGACAAAATAAATTCAATAATAGATAAAAGTCAACTTAAGAAAAAGCTGAAAACAAATATAGGAAATGCCCTAGATGCCGCAAACAGTAACGCTCAGGAAGCTATTAATAATACAATAAATGAGTTTAATAAGGAGTTTGAGGGTGCCGGTGGCGATGCTCTTACTATAGGAGATGGAGATAAGAAGCTTGAACTTAACGGCTTTGATAAGACCAAGGCAAGTGTCTTTAATATGAGCTATAAGGATTATCTGATGGTATTCTTAGCCATACAGTACCTGATAGATGAGCAAAGTGTAATATGCAGGATGGGAAATCTTATACAGACAAATGCAAGCAAGGAAGGTTCACTCTATTATGCAGGGGAGGGATTCTCCATGCAAACAGCTACAGTACTGCTACAGGTAGAGGCTAAGGCAGAGATAAAGCCTGTATTTTTGCAGAACGAAAAAATCAATAATAATAATGAGAAGTTTAAATTGGATGGTCAATTCGGCTACCCTATAAATTATAAGGGTGTGTTAGGATACTAAATATGGAGGTTGCCCCATAGGGCTAAAAAGGATATGAAAAGTATTAGAAGAATGTTACTTATAGGTGTATTAGCTACAGCAAGTATTATAGGAAGCGGATGTGGTAAGTCGGATACAAGTACAGGCGTTACTGCAAATAGTGAAACTACAGCTAAGGAAAGTAAGGCTGAAGAAACTACTAAGTCGCAGTCAAAGAAAAAAGAATTTAAGAGAGCGGAAAGTTTGGGGACTATAGGATGGATAGATTTGGATGCAGATGATAATTTTCCAAAAGCTGGTTTTATACCTACGGCTGATCTTACTTTGGGGTTTGATGAAAATAAAGGTGAACTTGCATCTTGCTTTTTTAGAAATATATGTGTTGGAAAAACTGATGCGGAAGAAATTTTGCATATAGAATATACCGAAGATTTAGAAAAGATACCTAGTTTACTTAAAGAATTTAATACTTTTTGGAATTCCTTTTTAGAAGATGGAAGAATGTATAAAATGTATGATGAACAGCAATATGAAATAATTGTGGATAATATAGAAAAGGTAACTTATGGTGGAGTAGACTTTATAAAAGAAGAAGGACATATAGATGTAACAAGAAAAGATCCTTCAAATACTTATGACCCTGAACTTGTAAGAGCAGGATATATAGCTTATTACTATTTCAGTCCTGAAGATGCAGGTCAGTTAGAATCTGACACCATGCAAGGTTATGGAATGGGTATGGCAGTATGGGGTGTAAGACCAGCCGACATGTCAAATGCAGAAGAATCAAAAATTATGGAAGAGAATTATGAAAAATTAAAAAAGACAGCTGAAACTTCTATGAATACTTTTTCAAGTCAAGAAGAATACAGAAGTCTGGGAAAGTAGACTGATTTTGATTATTTAAGTATCCTATACACCTTAACTACCTTCATAGATGCCGGAAATTAATGAAAAGTTTAAAAAGGATGTTCAATTCGGCTATCCTATAAATTATAAGGGTGTATCAGGGTACTAAATTAAGGAGATAACAATGTGCAAAGATAAGCAGAAAGGTATTATTACAGTAGAAGCCAGTCTTATATTAATGATTTTTATTGCGTCATATATAACACTTTTAAGTATGATAAATGTGTATAGGGCGTATACATGTATACAGAATGCTATAGATCAGACGGCAAAGCAGGTATCTGAGTATGCTTATATAGCAAAGAAGCTGGGTGTACATAATATAGGACAGACTGCATCGAATGATGCAGGAGAATTTACTGATAAAACCAAAAAAATGTTAAATACGATACAGGTGTTTTTTAATGCCAGTGCAAACGGATTGGAAAATGCAACAAATGTGAGTAACAATATCCTGAATGAGGACAGTCAGCAGTATCCGGAAGATGTTTTATCACAGATGGAGAGCGTGGGAGAGAGCGCACAGGAAATATATGATTCCGGTCAAGCTATGTATACCTCAGTCAGTGGTTACTTTTCTGATGAGAAAGCTATTTTTAACGGAATCCTTGCTGTTATAAAGGACGGTGCTTATGATGCCGTGAAGCTGGCGGTAGCAATGCCTATCAGCAGGGCTGTTACAAATAAGTATTTAGAGGGGTATCCTACGGGTTATCTTGAGCATCTGGGAGTACAGGGAGGAAAGAACGGTATAAATTATTGGGGTTCAAGCTTCTTTCTTGATATGCAAAGCATCGAGATAAGTGCTTCATATAATATGAGAATACCTCTGCCGTTTATAGATAAATATGATTTTGTATTGAAAAATACTGCATCTACAAGAGCCTGGATAGGAGACGGAAGTTTCAATGAGCCGAATGAAGCCGGTGGAGAAGTGGCAGGTGCCGCACTGGAGGACGGTGCAGATGAAAAACCCGGTGAGGAAGATAATTTTGATGATATTGTTCCGGTGCCTCCACAGGGCAATAAGCTGAGTATTCCGGCTTCCGTATGGGAGAAGAGTACAAAGGATCGAGGCGTAGAGATAAGCAACTATGAGAATACTGTTGTAAAAAGAAATCTGGATTCAAATAAATTTACGGATATAGGTATATTTAATGAATCAGAGCGTTTTGTTGCCAGAACTCACAGTATAGATACTGATATGGTAGAGTATCAGGACGGCAAGAAGCTTTTGAAAGCCATAAAAAAGGATATGAAAAAACTGGAAAAATTCAGTGGACAAGACGAGATTACAACAGATAAATATGATACAAAATATTATTATCTGGTTGTAAAAAACAAGGAACTTACTATAGAACAACAAAAAGCGATAATAGCTGCTACCGAGTATGCAAAACAAAACGGAATTATCTTAAAGCTATATACCACAGAATAGGAGATACAGGCAATGGTAAACTTGGTTTTCGGTATAGTATTTATGTTGATAACATATGCTATCACAGTATATATATACAAAAAAAGATATAATACTTCAAAGCAGAATATATTTTTGGCAGGTATATATTTATTGATAGGAATTGTTATAGGTATCTTATACACTATATACGGTTATGATACTCTGAAAGTTTTTAAGGCTTTGAATATAATTTCTGTAGCACTCATAGTAGCGGGTATTGACTATAGAGAAAAGATAATACCTAATGAAGCGGTTGTATTTATACTAAGTTTTGCCTGTATATTTATACTATTAAATGTGTTTAAAAGTACCACGGAAGCTCCGGCTGTTTTTATTGACGCCTTGGTAGCGGTGCTTTTGGGTGGAGGACTGTTTGCGATAAGTAAGGCAATAAGCAAAAACGGAGTAGGAATGGGAGATATAAAGCTTGTAGCTGCTCTAGGTCTGTATCTGAGAACTTATGCTCTGATGGGTGTATTGATGGTATCGCTTTTATCCATCGCATTATTCGGGCTTTTTAAGGTGTTGACCAAAAAGGCGACTACAAAGGATGAGATACCTTTTGCTCCCTTTGTAGCTTTTGGCTTGACAGTCTGTATGATATTGGGATTTTAGGAGCTATATATGACAATGAAGAAGATTTTGGTACCGATAATAATATTGTTACTCATATGTGGCTGGGGCAATATAATAGGAAGAAATGCCGGAGAGATTAAGAGCTATAAAGAGCATATGGCAAATGCCAAGGCACTGGATGAAAAAGAGATTTATGTAGACGCCCTTGAGCAGTATAAGAAGGCATTGGAGTTTACAAAGGACAAGTTCCCTATAGAAGAGGCTATTCTTGATGATTATCTAAATCTTAAAAAGTATCAGGACTTTGAAAAGCAGGGCAGCATGATTTTGGAAAATTATAATTATCCAAGAAGTACAGTTAAAAAGATGGTTGACTACTATATGGATAGGAAGCAGTCAGCCAATGCCCTAAAGCTTGTAAATGCTTATCTGGAAAAGAATAAAGATGATGAAGAATTAGTAGAGTTACAGGGAAAGCTTAGGGGAATCTATACAGATGTTTACTTTTCAGGTGATTCTATAAATGAAGAGTATAACGGCTTTTATGTATTTACTGATGACGAAAAAGAAGGCTTGCTAAAGTCGGACGGTACGGAGAAGATAAAGGCTATATATGATGAAATATACCCATACGGTAAGGAGCCCAACTATGCCGCAGTATCTGATGAGGGCCAGCTTTATTATATTGATAAAAACGGCTATAAGAAGCTTATGACCGATTTTGAGGTGGAGGCTCTGGGTGTATTTGGAAATAAGCTGGCACCATATGTAAGTGAGGGAAAATATTCTTATATTGATGAGAATGCCGATAAAGCTACAGAAACAATATACGACTTTGCAGGAAGTTTTGCAAATAAGAGAGCCGCCATAAAGCAAGGTGATAAATGGGCAATTATAAAAAGTGATTTTTCACAGGTTACAGATTTTATATATGATGATGTGATACTGGATGACTTAGGGTTTTCCACTTCACAGAATGTATATATAGCAAAGCTGAACGGCAAATATCATATTTTTGATTTGGACGGAAATATGAAAGGAAGTGAAGGCTTTGATGAGGCAAAGGCATTTATGTCCGATGATGCCACTGCTGTCAAAATAGACGGCAAATGGGGATTTGTGAATAGGAGCGGTGATATAGAGATGATGACGGAGTATAAGGATGCAAAGCCTTTTTCAAACGGATTTGCGGCTGTATATGACGGGAAAATGTGGGGTTATATAAATAAAAACTCTACTGTAGTGATTGATTTTGAGTTTAATGAAGCAGGCTCTTTTAACAGCAGCGGGATAGCGGCTGTAAGAAAGGGTGCCTGGAAATTTATAAAACTTGTGGAATAGGAGGTTTTTAATGAAAATCAGACTGGCTTTAATAGATGGTGACGAGGATTACAGGAAAAGATTGTCAGATTTTTATATTAAAAATTATCATGACAAAATAGAAATACTTATTTTTTCTTCATTAGATTCATTTGAAAATAACAGGGGAAATAAGACCATTGATATTATGCTTGTATCTGAAACTATAGAAGATGATTTGTCTATGTATAGTGAAAAGATAAGTATTGCGTATTTATCAGACAGGGATTTAATAGAGAGAAAAAACAATATAAAGACAATAAATAAGTTCAAAAAGCCTGAAAAGATATATAAGGAGATATTGAATGTCCTTGCAGACGGAGTGAACGGAGATATTGCATATAAATTCAGTGAAGGAAATAATACCTTGGTGGAGGTGTTTATGCCGGTAAACGGAGGTGCCGGTGCGACTTCTTTAGCGATAGCATATGGAAAGAGATTGGCAAGGCAGGGTATACCTACACTTTATTTAAACTTTGAAGCATTAAGCTCATCCAATATTTTTTTGCCCGGAGAGGGGAATACGGGATTTGATGAAATAATATATGCGCTAAAGAGCAAAAAGCAAAGTGTTTCACTGAAAATAGAGAGTAATGTGCTAAAAAATGAGGACGGACTTGATTTCTTTAATGAGGCAAGGATAGTTCTTGATATGCTGGAGATGAGCGATGAAGATATATCTGTACTGATTAGAGAAATACAAAGTATGGGCAAGTACAGGCATATAATCATAGACAGCAATTTAAATCTTGGAAGCAGATTGAATATTTTCTCAAAGCTGGCTTATAAGGTTATTTTTGTTTTTGAAGACACGAAGCTTGGGATAAAGAAAATGTCTGATTTGAATGAGGCATTGCATCTGTTGGAAAATGGTGGAAATATTGATATAACAAATAAGCTCAGTCTTATATGTAATAAGGTAAAAGATATGAATCAGGTTTCTATTCCCGAAAGTCTTTCTGTTAGAGATTTTGTAAAAAATTATAATGTGGACAGCAAGGAATTAACACAGATTTTGTCACAGACTCCGTTTTTGGAGAATTTGAGATAGGGGGCTTTTGATGTTTAAAAAAAATGATACAGATAAAGGTATCGAGCTGATATATGATGTGGGTAAGAATGACAGGATTGATAATGTAAGTATTGGAATGATGAGGAATAATGATATTCCCGGACTTTTTCCCATAGATATAATCACAAATGATACCAATATTGAATTTAAGTATAAGCTTGGTCAGGTGAAAAATCTAAATGAGTATCTTGAAGAAGATCTTACAAAGGATGATTTATTAAATATATTTGAAAATATTTGTAAAGCAATAAGCTGTATTGAAGAATATATGCTTAGTGATACTCAAGTTTTTTTGGAAAATGAATATATATTCATAAAGGATGATACTCTAAGACTTATTTTATTGCCTGTATACGACAGAAGAAACAGTATAAGTATGCCCGTGTTCTTTAAAAATTTACTACTCGATATGATGGTAAAAAATGAGTATGCGGCTTATTTTGCATCTGATATAACCAGGCAGCTTACGGAGGAAGAAAGTTTCTCATATGATAAGTTTCTTGAACTGATATCTGCTTTAAAGCTTAAAAAACATATAGAAAAGCCGGAAATCAAAAAGCCTGCGATTAGCTCTGAAGCTAAGGAGAGAAGAGTCAATAATATAGAAAATTCTTTAAAACCCCGGTATTTAGGAGTTGATTATCAGGGATATAGTGATACAAAATATAATAATTCAGGATATAATAATATAAATCATAATAAAAAATATAATAATAACATCTTAACAAATTTCGATATTCAAAATTCAAATAAAATTCTTAATCAAAATCCAAGTCAAGATACACAAACAAATACCATAAATCCAGCTAAGGAAGGAAAGAAAAAGGGGCTGTTTTGCTTTGGAAAGTCTGAAAAGAAAAAAGAAGAAAAACAAGTAAGTACAAGCAGTTTTCAGACCAATAACAGCTTCCTTATTCCGGGAAGAGAAGAGCCTGTAAATGTAGGTTCACAGGAGAAAAAGGAGAAAAAGAAGTTTTCTCTTTTTGGAAAGAAGAAGGAAAAGGAAGTTGTTCAAAAGGATAATAATATTTCCCATACAATTCCTGTGGGAGGAAATTTTGGAGAAACCACTGTTTTACAGCAAAATCCGATAAATCCCGGTGAGACAACATTGCTTAACTTTTTCCCAACCACCTTAAGTTCATTTCTTATATGGATAAGAACGGGAGAGAAGATATTTATAAATAAGTCAAACTTTAGAATAGGCAGAGAGAAAAACTATGTGGATTTTTGTATAATCGGTAATACCTCTGTAGGAAGAAATCATGCCGAAATCATACAAAAAGACGGTTCGTTCTTTATAAGGGATCTGAAGTCATTGAATTTCACTATGGTAAACGGTGAGAAAATATCACCAAATCTGGAGGTGGAGCTTTGGGATAATGATATTATAAGTCTGGCAAATGAAGAATTTGAATTTCATATAGGATAGCTTATGAATTATTTTGTTGCGGCACAAACAGATATTGGATTAAAAAAAGCATGTAATCAGGACAGTATCATTTTAAAAAGAGCAAAATTTAAGGGAGAAGAGGTTTGTCTTGGAGTTATTTGTGACGGATTGGGTGGTCTATCCTGTGGGGAACTGGCAAGTAAAAGTATTGTGGAGGCATTTTCCTATTGGTTTTTACACCAATACAGTAAATATGAGAATGTTTGGGATGAAAACCGTTTTAGAATTGATATGGGAAATATTTTAATCTCTGAAAATGAAGGATTATTATATTATGGTAGAGAGCATGGTATATATCTGGGTACTACTATAACGGCGATAATATTGGCAGGAAATAAATTTTTTGCATGTCATGTAGGCGATACCAGATTATATAAAATATCATTGTCAAAAATCAGACTGCTTACCAATGACCATACTTTTATTGCAAAGGAAATAGCAGAGGGTAGGCTTACAAAAAAAGAAGCAAAAAATGCCCCCGAAAGAAATGTTCTTTTGCAATGTATCGGTGCGACAAAGGATGTAAAACCGGATATGTTTTGCGGAGAGGTGCAAAAAGGTGATATATTGCTACTTTGCAGCGACGGCTTTAGACATAAAGTGTCGGAAAAAGAGATTTTATCCGGGCTTTTAAATTGTGAGAATCAAAGGTTTAATGATGTATTACGGGATTTGATAGATTTAAACCTTAAAAGAAAAGAACAGGATAATATTACAGTTGCTTTGATAAAGGTGCAATGATAGGTGAAATATGTTGGAGATTGGCAGCCTTTTAGATGGAAAATATAAGATTTTAAATAAAATCGGTCAGGGAGGTATGAGTATTGTTTACCTTGCTATGAATGAAAAGGCAAATAAGCAATGGGCAATAAAGGAGATGAGGAAGGAAAAAAACAAAAATTATGAGGTCATGAAACAAAGCCTTATAACCGAAACCAATCTCCTAAAAGAGCTGAAACATCCCTACCTGCCAAGTATCGCTGATATAATTGAAAATGATGATACTATAATTATAGTGATGGACTATGTGGAAGGCAGACCTTTATCTGATATTCTGGCAGAAGAAGGTACGATAGAAGAGGAAATGGTAGTGGAATATGCCATACAGCTTTGTGATGTGCTGGACTATCTGCATTCACAAGATCCACCTATAATATACAGGGATTTAAAGCCGGCAAATATAATGTTAAGACCTGACGGCAAGATCACTTTGATAGATTTCGGAACGGCGAGAAAGTATAACTATGACAGTATATCGGACACCACCTGTCTTGGGACAGTGGGATATGCCGCACCTGAGCAGTTTGCCGGAGAAACTCTAAGGCAGACCGATGCTAGAACCGATATATATAATCTGGGTGCCACTATGTATCATCTTTTGACAGGTGTAAACCCTTCAGAACCGCCGTATGAGCTATATCCTATAAGAAGATGGGATGAGAGATTATCAAACGGACTGGAAAAGATAATACTCAGAGCTACAAGAAAGGATCCTGAAAAAAGATTTAATGATTGCAGGGAAATGGCATATGCGCTAAAGCATTTCAGGGATTTGGATGATTCATATATAGCCGGGCAAAAAAGAAAATTATTGTTTTTTGTAACAACTCTTTTTTTATCATTTTTTTGTTTTTCTATGTCTGTAGTTGTAAACGGAATGGAAAAAAGAGAGATATCCAAGGTATACAATAATTATCTCTCTGATGCGGCTCTTCACATTGCCTCAAGTGATAATAAAAAGAATATTGATGGTGATGTTTTAAAACTTTTTAAAGAAGCGATAAATATAGCACCGCAAAACACGGAAGCATATATAAGAATGCTTGATTACTACTGTGACAGAGGACAGACAAGAAACGGTTTGATGGCTATTTCCGCCATGATTGCATCAGGTAAGGGAGACTTAAGTAAGAATGACGATCTGATGATGAAAATGGGGCAGATATACTTTCTCGGTAACAGCAAGGATGCAGATTTCAGTGTTGATTACAGCAGTGCTGCAAGCTATTTTGATAAGGTGGATACAAAAAAATATCCTCAGGCAAAGTATTATTCTTCACTTTCCGGATCGCTTTCAGAGATAGGTACGGACTGGGAGGGAATAGTAAAGGATATGAATAATGTGGATGAGTATTTGAGTACGGAGGTAAATGAGAGGGAAAAAGTAGAAATATATATAACATTGTCAAAGATATACAGAGCAAATGCTTTCGGCATACAAAAGGTTGGAGAAAAGCCTTTTGATAAGGCTATGGAGCTTCTTATGAAGGCGGATGAGATACTAAAAAGTCCTTATACAGACAATGATTTAAAGGAAAATTATTTACCTGAGGTATACTTTGGACTTGCAGATGCCTACTATAGAAGAGCCAATATTGATTTGCAGGATAAAAGTGCAAAAGATGATCTGTATGAAGCTGTTTCATATTATGAACAGTATCTTATATTTGCCACATCCACACAGTCTATTATTTTTGAAAACAGAATAGGGGATATTTATAGGACACTTGGAGAATATGACAGAGCAGTGACTGAATACAAAAAAATCATTGAAAAGTATCCTATGGATGAGACGGCATATATAAGCCTGTCTACAATGCTTCTTATGGATATGAAGGATGTGGAGGGTTCAGCTGATATTTACAGAGAGGCAAGTAAGCTACCTGATATTGAATTCAATTCAAATTTTGTTTCATTAAAAAACAAATTACAAAATGTCGGAGGTATATAATGCACAGGATTTTATATTTTGGAGGACTTGCATCAGGTGCTGTTATGCTTATATTAAGTATTTTGATATGGTTTAAACTTGGTATAAGAAAGGCTTTCAGAGATGTTTTAAGCTATGGCTCAAAAGGTAAGTGGTTGGTAGATCCACAAATATTAAATAAGACCATGCCTCTTAGAAAGACTGATTCAGGCAGGATAATAACAGGTGCAACAGTAAAGAAAACAACAAATAAAATAAAAAATAATAAGATAAAAAACGATCCGGGTATAAATAACTCTGCTAAAATAAATTCTACAAGTACAAGCTTATTAAATACATACCATTTAAATATAATAAATCAGGAAGAAACAACTCTTTTAGAAAATTATCATGGTCAGATTCTTAAAAATCACAAGGAAAATATCAATTTGGAAATTATCGAGGAAATCAATTTAATTGCGGGAGGTAGATAGTTTTATGAATGTTGGAGATAAGGAAAAAAGGATAATATCAATAGTTATTTGTATTTGTTTTCTGTTTCAAATCATTTTCAGGTCTTTTGTCTTTGATTCTTTTGCGGCAGAGGCAAATCCTGTTATAGCATTGATTTTTACAGATGGTAAGGGATATTACATTAAGGAAGTTTCAACATTATTAAATCCGGATGGTACATTAATTCTACCAAGTCCAAGAGACTTTTTGTATGGTAATGATGAAAGCTACACAAGCTGGACTCCGGTACTTATAGAGAATTCTTTTGAAAATGTAAGAAAAATTATATTGAACGGGGGAAGCCTTGAGATAGCTGAGTATGATATTTCAAGACCGCCGACTCTTGCCACATCATCAGTTGCGACTCCGTCAAGAGCCACTTCATCCAATGCTGAAAGAGAAGATATGGTGATAAGAAACGGATTTATAGAAATAAAGGAAAATGAAAGCAGAAATACAAGCATTACTGTTTATAAGAGCAATATATATTTTGAAGTAGGAAGCAGACTGGATATACTGGATGGGAATAATCGAAATACGATTTCTGAGAATATGAGGCAATTTATTTCCAAGAATGGAAATAAAAATCAGATTTTCTTTGTTTCAGTACAACCACCGTCAACGGAAAGAGAGAATGGAGAAAATCGGGAGATTATGAGCAAAGTACTTTCAAGCTCACGAGTAGAAAATATTGCTTTAAGGGAAGGGGCACAATCTGCAAATAACTCAAGTGGAAAAAGAGGTGAATCCGGTAAGAGAAGTTCACAAAAAAGCGGTAGAGAAGGAATTGGAGAAGGAAAAGCCTCACAAAAAAGCGGTGGGGAAAGAAATGGAAGTATAAGCTCAGAGCAAAATAATGAAGAAAGAAGAGCCGGAGGTATAAATTCAGAGCAAAATAGTGAATCAAGGAGCTTGAGAGAAATAAGCTTAGAGCAAAATAATGAAGAAAGAAGAAGCCGGAGGTATAAAATTACAGAGCAAAATAGTAGAATCAAGGAGCTTGAGAGAATAAGCTCAA
>GL890584.1:0-260227 GCA_000209465.1 Lachnospiraceae oral taxon 107 str. F0167 | reverse complement strand
AAAAGAGGTGAATCCGGTAAGAGAAGTTCACAAAAAAGCGGTAGAGAAGGAATTGGAGAAGGAAAAGCCTCACAAAAAAGCGGTGGGGAAAGAAATGGAAGTATAAGCTCAGAGCAAAATAATGAAGAAAGAAGAGCCGGAGGTATAAATTCAGAGCAAAATAGTGAATCAAGGAGCTTGAGAGAAATAAGCTTAGAGCAAAATAATGAAGAAAGAAGAGCCGGAGGTATAAATTCAGAGCAAAATAGTGAATCAAGGAGCTTGAGAGAAATAAGCTCAGAGCAAAATAATGAAGAAAGAAGAGACGGAGAAATAAATTCTCGGACGAATAGAAATGCAAATGCTGAGAGCGACACACAAATAAATGAAACAGGCAGTATACAAAATAATATCTCATCTAATATTCAAAGAAGTCGGGGTAATAGAGGAAATAGAAGAAGTAATGTTTCAGTCAGAGCCGTAGAAGAGAATAATACTTCGCAAAACAGCCTTGATATAAATACTGTTCCTGATACAAATACTGTGGGAAATACAGATATTTCGTCACAAGACCAAAGATTTTATGTACCGATAGGCAGCACGGAGAGAAAAAATTCTGATATCGGCAGTGCAGCTACCAATATCGGAAGCTTAAGCACCAATATAGTCGGTACAAATCCCAATACGGATGTTACAAATCTCAATCCAACCGGTACAAATCCCAATATAGCCGGTACAAATCCTGATATCGGTAGTGAAAATCTCGATACAGGAAGTACAAATACCGACGGTGTTAGCTTCAATATAGGCAATGTAAGTACCAACACCCTAAATAATACTTTAAGTGCCGATACCAATACAGGCAGCAGAAGAAGATCCGGAGTAAGTATAATCAGAGGTACTTCAGATAATAAAGTCAACGGTTTTATCACCACAAAAAATACATCTGTAAGTATAAATGATGATAATTTTAATTCTAATAATTATTCGGTGCTTGTATATAAGAATGTAGACGGAAAAGAAGTATTGTCAGAAACCAAATATTCATGGAGTTCAAGCGGTGACAGTCATAGAGCCGATATTTCATTTGAGGATGACGGAGAGTATAGAATTGCCGTTGTCAGAAATAATGCAAATTCGGATAGAGCAGGAGTAAGGTTTGAGGAAAAGGTAAAAGTGGATTCTACAGCACCATATATAACCATCACAGGAGTGGAAGATCTGACCGCAAATTCAAGAACGGTTTCACCTGTGGTAAAATACAGTGATGTAAATATTGATTTGCAAAAGTCAAAGATTACTCTGACTTCGGTTACGGACGGTAAATCAAGAGACCTTATATACAAGGCTAAAAAGGAAGATGACGGATATATACTTAATCTTGATCCTATATATATTGATGATAACTATATTCTTACAGTGAGTATATATGATTTGGCAGGTAATGTTACCGAGCAGAAGGTGAATTTTTCTGTAAATAAAAACGGTGCTACTTTTAAGTTTAAGCCGGAAGATATTGTAGGACAGTATACAAATAAGTCATTTAAGCCTGTTATAGAAGTATGGAATACGGATGAGATTTCTATAGTATCGGCTACAATAAACGGAATGGATGAGCCTTATGAGTTTGTAAACGGTGAGTTGAGATTTTTAAAATCCATTGATAAGGACGGTAAATACACCTTCAATCTTGAAGTAATAGATACGGCAGGCAATAAGGCTTCTATGAAGCCGGTGGAGATTATCTATGATGCCACAAAGCCTGTAGCTATGATTCTCGGAGTGGAGGAAAGTAAGAGCTATGAGGGTAGTGTAAACATTATATTAAGCACCGAGCTTCCGGGAGATTTTATTGAGTCGGTATGGTTGGATGAGAGACTTCTTGCAAAGAGTGAATATACATTAAAGGATGACGGCAAAGTCACTCTTAATGTCAGTGTAGAAGGAAATCATACTATAAAGGCTCAGGCAAAGGACAAGGCAGGCAATCTAAGCGATATCGTTTCTGTAAGCTTTGATATAAAGGTGCCGAAGGCAAATTTATTATCTGCCGGATATATACCTTGGGCGGTAATAACACTCGGTCTTTTAACGGGGCTTGGAATAGCCTTTGCCAATTATAAAAAGGGATTGAAAAGAGAGGAAGAATAAATCCTCGCTAAATCATCTTGTTAAGAAAAAATTTATTTATTGAAAAAGATATTTACTTATGATAAAATAATTTCGCATAAAGCTTGTTGTCGTAGTATCGACATAGAAGGAGAATGTATATGAAGCATGTTGTTACTTTAAATGAGAAAACTCTTAAAGAGAGCTTAAAGCGTGGTGGTTGTGGCGAGTGCCAGACTTCTTGTCAGTCAGCTTGCAAGACATCTTGTACAGTTGGAAATCAGGGTTGTGAGAATCCTAACAGATAAGACGCTTGTATCAAAAACCCCCCTTTACGGTCTTTGACTGTTAAGGGGGCTTTTCATGTTGTAATATTTGCTTCATGATAGAAAGAGGAATAATTTGTTACACCAATATAAAAATAACGGATATAACATAGTTTTGGATGTGAATTCAGGCTCTGTTCATGTAGTTGATGAGCTTATGTATGATGCAATGGAGCTTGGAGAAAAGCTTATAGGAGAAATAGATGCTCCTATAAAGCTGAGCGATCAAATAAAAGCTGATATCAGAACCGGCTTAAAGGATAAGTACAGTGCCGAGGAGATAGAAGAGGCTATATCGGATATACAGGAACTTATAGATGCAGAGGAACTTTATACAAAGGATACCTATGAGTTGTATATCAATGATTTTAAAGAAAGACAGACTGTGGTAAAAGCACTCTGCTTACATATTGCTCATGACTGTAATCTGGCTTGTAAATATTGCTTTGCCGAAGAGGGAGAATATCATGGCAGAAGAGCATTGATGAGCTATGATGTGGGTAAGAGAGCGCTCGATTTTCTTGTTGCCAACTCTGGAAACAGAAGAAATCTCGAGGTTGATTTCTTTGGCGGTGAGCCGCTTATGAACTGGCAGGTGGTAAAAGACCTGGTAAAATACGGAAGAAGTCTTGAAGAGGCAAACAATAAGAAGTTCAGATTTACCATCACCACAAACGGTATGCTTCTAAACGATGAAATCATGGAGTTTTGCAATCAGGAGATGTCCAATGTGGTACTAAGTCTTGACGGAAGAAAAGAAGTAAATGATGCTATGCGTCCTACCAGAGGAGGTAAGGGAAGCTATGATGTTATAGTTCCCAAGTTTGTAAAATTTGCCGAGTCAAGAGGTACAAAGGACTATTATATCAGAGGTACTTTTACAAGAAATAATCTGGAGTTTTCAAAGGATGTATTGCATTTTGCAGATCTTGGATTTAAGCAGACCAGTATGGAGCCTGTGGTAGGCGAGGATGGTGAGGCTTTTGCTATCAGGCAGGAAGATATTCCAAAGATTATGGAGGAATACGATAAGCTTGCGGTAGAGTATATCAAGAGAAAGAAAGAGGGAAGAGGATTTAATTTCTTCCACTTTAATATAGATTTGACTCAAGGTCCATGCGTAGCAAAGAGATTATCAGGCTGCGGATCGGGAACCGAATACCTGGCAGTGACACCATGGGGCGACTTATATCCATGTCATCAATTCGTTGGTAAGGACGAATTTTTGCTTGGAAATGTATTTGACGGGTTAGAGAGAAAAGATATTAGTAATGAGTTTAAGCTATGCAATGTTTATGCTAAACCAAAGTGTAAGGATTGCTATGCAAGATTTTATTGTAGTGGAGGATGTGCGGCTAATTCTTATAGCTTCCACGGCTCTATTACGGATACTTATGATATCGGTTGCGAACTTCAAAAAAAGAGAATTGAGTGTGCAATAATGATAAAAGCAGCATTAGCTGGGTAAAATAGGAGAAGATAATGAAGGACAATAAGCAAAAGGGCTTAGCCTCTCTCTTTATCACATTTGTGATTTTGGTGTTTTTAGGTTTTCTTGCCTACAATGTTTTGTCAGGGGGTAAGAATACCGAGATTGCGGCAAATTCAAGTGAAACTGCAATAACAAGTGGAGATGGCACTACATCAAGTGAGAGCGGTGAAAGTTCTGAAAGTTCATCCGTTGATGAGAGTAGTGATGTATCAAAAGAGGCAATCGCCGAGAGTACTATAAGCGGTGAGACGACAGAGGATACAGGTAAAACTTCCAAATCCGGTACAGGTAAGATAAAGCTCGGACTTGATTTGGCAGGTGGTGTAAGTATTACTTACCAGACAGTGGAGCCTAATCCCTCAGATGAGGATATGGCGGATACTATCTACAAATTGCAGCAAAGAGTTCAAAATTATTCAACAGAGGCTGAGGTTTATAGAGAGGGTGGAAACAGAATAAATATTGACATCCCCGGAGTATCTGATGCCAATGCTATTTTGAATGACCTTGGAAAACCTGGTTCTTTGATTTTTATGGATCCGCAAGGTAATACCGTACTTACAGGCGATCAGGTAGCTACAGCAAAGGCGGGTATTATAGACAATAACGGTAACAGCGAGTATGTAGTATCACTTACATTTACAGATGAAGGCTCAAAGGCATTTGAAGATGCTACAGCAAAGCTTATTGGCCAGCAGATTGCAATTATATATGACAATGTGGTTTATTCCGCTCCGACAGTTCAATCAGCTATAACAGGCGGAAATGCTCAAATTACAGGAATGGAATCTTATGAAGTTGCAAAAAATCTTGCATCTACCATTCGTATAGGTTCACTTTCACTTGAGCTGGAAGAGCTTAGAAGTAATGTAGTAGGAGCAAAGCTTGGACAGGAAGCTATATCTACAAGTGTGAAAGCGGCAATAGTAGGATTTATTGTTTTGGCTATATTTATGATAGCTGTATTCTTACTTCCGGGTGTGGCATCCGTAATTGCACTTTCATTATATGTAATACTTGAGATTCTTCTTTTATCCGCATTTGAGATTACGCTTACATTGCCGGGTATTGCAGGTATCATACTTTCAATAGGTATGGCGGTGGATGCAAATGTTATTATCTTTACAAGAATAAAAGAAGAGATAGGTCTTGGAAAGAGCGTACATGAGGCTATAAATCTTGGATTTAAAAAGGCATTGTCCGCTATTATTGATGGAAATGTTACCACACTTATAGCGGCAGCCGTACTTTATCTGCGTGGTTCAGGTACTGTAAAGGGCTTTGCACAGACACTTGCACTCGGTATTATACTTTCTATGTTTACGGCATTGTTTGTAACAAGATTTGTACTTACGGCATTCTACAATATAGGACTTGAAAGTGAAAAGTTCTATGGCAAGAAACTTGAAAGAAAGCCTATAGATTTTGTGGGAATGAAGAAGATAACCATGGCTGTTTCTGCTGTTATTATAATTGCAGGTATAGCGGGTGCAGGCTTTAACAAGGCTAAGATAGGCGATTTATTTAACTATGGTATAGACTTTAAGGGTGGAACATCTACAAATGTTACATTTAATGAGGACTATTCATTAGAGCAAATCTCAAAAGAGGTTGTACCTGTTGTAGAATCTATAACAGGAGAGGCGGGTACACAGACACAGAAGGTAGAAGGCTCAAATGAGGTTATTATAAAGACTCGTACACTTACAGTGGATGAGAGAGAAAAACTTAACAGTGCACTTGCAGAGAAATTCGGTGTGGATGCTGAAAAGATAACAGCCGAGTCTATATCAGCTGCGGTAAGTACCGAGATGAAGGCGGATGCCGTAGTTGCAACAGTGATTGCGACAGTACTTATGCTTTTATATATCTGGTTCAGATTTAAAGATTTCAGATTTGCAACAAGTTCCGTATTGGCACTTGTACATGATGTACTTGTTGTTGTTACATTCTATGCACTTCTTCGTTGGAGTGTAGGTTCAACATTTATTGCATGTATACTTACAATAGTAGGTTATTCTATAAATGCTACAATCGTAATCTTTGACAGAATAAGAGAAAATAAGGCATTACTTTCAAGAGCAACCAAGGAAGAGATTATCAATACAAGTGTTACCGAGACTCTTACAAGAAGTATTTATTCATCGCTTACTACATTTATAATGATTTTTGTTCTGTTCATAATGGGAGTATCTTCTATCAGAGAATTTGCACTTCCAATTATGGTGGGTATTGTAGCGGGTACATACTCCTCAGTATTCCTCTCAAGTATATTCTGGTATATATTCAGCAATAAGTTTGAGAATAAGATAGAAGAACAAAAAACAGAGAATAATAAGGGCAAGAAGAAAAAAGCTAAAAAGGTTGAAATAAATAAAGACAGCAATGGTGCTGTAGTTTAGGTATTTTATGAAATATGAAATAAAGGCTGTGGATAAAAGAGCCAAAAGTGCTACTATGGAAACAGTTCACGGTACTGTAGAGACTCCGCTTTTTATGAATGTCGGTACGGTAGCCGCTATAAAGGGTGCCGTATCAACTGATG
This sequence comes from Lachnospiraceae oral taxon 107 str. F0167, assembly GCA_000209465.1. GTDB lineage: Bacteria > Bacillota > Clostridia > Lachnospirales > Lachnospiraceae > Lachnoanaerobaculum. The sequence continues at coordinate 253,776 of GL890584.1, read as the reverse complement.
ACCTAAAGGAAATAGGTTGTCAGGTGGAACTTTCAAACACTTATCACCTGCATGTAAGGACAGGTGATAAGCTTATAAAGGAGTTCGGAGGTTTGCATGAGTTTATGCACTGGGACAGACCGATACTTACGGATTCGGGCGGTTTTCAGGTGTTCTCACTTGCCAAGCTTAGGAAAATCAAGGAAGAGGGAGTTGCTTTTAACTCTCATATTGACGGAAGAAAGATTTTTATGGGCCCTGAGGAGAGTATGCAGATACAGTCAAATCTCGGCTCCACTATAGCTATGGCATTTGATGAATGTCCTCCGGCACTTGCAGAAAGAAAATATATAGAGGATTCTGTAGCACGCACCACCAGATGGCTGCAAAGATGTAAGGTGGAGATGGACAGGCTCAATTCTTTGGAAGATACTATAAACAAAGAACAATTGCTTTTCGGTATAAATCAGGGCGGTATCATTGACGATATCAGAATCTCACATGCAAAGACAATAAGTGAGATGAATCTTGACGGATATGCCATAGGTGGTTTGGCAGTGGGTGAGAGTCATGAGGAAATGTATCATATCCTTGATATGACTGTAGAGCATTTGCCAAAGGATAAGCCGACATATCTTATGGGAGTGGGAACTCCTATAAATATACTTGAAGCCGTGGACAGAGGAGTCGATTTCTTTGATTGTGTATATCCCAGCAGGAACGGCAGACATGGTCATGTATATACAAACTATGGAAAGCTGAATCTTTTTAATAAAAAATATGAATTGGACAAAAGACCTATTGAAGAAGGGTGTAATTGCCCCACTTGCAGGTCTTATTCCAGAGGCTATATCAGGCATCTTTTAAAGGCAAATGAAATGCTTGGTATGCGTCTTTGTGTATTGCACAATCTATATTTCTATAATACAATGATGAGTGAGATTCGCACAGCTATACGCGAAAATAGGTATACAGAATATAAAAATAATAAGATAAGAACGATGCTTGAGGGTTCTAAATAGGAGGATTATGAATATTTTGGCAGCTGCAAATGCAGGCGGAGGTTTTGGAGTAGGTGCTATTGCGATGTATGTTGTGTTCATTGCGGCTATATTTTATTTTATGGCGTATAGACCTAACAAAAAAGAAAAGGCTAAACAGGCTGAACTTTTCGCAAGTTTGGAGGTTGGTGATACAGTAGAGACTGCATCAGGTTTTTATGGTGTTTTGATTGATATTACAGAGGATACTGTGATAGTAGAGTTTGGAAACAATAAAAATTGTCGTATTCCGATGAGAAAAGATGCCATTGTAAAAAATGAAAAAATGACATCTTAAAATAAAGTAAAATCTAAGCACATCCTCCGGAGGATGTGCTTTTTTGGAAAGGTGGATATGGATAGTTATATAGTACTTGATTTGGAATGGAATCAAAGTCCAAACGGTAGAGAATATAGTAATAAAGATCTTCCCTTTGAAATAATAGAAATAGGAGCTCTAAAGCTTAATTCAAGACTTGAAACAGTGGATGAGTTTCACAGAGTAATAAAGCCCACGGTATATAAAAAGATGCATTTTAAGGTGCATGAGGTGGTGCAGATAGGTATTGGAGAATTAAAGAAAAAGGGTGTTCCCTTTGTAGAAGCTATAAGAGATTTTTTTGAGTTTTGTGAACTTGACAATCCTGAGAAGAAAAAGATACTTTGTACATGGGGCAATCTTGACCTTGTGGAACTTCAAAGAAATATGAAGTTTTACGGGGTGGAGAATAAATTTGATTATCCCTTGTTTTACTATGATATACAAAAGCTTTTTAATATAAGATATCCAAATGGAGAGCAGGACAGGATACCTCTTGAAAGAGCCGTAAATATGCTTGGTATAGAAACAAGGAGACCTTTTCATCATGCCTTTGATGATGCCTTTTATACGGTGAAGGTATTGCAAAATATGGATTTTGAACCTGTAAAAGAATATTATTCGCTGGATTATTACCGTGTACCGAGAAACAGTGAGGAAGAGATATATTTGCATTTTTCGGGTTATTCAAAGTTTGTATCCACTTTATTTGCAACCAAGGAGGAAGCCGTTGCCGATAAGCACAATTCGGATCTTATATGTGATAGATGCAATAGGATGCTAAAGAAAAAAATTAAATGGTTTTCAACAAATCAAAGAAATTATTATTGCATAGGACTTTGCCCTGAACATGGGTTTGTAAAGGGTAAGATAAGAGTCAGAAAAAGTGATGAAAAATACTATGTGATAAAGACTACCAAGGTAGTGGATTCCACAGTGTATGAAGAAGTCAGGTTAAAATATGAAGAGAGCAAAAAAAAGCGGCTTATTAAGAGCAAAAGAAGGCTGTCAAAGGGTATGGGAGATTTTTAATTGGAGCTAAAGCAAACAAAAATAAAAAAAATAGATATAAAAGATATTTGTAAACTGTATGAAAATGCGGATATCAAAGAGGCTGCCGATATAATAAGGTCAGGCGGTTTGGTGGCATTTCCGACTGAAACCGTCTATGGACTTGGAGCAAATGCTCTTATGAGTGAGGCTGCCAAAAAGATATATGCAGCAAAGGGAAGACCAAGTGATAATCCGCTGATTGTGCATATTTCAAAGACTGAGGATGTAAATAATATTGCAAGGGAAATACCTGAGATATTTTATAAATTGGCTGAGTGCTTTTGGCCGGGACCTATGACGGTTGTTTTAAAAAAACGGAGTATTATACCTGATGATACCAGCGGAGGTCTTGATACCGTAGCAGTCAGATTGCCTGATAATAATATAGCAAGAGCATTGATAGAGGTATCAAAAGTACCTATAGCCGCACCGAGTGCCAATACCTCGGGCAGACCTTCCCCCACAAGGGCATCACATGTATTTGATGATATGGATGGCAGAATCGATATGATAATAGACGGCGGAACTGTGGGAATAGGAGTGGAGTCCACTATAGTGGATTTGACGGGAGATATACCGACTCTTTTAAGACCGGGTGCCGTTACTTTTGAAATGCTTCGAGAGGTTTGCACTGAGGTAGATATAGATCCCGCCATAGAGCATTTACTTGCATCAGGTGAAGCTCCGAAAGCTCCCGGTATGAAATATAAGCATTATGCTCCAAAGGCGGATATGAAGATGCTTAAGGGGAATGAGGCTGCCGTTTTGGATTATCTTAAAAAAGAAATTTCTAAATCCGAAATAAAGACGGCAATACTTACAGTGGATGAACATAGGGCTGTATTAGAAAAAATCATAGAGGATAATAAAAAAGAGAATATAAAGCTTTTAAGTCTGGGTAGCTTAAAGGATATGAAAACTGTCGCCCACAATCTATTTGATGTGCTTAGAAAATGTGATGAACTGGGAGTAAGTACCATATTATCCGAGTCATTTGATGAAAGCGGTATCGGAAGAGCGATAATGAACAGGCTGAAAAAAGCTTCGGGCTTTAATATAATATATTTAGGTGAATTATGAGCGAAAAAAGAGAAGATTATATAAACTGGGATGAATATTTTATAGGTGTGGCAAAGTTAAGTGCAAGAAGATCAAAGGATCCGAGCACTCAGGTGGGAGCCTGCATAGTGAGTGAGGACAATAAGATACTTTCTATGGGATATAACGGATTTCCAAGAGGTTGTTCGGATGAGGATTTCCCATGGGGCAAGGAATATGAAATAACCGATCCTTATAATGCAAAATATTTATACTCCACACATAGTGAACTGAATGCAATATTAAATTACAGGGGAGGTTCACTTGAGGGCAGCAAGATATATGTTACTCTCTTTCCCTGCAATGAATGTGCAAAGGCTATTATACAGGCGGGAATAAAAACAATAATATATGAGGATGACAAATATGCAAGCAGTCCCTCGGTAAGAGCAAGTAAGAGAATGTTAAATGCGGCAGGTGTAAGATATTATGAATATCAGCCAAGCGGAAGAAAAATAGAGATAATTGTATGACGGATAAAAGACTTGAAAGAATATTAGCTAAACTTGATGAAACATATGGTACAGAAAAAATTATATATTTGGAGTATAATACTCCATGGCAGCTTTTATTTGCCACCATACTGAGTGCACAATGTACGGATGCCAGAGTAAATATGGTTACAAGGGATCTGTATAAAAAATATGACAGTCTGGAAAAATTTGCCTCCGCAAAACTTGAGGAAATGGAGAAGGATATACATTCCATAGGTTTTTATCACAATAAGGCAAAGAATCTGATAGCCTGTGCAAGGAAGCTTTTATCGGACTTTGGAGGTGAGGTTCCAAGTGAACTAAAGGATCTTTTGACACTTCCGGGAGTCGGAAGAAAGACTGCAAATGTTATCAGGGGCAATATATTTGATATGCCCAGTATAGTGGTGGATACACATGTAAAGAGAATTACAAAAAAGCTGGGATTTACGCAGAGCGATGATCCGGTAAAGATAGAATTTGAACTCATGGAGATATTGCCGAAGGATCATTGGATAGTATGGAATACAGATTTGATAACTCTTGGCAGAACTATATGTATTGCAAGAAGAGAAAAATGTGATATTTGTTTTTTGAGAGAGGATTGCCCAAGTGCTAAAGTATGAGTACTTTAAATTATATTGCAATTGACCTTGAAACAAGCGGTATAAAGCTAAGAAGTGATAAGATAATAGAGGTTGGACTTTTAAAAATAAAAGATTCGCATATAACGGATACCTTTTCCTGTCTTATAAACCCGGAGATAGAGATAAATGAAGAGATACTGAGGCTCACAGGTATAAAGAAGAGAGAACTTTATAATGCTGAAAGTATAAATGAGGTAATAGGGCATATAGTCGAATTTTGTGAGGATTATGATCTGCTTGGACATAATACGGTTTTTGACTACAGCTTTATAAAAAGGGAGGCAAGTAGGGCAGGGCTGGTCTTTGATAAAAAAGGGTTGGATACATATAAATTATGCAAGAAGATACTGCCGGCGGATATAAAGAAAAATCTGACGGATGCATGCAGGTACTTTGGAATAGAGAGAAAAAATCCGCACAGAGCATTTTCGGATGCGTATTATACTCATCTTTTGTTTCAAAAGATTATGGAGAATTTCCCTGATTTTAATTTCAGTCCTGAACATATGGAAGTAAAGTTGAAAAAATTTATTCCTATCAGAAAAAGAACAAAAGAGGACTTGCAGAAATTATTAAATTGTCATAGAATTGGTTACAAGGTAAATATTGATTTGCTTTCAGAATCTGAAGCTAAAAGAATGATGGATAAAATCAAGTCCGGAAGTAAGGGTTTTGCTTTATAAAGCGTAAGTATTACAATCTACTTTCTGTGGATTGAAAAAGTTTCACTATTATAGTTTATCTTTTATAGAAAAGAGGTTTATATGGATAACAAGAAAAAAAGACAGATAATTTCAATAGTTATAGTTACAATTTTAGTCTTAGCTATGGTAGTACCTGTAGTAGTATCGGCATTGATTTAAAAATATCAGAGCAGCTAGTGTATTTATAGGGTATTATAGAGAGGACAGAGGGAAAGTTGAATAAGAATATAGGAAATATAGCCGTAGCTGTAGCCATATTTATGGCAATTGCAGGACTTGGCATAAGTACGAGTGTAGGAAGATTTGATATTAATGCAGCGCAGACAGAAGTAAATCCGGAAGTACAGAGTCCGGAAAATGAGACTATGTCTACAGGCAGTGATGCACAGGGGGAAGAGGCAAATAATCCCGAACAAGACGGGATAAAGGCTGAAAGAAGATTACCGGAAGGTTTTAGTGTAATAGGTATTGACGGTGTAAGAACTATGGAGACCTTAAATAATGCACTTGCAAATCTTCAGGATAGGATAAATAATAAGACGTTTATTTTAGAGGTGAATGGCGAACAGATAGAGGGCGCTTATTCAGAGCTTGGTGTAAGCATAGAGAATATTGAATATATATTATCAGAGGCTCAAAAGTATTCTTCGGGAAATATGATTGAGAGATTTTCAAAGAGTAATGCACTGGTTGAAAATCCTGAAAGCATAACTCCGAATATAGTTTTTAATGATGAAGCCTTAAAGGCATTTTTTAATAAGGCAAACTCCAAAAATCCGAGTGCGCCGGTTAATGCAAGTATAAAAAGAGTAAACAATGCTTTTGAGATAACTCCTGAAAGTGACGGTTATGCGATTGACACCGAATCAACAGTTGCAAAACTGAAGGAGGCTATATTAAAGGATGGCGAAGAGACTATACATGCCGAGGTGACAAAGCAGGCTGCAACCGTTAAAGCCGAGGATTTAAAAGATATACAGGATATTTTAGGAACATTTACCACAAACTATTCATCATCATCATCTGACAGAGCTACAAATATTGCGGTCGGAACAGAGAAGATGAACGGTGTATTGTTGATGCCGGGAGAGACCATCTCAGGATATGAGAGAATGCATCCCTTTACCATAAACAACGGTTATAAGATGGCGAAAGCATATGAAAACGGATTGGTTGTTGACAGTGTGGGCGGAGGTGCTTGCCAGATAGCTACTACATTGTATCAGGCTGCACTCAGAGCGGAAGTTGAAATCACGGAAAGAAAAAATCACTCCATGATAGTAAACTATGTACAGCCAAGCGGTGATGCGGCAATAGCGGGTGATTATAAGGATATTAAGGTGACCAATAACAGGAGTACTCCTATATATGTAGAAGCTGTTACATCGGGAAGAAATGTCACATTTACCATTTGGGGTAAGGAAGACAGACCTTCAAACAGAACTATAGAATTTGTTTCAGAGGTACTAAATGAAACTCCAAAGGGAAAGACCTATGTGGATGATGCTTCAAGAGCGGTCGGATATTATCATAAGGAATCAGACGGACATAAGGGCAGAGTGTCAAAACTTTGGAAGGTTACAAAGGAAAACGGTGTGGAAATAAGCAGAGAACTTGTTTCAAGCGATACCTACAGAATGGCTAATGATATCTATATCAGAGGTACAAGACAGGATGCACCGCCGCCACCTCCTGCAGAGACTCCGGAAGCACCATTGGAGGACAATTCGGGAGCTACACAGGATCCGCCGGCTGATAATACACAGGCACCTGATATGAGCCTTGGACCTGCATTTGATCCGAACCTTCATCCGGCAGAGTAATGAAAAAATATATAATATTTTGCGGATATGCTGGACTTAAAGGCTCTTTAATTCTTGCAGAAAGATATTATGATGATCTTTGCAGGTATTTTAACAAAATATATTTGGAGAGCATAAAAAAGCATATCGGAGATTGTGGTTATTATGGGAGATATTTATCTCCCATATATAATGACAGAGCGGATGAGAGGCCTGTAAATATAAACAATATATTTGCAGGCTTTAGTGGTGAAATGGTGGATGTTGCAGAAGGAGGAGTCTTAAAGGCATTATATATGTATGCAAAATCAAGAAACTGCGGTTTTGAGATAGAAATAAAGAAAATAAGTACAATTCAGATATGTATTGAAATTTGTGAGTACTTCGGCATAAATATATACAGACTTTTAAGTGAAGGAAAGATAATAATAAGTGAAGATCCGATATCCGATTGTAATTATTTGAATAAAAACGGAGTGTTTGCACAGATAATAGGCAATTTAACTCAGAACTATGATAAGCTGATAATGGATAAAGAAAATATAGAATTTGTAAACAGACCTGTACAGGATGAAATTTTTAAGGTGATAAATGATGAGAGAGAAGATACTGTCGGTAATTGAAAAAAATTCCAGAATTGATATTGGAGAGCTGGCTGTTTTATTGGGAGAGGATGAGGCAGCTCTTGCAAATGAAATAGCAAATATGGAAAAAGAAGGTGTGATATGCGGTTATCATACCTTGATAAATTGGGAGAAAACAAAAAATGAAAAGGTGAATGCGCTTATTGAGGTAAGAGTTACACCGCAAAAGGGAATGGGCTTTGATAATATTGCGGAAAGAATCTATCAGTTTTCAGAGGTCAGTGCAATATATTTGATGAGCGGTTCATTTGATTTTACAGTATTTATTGAGGGAAGAACCATGAGAGAGGTGGCACAGTTTGTTTCGGATAAGCTTGCACCTATGGATTCGGTACTTTCTACCGCAACACATTTTGTATTAAAAAAATATAAGGATCACGGAACCATATTATCTCCTAAGAAGAAAGATGAGAGGCAGCTTATTACACCATGAGAGATCCGTTATCAAACACAATAAAATCAATAAAGCCTTCAGGCATCAGAAAGTTTTTTGATATAGTAAATACCATGGAGGATGCCATATCTTTGGGTGTGGGAGAGCCTGATTTTGATACACCGTATTTTATAAGGGATGCGGGTATATATTCTCTTGAAAAGGGGAAAACATTCTATACCTCAAACTCAGGTCTGATGGAGCTGAGAGAGGAAATCAGAAAATACCTTATAAGAAAGATTGATGTAGAGTATGATCCGAAAAATGAAATGATTATAACCGTGGGAGGCAGTGAGGGTATTGATATTGCACTCAGAGCAATGCTTGATGTAGGTGATGAGGTCTTGATACCGCAGCCTTCCTATGTTTCTTATGAGCCATGTACCATACTTGCAGGAGGCAGACCTGTGATAATAGAGCTTAAGTCTGAGGACGGTTTTAAGCTTAAAGCAAGTCAGATACTTGAAAAAGTAACGGATAAGACCAAGATTCTTATTCTGCCTTTTCCTAACAACCCTACAGGTTCAATACTTAATATAGATGAGCTGAAAGAGATAGCAAGAGTATGTATAGAAAAGGATCTGTATGTGATCTCGGATGAGATATATTGTGAGCTCACATACGAGGGAGAACATGCATCAATAGTACAGATAGAGGGGATGAAGGAAAGAACCATATTGATAAACGGTTTTTCCAAATCCTATGCTATGACCGGATGGAGACTCGGATATGCTACAGGTCCAAAGGAAATAATTGCACAGATGACAAAGATTCATCAGTATGCCATAATGTGTGCTCCTACCACAAGCCAATATGCAGCAGTGGAAGCTCTTGCACATGGTGATTTGGAAGTGGCAAATATGAGGGAGTCATATAATCAAAGAAGAAGATATCTGCTGCACAGATTCACAGAACTTGGGATGACCTGCTTTGAACCGCAAGGGGCTTTTTATGTTTTCCCGAGTATAAAAAGATTTAATATGAGTTCCGAGGAATTTGCGACAAAACTTTTGGAAGAACAAAAGATTGCTATAGTACCGGGAACGGCTTTTGGCGAATGCGGTGAGGGATATGTAAGAGTATCCTATGCCTATTCTATGGATAGACTTAAGGAAGCAATATCAAGAATTGAGAAGTTTGTAAGGAGTCTTTCATGAATATAGTACTGCTTGAGCCTGAGATACCTGCAAATACCGGAAATATAGCCAGAAGCTGTGTTGCAACAAATACAAGACTCCATCTTATAGAGCCGCTGGGATTTAGAATCAGTGAAAAGCATATAAAGCGTGCCGCCATGGACTACTGGGAAAAGCTTGATTACACCGTTTATTCGGATATAAATGACTTTTATGAGAAAAATCCGGCTGCAAGGGAGCATATGTATTTTGCAACCACAAAGGCACATCATACATATAAGGAAGTGAGCTTTAATCCGGATGATTATATAATGTTCGGAAAGGAGAGTGCCGGTATACCTGAGGAGATTCTTTCCGAAAATGAGGACGGCTGTATCAGAATCCCTATGTGGGGAGATATCAGAAGCCTTAATTTATCAAACTCGGTGGCAATTATATTATATGAGGCATTGGCACAAAACGGCTTTGAAAAAATGAAGCTTACAGGTGATTTGCACAGATTGCAATATAAAAAGAATACAGTAAATAAAAGAACTCCACACCGCTAGGCATGGAGTTTTTTATTAATGTTTTTCATATAAATAATCATCATTTTTCTTTGGAGGTTTTTCGTTTAAATTTCCCTCATCAAAGGTGGTTTCATTTGAAAGATCTTTTTCGGTATTTTCTCTTTCGTCCACAGGAATATCATTTACTTCCATACCTTCAGCGGAAACAAGCTTTGTCTGATTTATTTCGCTGTTGTTAAACTCGACCTCACCCTGGTTGCCTGCCGTATCTGATACAAATGCCCTTATAGAATAGGTTTTAAACTCAAATGTAGCTCTTCCTTCTCCCTCATCCACCTTAGAAGGCTTCAACATTTTATCATCACTGTCCAATGCATATATACTGTCATAGTCAATATCCGAGTGACCGTCCTCAAAGGTTATATTAAGAACGCCCTTTTTTACCAGCTGTGCAAATATGGTCGGTGATGTAGAGTCAATACTGTCTATTCTCTCATACATAGTCTGAGACATAGTGTTAAGATTTGTAGCAACAACCTCGAGGGTACCGTTATGTGTGGCGGTAGCCACATAGGTATTACCGTTTTTGGTATATGATAGCGGTGAATCATCAAGACTCATAATAAAACTTTGTAATGGGAAAAAGCTTTTCTGTGTCACTCTGATTTCTACAGATTTAGCATCAGGATCCGGCACTATAGAGATTTCAAAATCAGGCTGTGAGGTTACAACAAAAAATATGATTACATTTATGAATATAAATGCTATTATATATTTGAGTTTTGAAAACTTCCTTTTTTTAGGTTTTTCCTTTACATTACTTTCATCTGACATAGACTTTCCTCACTTTCACTTGTACAAGCAATCTTTGATTAGAATAACAGACTTAAAAAAAACTTCAAGTTAAAATTGTATTTATAATAAATAAAGGAGTTGAGATGATAGAAAAAGCGGTTAAATTTGCAATTAAGGCACATGAAGGTCAATTTAGAAAGGGAAGTACAATACCATATATCATACATCCTTTGGAAGTATGCACCATTGTATCGCTTATGACGGAGGATATGGATGTAAGGATTGCGGCTCTATTACATGATACTGTGGAGGATACAGCTGTAACGATAGAGGAGATTGAAAAAGAATTTGGCGCTAAGGTGGCAACTCTTGTAGGAAAGGAATCAGAGGATAAGTCAAAATCATGGATTGAGAGAAAAATGCATACAATAGAGCATTTAAAAAGTGAAAGTATTGAGGTGAAGATGATTGCTTTGGGAGATAAGCTTTCAAATATCAGAACCTCAGCCAGAGATTATCTTAGCCTTGGGGATGAGTTTTTATTAAGATTTAATGAAAAGGATAAGGTGAGGCAGGGAAGATATTATTTTGGATTATTGGAAGCCTTAAAGGATTTGGAAAACAGCGGATTTTATAAGGAATATGAAAAGCTTGTTAATTTTGTTTTTGGAGATGTGAAAGAGAAGATATGAAAGACGGTTTTATAAGAGTGGCGAGTGTATCACCTGATATCAGAGTGTGTGATGTGGCGTATAATAAGGAAAGTATTAAAGATGCGATAAAAAAGGAATGGGATGAGGGGAGTAGTATAATAGTTTTTCCTGAGCTATGTCTGACTTCTTATACCTGTAATGATTTATTTTTTCAGGATACACTGATAAAAGAAGCGAAGCATGCACTAAAGGAAATTGTGGAGTTTAGCAGCGGTCATAAATCAATTATATTTATAGGACTTCCATGGGATTTTAAGGGAAAACTTTATAATGTGGCGGCGGTTATCTCAAACGGAATACTTTTGGGACTTATAAATAAGCTTAATCTGCCTAATTATGGTGAGTTTTATGAGGCGAGATATTTTAACAGAGGTTTTAAAGATCCGGTGTGGGTGGACTTTTTTGATGATGTAATTCCTATGGGAACAAATATTTTATTTGAATGTTCCAATGTGCCGAATCTGATTATCGCAGGTGAAATCTGTGAGGATCTTTGGGTGCCGAATCCTCCAAGTGTGGAACATGCACTTGCCGGTGCAAATGTTTTAGTGAACTGTTCGGCATCAAATGATATAGTAGGTAAAATGTCTTATAGAGATAATTTGATAAGCAATCATTCAAAAAAGCTTATATCTGCATATATTTATGCCAATGCAGGTGAGGGCGAGTCCACTCAGGATCTTGTTTTTGGAGGACAGGGAATTATTGCCGAAAACGGTAAGATTTTAGCAAAAAGTACACGCTTTAAAAACGAGGCGGTGAGAATAGAAATAGATGTAAACAGACTTGTACTGGAAAGAAGAAAACAGACCACCTTTGAACAGGGTGATGAGGATGGTTATTTTAAATCGGAGTTTGAACTTGAGCCGGTGGAACTTGAGTTTAAAAGAAATTTCGACTCAAAGCCCTTTGTACCTGATGATATGTCAAAGAGAAAGGAAAGATGTGAGGAGATACTGACCATACAGGCTCTTGGACTTAAGAAGAGATTGCTTCATACCGGTGCAAAAAATGTAATTCTTGGAATATCGGGAGGACTTGATTCAACTTTGGCACTTCTTGTATGTGCAAAGACCTTTGATATGCTGGGATTTGATAAAAGCGGTATAAGGGCTGTTACAATGCCGGGATTTGGAACAACCGACAGGACATATAATAATGCCTGTGAGCTGACTGAAAGCTTTGGTGCCACATTGGAGGAGATTTCCATTGTAGAGTCTATAAAAAGGCATTTCCTTGATATAAATCATGATATAAATATAAAAAATATTACTTATGAAAATGCACAGGCAAGGGAAAGAACTCAAATCCTTATGGATATAGCAAACAGAGATAACGGACTTGTGGTGGGAACCGGAGATTTGTCGGAGCTTGTGCTTGGATGGGCAACATATAATGGTGATCATATGTCAATGTATGGTGTAAATGCATCCATACCTAAGACATTGGTAAGGCATCTGGTAAACTACTATGCGGATACCACCGATGATAAGAAAATAGCGAATATATTATATGATATTTTGGATACTCCTGTATCGCCTGAGCTTTTGCCGCCTGAGAACGGTAAGATAGCTCAAAAGACCGAGGATTTGGTAGGACCTTATGAATTGCATGACTTTTTCTTATACAATGCCCTACGCTTCGGATTTATTCCTTCAAAGATATACAGAATGGCAAAGAAAGCATTTGCCGGTGAATATGAAAGTGAAGTAATACTTAAATGGCTAAAGGTATTTTATTCAAGATTTTTCTCACAGCAATTTAAAAGGTCCGCACTGCCTGACGGACCGAAAGTTGGAAGTATTGCAATTTCTCCGAGAGGAGATTTAAGGATGCCAAGTGATGCATCCAAAACTTTATGGATGGAAGATTTGGAGCGGATAAAGGTTTAATGGGAGTATATTGGAGAAAATAATGATTACTTCATCGGGAAATAAAAAAATAAAGGAGCTTATGGCATTGATTAAAAAAAGCAGTGCCAGAAAAAAACAAAATGCCTATATTATTGAGGGCATCAGAATGTTTAGAGAGCTGAAAAAAGATGAGATACTGGATGTATTTGTAAGTGAGAGCTTTGACGCCCTAAATAAAAAGCTTATATCTGAAATATATCCCGGATACGAAGTGGTAAGCGATAAAATATTTGAATCTGTATCAGATACCAAAACTCCTCAGGGAGTGATGGTTGTTGTAAAAAGAAAAGAATATACTCTTGAAAATATACTGACGGTAAGAGGAGAATTCCCACATAATTTACTTATTTTGGACAGCCTGCAAGATCCGGGAAATCTGGGAACTCTTGTAAGAGCCGGAGAAGGTGCCGGTATTACAGGCATTATAATGAATGAAAGTACTGTGGATATATATAATCCGAAAGTAATACGCTCCACAATGGGCTCCGTTTTTAGAGTGCCTTTTATATATGTGAAGGATTTAAAGGATATTATAGAAGAGCTATATGCAAGAAAAATTGATATTTATGCAAGCAGTCTTGAAGGTGCGACAGAATATGATGCTCCGGATTATAGGGGCAGTATTGCATTTATAATAGGCAATGAGGCGGCAGGTATATCAAAGGATGTACTTGATGCGGTAAAAAACAAGGTAAAAATTCCGATGCTTGGAGAGGTGGAATCTTTAAATGCGGCTGTTGCAGGCAGTATTTTGATGTATGAGGCTGCAAGGCAGAGAAGAAAATAAAATATTATGAATTTTTATACAGACAAATTCATATTTATATGTTATTCTTATAGAAAATAAGAGAGGAGCATATTTATGAATTTATTTGGAAGACATTTTCTTACATTAAAAGATTTTACAAGAGAAGAGATAGAGTATTTACTTGATTTGGCGGCAAAGCTTAAGGAAGAAAAGAAAAAGGGAATCACAGGTAACAGATTAAAAGGGAAAAATATTGCTCTTTTATTTGAAAAACCTTCAACAAGAACAAGATGTGCCTTTGTTGTAGGTGCAAGGGATGAGGGGGCTTTTCCCGAGTATCTGGGAAAGGATGATATCCAGCTTGGACATAAGGAGAGTGTTGCGGATACGGCAAGAGTTCTTGGCAGAATGTTTGACGGAATAGAATTCAGAGGCTTTAAACATTCCACAGTGGAGGAACTGGCAAAGTTTGCCGGAGTGCCGGTGTGGAACGGGCTTACAGATGAGTATCATCCTACACAGATTCTTGCGGATATGCTCACAATGAAGGAGCATTTTGGAAAGCTTTGCGGATTGGAATTTGTCTATGTGGGTGACGGCAGAAACAATATGGCAAATTCCCTTATGATAGGAATGACAAAACTTGGGGTAAATATGACGGTGCTGGCACCGAAGTCACTTTTTCCATCCGAGGATTTAATAAATTTATGTGAGAGTTATGCCAATGAGTCAGATACAAAGCTTCTTGTTACAGATGATATAAATTCTGTGAGCGGAGCGGATGTAATATATACAGATGTATGGGCTTCTATGGGGGAAGAGGATAAGGCGAAGGAGAGAATAGAGCTTTTAAAACCTTATCAGGTAAATAAGAGTTTGATGGAAAAAATAGGAAAGGAAAGTACAATATTTATGCACTGCCTGCCTGCCGTAAAAGGATATGAGGTAACTGAGGATGTATTTGAAAGTGCAAATTCGGTTGTATTTGATGAGGCTGAGAATCGTATGCATACGATTAAGGCAGTGATGGTAGCTACATTGGGTAAGGAAGATGACAGGTAGAAGAAAGCAGGGGTTTCTTTTAGTCAGGGATGTTTTGCATATAATTCTGGCGATAGTGATTATTATAATGGTGGTATTCGCTTTTTTATCTCCAAGCAAATATGCAATATTTTTCCCTCTGATTTTTTTATTGTTTTCCATAAATTGTCTGCTGGATGCAATAAAATATTTTAAGAATGAAGAGCGTTTAAAGTATGGTTTTATAAGAGCGGTATTTATGTTTCTGATGTTTTTATTTATGCTTTTGATGTCAACTATAGGATTTTTGAATATATAAAAGTAAAATTAAAACTTCGCAGGATTTTACGCAGTCTGCGTAACTCGTTTGTTCGCTTGGGGAGCAGCGAACTGCACTCAAACAAGTACTCGACTGCTTAATCCTGTCTCGTTTTTACGAAAGAGTTAAACGCTACAAGGATTGTAAAATTAAAAGTCTCAAAATATATAGTACCTGAACTGTAATTTTATTTTCAAGTGTTTTTTAATCTTAAGAATATAAAATCTTGATTTTTTTACCGGAGTAGTCTAATATTCTTATAGTGTCGGAATCATATTTATTCAAAGATTCTGCATAGAATATAGGGATGGAATTTATTATGACTTTCAATCACAAATCGGTTCTTTTAGATGAAGTGATAGAATCTTTGAATATAAAGGCTGACGGGTACTATGTTGACGGTACTTTGGGAGGGGGAGGACATGCCCTTGAAGTAGTCAAAAGATTAAAGACCGGCAAACTGATAGGTATTGACCAGGATATGGATGCTATAAATGCCGCTACTCAAAGATTGATTGATTACAGTAAAAGTGTTATTATTATAAGAGACAATTATGTCAATATAGAAAATATATTAAAAAAAGAAAATATAGAAAAAGTTGACGGTATATATATTGACCTTGGCGTATCCTCCTACCAGCTGGATAACGCAGAGAGAGGTTTTACATACAGATTTGATGCACCGCTTGATATGAGAATGGATGACAGGAATGAACTTAAGGCATCGGATATTGTAAATGAGTATTCGGAGAGCGAACTTTTTCATATTATCAGAGATTATGGAGAGGACAGATTTGCAAAGAATATTGCAAAACATATAGTAGAGTATAGGAATAAAAAGAGGATTGAGACAACTTTTGAACTGGTGGATATTATAAAAGCCTCTATTCCTATGAAAATACAGGTGACAGGAGGACATCCTGCAAAAAGAACATTTCAAGCTATAAGAATTGAATTAAATAAAGAGCTTGAAGTATTGACCGATTCCATAAATGTTATGATTGATTTGTTAAAACCGGGTGGCAGATTATCTGTTATCACTTTCCATTCTTTGGAAGACAGAATAGTAAAACAGGCATTTAAAAAGGCTGAATCTCCATGTGTCTGCCCGAAGAAATTTCCGGTATGTGTTTGCGGAAATAAATCAAAGGGAAGAGTTATTACAAGAAAGGCTATATTGCCGGGAGAAGAGGAGCTGGAGGAAAATTCCAGAGCCAAAAGTGCTAAACTGAGGGTATTTGAAAAGGGAGTTTAATATGGAAGAAAAGAGAAAAAGGCAGGAAATAAAAAGAAAAGCTAATGAAGAAATGGAATATTATGTAGAGGGTAGCGCCGTAAGAAAGCTTGAGCCCGTTATTCCAAGAAAAGATACAGGCGGCAGAGAAGCCGAAGTTTCAAAAACCAATAGGATGATAAGAAAGAATAGGGAAAGAGCATTATCTATGAATTTGCCCTATCTTGTTATGTTGTCTGTAGCTATGGTAGCGGTATTGGTTCTGTGTGCGAACTATATTTCAATGCAATCTCGTTTGACTTCTACCATAAAGCAGACACAAAAAAATGAGTCTAAACTTGAAAAATTGAAAAATGAAAATGATTCAATGGAAAATATGATTGCGACTTATGTTGACCTTGATTATATACATGATGTAGCTACAAATAAGTTAGGTATGATTTATGCAAGGAAAAATCAGGTTATAACATACGAAAAAACGGAAAGTGAATATGTCAGACAATTTGAAGATATCCCCCAATAAAAAGGGAAATAATAAAAATAGCAAGGATGGAAATACTTCTAATCCTTTAGATATTTTGCAGGGAAGGCTTGTGATCATACTGATTATGATTATACTGGCTTTCGCTGCATTGTTTTTTAAGATTATAATGTTACAGAGGAATAATTCCGAGGAATACAATCAAAAGATACTTTCACAGCAAAAATATGATTCCAGAGAGATACCATATAAAAGAGGAGATATCCTTGATAGGAACGGAACATATATGGCGACAAGTGAAAAGGTCTATAATTTGATTTTGGATCCGAGGCAGATAAATACAGATCAGGATGATTATTTAAAACCCACAGTTTCCATACTTGCAGAGGTATTCGGATATAGTGAAGATGATTTAAGAAATGCTATTGCGGATAAATCGGACAGCTCATATTTAAAGTATGATAAGGATATCAGCTATGAGCAAAAAATAGCCTTTGAAGAGAAAAAAGAAGAATGGAATAAATGGTATAAGGAACATAAAAGCTCGGAAAGAGTATATGGTATCTGGTTTGAGGAAAGTTATTTAAGAAAATATCCATATGGATCAACCGCCTGCAATGTATTGGGATTTGCAGGTAATGATGATATTGGAGGAAATGGCGGAATAGAGCAGTATTATAATGATACTCTGGTGGGAATATCAGGCAGGGAATACGGATACTTAAATGCGGAATCCTCACTTGAGAGAGTTATTAAAGCTCCTACTGACGGAAATAAGGTGGTATCCACCATAGATTTGAATATACAAAAGATTGTGGAAAAACATATTGCGGAATGGCAAAACTCTACAGGCTCCAATATTACCGCAGCTATAGTTATGAACCCGAACAATGGTGAAATACTGGCTATGGCTACCAGCAGAACCTTTGATCTTAACAATCCCAGAGATTTAAACAATTATATTTCTCCTGAGGATCAGGCGAATATGGATGATAAAGCAAAGGTGGATGCATTAAGCAGTTTGTGGAGAAATTATACCGTAAGCGATACTTATGAACCGGGTTCTCCCGCAAAGGTATTTACGGTGTCATCAGCCATGGAAGAGGGTGTGATAACAGGAAATGAAACTTATAATTGCGGCGGTTTTGAGGAAATAGGCGGCTGGAAGATAAGATGTGCCAATAGAAACGGACATGGTCATATCAATGTCACAGAGGCTCTTATGGAGTCATGCAATGTGGCAATGATGGATATTTCAAGAGCTGAGGGAGGCAAAAAGTTCTATGAATATCAAAAAGTATTCGGTTTCGGAACAAAAACCGCAATAGATTTACCGGGAGAAGCGGATACAAGCGGACTTATACATACCGCAGACAATGCCGGAGCAACCGATTTGGCTACCAATTCCTTCGGACAAAACTTTAATACTACTATGATTCAGCTTGCGGCGGCATATTCCTCAGTGGTAAACGGAGGTTCATATTATAAACCTCATGTCGTGAGGCAGATTTTAAATGCGGACGGTGCTATAATAGAGAATATTGAGCCTGAACTTGTAAGGGAGACGGTATCTGCACATACCACAACTTTTATAAATGAGGCACTTAGAAGAACTGTAGCCGAGGGTACAGGTAGTGCCGCAGCTGTAGCAGGATATGATGTCGGAGGAAAAACAGGTACGGCTGAGAAATACCCCAGAGGAAACGGAAATTATCTGGTATCTTTTATAGGAAGTGTACCTGCACAAAGTCCGGAGGTGGTATGTTATGTGCTTATAGATACTCCTCATGTGGCGGATCAGGCAAGATCCGCATACGCAAGTGCATTGTTTTCAAGGATAATGACTGAGGTATTGCCATATATGAATATATATTCAAATGTGGATGAGGGTATAGATGTGAGTGCACTTCCTTCAGCCGAGGGTATTACAGATGCCAATACAGCCACAGCACCTGAGACAAAGAGCTACTCCACAGAAGAGGTAATACCGGATGACGGAGGAAACAATTTGCCGGGAGTACCTGCGGGAGAGGGAGAAGAATAAAAAATTGGAGATATTATGTTAAAAGATACATTGATTGCATTATTGATAGCTTTTGTTGTTACTGCGATAGTCTGTCCTTTTTTTATACCGATTTTACATAGATTTAAGTTCGGACAGATGGTCAGGGATGACGGACCTAAGGAACATTTAAAAAAGACCGGAACCCCTACTATGGGTGGAGTATCATTCCTTATAGGAATATTGGCTGCAAGTGTTTTTTTGATTCCAAAGTATAAAGATGTTATTGTAGTATTTTTATTTACTATATCATATGGTATAATAGGACTTTTAGATGACATACTAAAAATAAAGAAAAAGAAGTCTGAAGGGTTAAAATCCTCACAAAAGTTCTTGCTTCAACTGATAGTAAGTATTGTTTTTATAGTATATCTTTATAAGATATACGGCTTTGACTATGGGATTCTTATTCCTTTTACCGGTTCATTTGAAAACGGCATAATACTGAAGCTTGGTATAATATGGATACCTTTTGCACTCTTTGTTATACTTGGAACAGATAACGGAGTGAATTTTACTGACGGACTTGACGGTCTGTGCTCGACTGTTACTATAATTGTTTCCTTATTTTTTATGATAATAGGATTAAAGGGGAATTTCAGTGTAACACCTGTTACAGGTGCGGTCATAGGAAGTCTTATGGGCTTTTTATTGTTTAATTCTTATCCGGCAAAGGTATTTATGGGAGATACGGGTTCACTTGCCCTTGGAGGTTTTGTTGCCTCCTATGCTCTTATGTGCAAAATACCTGTTTTCATTGCGATTATAGGCTTTATATATATGATTGAGGTTATCTCGGTGATGATTCAGGTGGGATATTTTAAAGCCACCAATGGTAAAAGATTTTTTAAGATGGCACCGATACATCATCATTTTGAACTTTGCGGCTGGTCTGAAACAAGGACTGTAACGGTTTTTAGTATAGTCACAATAATATCGGGTATTCTGGTATATATATTTATGTAGGAGGCAATATGATTGGAATTGCGGGCTTGGGGAAAAGCGGTATATCTGCCGCCAACCTACTTCTAAAAAATAATAATGAGATTATACTTTTTGACAGCAATAAAGAACTTGATAAAGATGAATTGCTTAAAAAATTTGATAAAAGATATCATGATAAAATCAAAATAATTCTCGGAGATTTAAAGGCGAGCGATTTAAAGGATATGTCATATTGTGTTATAAGTCCGGGAATAGATTTGGAAGTTGATTTTGTTCAAACCTTAAAGAAAAATTCCATTCCTATATGGAGTGAGGTGGAGCTTGGATATAAGTATTCAAAGGGAGGGCTGATAGCCATAACAGGTACAAACGGCAAGACAACCACTACATCACTTGTAGGAGAGATAATGTCGGATTTTTTTGAAAAAAGTTTTACAGTGGGTAATATCGGTATACCATATACCGATATTGCGGATAAGACTGATGAAAATTCGGTAACAGTGCTTGAGACTTCCTCATTCCAGCTTGAAACAATTATTGATTTTAAACCGAAGATATCAGCCATACTTAATATAACTCCGGACCATTTAAACAGACATCATACTATGGAAAATTATATAAAAGTAAAAGAGGATATCAGCAAAAATCAGGATGAAAATAATTTTTGTATATTGAATTATGAGGATGTTATTCTCAGAGAATTTGCAAAAAATGTAAAGGCAAAGGTGGTATTTTTTTCAAGTAAGACTAAGCTTGACAAAGGCTTTTATTTGGATAATGATATTATTGTTAAAGCTGAGAACGGTAAAGTAAGCAAGATATTGGACACAAATAAGTTAAATATTTTGGGAAGACATAATTATGAGAATGTTATGGCTGCCATAGCTATAGCGGAGTCATACGGTGTTCCTATGGAAAATATTGTAAAAAGCTGCTATGATTTTCATGCTGTTGAGCATAGAATCGAGTTTGTTAAAGAAGTAAACGGGGTAAAATATTATAATGACTCCAAGGGAACAAATCCCGATGCCGCAATACAGGCGGTGCTTGCTATGCCTTCATTTACTTATATAATTGCCGGAGGCTATGATAAGGGTTCGGAGTATGATGAATGGATAGAGAGCTTTGGGGGTAAGGTAAAAAAACTTATACTTATGGGAGCTACAGCCAAGAATATAGCGGATTGTGCAAACAGACACGGCTTTAAAGATATAGATATGGTAAACAGCATGGAAGAAGCTGTGAATATATGTGCAAGAGAGGCAAAGTCCGGAGAATATGTACTACTTTCACCTGCATGTGCCAGTTGGGGCATGTTTAAAAACTATGAAGAGCGTGGAAGAATATTTAAGGACTGTGTCAAGGAATTAAGATAATATGGCTGATGATATAAAAAATAAAAAAGCCGCAAAAAAAGAGCAGGAAAAGAAAACCAAAGAGCAGGATAAGAAAACTCCTGAAAAAAAAGGTTTTATAAAAAGTTTGCAAAAAAGAAAAATAAAAGTTGAAAAAAACGGGAAAACAAAGGCTGAAATTACAAAAACGGAAGCTGATGAAGAAAATAAAGATAATATAAAAAAGATTAAAATCGAAAAAACGAAAGCGGATATATCAAAAAATGACAATAAAAAGAAAGTCAAAGAGTATTATGACTACAGCTTTATCTTTGCTATTTTGTTTTTGCTGGTTTTCGGTCTGATAATGATTTTTTCGGCAAGCTCATATACTGCAGAGTTAAAGTTTAAAAGCTCAGCTTTTTTTGTAAAAAAACAATTAGGCTATGTGGTTTTTGGCTGTATACTTATGATGGGTGTGTCAAGGATTCCCTATACTTTATGGATAAAGCTCTCAAAGTTTATTTATGCCGTGACGACATTCCTTGCCTTATTGGTTTTGATTATAGGAAAGGATGTAAACGGTGCAAAGAGATGGCTAAAAATAGGACCTATAAACTTTCAGCCTTCAGAGACTGTAAAGGTGGCAATTATTATATTTTTGGCTTATTATCTGGTGAAGTATAAGGATGAACTTCATTCGGACGACAGGAAAGTTGTAGAGAAAAAACTTTGGATTTTATTTGCAATAGTATCCGTTCCTACTCTTTTGGTAATGAAAGAGAATCTGAGTACCGCCATAATCATTTTTCTTATAGCTTTTTGTATGAGTTTTATGGGAACAGTAAATAAAAGACTTCATTTGGCAGGTGCTCTGGCTATGGGTGTTGCTTTATTTACAGCTAAACCCCTGGTGAAGTTTATATATGACAGGGGTATCAGAGATTACCATCTTACAAGATTTCTTGTTTGGGCGGAG
The DNA here is from genome assembly GCA_000209465.1 of Lachnospiraceae oral taxon 107 str. F0167. Classification (GTDB taxonomy): domain Bacteria; phylum Bacillota; class Clostridia; order Lachnospirales; family Lachnospiraceae; genus Lachnoanaerobaculum. Next base: position 231,396 of record GL890584.1, on the reverse strand, counting down.
CCTGAGAAGTTCAGCAGGGATGGCGGCTATCAGGTAATGCAGGGACTTTATGCCATAGGCTCGGGAAAAATATTAGGTAAGGGACTTGGTCTCGGTATGCAAAAGTTTTTCCTTCCGGAGTCACAAAATGATATGATTTTTGCTATAATAGTGGAAGAAATGGGGCTTTTCGGTGCCGGACTTGTAATGGCAATATTTGCCTTTATGATATACAGGATGTTAATAATAACATTCTCGGTTAAAGAGCCTGAGGGGGTTTATCTGGTGGTAGGTGTTTTGATACATCTTTCATTACAGGTTATACTGAATATAGCGGTAGTTACAGGAGTATTGCCAAATACGGGAGTTTCACTTCCATTTATAAGCTTTGGAGGAAGTTCTATTTTGATATTACTTGCTGAAATGGGCATTGTTCTCAGTGTCGCCAGAACGATAAAGATGGAATGATAATATGAAGAAGTTTTATATTGTTTTATTCAGCTTTGCTATTATACTTGCAAGTATTTACTCCATGAGATTAACAAATCTCAACTTTGGAGGAAATACAAGATATAGCGATGAAGAAATGGAAAAAATGCTTTTTCCGAATGAACTGTCAAAAATAACGGTATATAATCTGATTCGAAGTAAAGTAAAAAAAATTATAATATACCCTTCATTCAAGATGTGGATATATATATAACAGGAATAAACAGTGCCGATATCATAGTATATGAAAAAAGTGTGGTGGGCTGTGTAAAATATATGAGCTCATATATGTACTTTGATAAGGACGGCATTGTAGTGGAGAGTTCAAATAATTTTTTGGAGGGCATTCCTCTGATAGACGGATTGGACTTTGGAAGAGTTGTACTTTATGAAAAATTACCTATATCCAATGAAAATGTTTTTGATCAGATGCTTGATATAACTCAGGTTTTGGTGGGCAATGACATAACTGTTGATAAAATTACGATATCGTCAGATAATAATATTACATTATATATAGGTGATATAGAAGTTTATTTGGGAGATTCCAAAGAATTGAACGGGAAAATAGGTGAGTTGAGAGATATGTGGGAAAAAATAAAAGGTTTATCAGGTATACTTTATCTGGATAATTATAATCCTCTAAATGAGAATACGACATATACTTTTAAGAAAAGGTAAGTATATGCTATAATAAAAATATTCTTTTTATTTTATTTCAATATTACAATTTACTTTAAAGAAAAATAAGTTGATATTTATATAAAAAACCTTTATGATAAGATGAGAGTTTGCTTAAGCGTAGGGGTAACAGGAGGAATATATCTGTGTTAGAAATAAATAAGCCGGTTAATGAGAATGCAGCGAAGATTATCGTGGTTGGTGTCGGAGGTGCCGGAAATAATGCCGTTAACAGAATGATTGATGAAAATGTGGAAGGTGTGGAGTTTATCGGGGTAAATACCGATAAGCAGGCATTGGTGAACTGCAAAGCGGGTACCATCATACAGATAGGAGAGAAGCTTACAAAGGGACTTGGTGCAGGTGCAAAGCCCGAAGTAGGTGAAAAGGCGGCGGAAGAAAATATCGAGGATATTACAAATAAATTAAAAAATGCAGATATGGTTTTTGTTACCTGCGGAATGGGTGGCGGTACCGGAACAGGTGCATCACCGGTTATTGCAAGAGCTTCAAGAGAGCTTGGAATTCTTACAGTAGGTGTTGTAACAAAGCCTTTCCCTTTTGAGGGCAAACAAAGAATGAAGAATGCTCTTGAGGGTATTGATAATCTGAAGCAGTATGTGGATACCTTGATAGTAATACCTAATGAGAAATTACTTCAGATAGTGGATAGAAAGACCACAATGCCTGATGCTCTTAAAAAAGCGGATGAGGTGTTACAGCAAAGTGTACAGGGTATTACAGACCTTATCAGTGAGACCGCTATAATTAATCTTGACTTTGCAGATGTACAAACAGTAATGACAGGCAAGGGACTTGCACATATCGGAATAGGATATGGAGCAGGTGATAATAAGGCATTGGATGCTGTAAAAGCTGCCGTATCATCACCTCTTCTTGAAACCAGCATTGATAATGCAACTCATGTGCTTATATCCGTATCGGGAGATGTCAGCCTTATTGAGGCTTATGAGGCGACCGACTATGTGCGTGAGCTTGTAAGTGAAGAGGCTAATATCATATTCGGTGCTTCATGTAATGATAATGAGCCGGATACAGTAAAGATTACCGTGATTGCTACAGGAGTGACCACTTCAATAAATGATACTCCGGTAGGAGATTTGATAAGAGATGTTAACAGCAAGCATCAAAATGACGGTATTCAAAAAAGAAATGATTTGTATTCACAGAATATAAATAATATGAATAAAGTAGGTATCGAAAGACCTGTACCAAGCCAGCCTGAACAAAATAATTATATGAATAATACAGGAAGCTATACTGGTGAGAATTATTCCGATACTTATACCGGAGTTTATACCGGAAATTATTCTCAGTACCAAAATGATTTAAACAATCAGAATAATATAAATCCGGGAGTTCCAACAGGCATTCAAGGATTAAACGGACAAAGCTCAGCTAATCAAAATCCTAACAATCATGGGATGAATAATCAAAACTATAATGGAAATTACACATATGGACAGTCTCCAACTATAAAGCCGGTAAGACCTTATGGTGAGGCAAAAATAAATGTGCCTGATTTCTTAAAGAGAAAAAAATAAATGGGGACGGCTCTACCTAGACGCTTCAATAAAGGGAGGGTGTGACTGAAACGGTCATACCCTCCCTAAGCTTTGTTTTTATTGATTTTTCATATATAATTTTAAAAGTCCTTTAAGGAGCAGGCTGTCATCCACTACAATACTATGTGTACAAAGCGGTGCTACAAAGGGCGCAAGACCGCCTGTGGCGACTACATTTAATTTCTCACCAAGCTCTTCTTCCATACGGGAGATAATACCGTCCATCATACCTGCATGCCCGAAGAGTATACCGCTTCGCATACTGTCAATAGTATTTTTGGCTATTACCTTTTTTGGAATATCCAGATTGACCTGTGGAAGCTGGGCGGTCTTTGAACTTAGAGTATCAAGCGATATACGAAGCCCCGGATGTATGATACCGCCTATATAGTTCCCTTTACTATCTACAACTGATATGGTGGTAGCCGTACCCATATCAACAACAGCCAGCGGAAGCGGATATTCATCCATAGCAGCCACAGCATCAACTATCATATCGGAACCTACGGATTTGGGATTGTCCATAATTATATTTAAGCCCGTTTTCATACCGGATTCGACAAGCATACAATCTATGCCTATTATTTTTTTGACGGCTTTTTTAATGGTTTCATTTAGTGGAGGTACAACACTTGAAAGTATGGCGCCTTCTATATCTAAGGGGGTTACACCGTAAATATCAAGTATTCCCTTGATATACATGGAATATTCAAGGTCCGTTCTGGTGGTGTAGGTGGTGATTCTTTCAAGAAAATATGTTTTTGTATTGTCGATACCGCCTATAACAATATTTGTGTTACCCATATCAATTGCTAATATCATAAAATTATCCTTCTTAAACAAGTAGATTTAAAGCTTTTAAAACATATAAGATATTTTATGCGGTTTAAATTAAAAGCTTCATATTTATATAAAGTATACTAATCTCTATCCTTGCTTGCAATAATAAAATAGCGTATAATCTTTTAAGCATTATATCTAAAATAAAAATTAAGATTTATGGAGGCTTTATGCTGGAAAATAAAAATATATTACTTGGTGTGACCGGTGGAATAGCGGCATATAAGATTGCAAACCTTGCAAGTATGCTAAAAAAGCAAAAAGCAAATGTAAGGGTTATTATGACAAAGAATGCCTGTCAGTTTATAACATCGATGACATTTGAAACATTGACTGCGCAGAAGGTATATACAGATACATTTGATAGAGATTTTGAGTTTAAGGTAGATCATATAGAGCTTGGAAAATGGGCGGATGTATTTTTGATTGCTCCGGCTACTGCAAATGTAATAGCCAAGTTGGCAAACGGTATTGCGGATGATATGCTTACGACTACCGCACTTGCTATGAGATGCCCTTTAGTGGTGGCGCCTGCAATGAATACCGCAATGTATGAAAACAGGGCGGTAAAACATAATATTATGAAGCTTAGAACAAACGGTATGGAAATCATACTTCCCGTAAGCGGAGCTCTTGCCTGCGGAGATACAGGAGCCGGAAAGATGCCGGAGCCTGAGCTTCTTATGGAGTATATAAAGAGAGCTGTATATAAGAAAAAGGATCTGGCAGGTAAAAAGGTATGTGTAAGTGCAGGACCTACAAGAGAGGCTATAGATCCTGTAAGATATATTTCCAATAATTCCACAGGTAAGATGGGAGTGGAAATAGCAAAGATGGCGGCTTACAGAGGAGCTAAAGTAAGTCTGGTACTTGGACCTTCAAATGTATTTGTGCCTGATTTTATAAACAGAATAGATATAAAATCGGCAGAGGATATGTATGAAGAGATAATAAAGATATCGGATGCACAGGATATAATTATAAAGGCTGCAGCTGTAGCTGATTATACGCCGGCAAACTACAGCAGTGAGAAGATAAAGAAAAAAGAGGGAGATCTGACTATAGAACTTTCAAGAACCAAGGATATATTAAAGGAACTTGGTGAGAGGAAAAATAACAATCCCAAAAGACAATTTATCTGCGGATTTTCTATGGAAACAGAGAATATGGAGGAAAATTCCAGAAAAAAACTTGTAAGCAAAAATGTGGATATGATAGTTGCAAACAATTTAAAGGTGGAAGGTGCGGGCTTTGGTACCGATACAAATGTGGTTAGCATATTTACAAAAGATCAGGAAGTAATACTTGATAAGCTGTCAAAACTTGAGGTGGCAGAAAAGATATTTGATGAGATAGTGAGGAATTTTTAGTGAACTTTGGAGAGATAAGTAAGAGAAGAACATTTGCCATAATATCGCACCCGGATGCCGGAAAAACTACATTGACCGAGAAATTTTTGCTATACGGAGGTGCTATAAATTTAGCAGGAAGTGTAAAGGGAAAAAAGACAGCCAAATATGCGGTAAGTGACTGGATGGAAATAGAAAAGGAAAGAGGTATTTCCGTAACATCATCTGTAATGCAGTTTAACTATGACGGATTTTGTATAAATATCCTTGATACTCCGGGACATCAGGATTTCTCAGAGGATACATACAGAACACTTATGGCGGCAGATTCCGCTGTGATGGTAATAGATGCAAGCAAGGGTGTTGAGGCACAGACAATCAAGCTTTTTAAGGTCTGTGTTATGAGAAAAATACCGATATTTACATTTGTAAATAAGCTGGACAGAGAGGCGAGAGATCCTTTTGAGCTTATGGATGAGATAGAAAATGTGCTTGGAATCAGAACCTGCCCTGTAAACTGGCCTATAGGTTCAGGTAAAAACTTTAAGGGTGTATATGACAGACAGACAAAGCATATAAATAAATTTACACCTACACATGCGGGAATGAAGGAGGTCGATACACAGATTATCGATCTTGAAGACAGTAAGCTTGATGATTATATAGGATTTGATTATGCGGATATACTTAGAGGGGATATAGAACTTCTGGACGGTGCCAGTGATGATCTTGATATGTCAAAGGTGTCTGTGGGAGAGTTAAGCCCGGTGTTTTTCGGTTCCGCTCTTACCAATTTCGGTGTGGAAACCTTCCTTGAGCATTTTTTGAAAATGACTACTTCACCGCTTAAGAGAAAGACACATGAAGGTATGGTAGATCCTATGAGGGATGAGTTTTTCTCTGCATTTGTATTTAAAATACAGGCAAATATGAATAAGGCACATAGAGACAGAATCGCCTTTATGAGAATATGTTCGGGTGAATATGATGCCGGAATGGATGTTTTCCATGTGCAGGGAAACAATAAAAAAATAAAGCTCAATCAGTCCACTCAGATGATGGCTGATGAGAGAAAGATAGTTGAAAAAGCGTATGCCGGAGATATTATCGGAGTCTTTGATCCGGGTATATTCGGTATAGGTGATACTCTCACTACTGCAAATAATGTGGAGTTTGAGGGTATTCCAACCTTTGCACCTGAGCATTTTGCAAGAGTAAGACAGGTGGATACCATGAAGAGAAAGCAATTTCTAAAGGGTGTGTACCAGATAGCACAGGAAGGTGCAATACAGATCTTTCAGGAGTACAACACCGGTATGGAAGAGATAATAGTAGGTGTTGTAGGTGTGCTTCAGTTTGAAGTTTTACTCTACAGACTGAAAAATGAATATAATGTAGATGTAAAGCTTGATAAACTGCCTTATGAGCATATAAGATGGATTGATGAAACTTCCACTGTAGATATAGATAAGATACAGGGAACAAGTGATATGAAAAAGATCAAAGATTTAAAGGATCGTCCGCTTCTTATTTTTACACATCCATGGAGTGTAAGAATGGTGGAGGAGAGAAATGAAGGATTGGTTCTTAGTGAGTTCGGAAAGAACTAGGAAAGGAATTTTATGAGAAAATACAGACAGGAAATAGAGAAATTTATTGATGAGCATAGAGATGAGATGGTGGCTGATATTATCAGATTATGTTCTATAAACAGCCAGAAAAGTGAATATGTGGAGGGTGCTCCATTTGGTGACGGTCCGAGAAAAGCATTGGCTTTGGCACTTTCAATGGCTGAAAAATACGGATTTGATATTACAAATTATGATAATTATGCAGGTGCAATAGATCTGAATGATAAGGAAAAGGGACTGGATATACTTGCGCATCTGGATGTGGTACCTGAGGGTGAGGGATGGAGTGTTACGGCACCTTTTGATCCGAAGGAAGTGGACGGAAAAATCTATGGAAGAGGAACTTCTGATGATAAGGGACCTGCTGTTGCCGCACTTTTTGCACTTCGTGCGGTAAAGGAATTAAATATCCCTGTAAAAAAGAATACAAGACTGGTGCTTGGTACTGATGAAGAATGTGGAAGCAGTTGTATAAAATATTATTATACAAAGGAAAAAGAAGCACCTATGACATTCTCACCCGATGGAGAATTTCCGGTGGTAAATATCGAGAAAGGACAGCTTCAGGGAGAGTTTTCGGCAGCACTTGAGGGTGACGGTGAAAAAAGGCTTGTCAGCATAAGCGCCGGAACGAAGGTAAATGTGGTACCTCCAAAGGCAAAGGCTGTTATAGAGGGCTTTAGCATTGATGAAGTTGAAGAAAAGGCTAAGGAAGTGACTGAGAAAACAGGTATTAAATTCACCTATGATTTGGTACCGGTTTTTGAAATAACGGCACTTGGAGCCAATGCACATGCATCCACTCCGGACAATGGAAACAATGCTATTACAGGACTTTTGGAATTGCTTTGCAGACTTGATTTTTCACCTTCAAAGAAAATAGATACTATTAAAAAATTATATGCCCTTATGCCTCATGGAGATACAAAGGGAAAGACTATGGGCATTGATGTGGAGGATGATAGAAGCGGTGCACTTACACTTGTATTTTCAATGCTAAGCTTAAAGAATAATATACTTCACGGTTTCTTTGACAGCAGAATACCTGTAAGCGGTGATGGTGATAAGATATTAAAGACTGTAAGTCAGAAGTTTAAGGATATTGATATAGAGTTTTTAAATAACTCTGTGGTAAAGCCTCATGAGGTTGACGGAAATTCTCCTTTTGTAAAAACATTACTCTCAATATATGAGGACTATACAGGACTTAAGGGAGAATGTGTTGCAATGGGTGGAGGAACCTATGTGCATAATATTGAAAACGGTGTGGCATTCGGGGCGGTTTTCCCTGGAACCGATACAAAAATGCATGGTGCCGACGAGTTTGTGGTAATAGATGAGCTGTTGGCGGCGGCAAAGATATTTGCACAATCCATAGTGGAGCTGTGCAGTTAAGGGGGAGTATGGATTCTATTGTAAGTTTAAAATCCATGGGCAAGGTTTTTCATACAAAAAATGGGGATGTAAAGGCTCTGGATGATATAAATCTTGATATAAAAAAAGGTGAGATCTTCGGAATAATAGGTCTATCCGGTGCAGGCAAGTCCACCTTGGTCAGATGCATAAACTATCTTGAGATACCTACAGAGGGTGATGTATTCTTTGAAGGAAAAGGTTTAAAGACAATGACCGAGGCGCAGATAAGGGATGTCAGAAGGAATATGGGAATGATATTCCAGCAGTTTAACCTGCTCTCACAGAGAAATATATTAAAGAATGTATGCTTTCCTCTTGAAATCAGCGGAGTAGGAAAGGCGGAAGCTATAAAAAGAGCAAGAGAACTTTTAAAGCTTGTAGGACTCTCCGACAGGGAGAAGGCTTATCCTGCACAGCTTTCAGGAGGTCAAAAGCAGAGAGTGGCAATCGCAAGGGCTATTGCCACAAATCCTAAATTACTTTTATGTGATGAGGCTACATCTGCACTGGATCCTAAGACTACCAAGCAGATTTTGGAACTTGTAAAGGATATAAATAAAAATATGGGTATTACCGTAATAGTAATTACCCATGAGATGAAGGTTATTGAGAGTATATGTGACAGAGTTGCAATTATTGAAAACAGTAAAATAGCCGAGATGGGGAAAGTGGAGGATATCTTTTCAAATCCTAAGTCGGATATAGGTAAAAAACTTATATTAGGAGATGCGTTCCAAAGTAAGGAAATCGTTTCAGGAGTGAAGCTTCGAATAGAGTTTGACGGAAGAAGCTCCTTTGAGCCTGTACTTTCAAATATGATACTTTCATGCGGTATTCCTGTAAATATTTTATATGCAAAGACCAAGGATATAGGCGGTGCGGCAGTCGGACATATGATTATACAGATATCAGGTGAAGAAGAGGCTCTAAAAGTAAAAAGATATATGGACAGTATCGGCATGATTTATCATGAAGTGGAATTTGCGGAGGAAAAGGAGGAGATTGAATAGTATGACGGCAATGATTTTAAAAGGTCTGTATGAAACCTTACTTATGACTGTCGCTTCTTCATTATTTTCATATCTACTGGGTATTCCTCTGGGTGTTATTCTTGTAGTTACCGACAATACAGGTATAAAGCCCATGCCGAAGCTAAACGGTGTTTTGGGGATGATTATAAATCTGATAAGATCGGTTCCTTTTATGATTTTGCTTATTATGGTAATACCTTTTACAAGATTTCTGGTTCGTACATCCATAGGGCCTGTAGCGGTTATTCCGCCACTTGTAATAGCGGCATCACCATATATAGCCAGAATGGTGGAATCATCATTAAAAGAGGTGGATGCAGGGGTAATAGAGGCTGCCAAATCAATGGGAGCAAGCAATGCTCAGATAATATTTAAGGTGCTTTTACCTGAGTCAAAGCCGTCACTTTTAGTAGGTGCCGCGATATCTGTGACCACAATCCTCGGATATTCGGCTATGGCGGGATTTACAGGCGGAGGCGGTCTTGGAACTATTGCCATTAACTATGGATACTACAGATATCAGACAGATATAATGCTTATAACAGTGGCTATTTTGGTTATTCTTGTGCAAATAATACAGGAAATATTTATGAGAAGCTCAAAACGCTCCGATAAGAGAATCAGATAAAAGCTTTTTTGTAACCAGCTATAAAAAAAGACTATAAACATGCTTGTTATAAATTATTGACATAATATATTGTATGGTCTATATATTGTATAAGAAAAACATGGAGGAGAAAAAAATGAAAAAAAGAATTTTATTGGCATTAGGTTTAGTATCACTTCTTGCTTTGGCAGGATGTACAAAGAAGGCGGCAGATACCCCTTCAAGCGAGAGCGCAACAGAATCGGTAAGTGAGTCTGCAAGCGAAAGTGCAAGCGCAAGCAAGGAATTAAAGACTATTGTAATAGGAGCAACACCGGCACCACATGCAGAGATTTTAGAGGCTGCAAAACCGGTTTTACAGGAAGAGGGATATGATTTAAAGATAGTTGAGTACAATGACTATATTCAGCCGAATGTAGCACTTGATACAAAGGAATTGGATGCAAACTATTTCCAGCATTATCCATATCTTGAGAACTTTAACAAGGAGCATAATACAACACTTGTTTCAGCAGGAGCAATTCACTATGAGCCGTTCGGTATCTATGCAGGAAAGACAGCTTCACTTGACGCACTTGCAGACGGTGCAAAGATTTCAGTACCGAATGATGCTACAAATGAGGCAAGAGCCCTTCTTTTACTTGAGGCTAACGGTCTTATCAAGTTAAAAGAGGGTGTAGGTATCAATGCTACAAAGCAGGATATTGTAGAAAATCCAAAGAATCTTGATATACAGGAAATCGAGGCTGCTCAGGTAGCAAGAACACTTCAGGATGTGGATGTTGCGGTAGTTAACGGAAACTATGCAATAGAGGCAGGTTTAAAGGTAGGCGATGCACTTGCAATAGAGGATTCAAAATCACTTGCAGCTACAACTTATGCAAATATCATAGCTGTAAGAGCCGGAGATGAGAAATCAGATGCAATACTTGCACTTATAAAGGCTCTTGAAAGCGATGCTGTAAAGAAATTTATAGAAAGCAAGTACAATGGTGCGGTTGTACCGATGTTCTAATCTTTTGCAATAAAAGATGGCTATAATTCAGGATAAATATATGATACTAAAGACTTCGGGGTTTAGCTTCGGAGTCTTTTTAATACAGTTTAAGATCTTTTAGGTGCAATAAAAAATAAATAAGTGCAAAATACCAAGAACTATAGTAAAATAAATATACAAATATAGTAAAATATAAGGAAAATTGGAGGGCATATTGTGAATTGTAAAAAATGTGATTCACCTGTAGAACAAAATGAGATGTTTTGTGCGAATTGTGGGGAGAAAAATCCTGATTTTAAAGAGGATGGCACTAGTGCATTTTCTTCCTATGACAATGGTGGAAAGAAGAAAAAGGGTGTGGCAAAAATAGCTATTGGTGTTGCCGCGGCATTGGCGGTAGCCGGTGTGGCATTTGCCGGAATAAATGTAGTAAGCGGAATATTTATTTCTCCTAAAGATCAGTTTAAAAAGGCTGTAAGGAGTGACATAGATTCATCGGTATCTTTTTTAGGAAATGTTATAGATACGACAAAGGAAAAATATAAATTGTATAAAGAAGGGATTGGAACAACAGGCAGAGTCAGTTTGGAAGTTTCACCTGAGGGAAAGTCTGCACTGGAATCCGAATTTCCATACTATATGAGTGAAATAAGCTGGCTTGATAATTTTACAATAAACTATCAGGGTAATATGTCGGAAAGCGCAGTTAATTTTGATTTAAATACCTTGATAAACGACAAGGAATTTATGGATGCAAATCTATACCTTGATAATAAGGAGTTACAGGTAAAGTTACCTGATCTTTCAGATGATGTAATAACTGCTGATGCAGGCTCTTTGTCAAGCGAGTTCGGATATGGAAGTTCTGTTAGTTTATTTGATGTAATGGGTAAGAATATTGCTCTTATGAATGCTACTCCGGATTCAAAAAGGATAAACAAGATAACAGCAAAGTATACCGATATTATATTAAAAGGCATAAAGGATGTGGAGAGAACATCTGACAGTGTAAGTGTCGAAGGCATAAATGTAAAAGCAACAAAGCTTACAGCAAATATATCAGGTGAAGAGGCAAGGGATTTAAAGATTGAGGTTTTAAATCAACTGATTGCAGATGAAGATATAAAGGAAATACTTACAGGATATCAGGAAGTATATGAAAACATGCCGGGCAAAGCGCTTAAATACGGTGACAGCGATATATACGGTGAGTTCATAGATGAAATCAAATCCGAGCTTGAGTTTGTTGAATACGATACCTTACATGATATTAAATACAGTGTATGGATCGGATCCGGAAAAAAGATAATGGCAAGAGAATTGCTTGTTGATGATAAAAAAGTAATGCTTTTAAAAACACCTAGGAAAGGTTCGGATATAGGTGTTGAGTTTACTGCTATGGAAGATAGCAGTGATATAAAATTCAGCGGAAAGGGCAAAATCAACGGCTCTAATATAGAGGGTGATTTTGTTTTGGAAGCAGGCGGTAAAACTGTTTATATAAAATCAAATAAATTCGACCTGAAAAAATTGGAAGAAGATAAGACTGATATAGAAGTGGAGCTGTCTACCTCAGCAGATGAGGAATACGGAGATTACAGTTTATTTGTTAAACTCTCAGGTGACAGCAAGAAGAAAACAATTACCGTTGATTTAAAGAAAAAGGGACAAAGTCTTGTAAAGATTGAAAGTTATGAAGAGCTGGCAAAAATGACAGGAATAGATGAACTTGACGGCAAGAAACTCAGTTCGGACAGCTATGCGGATATAATGGCATATATGGCAGGCATCAAATCCGATAAATTTATTGAGAAACTTAGAAAGACGGATATTCCTAAGGAATATGTGGATATACTTGAAAGTCAGCTTCCATAGATATAGAGTACAGAGATATTATGAAGGCTGATTCTGTGGAAAGTAAGATAAATATAGTCGGCATAAAGAAAAAATACGGAAAGAAAGAGGTGTTAAAGGATGTAAATCTTACAATTCCTTTTTCAAGCTGTATAGGGATTCTTGGGGGGAACGGCAGTGGAAAGACCACTCTTCTCTCCATATTGGCAGGTATAACAGATGCTGATGCGGGAGCATTTTACTGCGAGGGTTTTGACCTTTTAAAAGATGTGGGCAGGAGAAGATTTCTGGTAGGTATTATACCGCAAAAAAATCCGCTTATAGAAGAATTGACATGCTATGATAATCTTAGACTATGGCATGATAAGGCTTATCTGGATACAGCTATAGGCACAGGTATGGTAAAAAAACTGGGTGTTACAAACTTTTTAAAAAAAAGAGTTGGTGAACTTAGTGAAGGTATGAAAAAAAGACTGTCAATAGCCTGTGCTGTATACAGACATTCTAAAATATTGCTTATGGACGAACCGAGTGCGGCACTTGATATAGCCGCAAAGAATGTAATATATAATTATATAAGGGATTTTGTTTCAGAGGGCGGTATAGTGATTCTGGTAACACATGATGAGGGAGAACTTAAGTTATGTGATAAACATTATATTCTAAGAGATGGAATGGTTTCAGAATATAATTTTGACGGAGATATTAAAAATCTTGCCGATATGATGGGTGATTAAATGTTTAGAGCTTATCTGAAAGTTCAAATAAAGAGATTATTGAGAGTACTTCCTATGGCGGTACTCTTTAATTTCATAATGATTTTAGGAATATGTGCAATATTTGTTTTTACTATAGTTATACAAAGCCGCGGAGAAAAAAGAATAGGCGTAGGAGTGGTCGGCAATATAGAAAATAAATATATGAAGCTTGGAGTTGAAATGCTCAATAATATGGATGCTTCAAGACTTTCTGTAAAGTTTGAAAGCCTGGATGAGGAGAATGCCAAAAAGGCATTAAGAGAGGGCAGGATAGCAGGATATTTTAAAATAGATAAAGATTTTATCGAAGGATTGGAAAATGGTGAAAACAGACCTGTAATATATGTAAGCTCATCCGGAGGATTGATGAATGAATTGTCAAAGGAAGTAGCATCGGTATTTTCAGTACTTATAGTTAATTCTGAAAGGGTGATTTATGCGGTGGATGAATATTTAAGCGAGCATAAAAATGTATATGACAGAGAAACCGCCAATACTGAATTAAATATGAGTCTTTTAAAAAATGTATTTACAAGAGGAAAAATCTACAATATAGAAACGAAGGCTTTAACAGGGGAGGTATCGGTTAAAGATAATTATATCTGTGCTATGATAATTATCTTAACGGCATTATCGGGAGTGGGACTTGGCAGTCTTTTATCCGGAAAGAAGGATACATTGCAGGAAGTTTTAAAATCAAGAGGGCTTTCATATATATCTTCCATTATTTGTGAACTGATTACAGTAACTCTTTATATTCTGATTTTGATTATCTTCGGATTTGGTATTTTTCTTCTTGCTATAAATTTTTTACAGGATGAAAGCTTTATAAGCCCTGATTATTTTGAGTTTTTTTGCAATATATTTGCAGTTTCAATTATGTTTGCTTCGATGCATTTATTTATATATGAGCTTATATATCAAAGAGTGACGGCTGTACTTATGGAGATAATACTTGGGATATCACTGTGCTATATAGGTGGCTGTATATATCCTTTAAGCTTTTTCCCGGATATTATACAAAAAATATCGGTATTTTTGCCTTCAACTGCCGGAAAGAATATTTTAATCAGTGGATTGGGATATAGGCTTGACTTGTTCTCATTAGCAGTGGTCTTTTTATATACTGTATTGTTTATGGGAGGTGTATATGTTTTACGATGTAAAAAATAATATACATACAGCAATAAAATGGTATATAACATTAAATAAAAGACTTTTAAGAAGATTTGAGTTTATAGTAATGCTTTTAATACTCCCGATACTTGTGCTTGGTATGATGGCGGTTTCATCAAGGAAAAAAGGTCTGCTTGATATAGGTATCGTGGTGGAAAAAGGCTCGGATAATGAAGTGAAGAGAGTTGCACATACTTTAATGGAGGGTGAGAGTGTAATTGATTTTTCCATATACGAAGAAGAGGAGCTTGCAAAAGAGGAAATACTTAAGGGAAAACTTGATGCTATATGGGTACTTCCATATTCCTTAGAAAGTATAGATAATGGTAGCATAAAAATTTATCAGACAGATAACAGTACCTTAAAAAATATAGCAAGAGAAAAACTGTATTCGGCATTATATCCCTACATTGCGTATTCGGAGTATATAAAATATATGAATAAAATCAATGTATATGAAAAGGATATCTTGGATAAGTACTTTAAAAATATAAGTATAGATGGTGATTTTATAAAATTTGAAGGTCCGGACAGTGAAAACACCTATGATAAACTTAATTATCTGACATATCCGATAAGAGGCTTTATGTGTATATGGCTGTTTGTAGGAGTGATGACGGCAAATATATATTTTCTTGCTGATGAAAAAAAAGGACTCTTTTCAATGATGGATAAGCAATTAAAAAGAGTTGTGGCACCGGTTTATAGTGTGGGTATTTCGGTGAATATGGCTGTAGTGATGCTCGTTACATTGATTTTAACAAAGCAGTCAGGAGACATTTTCAGGGAGTTAATAGGAATAGTAATGCTTTTAACTGCATTTATCATTTTGGCGGATATTCTTAAACAAAGCTTTGACCTTCATATACTTGAAGCTGTGATTTTGCCTTCTGTTTTATTTTTAATTGTTTTTGCTCCGATAATATTTGATATAAGGATGTTTGGAGTAGCGTATATATACAGGCTTAATCCTATATATTATTATCTGAATCTGATTAATGACAGAGAAGTTTTTTTTGAATTTGCTGTATTTATTTTAGTGATTTTTATTTTAGATATTATATTTTCTAAAATCAAATGTAAAAATGAATAAAGGAGGGTATTGATGTTCTGTTCAAAATGTGGTGAAAAGGTGATGGACGGCTCTAAGTTCTGCGCAAACTGCGGAGCGGCTATAGGCGGCAATGCTTCGGGAGCCGGTATGAAAGTTGACTTAAATAAGTCCGGTGATTTGCCGCCTCGGGGAAATTACAGCAGTGCAGCGGCGAATAATCCTAAGAGGAATAAGCAGGAGAAAAAAAGACGGCTTAAGATGATTATTGTCATTATTCTTGCTTTATTATTGGCTGTTTTAACAGCAGCTACAGCTTTAGTTAAAGCGGGAATTATAAGTGTAGCTGTTGTGGATAATAAAACTAAAGAAAGAGTTTTTGATACCGATAAAAAATCTGAAATCGCAAAAGACGGGAAAACTGAAGATGATAAGAGTAGTCAGAATCAGGATAAAAAATCAGCCGGTAGCGATAAAAATGAGAAGGCTATTGCTGAAAGTACAAAAATAAGTGAAAGGCAAACAGAGAGTATGTCAAGTGAAGCTGTTACCGAGCCGGTAAATAATGAGTATATTTTGCCGGAGAGCAGTACAAGATTATTGGAGAGAAAAGACCTCGAAAATCTAAGTGCAGAGCAGTGTCGCCTGGCAAGAAATGAGCTCTATGCCAGACATGGACGAATGTTTGATGATGCCGCTTTACAAAGTTATTTTGAGTCATGCAGCTGGTATCAGGGAAGTATACCGGCAGCAAATTTCAGTGATACTGTATTAAGTGAGATTGAAGTTAAGAACAGAGATTTTATAGTAGCCTATGAAAAGGAGAAGGGGTATATAAAATAGCAATGTATTAGTCTTTGAATATTGACTTAATATATATCAAGATATATACTGAATAAAAAAGGGCGGTGATTTTATGTTGACAGCAAAAATTTTTGAAAATGGGCGAAGCCAGACAGTAAGATTGCCAAAGGAATGCAGATTTTCATCAGATGAGGTTTTGGTAAATAAGATAGGTGATATAGTGATATTATTGCCAAAAAGCAGCAATTGGGATTCTTTTGCAGCAGCTATAGATATGTTCTCAGACGATTTTATGGACGATAGGAGAATTTGAAAGGGTACCGGATATTAAATTGGTGAATTGGGCGTAATACTTGTGTAGATGTATTTTTAAGTGGTGAAAGCGCCGGATAAGGCGATAATAAAAGCTGAGTAAGGCTATTTAGTCCTTGCATTTAAACGAAAAGTGTGGTATAGTAAATAAAATATGTTCGACAGGAAAGTGGGCCGAGGGGTCCACTTTTTTATGCATATTATGAAAGGATGGAAATGAGCAAAAGCGAAACTTATGTAAAAAGAACGGAAGAGTTCTTGGAAAAACTTAGCAGTGAATTGGATTTTGAGGTAGTAGATGTTGAATTTGTCAAGGAAGCGGGAGAACACTACCTGCGTGCATACTGTGACAAGACCGGCGGCATAGGAATAGAGGACTGTGCAGATATTTCAAGACATCTCAGCGATTGGCTGGATGAGAATGATTTTATTGACGAGGGGTATATTTTAGAGGTTTCTTCCCCCGGGCTTGGCAGGACTTTAAAAAAGGATAAAGATTTTCTAAGAGAGCTCGGAAAAGAGGTTGAGCTTAAGCTCTACAAAGCGAGAGAAGGTGTAAAGGATTTCGAGGGAGTACTTAAGTCATTTGACGGTGATAATATCACCGTAGAAATAGAAAATAAAGATGAAGTCTTTACAAAAAAAGAAATTGCAAATATCAGATTAAAGATAGATTTTTGATGGAGGATAATACAAAGGATGAATAAGGAATTACTGGAGGCACTTGATCTCTTGGAAAAAGAAAAAAATATAAGTAAGGCGGCAATTTTAGAAGCGATTGAGAATTCTTTGATTTCTGCATGTAAAAATAATTTCGGCACAGCGGACAATGTAAAGGTAAGTGTAAATCCGGATACCTGTGACTATTCCATAATACAGGCAAAGGAAGTGGTGGAGACATTGGGAAATAAGCCTACCATCGAGGATAAGGCTACCAAGATATCACTTGCCGAGGCAAGGATGAAAAATCCTAATTTAAGTGTAGGTGATACCGTACTTGTACCTGTTATTTCAAAGGAATTCGGAAGAATAGCTGCCGGAGTTGCAAAGAATGTTATTTTGCAAAAGATAAGAGAAGAAGAAAGAAAAGTAATATTTAACGATTACTATATGAAGGAAAGAGATATAGTAAGCGGTGCGGTTACAAGATTTATGGGTAAGAATATTGCTATAAACCTTGGAAGAATAGATGCGGTGTTAGCTGAGAGCGAGCAGGTAAAATCAGAGGAGTTAAAGCTTGGAGACAGATTAAAGGTATTTGTGCTTGAGGTTAAGGACAATCCGAAGGGACCCAGAATATCCGTATCAAGAACACATCCCGAATTTGTAAAAAGACTCTTTGAGTCGGAAGTACCTGAAATCAGAGACGGTGTGGTAGAGATAAAGTCCATATCCAGAGAGGCAGGCTCCAGAACAAAGATTGCCGTATTCAGCCATGAGGCGGATATTGATCCTGTCGGTGCCTGTGTAGGTGTGGACGGAGTCAGAGTAAATGCGGTGGTTGAAGAGTTAAGAGGTGAAAAGGTTGATATAGTAAACTGGGATGATAATCCGGGTTACTTGATTGAGAATGCTCTTTCACCGGCAAAGGTAATAGCCGTAGTTGCGGATGAGGAGACAAAAGAGGCGGATGTAATAGTTCCGGATTATCAGCTTTCACTTGCAATAGGTAAGGAAGGACAGAATGCAAGACTTGCAGCCAGACTTACAGGATATAAGATAGATATAAAGAGTGAGAGCCAGGCAAGAGAACTGGGAGTATTTGATTCTTTAGACGGTAGTGACGATATATCTGATGATATGCCTGTTGATGAGGAGTATACAGAGGATAATGAAGGATTGGATGTTGGGGCAGAAAGCGAAGATGACAACGACATTGAAGAATAAAACACCTCAAAGAAAATGCATTGGATGCAATGAGTCAAAGCCTAAAAAAGAATTGATTAGAATAGTGAAGACACCTGAGGATGAAATACTTTTAGACAGTACGGGAAGAGCAAACGGTAGAGGAGCTTATATTTGTAATAATCTTGAATGTTTACAAAAGGCTGTAAAAACAAAGGGTTTAAACAGAGCATTTAAGATGAATGTAGATACGGATGTTTTAGTAAAGCTTAGTGAGGAGATGGCAGAGCTTGACAAAGGATAAGGTATTAAGACTGATAGGTCTTGCTATGAAGGCAGGAAAAGTGGTGTCAGGAGAGTTTTCAGTTGAAAAATGCATAAAATCTGGTAAGGCAAAATTGGTAATAGTAGCAGCGGATGCGTCTGAAAACACTAAAAAGAAATTTGAAGATAAATGTAAATTTTATAATGTTCCGATATTGATATATTCCACAAAGGAAGATTTGGGAATTGCTTTGGGCAAGGGGCTTAGATCATCAATGACATTGACTGAGGACGGATTTAAGAATGCAATATTAAAAATCACGGAGGAATGATAATTGAGAGTAAACGATCTGGCAAAAGAAATAGGCAAAAATAATACTGAGTTGATAGGATATTTGAAGGAAAAGGGCATATCAAAAGTTGCCATGTCAAATATTACAGCTGATGAAGAAAAAATGCTTAGAGAAAAATTTGATAAAATAGATGGAAATAAAGCGGTGAGTAACAAAGAAAATATGGAAAACGATAGAACGGTAGAGACCAAGAAGGAAGTATCAGAAACAAAGAAGGAGGAAACTCCAAAGAAAAAGGTTGTTGTATTCAGACCACAGAATGCACAGCAGATGCCTACAAAAAAATCAGGCTCAAAATCAGCTCCGGCAGCAAAGAAGAACACAAAGAAAAATGCCGAAGCCGATGAGCAAAAGCAGCTTGTTAAGAAGAATGTAAATGAAGAAAAAAACAAGTCTGATATGCCAAAGGATAAAGAGATAAAGAAAGAAGAGAAGATAGCACAAGTGACAAATACACAAGAAGTGGTTACATCAAAAGAGTCTGTAAAGCAGGAGGTTTTAGAAACTTTAAAACAGGAAGTTGAAAAGGAAAAACAGCCTGAAACAGTTGCGGAAGCTTCAAAGCCAAGAAATGTCTATGCTGAGATGGAAGCTGCAAAGAAGGCAAAGGAAAATGCCAAGCCTATCAGAAATATCTTTAAGGAAAGAGAAGAAAGAGATAAGGCAAGAGGCAAGGATGCCCGTCCTCAAAACAAGGATAAAAAGACTTTCAATAAAGATAAGGACCAAAGGGGCAATTTTAAGAATGACAGAAACACAAGGGGCAAAGACGGAGACAGAAATACAGACAGAAACAGAAACTTTGCAGGAAAAGACGGTAAGGGCTTTGCAGGTTCAAATGATAAGAACAGCAGAAATGACAGAAGCAAAGACTATGCAAAGGATGAAAACAACAGCAGAAGTTTCGGCAATAAGCAGCAGGGATTTAAGAAAAACGAATCATCGGGCAATGTAGCTGTACTTGACGGCTTAGGCAAGAAGACTACAAACAGAGTTAATAAAAACAACTTTAAAAACAATAAGAATGATAAAAAGCACAGAACCGAGGACGGACCGGCAAAGGGCAAGATAAGTAAGCATCCGTTTATAATGCCTACAAAGCAAAAGGTTGAAGAGGTACAGGATGATATTAAAGAGATTATTATTCCTGAGACAATTACATTAAAGGACTTTGCTTCAAAGCTTAAGCTTCAGCCTTCAACAATTGTTAAAAAGCTTTTCCTCAAAGGTCAGATAGTTACAATAAATACAGAGCTTACATTTGAGCAGGCTGAGGAAATAGCACTTGAGTATGATGTTATCTGTACTATGGAGGAGAAGGTGGATGTTATAGGAGAGCTTCTTGCAGAAGAGGAAGATCCGGAGAGCACATTGGTTCCAAGACCTCCTGTAGTGGTTGTAATGGGACATGTCGATCATGGTAAAACATCCTTACTTGATGCTATAAGAAAAACAAATGTTACAAGCAGAGAGGCGGGCGGTATCACACAGCATATCGGTGCATATATGGTAAAAATCAATGGAGAGCCTATTACTTTCCTTGATACTCCGGGACATGAGGCGTTTACGGCAATGCGTATGCGTGGTGCTCAGGCTACAGATATTGCAATACTGGTGGTAGCTGCGGATGACGGTGTGATGCCTCAGACTGTAGAAGCTATCAACCATGCCAAGGCGGCGGGGGTTGAGATAATTGTTGCTATCAATAAGATAGACAGACCTGCGGCAAATATTGATAAAGTAAAGCAGGAGCTTTCAGAGCATGAGCTTATACCTGAGGATTGGGGCGGTTCAACCATATTTGTACCTGTATCCGCAAAGACCGGAGAGGGTATATCAAATCTTTTGGAGATGGTAATACTTACGGCAGAGGTAAAGGAGCTTAAGGCAAATCCTAACAGAAGGGCAAGAGGTCTTGTAATAGAGGCTGAGCTTGATAAGGGTAAGGGTTCGGTTGCAAGAATACTTGTACAAAAGGGAACTCTTCATGTAGGAGACTTTATTGCGGCAGGATCATGCTCGGGTAAGGTTCGTGCCATGATGAATGACAGAGGTATAAAGGTTAAGGAGGCTACACCTTCCACACCTGTTGAGATCCTTGGACTTGACAGTGTACCGAATGCAGGTGAAGTATTTGTAGCTACAGAAAATGACAAGGAAGCAAAGGCATTTGCCGCTACATTTATCTCAGAGAGCAAGAATAAGCTTATCGAGGATACAAAGGCAAAGCTTTCACTGGATGATCTTTTCAGCCAGATTAAGGCAGGAAATGTTAAGGAACTTCCGATAGTGGTAAAAGCCGATGTTCAAGGTTCTGTAGAAGCTGTAAAGCAATCCCTTACCAAGCTTTCAAATGATGAGGTTGCGGTTAAGGTTATCCACGGCGGTGTAGGTGCCATAAATGAAAGTGATGTGGTACTTGCAGCGGCAAGTAATGCAATTATAATAGGATTTAATGTAAAACCCGATCTCATGGCAAAGGCTACCGCCGAAAGAGAAAATGTGGATCTCAGACTTTATAAGGTTATCTATCAGGCGATAGAGGATATAGAGAGCGCTATGACCGGTATGCTTGAGCCTATCTATGAGGAGAAAGTTATCGGACATGCGGAGATCAGACAGATCTTTAAAGCATCAGGTGTCGGAAATATTGCAGGAAGCTATATACTTGACGGTAAGTTTGTAAGAGGCTGTAAGGTTAGAATCACAAGAGACGGAGAGCAGATCTTTGACGGAAATCTGGCATCACTTAAGAGATTTAAAGATGATGTTAAGGAAGTTGCTACAGGCTATGAATGCGGTCTTGTATTCGAGAAATTTAATGATATACAGGAATTTGACCAGGTAGAGGCTTATGCTATGGTAGAGGTTCCAAGAAGCTGACAGAAAGGAATGTATGAGAAAGAATAGTTTAAAGTCTACTATGATAAACTCAGAAGTGATGAAGGCTGTATCGGAAATCATGAGAGGAGAGGTAAAAGACCCGAGGGTTGCTCCTATGACAAGTGTTACAGATGCGGAAGTTACCACAGATCTTAAATATGCTACAATATATGTGAGTGTATTGGGAGATGATGAGCAATCAAAGAAGACATTGGCAGGTTTAAAATCTTCTTCAGGCTTTATAAGAAAGGAACTTGCAAGAAGATTAAACCTTAGAAACACTCCTGAATTAAAATTTGTTTTAGACGAATCATTGGCTTATGGTATGAAAATGGATAAGTTAATAGATGAAGTAATAAAAAAAGATGAGAAGGGCAATGAATAAACTGATAGAGCTTATTGAGAAATCAAAAAATATAGCCATTACCGGACATGTAAGTCCGGATGGGGATTGTACAGGATCTACACTCGGTCTGTATAATTATATAACAGAAAATTATAAGGATAAACAGGTAAGAGTATGCCTTGAAAAGCCATCAATGAAATTTTCATATATGAACGGGTTTGAACTGATAAGTGAGAACCCGTTTATGGAGGCTGATTTAGTGGTATCTTTGGATGCATCAGATAGAGAAAGGCTTGGAAGCAGAGGGGTACTGCTTGATATTGCAAAGGAAAGCCTATGCATAGACCATCATATTACAAATACCGATTTTGCAAAATTCAATATAGTCGAAGATTTTAGAAGTTCTACATGTGAGCTTTTATATACATTACTTGAAAAAGAAAAGGTAAGTGTAAATACCGCAATCTGCCTTTACACAGGTATAGTACATGATTCCGGAGTTTTTAAATATCAATCCACCACAAAAGAAACGATGGATATTGCCGGTGAATTGATAGCAAAAGGCTTTGACTTTACTAAAATAATAGATGATACTTATTTTAAGAAGGATTTTAATGCAAGCAAGCTTCTCGGTCTGGTACTTACAAATGCAAAACTTGAATTTGAAGGCAAATGCTGTTATGGTGTTTTGGACTTTGATACATGGAGTAAGTATATTTCAGATAAGAAAAAAATGGATGGAATCATAGACAATCTTAGAAATATCAATGGTGTGGAAATAGCATTATTTATGTATGAGACTGAAAAAAATGAATATAAAGTAAGCCTTCGTTCCATAAATAAAAATGTCAGCACTATCGCAGCCGCACTTGGCGGCGGTGGGCATATAAGAGCAGCAGGTGCTACAGTTTACGGAAATGCCGATGAAATTTTAAAAGACAAAATATTGCCCATGATTGAGAAAGAATTAAATGGCTAAGAATACTTATAACGGAATAATAAATATTTTCAAGGAAAAAGGATATACCTCACATGATGTTGTTGCTAAGATGAGGGGTATTTTAAAGCAAAAAAAGATCGGTCATTCGGGCACATTGGATCCGGATGCGACAGGTGTACTTCCGGTATTGTTAGGCAATGCTACCGTACTGTCCGATATGTTGACGGATAAGTCAAAGGAATATGAAGCGGTACTTCTTTTGGGCGTTTCTACGGATACTCAAGATTCAACCGGAAATAAACTCAAAGAGAGTGATATTTCTTCTTTGACAAAGGAAAAGGTCAAAGAAGCGATAAATTCATTCCTTGGGGAATATATGCAACTTCCACCTATGTATTCAGCTTTAAAAGTAGGTGGAAAAAAGCTTGTAGATCTGGCAAGAGAGGGCAAGGAAGTTAAAAGAGAGCCGAGAAAAGTCTATATTTTTGATATTGAAATAATAGAAATGGACTTGCCAAGAGTCAGATACAGGGCTAAAGTATCAAAGGGGACTTATATCAGAACTTTATGTCATGATATAGGAGAAAAACTTTTGGTAGGGGGATGTATGGAGTCGCTTATCAGAAAAAGAGTGGATAGATTTGATGTAGATGAAGCAATCACTCTGAATCAAGTTGAAGCAGAGAGATATAATATAGATAAAAGAATAATGAGTGTGGAGGAGTATTTTTCCTTCCTGCCCAAAATAAATACATCCCTTGAATTTGATAAATATCTGCATAATGGCAATAAATTAAAATTTGAAGAAAAGTATAGTGAAAGTGACTTATACAGAGTCTATGATTCTAATGACATATTTATTGCAATATATAAAAAGGAATCTAAGGAGCTAAAGCCATTTAAGATGTTTTTATAGACAGGTGATAATGTGATTACATTTATAAATACTACTGATATAAATATAACAGAGAAAACTGCTGTTGTTATAGGGAAGTTTGACGGTGAACATAGAGGACATAGAAAGCTGTTCAGAACTCTAAAGGAAGAGGCGAATAAAAAAGGTTTAAAAACCGTGGTCTTTTCATTCAGAACATTGCCGTCAAATATCGTAAGAAATAAAAATACCACACAGATTTTTACAAATGTGGAAAGAAGAAGAAAACTGGAAGAACTGGGGATTGACTATTATATAGAATATCCCTTTGATATGAATATTGCCAGACTGACAGGTGAAGAGTTTTTGGTGGATATTCTGATAGGTAAGCTTGGAATGGCGGAAATAGTTGCAGGGGATGATGCCGCCTTCGGTTATAAAAAGAGTGGAAATATCGAGCTGTTAAATAAATTATCAAAGAGCTTAGGCTTTGATTTAAGGATAATTACAAAGGAAAAAGACGATTTCCAAAATGATATAAGCTCCACTCTTATCAGGTCAAAGCTTGATGAAGGAGATATGGAAGAAGCCAATAAATTACTGGGGAGTGTATATTCCATCACCGGAACAGTGGAAGAAGGAAATAAAATAGGTGCCAAAATAGGCTTTCCTACATTAAACATTTTCCCACCAAAGGAAAAGCATCTTCCAAAGCCGGGAGTTTATGCTTCCAGAGTAAGAATCGGTGATGATGATACCATGTATTTGGGGCTTACAAATGTAGGTTCAAACCCAAGTATTGAAAACGATAAGAGAAATCATATTTACAGAGTGGAAACATATCTTTATAATTTTGATGCGAGCCTTTATGGTAGAGAGATTGAGGTATTTCTTTACAAGTATATAAGGCAGGAGATTAAGTTTCAAAGTCTGGATGAGTTAAAAAGTCAGATAAGCAAGGATAAAATAGAGGTTTTAAACTTTTTAAACAGTCAGGCAAAATAAATTTGTATTTTAAAGGAAGGTGAGCTATGGAAGATAAGGATTTATTTGAAAACGGCATTGTTGAGGAAGGTAATGTATCGGTTTCTATAACACTTGAGGATGATACTGTACTTGAATGTGTTGTACTGAATATTTTCAGTGCAGGTGAGAGAGAGTATATTGCTGTAATGCCTGAGGATGATAATGATGAAGGAACGGTATATCTTTACAGATATTCAGAGACAGCGGACGGACAGCCTGAGCTTACAAATATAGAGACGGATGAGGAATATGAAATAGTGGCAGATGCTTTTGACGAGCTTCTTGATGAAGAAGAGTTTGAAGATTTGCTTGGTGATGAAGATTTATAATTTTTTGATTGGAGCAATGTGGTACTTTAAAGTATTATATTGCTCCAAAATTTTAGAGAGAATATGAAAAAAGAATTGAATTATTTTTTAATTGACGGAAAATATGGCTGGAATCAAGAGGATTTTAAAAATCTCTGGATGAATAAAGGCGGTTGTGCCTGTGTAACAGCTTGTGACAGCTTTGTATATATGAGTAAATATCTTGGAAAAGATAATCTATATCCATACGATAAAGAAAACTTAAATGCACTTGATTATGTGGATTTTTCAAATAATGTAAAACCTTATCTCAGACCGAGATGGACAGGCATAGACAGGTTGGAGATATATGTGGACGGTATAAGCGACTTTTTAAAAGATATCGGAGAATATGGCATAAATTTGGAAGAATACTCGGGAGATAATGATATAGAAGATGCCATAAATGTGGTAAAATATCAAATAGATAAAAAGATGCCTGTACCGATGCTTGTGTTGATGCATAAAAATCCTAAATTCAAAGATTTTGTATGGCATTGGTTTTTGCTTACGGGATATGAAGAAAACAATGAAAAATTTATGGTAAAAGTGGTAAGCTATGGCAGCTATAGATGGTTTGATTTTAGAGAGTTGTGGAATACCGGGCATAAAAGAAAAGGTGGACTGATATTGTTTAATGATTAGTTACAGTTCAGGTATACCCTTTAGAGCTTTTGTTTTACAATCCTAATCGCAACTCTTTCTTAAAACTTCGCAGGATTTTACGCAGTCTGCGGAACTCGTTTGTTCGCTTGGGGAGCAGCGAACTACACTCAAACAAGTCCTCGACAGCTTAATCCTGCCTTGTTTTGCGAAAGAGTTAAACGCTACAAGGATTGTAAAATTAAAAGCCTCAAAACATATGGCACCTGAACTATAACAATGATTATAAATGATTTATATTATTTTAAGCTTAATTCACTTGACAATATCATAAATAAGGCATAGATTGGTATACAAAGCTTAAGTAGTTACTTTAAAAAGGATGGGAAAAAATGGATAAAAGAAATTTGACATTATTGACTGACTTATATGAACTTACAATGATGCAGGGTTATCATTTGGAGAACAATGCAAATGAAACAGTGATCTTTGATATGTTTTACAGATCAAATCCGAATAAAAACGGATATGCAATCTGTGCCGGACTTGATCAGGTAATAGATTATATTAAAAATCTGCATTTTGATGATGAGGATATAGAGTACCTGAGAAAAGTAAAATTATTTAGAGAAGATTTTTTGGATTATTTGAGAGATTTTAAGTTTACAGGTGATATCTATGCTATACCTGAGGGAAGTGTAATATTCCCGAGAGAGCCGCTTGTAAAGGTGATTGCTCCGATAATGCAGGCACAGCTTATAGAAACAGCATTGTTAAATATTATAAATCATCAATCACTTATTGCTACAAAAGCGGCGAGAGTGGTTTTGGCGGCGGATGGCGACGGTGTAATGGAGTTCGGACTTAGAAGAGCACAGGGACCTGATGCAGGTGTTTATGGTGCAAGAGCCGCTGTTATAGGAGGTTGTGTAGGTACCAGCAATGTTCTTTGCGGAAGAATGTTTGATGTTCCCATACTTGGAACACATGCACATAGCTGGATAATGAGCTTTCCGGATGAATTGTCCGCATTCAGAACCTATGCAAAGACCTTCCCTACAGCATGTACACTTCTTGTGGATACTTATGATACATTAAAATCGGGCGTACCGAATGCTATTACAGTATTTAAAGAAATGAGAGAAGCCGGAATACCGCTTAAAAATTACGGTATAAGACTTGACAGCGGAGATCTTGCATACCTTTCAAAGAGAGCCAAGGAGATGCTTGATGAAGCCGGATTTAATGATGCTATTATTTCAGCCTCAAATGATCTGGATGAAAATATCATCTCTTCTTTAAAATTACAGGGTGCAACCATCAATAAATGGGGTGTTGGAACTAATCTTATTACATCAAAGGATTGCCCTGCATTTGGAGGTGTATATAAATTGGCTGCGGTTATGAATGAAGATACAGGTGAGTTTATACCTAAGATAAAGCTGTCTGAGAATGCGGAAAAGATTACAAATCCGGGAAATAAAAAAATATACAGGATCTATAATAAGAAAACAGGAAAGATAATAGCTGATTATATATGCTTGGAAGAGGAGAATCTGTCCACAGAAGAATCACTGATGCTTTTTGATCCTGTGGAAACATGGAAAAGAACAAAGTTAAGCGCCGGCTCATTTGAAACAAAGGAGCTGTTGGTGCCTATATTTAAAAATGGAGAATGTGTATACAAGTCTCCATCTGTTATGGAGATAAGAGAGTTTTGTAAAAAAGAGCTTGACACCCTTTGGGATGAGTCAAAGAGACTTGCATATCCTCATGAGACCTATGTGGACCTTTCACAGAAATTATGGGATATGAGATATGAGCTATTACAAAAGTATAATTATCAGGAGTTATAGTTTTAAGCAGTAAAAGAAAGAATATTATGATACAGGAAATATATCCGAAAGTATTTTATCCTGAATACAGGAGAAAGAAAGCCACCAAGGAAAATAATAAAAAGTCATTTGTTTTACATTTTGAATACAATAAAATAATGCTTATAAAGGATGCTTTGACAGGTCAGATAAGTATTCCGAGATTTGAAAATCTGGAAGATGAGGATGAAAATATATATGAAAAATCCTATTATGTAAACTCTGTGGATGATGAAGAATTTTATCTGGTGGAGGATATGAGTTTGCCGGAGTTTGGGGGATTTTATCTGGAAGGTATACATGCTTTGCGTGAGTTTGAGCCAAGATATCAGGCTTTTGCAAGTGTAAGCGCCTCACAGGTGTACAGATGGTTGCAAAGCAGAAAATATTGCGGATATTGCGGAACAAAGACTGAAAAATCTCTTACGGAAAGAGCATTGATATGTCCGAAATGTAAGTATATAGAATATCCTAAGATATCTCCTGCCGTCATAGTGGCAATCAGAAACGGTAACAGGCTGTTACTGACAAAGAATGCAAAGGGTGTATATAATTACTATGCATTGGTGGCAGGTTTTGTAGAAGTCGGAGAGACTCTTGAAGATGCGGTAGCCAGAGAAGTAAGGGAAGAAGTGGGTTTAAAGGTAAAAAACATACAGCCTTATAAATCACAGCCTTGGTCTTTTTCCGATACCATAATGCTGGCATTTATTGCAGACCTTGACGGAGATGATAAGATTACCTTACAGGAGGAGGAATTATCTGAGGCAAGATGGTTTGAAAGAGAAGATGTACCTGTTCTGCCTTTCCACATAAGTGTGGGGCATGAACTTATTCAAAAATTCAGAGACGGGGAAATATAAAAAGTCGGGGAAACCCGACTTTTTTATGGCAGTTTATATGGATAAAAGGGCATATTTCTTATAATGCCATATAGTATCAATATAACTATTAAAATTATCATGATAATATTTTCTACAGCAGTTGTTTTTCTTTGACCTGTTAATATATATCTTATCTGATAAAAAGCATAGTAAAGAGCTATGATAGGAAAAAGGAAAACAAGTATTTGATTATAGAAAAATGCCGACCTGATATCTCCATGTGAGAGCGAGACACACATCCTGCTTACTCCGCAACTCGGACAGTCCAGATGAGTTATTGTTTTAAACATACAGGGGATTCGTATATGTATTGAATATAGTATATATAAAAAGATACCAAGGCAAATAATTGCAATGGTATCTTTTATTGTCCTTTTGATTCGATTCGGCATATTAATTAAAATGTAGTTTTATTAATATTATTCTGAGAATCTGCAAGTTTATTTATGCTGTCCTGCATAAGAGCATATGTAACGATTGCAAGACCGAAGATTGAAAGCACAACATAAAGAACCGGACGACTCTCTGCCGCTCTGCCTGCTTCTATAGACTTTTGATCTAAAAGAGTTCCTGCCTTGTAAGCCCAGTAAATGAAATATATTCCACAGGTAACAAAGCTTAATACTATAACGAGAACCGGTGACATAGCATCAGGATCTCCTGAGATAGTATTGATATCATTAATCAGGCAATACAGCCAATAGATACCATAGATGCCACATGTAACAATAGATAAGATTACACATGTGACAATATTTTTACTCTCTAAAGAATTCATAAAAATACTCCTTTCAAGCTAATGGTAAGTATGCTGAATATTAAGGAAAACATACATACACCATCCTAATAAATCCTAGAGAAGTCTATCAAAAAAACATAATCTAGTAAATAGTATAAATGTAATTGTAATATTTTATAAAGAATAATGTAATAATGCTATGAGAAGTTCGATTTATAGTCCACTTGTATTTAATAAATTGCCATATATCCATATTCTATAGACAAAGTTTACTTATTTCACTATGCTTAATCTAAACAAATATATTTGTATTTTATTAAGGGAGGTGCTATATGAATGTAATCTATCAAAATGATGACAGTATTGACTCGGACAGTGCACTGATAAAAACGCATAGTAAATTTGAAGATTTAGAAAAACTTTTAGAATATGTAAGGGCTTATAATAATAAGCTGAATGTAAAAAAAGATGATCATCTTTATCAAATTGCTATCAATAAGTTTATAAGATTTTATTCGGGGGCAAAGCTTGTATATGCACAGACTGAAAAAGAAGAGTATCATATTTCAAAAAGGCTGTATGAGCTTGAAGAAATCTTGCCTGTACAGTTTGTCAGAGTATCAAATTCCGAAATCATAAATCTTGATTATGTCTCACATTTTTCAATGAGTGTGGGAGGGATTATAAATATTGAGTTCAAAAACGGTACAATGACCAGCTCATCAAGAAGATATCTAAAAAAAATAAAGGAGATTTTATATCATGAAAAATAAAATTATAAATAGAGTAATAGTTGGAATATTTATAGGAATTGATATAGGCTTATTTATATCTATGCTGTTTTCATACTTATCAGGCAGCGGAGCCTATCAGCCGGCGCCGAATAAATTTTTGGGAGCATTTCCAAATGAGATCATGGCAATGCTTGTATCTGTTTTTATATGGGCAGCGATAGGTACATTGTTCTCGGTCACAAGCCTTATATTTACAGATACTGAATTCAGTATAAGTAAAATGACTGTTTCGCATTGTATTATAAATTATGTGATTTTTATTCCTCTTGCAATACTTGCAGGTTGGTATTCATTTAGTATCGCAAGTTTGCTTTCATTTACAATAATATATATTTCAATATATTTTATAATCTGGCTTATATTTATGCTTATAAATAAAAAGCATGTGGAAGAAATCAATGAAAGACTTAAGAAGTCATAATTGCCGTAAAAATATCTCTTATAAATGGATTAACTATTGCTTTGTAATAGCTCATATGTTAAAATACTGTAGTTGTGAATAAGGCGATGGTCCTCTGGAAGAAATTTTAAGAACATCAAAATAATAGGAGGTTTCACATGAATGATTTAATAAGAAGTATTGAGGCAGAGCAACTTAAGGCAAGTGTTGATGATTTTAGTGTAGGTGATACAGTAAGAG
This sequence comes from Lachnospiraceae oral taxon 107 str. F0167, assembly GCA_000209465.1. Taxonomy (GTDB): domain Bacteria; phylum Bacillota; class Clostridia; order Lachnospirales; family Lachnospiraceae; genus Lachnoanaerobaculum. Next base: position 200,423 of record GL890584.1, on the reverse strand, counting down.
TACACAACAAGATCCGTGAGGGTAACAGAGAGAGAATCCAGATTTTTGAGGGTACAGTTATCAAGAGACAAAACGGCGGTGCAAGAGAGACTTTCACAGTTAGAAAGAACTCTAACGGTATCGGTGTTGAGAAGACATGGCCATTACATTCTCCATCTGTTGACAGAGTAGAAGTTGTAAGAAAAGGTAAAGTTAGAAGAGCGAAATTATATTATCTTCGTGACAGAGTCGGCAAGGCTGCTAAGGTTAAAGAGGCAGGCGTAAGATAATCTGAACTTAATATTTTAGGCTGCTACATATGTAGCAGCCTTTTTTACATAAATCTGAATAATCCGATAACCTTTCCGAGAATAGAGACTTCTTTTACCAAAATAGGTTCCATAAAATCATTCTCGGGCTGGAGTCGATAGAAGTTATTTTCTTTATAAAATGTCTTTACAGTGGCTGAGTCTTCCACCAAAGCAACGATAATATCACCGTTTTTGGCGGTGTTTTGCTTAGATACAATAATTTGATCACCATCATGTATGCCTACATTTATCATGGAATCTCCCTTTACCTTGAGCATAAATATATCTGTATTAGGCAATAACTCGCTTGGAATAGGAAAATAGTCTGTGATATTTTCAGATGCGAGTATCGGCATACCTGCAGCGACAGTACCGACCATAGGTACATTAACGACCTCTCTCCTGGTGAGGTTAAAACTGTCATCGGTAATCTCTATAGTCCTTGGCTTGGTAGGATCCTTTCTGATATATCCTTTCTTTTCAAGGCTGTTTAGATGAGCATGTACGGAAGAAGTGGACTTAAGTCCGACAAGTTCACCTATTTCACGAACAGATGGCGGATATCCCTTGTTTAAGATGGAATCCTTAATAACATTAAATATTTCTTTTTGCTTATCAGTCAGTGTATCCATCGAATCTCCTTTATATATTGGTATATTTACATATATCCTAACATATGTTCGAGTTAAAAGCAAACAAAAGTTCGAGAATATAGGAATATAATAAGATAAAAATAATTTAATGAAATAAAAAAAGCCTTGAAATCAAGACTTTTAAAAGTGGAGATGACGGGAGTTGAACCCGTGTCCAAAAAACAATTCCCTGTTCTTCTACTATTATAGTTGCTTGTTAAAATTCCCCTTTAAAACAGTCAAACAACAAACTGCAGAAAAGAGTAGCTTCATAATACATCTATATACTCAAAGCTTTGTATATAAGGTTTCTCACATAAGTCGATACAGATTCTGTAAGTGTGAGTGCTTACAGGTCTGCAACTGCCTTAGGCAGCGTATGCTAAATTATCTTCAGCGTTTATATTTAATTTTGCCATTTAACGCATTGCATACGAATAGCTTCACCAGCTGCATGTTCCCTGTCGAAACCGGTACATCCCCAAATAAATGTAAATACAGCGTTTACACTCGATATTCTAGCATATAAAAAGAAAAATACCAATTAAAATTTTCTTACATCATAAATAACCGGTTATAGGCTATATGTATAATGTAAAACTTTACTTTTAGTATAAATTATCTTACTATAGTAAAACGAAAAGAGTTATAAGATGGAAAGAAGAGAAATGTTCAATATAGATATAAAACTTACAAAGGATGATGAGTCGGAGGTGCTTAGGTATCTCCAACATAACAGCAAAGATATAGATGAAAAACTGCATACACAGGTGCTCGAATGTATGGAAAAAATAAATGCCGTAGCAAAGCCTAATTTTGTTTTCAGAGAATGGGAACTTGAGAATAAGGGAGAGTTTCCGGCTGAGCTGGACTTTTTTGTGGGAGAAAGCATAAAAAAACATATAAAGGATTGCCATAAGCTGATTTTGATGGCTGCCACCATAGGTGTAGGCGTTGACAATGCAATAAGAAAAGAAGAATTAAAAAATGTGGCAAATGCGCTTATTATGGATTCCTGCGGCTCAACGCTTATTGAGGCTGTATGTGACAGTATAGAAGCAGGATTTAGAGAGCAATATTTAAAGGAAAATAAATATTTGACATTCAGATTCTCACCTGGCTATGGTGATTTGCCTATAACCATACAAAGGCAGTTTGTAAATGTGGTAAATGCCACAAGGAGGATAGGTGTAAATGTCAGTGACAGCGGTATAATGTTACCAAGAAAATCGGTAACAGCAATAATAGGAGTCAGTGACAAAAAGCTTGAAACATTAAAAAAGAGTTGTGCAGGATGCAATCTTTTGAAATCTTGCAGGTACAGAAAAATAGGAGTCAGATGCTATGCATAATTTGTTGATACTTGACGGGGCAATGGGTACAATGCTCCAGGCAGCCGGAATGAAGGCGGGAGAGCATCCTGAGGTCTTCGGATTTGACAATCCGGATATAGTAAAAAATATACATTTAAAATATATAGAATCAGGCAGTAATGTAATATATACAAATACCTTCGGTGCAAATGCACATAAACTTGAAGGATGTAAGATAGATGTGGATACTGCCATAGCAACAGCTATAAAATCAGCCAAGGAAGCTGTGGCAGAGAGTAAAGAGCAAGTAAAAGTGGCACTTGATATCGGACCTATAGGAGAGCTTTTGGAGCCGCTTGGAGTACTTAGATTTGAAGATGCATATGAAATATATAAGGAAATGGTGGTAGCAGGAGAGAAATACGGTGCAGATATTATTATATTTGAGACCTTCACCGACCTTTATGATGTAAGAGCAGGTGTACTTGCCGCAAAGGAAAATACGAACCTTCCTGTATGGGTGACTATGACCTATGAAACAACCGGAAGAACCTTTACCGGAACAAAGATAGAGTCAATGGCTGTTACACTTGAAGGACTGGGAGTGGATGCTGTAGGATTTAACTGTTCTCTCGGACCTAAGGAAATACTGCCGCTTGCAAAAAAACTTAAGGAATGGACCAATCTGCCCATTATAATAAAGCCGAATGCAGGACTTCCCAATCCGTCAACAGGCGAATATGATCTGCTTGCAAGCGATTTTGCAAAGTTGATGGCTGATTTTGGCGAAATAGGAATAGAATATGCGGGAGGATGCTGCGGTACCTCACCTGAATTTATCAGTGAGTTAAAAAAAGAGTTTGAAAATAGAAAGTTCTCCAAGATAAAGCCCATAAAAGTAAAAACCGGTATATGCTCCGGAAATGAAATGGTTGAGTTAAACGGTGTAAGGGTTGTAGGAGAGAGATTAAACCCTACAGGTAAGAAAAGATTTCAGGAAGCACTTTTAAACCATGAGATGGAGTATATATGTAAGGTTGCAATAGAGGAAGAGGAATCGGGAGCCGATATACTGGATATAAATGTGGGTGTTCCGGGCGGTGATGAAGTTGCACTGATGATAGAAGCCGTAAAGGCGGTACAATCTGTAGTTAATATTCCCTTGCAGATAGACTCATCAAATCCTGAGGCGATAGAGGCGGGACTTCGTGTATACAACGGTAGAGCAATTGTAAACTCTGTAAATGCGGAGGATGAAAGACTTGACCTGATACTGCCAATTGTTAAAAAATACGGTGCGGCGGTTATAGGACTTGCACTAAATGAGAACGGCATACCTACTACAGCGCAGGAAAGATTTGATAATGCAAAACATATACTTGATAAGGCAATTGAACATGGGTTAAAGAAAGAGGATGTGATCATAGACTGCCTTACACTTACAGTTTCCGCGCAGCAGGATCAGGCAAAAGAAACACTTGAGGCAGTAAGAAGAGTGACAAGGGAGCTTGGACTTCATACAACTCTGGGTGTCAGCAATATTTCCTTCGGTCTTCCGGCAAGAAGTCATATCACGGAGAACTTCTTGATACAGGCAATGTATGCAGGACTTGATCTGCCCATTGTAAATCCGAATATTGAAGGCATTATGGATGCAATTTATTCATTTAAGGTGCTTTCAGGTGAGGATAAGGATTCTGCGAAATATATCGACAGATTTGCAGCTGTAAAAGCCGAGACCAAGATTATACAGGTATCGGCTACAGGGGAAGTTACAAAGGAAGTGGTACAGGATGCAATATTAAAGGGGCTAAAGGAAGAAACCTATAATAATGCAAAAAAACTTTTAGAGAGCCACAGTGAACTGGAGATAATAAATGAGTATCTGATACCTGCACTGGATAAGGTAGGTGATTTGTATGAAAAGCAGATTATATTTTTACCACAGCTTATAAATGCAGCTAATGCCGCAAGCAGTGCCTTTGAGCTTATTAAAGAGGAGATAGCTAAAAAGGGCGATAAGAATGTAAGTAAGGGAAAGATAGTGGTATGTACCGTAAAGGGAGATATACATGATATCGGTAAAAATATAGTCAAGGTAATCTTAGAAAACTATGGTTACAGAATGATAGACCTTGGAAGAGATGTGGATATTCAAAGGGTTGTGGACACAGTAATCAGAGAGGATGTAAAGCTTGTAGGGCTTTCGGCACTTATGACTACAACATTGCCTGCGATGAAGAGCACTATCGAGGAGATAAGAAAGGTATCAAATGACTGCAAGATATGGGTAGGCGGTGCGGTGCTTACCAAGGAGTATGCGGATGAGATGGGAGCGGATTTTTACGCACCTGATGCCAGAAGCTCGGTAGATATTGCAAAGACAGTTTTAGGATGATAAATTATGGAAAATATTAGAGAATATTTAAAGAATAATGTATTGCTCTTTGACGGGGCAATGGGAACATATTATGATGAACTGACAGATGACGGTATCGGATGTGAACTTGCGAATATCAAAAACTCCGAGCTTATAAGGGGAATTCATAAGGAATATATAGAAGCAGGTGCAAAGGCTATACTTACAAACACATTTGCCACAGGCATAGATGCATTTCTTGGTGACAGAGATTTACAAAAAAAGGTGATAAATGCAGGTATTGATATAGCAATTGAAGCCGCTAAGGAAGAGGCTTATGTTTTTGCCGATATGGGCTCTTTAAGTGCGGACAGCAATAATGCGGCATTTGAAGAATACAAGATTATAGCTGATATATTTCTTGAAAAAGGAATAAAAAATTTCTTTTTTGAAACAAGAAACAGTACTATAGGTTTAAAGTCAATAGGTGAATATATCAAGGAAAAATCGCCGGATTCATTTATAATAGTTTCATTTGCAGTTATGCCAGACGGATATTCAAGTGAGGGATATTATTATAAGACTATGTTTAAGGAGATTTGTGAATCGGGTTTTTTTGATGCTGTGGGATTAAACTGTATGACCGGAGCCAATCATATGGCAAAGCTTTTAAAGGATGTAAATACAGAGGGCTTATACCTTGTAGCAATGCCGAATGCAGGCTATCCGATAGTAAGGGATAACAGAATATATTACGGTTCACTGGCAAATTATTTTGCGACTCAGATTGAGGATATACTTGATATGGGTGTAAATATAGTGGGAGGCTGTTGCGGAACCACTCCAAAGCATATAGAACTGCTTAAAAAGAGTATGAGCGGAAAACTCATAAAGCCCAGAAGAGCTATAAAGCAGGAAAAGGGCATAACACAAAATATCAGATTAAACAGATTTAAAAACAAGCTTGAATTGGGGCAAAAGGCAATAGCTGTGGAACTGGATTCTCCGATAGATACAAATGTAGCCAAGTTTATGGAGAATACAAAGAAGCTGAAGCTTGCCGGTGCGGATATTGTAACCATTGCGGATAATCCTATAGCCAGAGCAAGAATGGACAGCTGTTTGCTTGCATGTAAGGTGAGAAATGAGCTTGATTTTGATGTACTTCCTCATATGACTTGCAGAGACAGGAATGTTAATGCAGCCAAGGGATTATTACTTGGTGCAAGTGCTTTTGGAGTTGACAATGTACTTGTAATTACAGGAGATCCGATACCGAATGCTCAAAGAGATGAGATCAGATCGGTATTTGAGTTTAATTCAGTGAAATTTGCAAACTTTATCAAATCTTTAAATGATGAGGTATTTGAAAGCCCTATGAATATATGTGCGGCTTTAAATGTAAATTCAAGGAATTTCAGTGCGGAACTTAAGAAAGCGAAAAGAAAGCAGGAAAACGGTGTAGAGGTACTCTTTACACAGCCTGTTTTGACAAAGAGAGCTGTTGAAAACTTAAAAACAGCCAGAGAAAATCTTGATATTAAGATAATGGGAGGAATCATTCCGATTGTCAGTGAAAGAAATGCCAGATATATGCAAAGTGAAGTAAACGGCATATATATTACAGATGATATTGTAGAAAAGTATATCGGCAAGGAAAGAGAAGAGGCTGAAGAAATTGCCCTCTCTATGTCAAAAGAGATAGCAAATGAAATCTATGATCTGGTGGACGGATATTATCTTATCACCGTTTTAAACAGGGTGAGTCTGATGGAAAAGCTTATAAAAACAGTAAAAGAGGTTTGTGAAAACCGATAATATTTAAAAATTCGACTTCATAGAGTGAGCCGGCATAAATGTTATAATATAATCCTGTGAGTTGAGTTCAAATCACAGGATTATATTATAACTCAGGCTCTAAGTTTATTGACACATAATTTTAATATCTCAAAGGTTTTATTGACCTCATCTTCCGTATTGTACTTACTAAGTGTGAGTCTAAGGGAGGATGAGGCTCTTTTTTTATCATTTGAAATAGCCATTATTACATGTGAGGGATCTATACTTCCTGTGGTGCAGGCTGAGCCAAGAGAGGCACAGATACCGTTTTGATTTAATAAAATTAGGAGCAGTTCACCGCTTATATTTTCAAAGTAGATATTTATGTTATTAAAAAGTCGGTTATTTATATCACCGTTTATATGAGAGCCTTCGATATTTTCAAGTATTAGAGAAAGCAACTTATCTCTGAGAGATTTTACATATAAGCTGTCTTTTTCTAAGGACTCATAGCAGTTTTTCAAAGCATTTGCCATAGCAATTATACCGAAAGTATTTTCAGTACCGGCTCTTCGATTTCTTTCCTGACTGCCGCCATGTATTAGAGAGGTAAGCTTAATACCGCTTCGTATGTATAAGAAGCCTACTCCCTTAGGAGAGTGAAATTTATGTCCGCTTGCACTGAGTAAATCTATATTAAGCTCATTTACATCTATTGACAGATGTCCCACAGCCTGTACCGCATCAGTGTGGAATAAAATATTGTATTCATGGGCAAGTTTTCCAATCTCTTTAACAGGTTGTATCGTTCCTATTTCATTGTTTGCAAACATTATACTGATAAGAATAGTATCCTCTCTTATAGCGTCTTTAAGTTCATTTATATCAATAATACCTTTTTCATCAGTATTTAGATAAGTAACCTCATATCCTCTTTTTTCAAGGTATGAGAGTGTATGTAGCACAGAGTGATGCTCAATCTTTGAACTGATGATATGTTTCCCCTTATTTTCCATAAGTTCACAAGCCTTTAGTATTGCCCAGTTATTTGCTTCACTGCCGCCTGAGGTAAAATAAATCTCATTATATCTTGCACCGAGGATATCCGCTATCATCTCTCTTGCATCTTGTATATCAGCCTTTACATCATTTGCCATAGAATAGCTTGATGAAGGATTTGCATAGTTTTCCAATAAATATTTTTTTGCTATATCAAAAGCCTCAGGATCCACCTTGGTGGTGGAGGCATTGTCCATATATATCATAGTACTCCAATCTTTTTGTAAAAGTATGGCACGTAATCCTTTATTAAACAGGTTATATCCGCATCATACAGTATAAATAGTATTAACAATAAAATAGTAAATGATTGAATTTGAATTGACAAGTACAATATGAGTATTGTATAAAAAATCTATAATTTAAATAGAGGTGATATATGGGCTGGAGCGTTGATATTTTAAGGAAAAACGGAGAAGGAAATATTCAGGATATAAAAAATATAATAAATATATTTATGTCAAGAGGCTATACGAACTGTGGAGCATATGATAATAGAAGTTATTATAGTCTTTCAATAAATAAACCCATGTTTGATGATGAACTACCATATTATTTGCAGGATAAATCGGACAGTATTCTTGCAAATGTAGATTTAATACCATCAGATGACTGGTGGTCTAATGTGAGGATAAAGGATTTTCCTGAAAAGTTTAAAGGTTATAAAGATTATTTTGACTTTGAAAAAATATCGGGTAGATCATTTATGCTGTTAAATTTTTTTCATGAATATTTTAAACTTGTACCGGAAGATGTACTTTGGAATTGCTATTCAAAGGATAAACATTTTTATACAAAAGCTGATATAGACAGGATTTATAATAAAAAAGAGTGGACTGCCGAGTGGATATATACCGATCCGGATGAGCGTTTGATATAGGGGTGATTATGAGATACGAAGGTAGAATACTGGGTAAAGCCGGTGTCAATAAGATGGAGGCAGCATATATATTAGTTCATATTCTTATAGATATGGGACATAGTATGAGATTTTCTATTTCCAAGGAAGAGTATAGTATATCATATATGAAAGAAGAGAATGATATTTTATTCTTTGAGGATGCAGAGCATATGATAGAGGTGTACTCCTATCAAAGAAATATGGAGATACCTACTGAAAGGGCAAATGAACTTGGGCTTGAAACATATTATCGTTTTTCAAATATATTCGGGAAAGAACTGATTATTTTGGAGCTGTTACATAGATATTTACAAGAGCATACAAATGATATCTTTTATGTGGATAATGGGAGATATTATAATAAAGCGATGATTGACAGTATTTATAATGGTAAACCTGATAAAAACTGGATATATAGATCTTCATACAGTATAAAAAGCATAGACTATTATATAGATAGATGCATTACTACATTAGCAGCTTTTACAAGCGGTATGCTAAAAACATTGTACTCTAAAAATATTATTGAAGGTGTAGAACTTAGATACGAAGGAAGAATAATTGGCAAAAGACTTAACTCAAAGCAGGGGCTTCCTCACAGAATGATACATACATTGAGCACAATGAATAATAGAAAAATTGTTAATATAAAAAGAGAAAGCTATAATATAGTCTATGTAAAATTCAATAAGGATGATTACTTTTATAATGAGGACAAGGTGATTGAAATATACTGTAATACACAGATGATAGATATCCCTACAGATGAAATAATGCAGATGGGTTTTGAAACGTATTTTAGGATTACCGATCTTATCGGAAAAGAAATGCAGGTGCTTGAAATAGTACATAACTATTTCAAGAAATTCCCTGAGGATATTTTTTATATTGACAATGGTTGTTTCTTTACAAAATCACAGATTGATGAAATATTTAACAATAAGGATAAGAATGAAAAATGGATATTTAAAGAAAGAGAGAGGAGCACTTTTTAGTCGGTAGAATGGCAGGAGATGTAGAAATTTTAAGAAGAAAAGATGATAATAGCTGTAGGGATATAAAAGCTATTGTAAACATATTGATGTCACGAGGATTTACCAATGAATTTTTGAGTGACCATGGTGATTATTATATGTTTTCCGTAAATAAACCGGATTACGATGATGATTTCAGATGGTATTTGGATGACGCCTCTTCATGGGCAGTTATGTATATTGATATAATAAAAAGGGAGTATTTGTATCGCTGTACGGTAGAAGATTCTTCCGGACAAAAGACAGATTACTACAGATACATATATATTGAAGGGTACGGAGACAGAGCCTTTATGTATTTGAATTTTTTGCATGAGTATTTCAAACTGTTTCCGGATGATATTTTCGCCGGTGCAGCAGATTATTTATATACAAAAGAAGATATTGACAGGATATATGAAAAAGAAATATGGCTTGGGAATTGGTATGGTCTTGATCCGAAGACTTTATAGTATAATTAATACAAGTATATGATATACTATCAAGCATAGATTTTAATTTTGGAGAATATATGGAAAAGAAAAAAGTAGTGGTAGGTATGTCGGGTGGAGTGGACTCCTCAGTGGCAGCCTATCTTTTAAAAGAGGCCGGATATGATGTCACAGGTGTGACTATGCAGATATGGCAAAGTGAAGATGAAGAAGATATGTCAGGCAGCGGAGGATGCTGTGGTCTGTCTGCTGTAGATGATGCCAGAAGAGTGGCAAGAGATATCGGCATACCTTATTATGTAATGAATTTTAGAGATGAATTTAAAGATAAGGTAATAGATTATTTTGTAAATGAATATGTACAGGCAAGGACACCAAATCCATGTATTGCCTGCAACAGATATGTAAAATGGGAATCCCTTTTGGAGAGAAGTATGATGCTTGGAGCTGATTATATTGCAACAGGTCATTATGCCAGAATAGAAAAGCTTGAAAACGGAAGGTTTGCACTTAGAATGTCAAAAACAAGTGCAAAAGATCAGACCTATGCACTTTATAATCTTACTCAGGATCAGCTCTCAAAAACATTGATGCCTGTAGGAGATTATGAAAAGGATGAGATAAGAGAAATTGCAAAAAAGTTTAATCTCAGAGTGGCAAATAAGCCCGACAGTCAGGAGATTTGCTTTGTTTCAGATAATGACTATGCTTCATTTGTAGAGAGTGAAATAGGAAAAAAGATGCCTGTGGGAAACTTTGTGACAGCTGACGGGGAGATACTGGGGAAACATAAGGGTATACTTCACTATACCATAGGACAGAGAAAAGGACTTGGCATTGCACTGGGGCATCCCATCTTTGTGACAGAGATAAGGCCTGACACAAATGAGGTCGTAATAGGTGAAAATGAAGATGTGTTCGGATACAGTCTGGAAGCAAATAATCTTAATGCAATGGCGGTGGAAAGCTTTTTTGACGGTATGAGAGCTGTCGGAAAGATAAGATATTCACATAAGGGCGAACACTGCACCATTAAGGTACTTGGAGAAGACAGAATAAGGATTGATTTTGATAAAAAGGTAAGAGCCATTACGCCGGGGCAGGCAGTTGTTTTATATGATGAGAGCGGACTTGTACTTGGTGGCGGAACTATTATAAAAAGATGTGATTAAACTGATTTGCACTGTATAAAGGGTTGTACGGAGAAGAATATGAAAAAATATATATTTAGAATTTCCATACTGAACAGTATTATTATAAGCTATGTAATAGGATTATTTTTAGTTATAGGATGGACTATGATTGCCGCAATATCTTCCATTGGAGAATATGGAGAATTTAAGGATATAGCTGTCGGGGTTGTAGCCATTCCATTATGGGGAGGATTTGTAGGCGCCTTATTTGTATATCCTATAGTGTTGGCAGCATATCAACTGGCGATGCTCATCCTTGAAACAGATAAAACGATGACAAAAACAGGGGTGGGTTTTGACCAGATTGTAATATGGTATGGGCTTATTTTAGAATTTTTATATATTACACAGGCAAAATATACTACGGGTTCCGACTGGTATGAGCAGTTGCATAATTTAGAAAAACATACACCGATTTACTCAGGCTCCCTACTTACGGTTATTGTAATATTTTTGATAGGTGTTATAGGGTATTTTTATTTAAGATTTTGTCCGCTTAAGAAAATGCCGCCGCTTATGGCAGTATTTTCAATATCCGCCATGTATCTTTGGTTGATAGGAATAATTGTTTTTACCGTACAGGTTTACGGTGGTGAATCTATGATAGAAAGTACTCTTGATACATACCTTTTGACTTATCCTATTTGTATTTCTTTTATTATAATAAGGACAGTGCTTTGCAAGGTTCGTGAGTGGCATGAACTTGAGATGGAAAAAGAAAAAATAGAAAAAAACTCTTGTTTAAGCTTTTTTAATAAAATATTGTCAAAATCCGAACATTGGCCTGTATATGCCCTTATTCTTATGCTGCCTTTGCTTGGAATCATTATAGGTATATTATTACTTTTCGGCCAGGCACCGGATTCTGTTATAAAGGCTTGGACGGAGACTGCCGACTGGAGATTGTCAATGAAGGAAGCACCTCAAAATATCTATTATGATGAACACTATCTATGTACGGTAGCGGCAGGCGGGCATAAAAAGATTGTAAAGCCCTTAAGAAAAGGGGTACGCCACGGACATGAGGTAATTGTAAACAGGCAGCTCTGTGTGGCAAATGCCTTTGAACAGATCTTAGAAGAAAAAACACCACGCTTTCACAAACTTGTCAGGGGAATATATGACAGATACGGCTTTCCTGTTGCAAGGCTTATAAAGAGTAAATGGATTGCGGATATTATATATATTATGATGAAGCCTTTGGAATGGATATTCTTGATGGTGATTTATATGATTGATGTTCATCCGGAAAACAGAATAGCCACCCAGTATATGGGGAGGAAAATAGAATTAAAGTAAAAAAATGCTCCCAAGTCAGGGAGCATTTTTATAACCGGAGGCGAAGAGATTCGAACTCTCGTGCCACAAAAAGTGACAACCTGATTTCGAGTCAGGCTCGTTATGACCACTTCGATACACCTCCATGCTTAAGTATACCTAAATATGCCGATTAAATCAACTGAATTATTGCTTAATACGGATACAATTAATATATAAAATACAGGATTATAATACACAAATCTTACGAAAAATTGCAAATGGGAATAATTATAAATATATTATGGGTTGAATTATATAAGCAATTATGTAGAATAGTATAAATGAGGGCTGACAATTGTCAGCCCTCATTTATAACTTAATAGTCTGAATATCAGACAGATCTAAAGTAACAGTAGCTGTTTTAAAGTGTATTTCATATAATAACAATAAATTTCCTGCATGTTCTATTGTATTTTTGTAATCGGGTATCTTGTTACAAAAGCAATCTGCCAAATCAAAAACAGTTTGTTCGCTTCTTATGGCAATTCCTCTTGCCTTTATATGTTCATTGCCTTTTTTGGGGATTGTTGTAAAGGCTACGTTTCGATTTTGCTCTATTTCTTGTACTTTTTCATTATCTTTAAATGTTGCAAAATATATGACATTATTTTTAGGATTAAAATAATAGTTGACTATTCTAACATTTGGAATGCCGTCTGTTCCGATAGTTGCTAAAGCAAGGTCAGCCTGTGTGTCCATAATTCTTTGGAATTCTTTTATTGTATCCATGAAAACCTCCATTTTTATGATAAATGAATAATAAAATATGTATTTAAATATGATTAGTATAACAGATTTTTTATATGAGTACACAATATTTTTATACTTTACTATAGTAGAGAAATAAAGTGTTGACAGTTATACTTTAGCATGCTACTATAAGAAAGTGTTAAGGCAAAGCAGTAAAGAAAGTTATGAGGTGTATTTATGAAAAAAATTTATTTACTTGGAGTTTTAGCAACAATTATGTTGGCAGGCTGTTCATCAGCATCAACGGATACAAGTATAGCAGAAAGTAAGTTGACAGATGAGACTTCTATTGCAGGCACAGACACTAATACAACTTTTACGGTGGGATTTGATCAGGATTTTCCACCTATGGGGTTTGTTGGAGATGACGGGGAATTTACCGGATTTGATTTAGATCTGGCAGCAGAGGTGGCAAAGCGATTGGGCAAAGAGATAAAGTATCAGCCTATAGCCTGGGATGCAAAAGATATGGAACTTACATCCGGTAATATTGACTGTATTTGGAACGGCTTCAGCACACAGAACAGAGAAGATAAATATACATGGACAAAGCCATATATGAAAAACGATCAGGTATTTGTAGTAAGATCTGATTCTGATATCAATTCATTTGAGGATTTAGCAGGAAAAACAGTGGAGGTTCAGACGGATTCGTCAGCCGAAGCGGTATTAAAAGAAAATACGGAACTGTCAGGTACATTCGGTAAATTGCAAACTGTGGCTGATTTTAACACAGGTTTTATGGATCTTGAAATGGGTGGTGTGGATGCTTTGGCTATGAACAGCGTAGTGGCAAATTATCAGATCACAAAAAGAGGTGGAGAAGGTTTCAAGGTTTTGGATAAGCCACTTTCAAGTGAAGAATATGCGGTAGGATTTAAACTTGGAAATACAATATTGAGGGATGAGGTGCAGACGGCACTTGAAGAGATGAAGGCAGACGGTACATTAAAGAGTATTTCTGAGAAATGGTTCGGTAAAGATGTTACTACATTAGAGTAACAGCATATATAGTGAACAATAATTTACCTGAACCATAAAATTAACAAATGACATGTACTTTTTCAATATCTTTAAATGTCGCAAAGTATATGACATTATTCTTAGAATTAAATAATAGTTGACTATTTTGAAATTTGGAGTGCCGTCTGTTCCTATAGTTGCTAAAGCAAGTTCAGTCTGTGTGGCCATAATTCTTTGGAATTCTTTTATTGTATTCATGAAAACCTACATTTTTATGGTAAATGAATAATACAATATAGAAAAAGTGTTTTATCAAGTCGACATTCCGGGCGACTCAGTGCCAACTTGGAATAGACATAAAAGCTCATTTGATGTATACTTTTTTCTATGTAAGATATCAAAAGATATCGTCTAAATATTTAGATATAGAGAAAAAGGGGAAGCCATGATTGACATTAAATTTTTAAGAGAAAATCCGGATATTGTAAGACAGAACATAAAAAATAAATTTCAGGATTTCAAACTTCCAATGGTTGACGAAGTTATAGAGCTTGATGAAAAGCTTAGAAAGACAAAGGCTGAGGCTGATGAACTCAGATCAAAGAGAAACAAGATCTCAAAAGAAATCGGTGCATTGATGGCACAGGGTAAAAGGGAAGAGGCTGAGCAGGTAAAGGCATCTGTGGCAAGCATTGGTGAGACTTTGGCAGGTTTGGAGCCGCTTGAGGCTGAACTTGAAGAAAAAGTAAAAAAGATTATGATGACCATTCCAAATATCATTGATCCAAGTGTACCTATAGGCAAGGATGACAGTGAGAATGTGGAAATCGAGAAATTCGGTGAGCCTTTTGTACCTGAGTTTGAGATACCGTATCATACAGATATTATGGAAAAGCTAAGCGGTATAGATCTTGACAGTGCAAGAAAAGTAGCCGGAAACGGATTCTACTATCTTATGGGTGATATTGCAAGACTTCATTCAGCTGTGATATCTTATGCCAGAGATTTTATGATTGAGAGAGGATTTACCTACTGTGTACCTCCTTTCATGATCAGAGCGGAAGTGGTTACAGGTGTAATGAGCTTTGCGGAGATGGATGCTATGATGTATAAGATAGAGGGAGAGGATCTTTATCTTATCGGTACAAGTGAGCATTCTATGATTGGAAAGTTTATTGATACCTTAAATGAAGAGGCTAAGCTGCCATATACTCTTACATCTTATTCACCATGTTTCAGAAAAGAAAAGGGAGCACATGGTATTGAGGAGAGAGGAGTTTATCGTATACATCAGTTTGAAAAGCAGGAGATGATTGTTGTCTGCAAGCCTGAAGAGTCAAAGATGTGGTATGAGAAATTATGGCAAAACACCGTGGATCTTTTCAGATCTCTTGATGTACCTGTAAGAACGCTTGAGTGCTGCTCGGGAGACCTTGCAGATCTTAAGGTGAAATCCTGTGATGTGGAAGCATGGTCACCAAGACAGAAAAAATACTTTGAGGTAGGAAGCTGCTCAAATCTTGGAGATGCGCAGAGTAGAAGACTCAGAATCAGAGTAAAGGATGAAAACGGCAATAAATATTTTGCACATACACTCAATAATACAGTGGTTGCACCACCTCGTATGCTTATCGCATTCCTTGAAAACAATCTAAATGAAGACGGAAGCATCAGAATACCGGTGGCACTCAGACCATATATGGGCGGAAAAGAAGTTATAAAATAATATAAATATTATATACACCCTGTAGATACGCAGGGTGTATATTGCAATGAAAGGAGTACGGTTTGAATTTTTCATTTGCACATTTTAATTTTAATGTTTTTGATTTAGAGAAAAGCTTAAAGTTTTATAAGGAGGCACTGGGACTTGAGCCTGTAAGAACAAAGGAGGCATCTGACGGTTCCTTTACATTAGTTTATCTTGGAGATAAGTCCACAGGCTTTTTGCTGGAGCTTACATATCTTAGAGATAGAAAAGAGCCTTATAATTTAGGAGAACTTGAATATCACCTTGCTCTTGAGACGGATGATATGGAGACGGCTCATAAGTTGCATGAGGAAATGGGTGTAATATGTTATGAAAATCCGGGGATGGGAATATATTTTATAAGTGATCCTGACGGATATTGGATAGAGATAGTACCTAAAAAATAATAGTATATTGTATTTGGAATGACAGTTATTTAAATTCTAAGAGTTTAATCGGCAAAATTTTATAAAAACAGATTTAGAGGTAAATATGGCAAAGATACAGATGATTACTCCACTTGTTGAGATGGATGGAGATGAGATGACAAGGATTCTTTGGAAGATGATTAAGGATGAACTTATTCTTCCATTTGTAGATTTAAAGAGTGAATATTATGACCTGGGATTAAAGCATAGAGATGAAACAGATGATAAGGTAACTGTAGAATCTGCAAATGCCACAAAGAGACTGGGGGTGGCTGTAAAATGTGCCACCATTACTCCTAATGCCGCAAGAGTAAAGGAATACGACTTAAAGGAGATGTGGAAATCTCCAAACGGTACTATCAGAGCCATATTGGATGGAACCGTGTTTAGAAAGCCTATATTGGTAAAGGGTATAGATCCGAATGTCAGAACATGGAAAAAGCCTATTACCATTGCCCGCCACGCCTATGGTGATGTATATAAGAATACGGAGATGATTATAGACGAACCGGGTAAGGTGGAACTTGTATTTACAGACAGTAAGGGAAATGAGAAGAGAAGTCTTGTACATGAGTTTAAGGGTGCAGGTATAGCACAGGGGGTTCATAATGTGGATGCCTCTATAGAGAGCTTTGCAAGAGCCTGCTTTGAGTATGCTCTGAGCCAAAAGGAAGATTTGTGGTTTGCTACAAAGGATACCATCTCAAAGCAGTATGACCACACCTTTAAGGATATATTTGAAGAAATATATGAGGCTGAGTACAGAGAAAGGTTTGAAAAGCAAAATATCAGCTATTTCTATACTTTGATAGATGATGCTGTAGCCAGAGTAATGAAGTCTGAGGGCGGATTTATCTGGGCTTGTAAAAACTATGACGGTGATGTTATGAGTGATATGCTCTCATCTGCCTTCGGCTCTCTTGCGATGATGACCTCGGTTTTGGTTTCACCTGACGGCTGTTATGAATATGAGGCGGCACATGGTACCGTACAAAGGCATTATTATAAATACCTGAAAGGCGAGAGTACATCTTCAAATTCGGTTGCGACTATTTTTGCGTGGAGCGGAGCCCTAAGAAAGAGGGGAGAACTTGATAATCTCCCTGATTTGGTGGATTTTGCAAACAGACTTGAGAAGGCGACTCTTGATACCATTGAATCCGGTAAGATGACAGGAGACCTTGGTGCAATCTCAAATCTTGAAAATATTCAAATATTAAACAGTGAAGAATTTATACATGAGATTGCAAAAAAATTAAAATAATGTAATTTTAGGGGGATTACCCTTATACATGGTAATAAATGGCGGTTTCCTAAGGAAGCTGCCATTTTTAGAATTAGGAGAAATATGGGATATAGATTTTACCTTGGAGCCTCAGGGGCGGGAAAAACATACAGGGCTTTTAATGATATTATAAATGAGTCGATAGAAAACAAAGATAAAAACTTTTTTATTATTGTGCCTGAGCAGTTTACCATGCAAACTCAAAAGGATATAGTGCAGATGCATCCAAGTCATGCAAGCAATAATATAGATGTGCTGAGTTTTAACAGGCTTGCCTACAGAATATTTGAGGAGCTGGATATTGAAAATCCCAAGCTTATAGATGAGCTTGATAAGGCGCTTATACTTAGAAGAATAGCAAATAAGGTGGAACTTAAAGCATGGAAGAAGCAATTTCAAAAAGCAGGATTTATAGATAATATAAAAGCACTTATTTCAGAATTTATGATGTATGATATAAGTGATGAGTTTATAAAAGAGCAGCAGGAAAATAAGGATATAAATTCTCTTTTAAAAATCAAGCTGGAGGATATATATAAGCTGAAAAAGGGATTCGGCGATTATATAGCCGGAAAATACTTTACCAATGAACAGGTATTGGATATTTTAAATGAAAATATAATAAACAGTGATCTTTTGAAGGATTCCATTATTTTGCTGGACGGCTTTGCAGGCTTTACTCCTGTACAAAATCGTATAATATCCAATTTGATGAAGGTATGTGATGAGATAAGATTTTGTATAACTCTTGGTAAGAGGGTAAATCCGGATATAGGGCTTTCTGAAAGTGATTTATTTTTTACAAGCGGAAAAATGATATCTCAAATAAATGAGATGGCAAAAAAGGCTGATATTAAAAGATTGGATGATATAAATCTGAATACAGGGGCAAATACCGGATTTAGAAATTCTAAGGACCTGAATTTTTTCGAGGAACATTTTTTAAGATATGACGGAGAAAAATCAGAGGATGTCTCCGATATTGAAATAAATTATTGTATGAATCCTTTAGAGGAAATAGATTTTGTGGCAAATAAGATATTAAAGCTTGTAAAGGATGAGGGATACAGATACAGAGATATTGCTATAATATACGGTGATTTGGAAGGAGTATCGGATTCTCTTATTAACAGATTTTCACAGCTTGAAATACCCTACTATCTGGATGAAAAGATGGATGTAAATAATAATGAACTGGTGGAATTTATCAATGCCTGTATAGCTTTGATAAGTGAAAACTTTTCTTATGATGCGGTCAACAGATATCTAAGACTTGGGCTTTTGGGATTTGAATGTAGAAAGGTATCATTACTGGATAATTATTTGCTTGAGAGCGGAATAAGGGGATATAAGAGATTGCACAGTGATTTTACATATCTTCCAAAAAGCTTTACGGAGTCGGAATTTGAAGAGATAAATGAGTTTAAAAAGCTTGCAATGGAGAAGGTCTCTGTACTTTATACAGCTATGAGTAAGAGCAAAATAAATATAAAGGATGTATGTGATGCTTTCAGAAAAATATTTACAGAGCAGAATATAGAGGAAAAACTTGAAATTGTAAGAACAGAGCTGGAAGAGGTAAAGGATTTAAAAAGAGCCAGAGAGTATGAAGGAGTATTGGATGAAGTATTAAGTCTGTTTGAAAGGCTGGAGCTTATACTTGAGGGAGAATATATAAGTAAAAAAGAACTTATTGATCTACTCCATACAGGTTTTGAAGAGATAAAGCTTGGAATGATACCTGACAGAGTTGACAGAGTGGTCATAGGTGATTTAAAAAGAACCAGACTTAGTGCTATAAAGGCTCTGTTTGTATGTGGAGCAAATGACGGTAAGCTGCCTACGGTAAAGGATGGCGGAGGTCTTATAAATGACAGAGAAAAAAGAAAATTAAAATCCATCGGGTTTAATCTTTCCGATACTGTAAGAGAGGATCTGTATACAGGAAGATTTTATTTATACAGGATGCTTACAAAACCGTCAAACAAGCTCTTTATAAGCCTTACAGGTATGGATTTTGACGGAAAGACAAACAGGCCTTCTATACTTATAAATATGATAAAAAGTATTTTTCCGAATATTGAAATCAAAAACAAAGAAGATTTGGAAATTTATTCAAAGTTTGAAGCAAAGGAATATTTAACTGAAAATCTGAGAAGATTGAGGGCAAAGGAGAATATAGACGAAAAGCTGTTAAAATATATATCTACATTTTTTGATAAGGATTTTATAAAGAAAATCACATCTGCTGCAATGTATATATATAAAGACAGCGGTATAGGTGAGAGTGCGGCAAGAGAGCTTTTCGGCGAGGAGCTTCGTGTAAGTGTGACAAGACTTGAAAATTATAATGCCTGTCCTTTTGAGCATTTTATAAGTTATGGACTTGGAGTAGAGGAGAGAGCGATTCACTCCTTTAATGCTGCGGATATAGGCAGTTTGGTACATGATATGCTTGAAAAATGCTTTAAATATGCAAAGTTTTCTAAAAAGAAAATTGCCGGAATGAGTGAAGGTGAGTTATATGCATTGGTGGATGAAGCGGTAAAGGAAAGCATGGCTTATGATAAAAACAGTATCTTGGAGGAAAGTAAAAAGTCTAAAGTTCAACTTGAAAAGATAGTAAGAATGACTAAGCTTACAATGCTTGTGCTTGCAAAACAGCTTGAAGCCGGCAACTTTATACCATTTGATTTTGAGAGGATTTTCGGTGAAAAAGATAATCTGGAAGCATTAAATATTGATTTGAAAAACAATGCAAAGATGTATCTGAGAGGGAAAATTGACAGAGTGGATATCTGTGAGGAGAATGATAAAACACTTGTAAAAATAATTGATTATAAGACCGGAAATATGAAATGGGAAATGGATATGCCATATTACGGAAGAGCCTTGCAGCTTGTAATATATCTGGATGCGGTAATGGAACAACTGGCAAAGGAAGGAAGGGAGATTCTTCCGGCTGCATTTTTTTATTATCATATTGATGCACCTTTTTTGACCAGAGATGAGGCAAAAAAGGAAAATGCCTTTTTAAAAAAGCTTAAGCCAAGCGGCATTGTAAATACCGATTTGGATATTATAAAACATTTGGATAAGAGCATTGAAACAGACAGTGATGTAATACCTGTATCAATAAAAAAAGACGGAAGTTTTTCGCAGTATTCAACTGTTGCAAGTACACAAAGGATAAATCTGCTTAGAAAATATGTAAAACAAAAGGCAAAAAATACTGCCGAGAGTATTCTTAGCGGTGATATCGCTATCAAACCTTCACTAAGGAGAGGAGCTGCCAGATGCGATTACTGCCCATATAGTGCTATATGCGGATTTGATGAGGGAATAGAAGGATTTTCCTATAATAATCTGGCAAGAATAAAAGATAATGATATTTGGGAAAAGATGGAGAGTGAAGAGCATGTGGACTGAGGCACAACAGGCGGCAATTGATATAAAAAAGGGAAGTATTCTGGTATCAGCCGCAGCCGGAAGTGGAAAGACAGCCGTTTTGGTGGAAAGAATTATAAAAAAGATAACGGATAGTAAAAATCCGATAGATGTGGATTCTCTTTTGGTAATGACCTTTACAAGAGCGGCGGCCGCATCCATGAAGGAAAAAATATACAATGCCCTCTTAAAGGAAATGGAAAAGTATGAGAATAATACAAAAGAATTTAAAAGATTAAAAGAACAGTCCATACTGCTTTCCTCGGCAAAGATAATGACCACCGACAGTTTCTGCCTTAGTATAATAAAGGAAAATATTGATAAAATTGATATCGATCAGGCATTTAATGTGGCTGATGAGAGTGAGATTTCACTTTTAAGGGCGGATGCAATGGAAGAATTGCTGGAAAGTGAATATGAGGCGGCAAATGGTGATTTTATGGATCTTACGGATGCCTTTGCAAATACCAAGGGAGACAGAAGTATTTCCGAGTTTGTAGAAAGGCTCTACAGATTTGCAATCAGTAAGCCATGGCCGATAGAATGGCTGGACTCTTTGGTCGAGGGGGAAAGTAAATGGCAGGATTATATATACAGTGAGATCATAAAAAGTATTGATTCCATACTGGCTGATATAGAGGAAATTATAAGTATCTGCAATGAGGAGGAAGGACCGGCAAATTATTTGGATACTGTTTTGGAGGAGCAGTCTGCAATCGGTAAAATAAAGAAATCAGCGGATATATTTGAGCTTTCAAAAAATCTGAATAATATAAGTTTCGGCAGATTAAAAGCTGTAAGAAATGTTGATGAGGAGCTTAAAAACAAAGCTAAAGCATTGAGAGATAATTATAAGGATACTATATCAAAGCTGGCGCAGGAATATCTTTTTGATAAAGAAAGACTACTTGAAGAGGAAGGCAAAGAAAAGTCAAAGGTAAGAGCAATTGTCGATTTAACCAAAAAATATATTGCACTTTTTAATGAAAAAAAGAGAGAAAAGAATCTGGTGGATTTTTCCGATATAGAGCATTTGGCATTGGGCATATTGCTGGATGAAGATAAGAAACCTACAGAGGTTGCATTAAGCTATAAAAGAGAGTTCAGTGAGATATATATTGATGAATATCAGGATTCAAACTATTTGCAGGAAGCTATAGTAATGGCTATAGAAAAGAACAATATCTTTATGGTAGGTGATGTAAAGCAGTCAATATACGGTTTCCGTCAGGCATCACCTGAACTTTTTATGGATAAATATAAGAGGTTCTCGCATTTCAAGAATACAAATCTTGAGGGTGAGGATGCAAAAAAGGTCATACTCAGTAAGAATTTCAGAAGCAGAAATAATGTATTAAAATCGGCAAATATCATTTTTAAAAAAGTGATGAAGGAAGATATCGGAGGCATTGAATATGATGATGATGCAGCCCTTTACCCGGGAGCGGATTTTGAAGAGGGAAATGAATATATAAGTGAAATAATGCTTACAGAGACCGGAGGTATTG
The DNA here is from genome assembly GCA_000209465.1 of Lachnospiraceae oral taxon 107 str. F0167. Lineage (GTDB taxonomy): Bacteria > Bacillota > Clostridia > Lachnospirales > Lachnospiraceae > Lachnoanaerobaculum. Next base: position 177,981 of record GL890584.1, on the reverse strand, counting down.
AAGATGACACCTCATCCATAGAGCTTGAAGCAAGAGCCATTGCACAAAGAATAAAGGAGTTAAAGTCTGAGCTTAGAGTTGACGGAGGTCGCAAATTAAGGTATAGCGATATTGTAATTCTTGTTCGCACAAATATAGGAGAGGGAATTGCAAAGGTTTTAAATGATGAGAATATACCTGCATATGCGGAAAATAATAAGGGATATTTTAAAACCTTTGAGGTCAGAAAGATACTGGCGGTTCTGGCGGCAATTGACAATCCTTATTCGGATGTTGACCTTTGTGCTTTTCTTAATTCAAGCCTTGTAGGCATAACGGATCTTGAGATGGCTAATATAGTATCGGATTACAGGAAAGCACAGAATATAGAAAAGTCTGAAAAGATAAGGATGATGGATGCCATATTATATGAGAATGAGTCAGGGGATATATCGGAGGAAACAAGGAAAAAAATACAAAATGCAATTAAATTTTTAAATAAATACAGAAAAAAATCGGCATATATGAATATCGCCGCACTTTTACAGGATATCTATAATGAAACGGACTTTTTAAATCTGATATCCGCTATGCCGGGAGGTCAGGTCAGAAGAGCAAATCTGATGCTTCTTATAAATAAAGCCGGAACTTTCAGTAATTCAGGCTATAGCGGACTTTATAATTTTATCAGATATATTTCAAAGCTTAAGGACTTTGACAATGATTTCGGTGAGGCAAGTATTCTTTCAGAGAATGATGACATTGTAAGGATAATGACCATACATAAGTCAAAAGGGCTTGAGTTCCCGGTATGCTTCCTTGCATGCGCAAATAAACTTTTTAATAAGATGGACTTAAAGCAGGGTATGGTAATTGACAGCGAATTCGGACTTGGAGTTCAATATGTGGACAGCAAAAAAAATATAAAGGACAGCTCAATAAAACAGAATGTAATAAAACATAAGCTGAATGCAGATCTTATGGGTGAGGAATTAAGAGTATTATATGTAGCACTTACAAGAGCTATGGAGAAAATGATTATTTCAGGAAGTTGTAAGGATGTAGATAAGGCTTTGGAAAAAAATAAGGATAATCCTAATTTCCTTGATATAAGATCCTGTAATTCATATCTGGATATGATACTTTTAAGTTTTGACAATGTACATTTTGATATAAGAAAATATGACTATACCATGCTTTTAAAGGAGGAAAAGGAAACTCAAAAAGAGGTGGGGGATCTGCATAAGGTTTTTGAGTCTATTGATATAAAAGAACATAATATATTAAAAAACAGGTTGGATTATGTCTATCCATACTTTGAAAACATTGATTTAAAGACCAAATTCTCCGTATCCGAAATAAAAAAGCTTTCACAAAGCGAAGAGTTTGAGATAAAGGATGTAAAAAGAGCAAAATCAAATTCATCGGATGCAAGCGAGCGAGGTAATGCATATCATAAACTTTTACAAAAAATGCATTATGAAAATATCGGTAAATTCAGTGATATAAAGGATTTTATAAGAGAGGAAATATCTTTATTGAAAAATAAAAAATACAGGGAACTTATAGATATAGATGATATTGTTAAATTTTTAAATACAAATCTTGGAGGAGAGTTTGTAAAACAGCATCAAAATCTTAAAAGAGAAAATCAGTTTATAATGGGATTATCCGCAAAGGAAGCAGGTATGGGAAGCAGTGACGAAACCATACTTATACAGGGAGTAATAGATGCCTATATAGAAAATGAGAACGGTATAATCTTAGTGGATTATAAGACGGATAATGTAAATAATGAGGATGTTCTTATAAACAGATATAGATCTCAGTTAATGCTGTATAAAAAGTCTCTGGAGATGAGTACAGGTAAGACAGTACAGACTGTATATATATATTCATTTGCACTGGGAAAAGAGATTAGTTTGAAATAAAATAATCAGCATTTTGCATAAAAAAATAACATATTTTTCTACTATATCAATATATAAAAGTGGTATATAATGTAATTAGGATATTTTCCTGTAAACTTAAAAGAAAGGAAGTTTGGGTATAGTATGGATTTTGTACTTGATAGTTTTGAGTTGTCAACGGTGGTTGCCGTTGCAGTGGTTATTTTACTTATTCTTTTAATAATGGTGCTTGGTTATATAAAATCTCCACCGGATAAGGCTATTATTATATCAGGTTTTAGAAAGCCCAGAGTGCTTATCGGACAGGCAGGTATAAGGATTCCGTTTTTGGAGAGAGTGGATGTGCTTATAGTAAAGCAGATATCCGTAGATATAAAGACAAACGGTTATATTCCTACCAATGACTATATCGGTGTTGATATTGACGCTATAGCAAAGGTAAGGATAAAAACCGACAAAGACGGTATAGCATTGGCACAAAGAAACTTCCTTAATATGAAGGAAGGACAGATAGTGACTGCACTTACAGATTCCCTGCAGGGAAATATGCGTGAGATTATAGGTACCGTAAAGCTTCAGGATCTGTGTACCAACAGAAAAGCATTCGGAGATCAGGTGCAGGAAAAGGCACAGAATGATATGGCAGCTTTGGGTATTGAGATCATCTCATGTAATATACAAAAGATAAAGGATGAGAAGGATCTTATACTGGCATTAGGTCAGGACAATATGTCTCAGATTCAAAAATGTGCATCCATTGCCAAAGCACAGGCTGAAAGAGATGTTCAGATAGCGGATGCGTCTGCTAAAAAAGAGGCAAATGCCGCAAGAGTTGCAGCAGAAACGGAAATTGCACAAAGACTTACAGATCTGGAGATAAAAAAGGCGGAGCTTAAAGTGCAGACCGATACTGCAAAAGCTGAGGCTGATGCGGCTTATGAGATTCAAAAGCAGCAACAGGAGAAGAAAATTCAGACTGAGACCATCAATGCACAGATAGCCAGAGCGGAGAGAGAGTCGGAGCTTAAGGAAAGAGAGATTTCCATAAAGCAAAGACAGCTTGAAGCTGAGGTAAATAAGCAGGCTGATGCTGAAAAATATGCTACCGAGCAAAGAGCTACGGCGGATCTTATAAAAAGGCAGAGAGAGGCTGAGGCTACACGCTATGCTGCCGAACAGGAAGCTGCAGGTATTCGTGCAAAATATGAAGCTGAAGCCAACGGTATAGCACTAAAGGGTAAGGCTGAGGCTGAGGCTGCAAAAGCAAGAGGACTTGCCGAGGCGGAGGCTATGGAGAAAAAAGCCGAGGCTTATAATAAGTATAACCGTGCCGCAATGGTGGAAATGATCATAAAGGTATTACCTGAAATTGCAGGTAAGGTGGCTGAACCGCTAAAGCAGATTGATAAGATTACTATAGTGGGCGGAGGCTCGGATAACAGCGGTTTATCAAATGTAGCGGATAATGTTCCTCTTATGATGAAGAAAACCTTTGAGTCTGTAAAAGAGGTAACAGGTATAGATTTAACCGAAATAGTAAGAGCCGAGAGCTATGATGCAAAGGTAAATAAGAATGTAAATATTTCAGGACTTTCCGATATATTATCAAATGTACAGGTAAAGAATGTGACTGAAAAACCGGAAGACAAAAATGTTGAAAAAGCTGTAGTGTCCGACAAAGATACAAAAGAGGTTGTATCGCCTAATCAAGATATAAAAGAAGTCACATCGTCAGCTCATAATGCAAAAAAAGTTGTAAAAACAGATCAAAACACAAAAGAGATTACCTATAAGGAAGATCTGATTGACAATACAAAAGATAATAAGGATAAGGATGAATGATGGAAACAAAGATAATTCTTGCCTCGGCATCACCAAGAAGAAAAGAATTATTGGAGCAGATAGGCTTAGACTTTGAGATAATGGTCTCCGATAAAGAGACGGATATAGACAGTGATGATCCGAAAGAAGCCTGCAAAAAGCAGGCGATACAAAAGGCGGAGGATATTGTAAAAAAGGCTGAGTCAATATATAAAAATTATATTATAATATCTGCCGATACGATTGTAGCATTTGAGGGGAAAATACTTGGGAAACCTAAGGACAGGTCTGATGCAAAGAGGATGCTTGAAGCCATATCGGGCAGAAAACACAGGGTGTATACAGCTGTATGTGTATATAATTCCATAAAAGGAAAATATGAGAGTTTTGTAGAGGACACCCTTGTGGAAGTGGCAAAATTATCAAAAGAAGAGATAGAAGATTATTTATCTAAAAAAGAACCTTATGATAAGGCAGGTGCCTATGGGATACAGGGATATTTTTCAAGATATATTGTGGGAATAGAAGGCGATTACTATAATGTAATGGGGCTGCCCATAGGCAGGCTCTATAGAGAACACTTAAGGGGAATAGTATAATTTATTCCCCGGGTAGTAGACTCCGATTTTAGCAAAAGTTGTGAAAAGATAAAATAATAAAAGCGAAGCTTCGTATCTAAGGCTTCGCTTTTATGTATTTAATTTATTTAATTTCCGTCAGGATTCAGGCATTTGCCTTCTTTATCAAACTGATAACTTACTCCCATTATATCAATGGAGCGGTCTCTTGCCATCTTACCGTCCAAAAGCAAATAATACCATTCATCCTCACCCTTAGGTACCCATTCATTGGTTGCCATTGAGCCGTCGGAATGAACATAGTATGCATTGGTACCGTCCTTTATCCATTTGTGCTTGGACATCTTACCGTCATAATTAAAATAATACCATTTGCCATTATCCTTATCCTGCACCCATTCTCCCTGTGCCATTGTTCCGGTGGAATGAAGATAATAATAATCATCCTTTATTTTTTGCCATCCGGTAAGCATGGAGCCGTTATTGCTAAGATAATACCAGGAACCGTCTATTACTTTCCAGCCTGTTGTTTTTCTGCCATTGGCATCGGAATAATACCAGGTGCCGTCCTTTTCCTCCCAATTGGTCTTTTCTACAACAGTTACATGAACGGATTTATTTATATCCATATATGATACTGAAATATTGGTTTCACCTGCTTTTTTAGGGCTTATTACACCCTGTACAACATCTGCAATCTCGGTATTTTCAGATGTCCAGACAGCAATCTGACTGACATTTGTATATATACCGCCCTCCAAAAATATGGCTTCAATAGAAGGATTAAGTGACAGTTGCACATCCATATTGGTTGGAGTCACTATAAGATGTTTCTCCAGTTTATCCTCAGAATCAACACCTGAATTTGCAAGTGCAAGCTCGGTCATTTTTTTCTGAATGGAATCCACATCAAAACCATTTTGTAAATCAATGCCGGAACCGCTATATACATCACCGATATCCGTAGAACTGCGCAATTCTCTGATAAATCCGGTCTTTCCTGCGTTGTCGGCAGCGGTAAAACTATTTTCAATAGATGAAGACTGATTGTTACTACATCCGGTTACTAAAAAACTACTACCAATAAAAACTGATAGAAATAAAAATGGTACAATACTTCTCATAATCCTCCAAAACAAATATACTCTAATATGTATTATATCTATTTAAAAATATCATTTCAATACATATTTTGAGAAAATACAGGAATCTTTTAAGTATTTCTTAATTTTGAAAAATATATCAATACAATTCCATAAAAAATATGATTCCCGGGGCATTTTTAACAAGATTTAATATAATATCATGGCTGTCCTTTGTTTTACCGCTTATTGTTAATGTGACAGCACCGTAATTATCGGGTACTATAAAATTTTTTGAAAATTCAAGTGAAACTATATCCAGATCATTTTGCCTTATATGATTTAAAAAATCACTGAAGGGCATTTTATTATCATATTCTAAGTATAACTCAACAGTGGTGGAGTTTTTTCGCAAAAGTCCCTCAAGTTTTTGCAGTAATGCCATAACGGCAAATATGGCTATACCGCCTGCTATTGCACATTCATAAAATCCTATACCTATAGTCAGACCGCAACAGGCTGCTGCCCATATACCGGCTGCTGTGGTAATTCCTTTCACCTGGTTGCGCCCTGTAAGGATTATTGTTCCGGCACCCAAAAATCCCACACCGCTTACGACCTGTGCCCCAAGCCTTGTAGGATCTCCGCTGTCAAACATTTGATACACATATTGGTTTGTCATCATAACAATTGTGGAACCGAGGCAAACCAAAATATAGGTTCTAAAACCGGCAGGTCTGTTTTTCCTTTCACGGTCAAATCCCAGTATTCCTCCTATGAATAAAGACAGTATAATGCGAAGTATCATAGAGTAAAAGTTTAATTCTCTAAACATACACACTCCTTAAAATATTTATGTGCCTATTATATATGTTATACCGTATAAGGTAAATATACAGATGCAGCTATTTAGAGTTCGCCTTTAATAAAGGGGGCGTACTTCTTGCTTTTAGACCTTCTATAAGCTATAATTATGTGATTATATGTAAACAATATGGAGGATTATATGACAAGGCATTTGCTAAGGGAACATTGTTTTAAAATATTATTAGGCTTGGATTTTTATGCTGATGAAGAAATCAAAGTTCAAACAGATAATTATTTTGAATCGCCGTCTTTAGAGGATGAAGATGATGAACTGATTCATGATGCAAATTTCAGTGATGGAGATATAGAATATATAAAGTCAAAAGCAATGCTGGTAATGGATAATAAATCCGAAATAGATAAAATAATCAGCGAACTCTCACAGGGTTGGAAGCTTGAGAGAATAGGAAGAGTGGAAAGAAATATTCTAAGGCTTGCTATAGCTGAGATGAAATATGATGACGATATACCTGTAAGTGTAGCTATAAATGAGGCTGTAGAACTGGCAAAAGCATATGGCAGAGATGAGTCTTATTCATTTGTAAATGCCATATTGTCAAAGGTCGGCATAGAGGAGTAATGTGATATGGTTTATTCTGTGTCCAAAGTAAATGCATATATAAAAAATATGTTTATGCAGGACTTTGTGCTAAATAAGATATCAGTAGAGGGAGAAGTAAGTAATTGCACCTATGCAAACTCAAATCATATATATTTTACCATAAAGGATGAAGGAGGGACCTTATCTGCGGTGATGTTTGCCAGTCAGAGAGGAGGTCTCTCTTTTGATATGAAAAGAGGGCAAAAGGTCATTGTTACCGGCAATATTTCCTGCTATGAAAAAGAAGGAAAGTACCAGCTGTATGCGAGTAAAATAGAGGAAGCTGGCAAGGGTGATTTATATGAAAAGTATCTTCAGTTAAAAGAAAAACTTGAAGATATGGGTATGTTTAATCAAAGCTATAAAAGAGAAATACCGAGATTTGTTCAAAGTATCGGAGTGGCGACGGCACAAACGGGAGCGGTAATAAATGATATACAAAATGTAAGTTACAGAAGAAATCCCTATGTCAGGATAGTTCTTGCCCCATGCCTTGTACAGGGAGAGATGGCGCCAAAAAGCATTATTTCAGCTATAAAAAAGCTTGATAAAATGAATCTTGATGTTTTAATAGTGGGAAGAGGCGGAGGCTCCATAGAAGATCTGTATTGTTTTAATGATGAGGAACTTGCAAATACTATTTTTAATGCAAAAACCCCTATAATAAGTGCAGTCGGGCATGAGACGGATTTTACAATAGCTGATTTTGTGGCTGATTTAAGAGCCCCTACTCCAAGTGCGGCTGCTGAAATAGCCAATTTTATATATGATGATTATATGTATACTTTGGATTATTACAAAAGGAAATTGAGCGAATCTGTGGAGAGAAAGATAGACTATGCCAAAAGAGATTTGGATATGCTGCTTATAAGATTAAATACATTAAGCCCGCAGATACGACTTAGAGAGCAAAAACAAAGACTGGAAAACTTTTCAAAAATATTGCAAAATAGCTTTAGGAATACTTTGGAAAACAAAAAGATATCACTTGAAAATCTGGCTAAAAGGCTTGAGAGCTCTTCGCCTTTAAAAAGATTATCGGGCGGATATGCATATATAAGTGATGAGAATAATAAGAAGGTATTAAGTGCAAAAACCTTAAAGCCTGATGAGGAAATAAATATATTTTTTTCTGATGGAAAGCTAAGGGCAAAGGTTTTATAATAGGGGGAGAAATATGCCGAAAAAACAGGAAAAAAAGCCGGGAATAGAAGAGAATCTGGCAAGCATCGAAAGCGTTATAGCAAAACTTGAGGAGCCGAATACTACATTGGAAGAGGCTTTTGTACTATACGAAGAGGGCATAAAGCTTGTAAAACAGGCAAGCGAAGGTATTGCCCATGTAGAAAGACAGATGGAAATATTATCGGGAGCGGATGATGAATAAAGAAAAGATAAAAAAAATCGACAGTATAATAGAATCCTTTTTTTATGCTGAGGACGGATTGAATAAAAAAGTTATAACAGCATCAAATGAAGCCATAAAAAACGGAGGAAAAAGACTCAGACCGCTTATAATGTTTGAGATTTACAGGGCGGTTGCGGGTGAAGAATACCGTGAAGAAATAATAGCCCCTTTTTTGGCTGCAATAGAAATGATACATACCTTTTCACTTATTCATGATGATTTGCCGGCTATGGACAATGACAGACTCAGAAGAGGAAAGCCTACCACATGGGTAAGTTATGGAGAGGATATGGCAATACTTGCAGGTGATATGCTCTGCGTTCAGGCATTTGAGATAATATCAAAAAAGATGCAGGATGTGGACGATATAAATATACTAAAGAGAATGTCAAAAGCATTATATACTTTGGCAAATGCCACAGGAGCGCTAGGAATGATTGGAGGTCAATGCGTGGATGTGGAGTATTGCGGTAAGAGAATGAGTGAAGATGTATTAAGATATACCTATGAACTAAAAACAGGTGCATTATTACAGGCTTCATTTGTTATAGGAGGAATACTTGCAGGTGCAAATGATAAAGAAACCCGATTGCTCAAAAAGGCGGGGAGTTATATAGGAGAAGCTTTTCAGATAAGAGATGATTATCTGGATATAGTGGCGGATGAGAAGGAACTTGGAAAGCCTACACATTCTGATGAAAAGAATGAAAAAACAACATATGTAAATATAGTCGGTATCAATGAAAGCTTAAAAAGGGTGGAAACACTCAGCAGTGATGCCAAGAAATGCTTGAAGGAAGTAAGAGGAGATATGGACTCTATTTTTGAAATCATTGATATGATGGTAAATAGAACTTCATAAAAACAAATATGATACTTGAAAAAATTGAAAAACCAAGTGATATAAAAAAATTAAAGAAAAAAGAACTGGAAATTTTAGCGAGGGAAATAAGAGATTTTCTTATTAAAAAAATAAGTATAACCGGTGGACATTTGGCAAGTAATCTGGGAGTCGTGGAGCTCACCATGGCTATGCATATATCCTTTGATTTACCCAAGGATAAAATAATCTGGGATGTGGGACATCAGTCATATACACATAAGATTCTAAGCGGAAGAAAAAATGCATTTGATAATCTTAGAAAGTTTGGAGGTATGGCGGGATTTCCAAAAACCAGTGAGTCAAAGTTTGATGTTTTTAATACCGGACATTCATCCACAAGCCTTTCGGCAGGTCTTGGGATGGCATTTGGAAGAGATATAAGGGGAGAAAATTACAGAATAATTTCGGTAATAGGTGACGGTGCACTTACAGGAGGCATGGCATATGAGGCTTTAAACAATGCCGCTAGAATAAAAAAGAATTTTATAATGGTGCTTAATGATAATGAAATGTCCATCTCCAAAAATGTGGGCGGTATGAATGACTATCTTAATAATATAAGAACAGCGGACAGCTATAATAATCTGAAAAAAGCCGTTGTAAGTTCTTTGGAGAAATTGCCATATATGGGCAAACCTATGATAGACAGTATCAGACAGACCAAAAACGGTATAAAGCAGATTTTAATTCCCGGTATGCTGTTTGAAAATATGGGAGTAACATATCTTGGACCTGTGGACGGACATAATATATTTGCACTTTTAAAGGTATTTGATGAGGCAAAAAAGGTTGAAGGACCTGTACTTGTACATGTACTTACAAAAAAAGGCAAGGGATATTCTCCGGCTGAAAATCATCCTGAAAACTTCCATGGAATAGGAGCATTTGATATTGCAAGCGGAGATGCAAAGTCCGGAAGTAAAAAGCCAACATATACCGATATTTTTTCAAAAAAAATAGTGGAGCTTGCGGCTGAGAATAAAAATATAGTGGCTCTCACAGCCGCCATGCCGGAAGGATGCGGTCTTTTGGAATTTAGAGATAAGTTTCCGAAGAGATTTTTTGATGTGGGCATTGCAGAGCAGCATGCCATCACATCTGCGGCAGGACTTTCCGCTGCGGGGCTTACCCCTGTGGTATGTGTTTATTCATCATTTTTACAGAGGGGCTTTGACCAGATAGTGCATGATGTCTGTTTGCAAAATCTTCATGTGGTATTTGCAATAGACAGAGCAGGTCTTGTAGGAGCAGACGGGGAGACTCATCAGGGAATATTTGATGTTTCCTTCCTTACATGTATACCGAATATGACCTTGCTTGCACCAAAAAACGGCAAAGAGTTGGAAGTCTGCCTTGAATTTGCAATAAATTTTGACGGACCGATTGCTATAAGATATCCAAGAGGGATAGCCTATGACTGTTTGGAGGAGTTTGAGAGCAAAATAGAGTTTGGAAAGGGTGAAATGCTGTTTGAAGAAAGAGACATAGCCCTTCTTGCTATAGGAAGTATGGTAAGTACCGCTAAAAATCTGAGGGAGAAGCTAAAGAATAAGAGAATAAATGTATCCATTGCCAATGCCAGATTTTTTAAGCCTATAGATTTTGATTTGGTGGACAGATTATGTGAAAAGCATGGATTTATCGTTACTATGGAGGAGAATGTGTTAAACGGCTCCATGGGTGAAAAAATAAAAGCATATATTCATGAAAATCACAGCAATGTAAAGGTGCTTAATATTGCATTGCCTGACGGATATGTGGAGCATGGAGATGTGAGTCTTTTAAGAGAAAAGCTTGAGATAGATTCAGATTCCATATTAAAAAAAGTTTTGGATAAATATGAGAAGATAAAAAATGAAAGATAGATTGGATATACTTTTGGTAAAGCGTGGACTTGCCGAAAGTAGAGAAAAGGCTAAGGCTGTAATAATGTCCGGTATAGTATATGTGGACGGTCAAAAGGAAGATAAAGCCGGACAGACATTTTCCGAAAATGTAAATATAGAAGTGCGTGGAAATACATTAAAGTATGTGAGTCGTGGAGGATTAAAGCTTGAAAAGGCTATGGAATGCTTTGATGTAAATGTGGAGAATAAAATCTGTATGGATATAGGGGCATCCAGCGGAGGATTCACCGATTGTATGTTGCAAAACGGAGCAATAAAGGTCTATGCGGTGGATGTGGGGCATGGACAGCTTGCATGGAAACTTAGAAATGATGAAAGAGTAACAGTCATGGAAAAGACCAATATAAGATATGTAAAGCCTGAGGATATAGGCGAGCAAATTGATTTTGCAAGTATAGATGTGTCATTTATATCCCTATCAAAGGTTTTGCCCGCCGCTTACAATCTTTTAAAAGAAAACGGAGAAATAGTGGCGCTTATTAAGCCGCAGTTTGAAGCCGGAAGAGAGAAGGTGGGCAAAAAAGGTGTGGTAAGAGAAAAATCCACACATATCGAGGTGATTGAAAACTGCTTTGAATACGCAAGGGCAAATAATTTTTCCATAGAGGAGCTGGAATTTTCTCCGGTGAAAGGTCCGGAAGGAAATATTGAATATCTGTATCATCTTATAAAGAACGGAGAAAATAATAAGGATATAGATATTAGCGCTATAGTAAATACGGCGCATGAAAGTTTATAAGAGCGATATTAACGGAGGATAAATGAAAACTTTTTTTCTTGTCGGAAACAGTGAAAAGGACGGAATAAAAAAAGCACTTTTAAGTTTGGAAAAAGAGATAAATGACAGGGGAGGAGTATGCTATAAATCTTATGGATATATAGATATAAACAAATTTCCGAAAGTGGACTGTGTAATAACTCTTGGAGGAGACGGTACTCTTATAAGAGCGGCAAGGGATATATCACATCTTGGTATTCCGCTAATCGGTATAAATATGGGACATATGGGTTATCTTACAAGTATCAGCAGTGCAAAAGATTTTAAATATATGGTGGATATTCTTATAGATGATAAATACTTCATAGAGAAAAGAATGATGATAACCGCAACAGTTATAAGAGAAGGAAAAGAGCTGCACAGCTTAAATGCCCTTAATGAAGCCGTAATTACAAGAAGAGAAATGTTAAAAACTATAAGATGCAATGTTTATATTGACGGGGATTTCTTGAATGAATATTCATCTGATGGTATAATTGTAGCAACGCCTACAGGCTCAACAGCATATAATTTGAGCGCCGGAGGTCCCATCATAGAGCCAAGTTCAAGAATGATGCTGATTACAGCTATCTGCTCTCATGCACTGAGTCAGAGAAGTATAGTACTTTCATCTTCAAAGGTGATAAGGATTTCATTTAATGACAATCTTAAGGCGACAAGAGAGCTGGTTGTGGATGGAGATGACAGTGTAAGCCTGAAAAACGGGGATGTTATTGAACTGAGGGAGTCGGAAATATTTGCCGGATTGATAAAATTAAAAAAGGGAAGTTTCCTTGACAATATCAGAAATAAAATGAATAGGATTTGATATGAAAACAAAAAGACATTCAAAAATTGTGGAACTTATCAATGCATTTGATATCGAAACACAGGAAGAACTTGCACAAAAGCTCGAGGAGAGCGGATTTGTGGTAACTCAGGCTACAGTTTCAAGAGATATCAGAGATTTGAAACTCTCAAAGGTGATACTGGGAGACGGAAGACAGAAATATTCTCTGATGCCCAAGCAGGACGGTATCTCTGAAAAATATGTAAGAATATTAAGAGAAGCCTTTGTATCAATGGATATGGCACAGAATATTTTGGTATTAAAGACTGTATCAGGTATGGCTATGGCTGTAGCTGCGGCACTTGATTCCATGCAGATGAGTGAGATAGTGGGCTGTATTGCGGGAGATGATACGATCATGGCAGCTATAAGAAGCACAGATGATACCGTAGTAGTTATGGAGAGAATAAGGAAACTTGTTTATAAAAACGAATAGACATTAGTATATCAGGGTAGTACCTAAAAGGAGAATTATGCTGATAGAATTACATATAAAAAATCTTGCACTTATAAAAAAGGCGGATATTTACTTTAAAGAAGGACTTAGTGTACTAAGCGGTGAAACAGGTGCAGGTAAATCCATCTTGATTGATTCAATAAATCTGGCACTTGGAGCAAAGGCAAGCAAGGACATTATAAGAACCGGTGAAAATGAGGGTTTTGTAGAACTTATTTTTACACTGGATGAAAAGAGAAAAGAAAAATTAAAAAATCTGGATATTTCATTTGAGGACGATTTACTTATAATCACAAGGAAAATAAGTAATTCAAGAAGTGTATGCAGAATCAATGATGAAACCGTAACTTTAGCAAAACTTAGAGAAATTACGGATACCTTGATTGATATTCATGGTCAACATGAGCATCAATCACTTCTTAGTGCGGGCAATAATCTTGTTTTACTTGATTCTTTTTGCCCTGAGGAACTTATCACACTTAAAAAGAGTTTATCAAAAAATTATGGTGAATTAAAAACAATCAATCAAAAAATACAGGGCGGCAGTGATGAGAGGCTTAGGAAAAGAGAGATTGATATATTAAACTTTGAAATATCCGAAATAAAGACTGCCGATATAAAAATAAATGAAGAAGAAGAGCTGGAGCAGATATTTAAAAAGAGTAAGAATATTTCAAAAATCAATGATGTACTCTCAAATATGCTTGAAGACCTTGAAAATGAAAGTATCGGAAACAATATCAGGGAAGTATCGGAGATTGCAGCTTTGGATGAAGAAATTGAGACCATATCATCAAATCTTAATACAATAGAGGATTTGATATCTGAAACCATACATTATACCAACAGATATCTTGACAGTCTTGAATACAATGAGAAGGAGTATGACAGGGTTATAGAAAGGCTTGATACGATAAGGCATATAAAATCCAAATACTCAAATGATTATAAAAAAATCGGAGAACTTTTAAAAGAAAAAGAAAAAAGACTTGAGTTTTTAAAAGATTTTGAAGGTGAAGTTCGTATATTAAAGGAGAGTGCATCAAGGCTTGAAGAAAGTATATTAAAGGAATGTACAAAAATCAGTGAAATACGAAAAAATGTGGCAATTACTCTGACAAAGAGGATAAAAGAAGAACTTGAGGATTTAAACTTTCTCGGTGTGGAATTTGAAATAAAATTTACAAGGAAGGATAAAATCTCAAGGGACGGATATGATGCGGTGGAATTTTTGATAAGCACCAATCCCGGTCAGCCGCTAAAACCTTTGCAGATGGTGGCAAGCGGCGGTGAATTATCCAGAATAATGTTGGCATTAAAGAGTGTTTTTGCAAATAATGACGATATTCAGACTCTTATATTTGATGAGATAGACAGCGGTATAAGCGGGAAGACGGCGGTAAAGGTAGGAGAGAAGTTAAGTAATATCTCAAAGGGACATCAGGTTTTATGTATTTCTCATTTACCGCAGATAGCGGTGATGGCTGATCAAAATCTGTTTATATCAAAATCAACTGACGGAAAGACCACTCAAACAAATATTGATTTACTGGATAAGGATGGTAAAATAAGAGAGATAGCCAGATTGATAGGCGGAAACAATTTGACTGAGGTTGTTTTAAAAACAGCAAGGGAAATGATACAGGAAGCGGACTCAAGAAGATGAGGAGGAAACAGCTATGAAAAAGATATTATTTGTTGCATCGGAAGCAGTGCCTTTTATAAAAACAGGAGGTTTGGCGGATGTTGTAGGTTCCTTACCGAAATATCTGGATAAAAGATATTTTGATGCCAGAGTTATTTTGCCCAAATATATGTGTATGAAAGAAGAAATAAGAAACTCACTGGAATATATAGGTGATTTTTATATAGATTATGCCGGTACAAGTAAGTATGTCGGTGTACTGAAAAAAGAAATAGACGGTGTGATTTTTTATTTTATAGATAATGAAGAGTATTTTGGCGGACCAAAACCCTATGGGGATTGGCTTTATGATATAGAAAAGTTTATCTTCTTTTCACAGGCTGCACTTTGTGCCCTGCCACTTGTGGACTTCAGACCTGATCTTATTCACTGTCATGACTGGCAGACAGGACTTGTGCCTGTTTATTTAAAGGACAGATTTGCGGGCGGTGATTTTTTCAAGGGAATAAAGTCAGTATTTACGATACATAATCTTAAGTTTCAGGGAACATGGGATATGAAGACAATACAGTATTTTTCAGGACTGAGCGATTATTATTTTGCTCCGGATAAGCTGGAGGCATTTAAGGACGGCAATCTTTTAAAGGGCGGTCTTGTATATGCCGATGCTATAACAACAGTATCAAAAACCTATGCGAAAGAGATACAAAATCCTTTCTACGGAGAGGGGCTTGACGGACTTTTAAGAGCAAGACAAAACGATCTTAGAGGTATTGTAAACGGTATAGACTATAATGAGTTTAATCCGGAGACGGATAAACTTATTTATGCAAATTACAATGCAAAAAACTTCAGAAAAGAAAAAATTAAAAATAAAAGAGCATTGCAAAATGAGCTTGGACTCACTGTGGATGATAATAAATTTATGTTGGCGGTGGTTTCAAGACTTACAGACCAAAAGGGATTTGATTTGGTTGAATATATGATGGAGCAGATCTGTGAGGAAAATGTACAGCTTGTAGTACTTGGAACCGGAGATGACAGATATGAAAATCTCTTCAGGCATTATGCATGGAAGTATCCTGACAGAGTTTCGGCAAATATTTATTATTCCGAGGAGATGTCACATAAGATTTATGCGGCAGCGGATGCATTCCTTATGCCTTCGCTTTTTGAGCCATGCGGTCTCAGTCAGCTTATGTCGCTCAGATACGGAACTATTCCGATAGTTCGTGAAACGGGCGGTCTTTGCGATACGGTGGAAAGCTATAATGAGTTTGAGTCAAAGGGTACAGGATTTTCATTTGCAAATTACAATGCACATGAGATGCTTGACAGGATAAATTTTGCAAAGCATATTTATTATGATAAAAAAAGAGAATGGAATAAAATGATTGACAGGGCAATGGCGGTGGATTTCTCATGGGGACAGTCCGCACTTGAATATCAGGCTCTGTATGATTGGTTGATAGGATGAAAGAATATTTAAAAGATATAGAGTATATGGAATGTGTTAAAGACATACTGTGCAGCGATATTTTCAAAAAAACCGATGAGTTTGTTCAGCATGGTTCAACATCTACGATGGAGTACAGTATTGCTGTTTCATATACTACATATTCGGTATGTAAGAAACTTAATTTAAATTATAAATCTGCTGCCAGAGCGGCACTTCTACATGATTTTTACCTCTATGACTGGCATAGACCGGTTAAGGAGACCGGAGCATTTTTGCATGGATTGACACATCCTTTTAAGGCGGCAAAAAATGCTAAAAAATATTTTAATATAACAAGTATGGAAGCCGGTATGATAAAAACACATATGTTTCCTTTAACCCCTCTCCCTCCGCTTTCACCGGAGGGATGGGTGCTGACTATGGCTGATAAGTCGGTTTCAATAAATGAAATTATTAAAAATATGAAAAAGATCACCAGAACAGGGGAGGGAGCCGTATGAGTATTTTAGATGAGATAGTTTCAAATCAGGTGCTTATCAGTGCGGCTCTCGGATGGTTGGTTGCACAGCTTTTAAAAACACTTATAGATATATGGTATAATAAATCTTTTTCACCGGACAGACTTTGGGGAAGCGGGGGTATGCCAAGTTCACATTCCGCCACGGTTTGTGCATTGGCTACTTCAAGTGCATTAAAATACGGCTTTTCGGGATTTGAGTTTGCGGTCAGCTTTATTTTGGCATTGGTGGTTATGTATGATGCCATGGGTGTCAGAAGAGAAACCGGAAAGCAGGCAAAGCTCCTTAATATGATTTTGGAGAACAATATATTTGAAGACAATTTTGAACATTTTGAAGAAAGATTAAAGGAATTTGTCGGACATACACCGCTACAGGTATTTATGGGTGCAATACTGGGTATAGTTATAGCATTTATAATTGGAGGTATATACTAAAAATGATAAAACTTATTGCTTCGGATGTGGACGGAACCTTGGTAGGTGACGGTGAGGGCAAGCTTGATAAAAGAGTTGTAGAGGCTATAAAGGCTCTCCATGATAAAGGGATACATTTTGCTGTCGCATCGGGCAGACAGTGGGTAAGTATAGAAAATGTTTTTGAAGAGGTAAAGAATAAGATTTTTTATATTTCGGATAATGGAGCCTATATAGGGATCAACGGCAGAAGTCTTTTTATAAATAAAATGGATGAAATAACAGCAAAGGATCTGATTTTAGATATAAGAAAAGACAGCGAATTGATTGCTATGGTGGCGGATGAGAATTCTTACTATATCGAAGAGAATAATGAGTTTTTAATAGACTGGATCAGGGGCGGATACAGAGGAAGAATAGAACTTGTGGAGGATCTTACCAAGATAAAAAATATAATAAAAATTTCAGCATATTCCGAAAGTGTATATGGAAAGGCGGATCATATTATAGCTAAATATTGTGATAAGCTCTTGGTAAATTATGCCGGAAAAATGTGGCTTGATTGTACGGCAAAGGGTGTGAGTAAGGGAAATGCTTTAAGAAAACTTCAGGAAGCATTTGATATAAGCGAAAATGAAACAATGGTTTTTGGAGATCAGGGCAATGATGTTGAAATATTTAAAGCGGCATATTATTCTTTTGCAGTGGGAAATGCAGCTCCCGTAGCAAAGGAAGCTGCAAGATTTATGGCAGACAGTAATGAAAATGCAGGTGTTTTAAAAATATTAAATTATCTGCTTTAGGAGACTAAGTTGAAAAGAAAATTTTTGTTTGGCTTTATAATGGCTATTTGTCTTTACGGTTGTGGAATAAAGACTAACAGTATCAGTGAAAATATAAAAATCAATCTTACAGAAAACAGTTTAGGCTATAATTACAGCCAGATGCTTATTCCTGCGGTATCGGAGATTCAGATTGTAACAGGTACATACACAGATGCAATATGGGACAGCTATGTTGACAGAGAAAGAAATCTTACCTACAGAGATAATTTTTATAATGACTTGAAAAATTATTATAAGGAATTGGTGGTATTAAAGAAGGTGGCAGGTAATTATAAAATTACCTTATCCGAGCAGGAAAAAAATAAAGCATTGAAGCTCTCAAAAATATTTTATGATGAAAATGTGGCAAATACACAGGATTTCCCGGAACTTAGCAGGGAGGATTGCGATACCGTATTTTTAGATTATTTTTTGGTAAATAAGACAAAGAAAAATCTGATAGAAAAAAATGTCAAAGAGGTAAGTGAGAGTGAAGCCAGAATAATGGATTTTTATGTGATTGAAGTTTCAGACTATGAGCTTGCAACAACACTTTTGGAAAGACTTAATAATGGTGAAAACTGTGTAAAACTCGCAAATCAGTTTTCGGAAAGTGACGATATTTCAAGAAGTATAGCTATAAACAATGAATCCGATGATGTAAAGAATGCTTTAAGTGTTTTGGTGGACGGCGGTATAAGCCCGATTGTCACAGATAAGGGTAAGTATATGCTTTATAAATGTGTAAAGGGTTATAATGAAGATGCCACAAGAAGAAATAAAAAAAGAATAAAAGAAGAAAGAGAATCGGCTTATCTTTTAAATTTATATAATAATTATGCGAAGGAAAACCCTATAGATATAAATGAGAGTGAATTTGAAAAGGTCTGCAAAAGTCCCGATATAGTTCTTTCCGGAAGAGATTTCTTTACACTTTGGTCGGAGGAAGAAAATGGAGGCCTTTGAGATTTTAGATGTGAAGGAATTCACCAAAAAACTTTTTATGACTGATTTATTTGATAAATTCAGTGTTGTGGAGGCGGAGTTTACCACATTTGTAAAATTTGATATAAAGGGTAATCTGAATAAGTCTTATTTTGACGAGGAACAAAACAGAAATTTTTGTAGCTGGAGCGAAATAAGACATATTTGTTTTGAAATAATAAAGGGGAAAAAGCCACCTACAGCTTTCAAACTCATATTAAAATTTTCAAAAGAGTTTACAAAAAAATGGATTGCGGATAATACAACAAAGGATATAGATGCGGATATGTATCTGAATATAAGATATGCAGATAAAGGATTGAATCTTATCAGTTCATTTTCGCCGAAGTCATTTTTACTTGAAAGAGATATAATGTATACCTTTGATTTATATGTAAAGGATATGTTTAAGAAAATAAATATTACATTGGCACAGATGGGAGCAGACAGTGAAGGATAAAACAGTTCTTGAGATGTATCTTGAGGATATGAAAAATATAAAGCCGCTTGATGAGGCAAAAAAAGATGATTTGCTTAAAGCTTTGTGTACAGGTGATAATAATGCCAAAAACAGGCTTATAGAAGCGCATATGATGTATGCTACAGAGCTTGTACAGCCGTTTATGGGATGCGGTCAGGAAGTAATGGATTTAATAAGTGAGAGCCATTTGGCACTTACTATGGCGGTAACGGAGTATAAGTCCGGAGATTTAAAAGCTCAAATAAGACAGGCTGTTGAAAAGCGACTAAATGAGATAATAGATGAACAAAACAGAGCAAAGCATGATTCAAACGAGCTTACAAACAGGCTTAACGAGTTGATGGAAATATCAAGTGCTTTGGCAAATGAATACGGTAGAGAAGCTACTGCCAAGGAGCTTTCCGACAGACTCCTTATACCACAGGATGAAGTGGAAGAACTATTAAAAATCAGTCTAAATGCTATAAATTTAGATAAAAATATTTAGGATATGGAGAAGTTTATGATAGAGAGAAAAAATTTAATTGTAGGTCAATCGGGCGGACCGACTGCGGCTATCAATTCATCACTGGCAGGAGTTTATGAAGGGGCAAAGCAATCAGGATTTAAAAAGGTCTATGGTATGAGATACGGTATTGAAGGATTATTATCGGAAAAGATAATAGACCTTGATGATACTCTTAACAATTCGTTAAATATTGAGCTATTAAAAAGAACACCAAGCTCATATCTTGGCTCTTGCAGATATAAACTGCCCAAGGTGGAAGCAAATAATGAGGTTTATGAGAAAATATTTGAGATACTTAAAAAGTATAATATTGAGATTTTCATCTACATAGGCGGAAATGACTCTATGGACACCATAAAAAAATTGTCGGATTATGCAAAGCTTATCGGAAGTGATATCAGATTTATCGGAGTTCCGAAAACTGTAGACAATGACCTGCCTGTTACAGATCATACTCCAGGCTATGGAAGTGCGGCAAAATATATTGCAACCTGTATTTCAGAAATAGTCAGAGATTCAAATGTATATGATCTAAAGAGTGTAACAGTTGTAGAAATTATGGGCAGAAATGCGGGATGGCTTACAGCCGCAGCCGCATTGGCAAAAAACAGCTTAAATGACGGAGCCGATTTTATATTATTGCCTGAAATAGGTCTTGATTTACAGGGATTTATAAAAATACTTGATGAGAAACTTTCAAATAAAAATAATATTGTAGTTGCCGTATCCGAGGGACTTAAAGATTTAAACGGAAATTATATAAGTGAAGATGAGGGAAATGTGGATGCATTCGGACATAAAATGCTCTCAGGCACCGCAGCATATCTTGCTAAAAAGATAAAATCCGAACTTTCGGTAAAAACAAGAGCTGTGGAGATAAATACCTTGCAAAGAGCGGCAGCACATCTTCAAAGTAAAACCGATATAGATGAGGCGTTTAATATAGGATTTTTGGGAGTAAAAGCAGGAATTGAGGGAAAAACCGGAGTTATGATGTATTTTGAGAGAACGCCGGAAGCTCCGTATTCCTCAACCGTAAAATCCTGTGATATAAATTTGGTTGCAAATATTGAAAAGGAAATACCGAGGGAATGGATATCTGATGACGGCTTTGGCGTAAAGGAAGAGTTTATAAAGTATGCAAAACCTCTGATAATGGGCGAACTTTCAAATATTGTATGTGACGGTATACAGAGTCATATAAGAAGTTTAAAGTAAATATTAACAAAAATAATCCATAAAACTCATAGAAAATCAGCCCAAGACAGATTGCAATTTATAAGACTTTTATAAATATTTTAAAACAGTACTTGCAAATCTTTGAATCTGTTGTAAAATATTTCAGATAAAAAGTTTTGGAGAAGATTAAAAATTATGATAAAAGTAGTAAAGTTTGGAGGCAGCTCACTTGCCAGCGCACATCAGTTTAAAAAAGTGGGAGATATAATAAAGGCTGATAAGTCAAGGAAGTTTGTGATTCCTTCCGCACCCGGAAAAAGGAATGCAAAGGATGAGAAGGTAACGGATCTTTTATATGAGACTTATGATGCTGCGGCAGAGGGTGCTTCGTATAAGAAAAAATTTGAGAAAATAAAGGCAAGATACGAGGAGATTATAGACGGTCTTTCACTTGATTTAAATCTTGAACCTGAGTTTGCAAAGATAGAGGAAAACTTTTTAAATAAAGCAGGTAGAGAATATGCGGCATCAAGAGGAGAATATTTAAACGGTCTTATAATGGCAAAATATCTGGGGGTGGAGTTTGTAGATCCGGCTGAAATGATATTTTTCTTCGAGGACGGTACATTTGACTCGGAGGCTACAAATAAGGAAGTTGCGGAAAGACTTGAAAAAGTTCAAAGAGCGGTAATACCCGGATTTTACGGCAGTGACCATAGCGGAAAAATCAGAACATTCTCAAGAGGAGGTTCCGATATCACAGGTTCCATAGTTGCCAGAGGTATAAAGGCTGATATGTATGAGAACTGGACCGATGTATCGGGATTTTTAGTGGCTGATCCGAGAGTAATCCCAAACCCTGAGACCATTGAATCAATAACATATAAGGAGCTTAGAGAACTGGCTTATATGGGTGCTTCAGTATTACATGAGGATGCGATCTTTCCTGTAAGAAAAGAGGGTATTCCGATAAATATCAGAAACACAAATAAGCCTGAGGATAAGGGTACAATGATTGTGGAAAGTACCTGCAAGAGCTCAAAGTTTACCATTACAGGTATCGCCGGTAAAAAGGGATTTTGTGCGATAAATGTGGATAAGGCAATGATGAACTCAGAGGTAGGATTTTGCTCCAGAGTATTGGATGTTTTTGCAAAAAACAATATCTCAATAGAGCATATGCCTTCAGGTATTGATACTATGACAGTGCTTGTACATCAATCAGAGTTTGAAGAGCATGAGCAGCAGATAGTATCGGGTATACATAGAGCTGTAGGTCCGGATACTGTGGAGATGGAATCAGGGCTTGCACTTATTGCAGTTGTAGGCAGAGGAATGAAGGCAAACAGAGGCACAGCAGGAAGAATATTCTCGGCACTTGCACATGCAAGAGTGAATGTAAAGATGATAGATCAGGGTTCATCAGAGCTTAATATCATTGTGGGTGTTAAGGAAAATGACTTTGAAACAACTATAAAGGCAATATATGATATGTTTGTAAAATCGGTATTATAATATGGCAAAAGTAATAATCATAGGCGGAGGTGCGGCAGGAATGATAGCAGCATACTCCGCTGCTTTAACATCAAAGCAGGTAATATTGCTTGAAAAAAATGAAAAACTCGGAAAAAAGATTTTTATTACAGGGAAGGGAAGATGTAATCTTACAAATGCTTCCAATATGAATACTGTGATGGAAAATGTAGTAAGCAATAAGAGGTTTTTATTCAGTGCTTTTAAAAACTTTACAAATGAAGATATTATGAGACTGGTGGAAGAAAACGGCACCAAACTTAAAATTGAAAGAGGAAACAGGGTATTTCCGGTAAGTGATCATTCCTCGGATATAATAAAATCTCTTGAAAATGCACTTCGGGCTTTGAATGTTGATATAAGACTGAATACAAAGGTGGATTCTCTTTTAATAGAAAATGATATATGCAAAGGTGTGATAATCGGGAAAAATAAAATTATGGCTGATGCCGTTATTGTGGCTACAGGCGGAATGTCATATCAGGCTACAGGCTCTGACGGTGACGGCTACAGATTTGCAAAAGAGGCCGGACTTAGCGTAAGCAAGCTCTATCCTTCTCTCGTACCTTTTAATATTGAGGGAGATAGAATAAAGGCATTACAGGGGCTTTCGCTAAAGAATGTAAATGTATATATATATAATGACAAAAAACTTGTATATGATGAGTTCGGTGAAATGCTTTTTACACATTTTGGAGTAAGCGGTCCTGTGATAATATCGGCATCTGCAATCATAGGAAATAAAAATATAAAGGGCTATAGGCTCTGTATTGACTTAAAGCCCGCATTGGATGAGGAAAAGCTGGATGAGAGGATACTAAGAGATTTCACTGAGCAAAAAAACAAAAGTTTGAAAAACTCATTAAATAAGCTTTTTCCGGCAAAACTTATAGATGAGGTCATATATCAGAGCAAAATAGATCCTGAAAAAAAGGTAAATTTACTTACAAAAGAGGAAAGGCAAAGGCTTGTACATGCTACAAAAAATCTCGAATATGTGATAAGCTCCACAAGAGGCTTTAATGAGGCGATAATCACAAAGGGAGGAGTGGAAGTCTCACAAATAAATCCAAAGACCATGGAATCAAAAAAAATCAAGGGATTATTTTTTGCAGGAGAGGTGCTTGATCTGGATGCATTTACAGGAGGTTATAATCTTCAGATAGCATGGTCCACAGGATATGCCGCAGGAGAAGGAGCAGGAGAATGAACAGTATAGCAATAGACGGACCGGCAGGTGCCGGAAAATCAAGTATAGCAAAAGCTTTGAGCAAAAAGCTTGGATATATTTATATAGATACGGGAGCAATGTACAGAGCGGTGGCGTTATTCTTTCTTGACAATAATGTGGAGGATGGAAATGATGCAAAAGCGGAAGAACTTTTAGAAAAACTTGATATCAGCATAAAGTATGAGAACGGAATACAGAAAGTTTTTTTAAACGGGGATGATGTTACCGATAAATTAAGGCTTGAGCAGATAGGTAAGTTTGCAAGTAAGTTCAGTGCCATAGGGAGTGTAAGAGAAAAGCTTGTAGCCTTGCAAAGAAAGCTTGCAGAAAAAGAAAATGTGGTAATGGACGGCAGAGATATAGGTACTGTGGTTTTACCAAAGGCAAATCTTAAGATATATCTGAGTGCAAGCTCCAAAATCAGAGCCAAAAGAAGATATCTTGAACTTTTGGAAAAGGGCTTTAAAGATTTGGATATAAATATTATTGAGGATGAAATAATAAAAAGAGATGAGGCGGATATGAACAGGGAAATATCACCTCTAAAACATGCAGAAGATGCTTATTATCTGGATTCATCAGAAATGTCTATAGATGAGGTGGTATCAAAGATACTTACAATGGTGAAAGAGGAAAAATGAAAGTCGAGCTGGCTAAAAGTGCAGGATTTTGCTTCGGAGTGGAAAAAGCGGTAAATACCGTATATGAAGAAGCAAAAAAAAATGATGATATTGTATATACTCTGGGACCTATAATTCACAATGAAGAAGTCGTTAAGGATATGAAAAAAAGGGGTGTGGAGGCTGTTGCCATAGAGGATTTACATTCCCTGCCAAAGGGAACCGTAATTATCCGTTCACATGGTGTAAGTAAAGAGATATACAATTATGTAAAGGAAAGCGGACATAGAGTGGTGGATGCCACCTGTCCTTTTGTAAAAAAAATACATGCTATAGTTTCCGTGCAGAGCGGAAAAGGAAAAACTGTAGTAATAATAGGAAATCCCAAGCATCCTGAAGTGGAAGGAATAAGAGGCTGGGGAGATCAAAATACCTATGCGGTGGAAAACATAGATGAGTTTATAAAATTAGACTTAAAAAAGGATAAAGAGATCATAATCGTAGCTCAAACTACATTTAATCATAAAAAATTTCAAGAAATCATTGATAAAATATCGCTTTTAGGTTATGATGTAAGATGTTTTAATACGATTTGCAATGCAACACAGGAAAGACAAGCTGAGGCAAAAAATATAGCGTCAAATGTGGATGCTATGATAGTTATCGGAGATAAAAAAAGCTCCAATACATCCAAGCTTGTGGAAATATGTCAGGAAGAATGTAAGAATACAGTTTTTATTCAAACTCTTGAGGACCTGGACTATGATGCTTTACTTTCTGTGGATAGTGTAGGTATTACGGCAGGGGCGTCAACCCCAAAACATATCATTGAGGAGGTTCAAAATATTGTCAGATCTAAGTTTTGAACAAATGTTAGATGAGTCATTCAAGACTCTACACACGGGAGAAGTTGTCAACGGTAAGGTAATTGATGTTAAGGAAGATCAGATTATTCTTAATGTCGGATTTAAGTCAGACGGTATCATCACAAGAAGTGAATATAGTAATGATAACAGTTTAGATTTAAGAACAGTTGTAAATGTCGGTGACGACATGGAGGCAAAGGTCTTAAAGATAAATGACGGAGAAGGTCAGGTTCTCCTTTCATACAAGAGGTTGGCTCAGGATAGAGGTAATAAGAAGCTTGAGGATGCTTTCAACAATCATGAAGTACTTACAGGAAAAGTGATACAGGTAGTTGAGGGCGGTCTCAGTGTAGTTGTAGAGGATGCAAGAGTATTTATACCTGCTTCACTTGTATCAGATACTTTTGAGAGAGATTTATCTAAATATAAGGATACTGAGATTGAGTTCGTTATCACAGAGTTCAATCCAAAGAGAAGAAGAATTATCGGTGACAGAAAGCAGCTTCTTGTAGCTAAGAAAGAGGAGCAAAAGAAGGCTTTATTTGAGAAGATAACACCGGGAGATGTAATAGAGGGTACAGTAAAGAATGTTACAGACTTTGGCGCTTTCGTTGACCTTGGAGGTGCAGACGGTCTTTTACATATCTCAGAGATGAGCTGGGGTAGAGTGGAGAATCCAAAGAAGGTATTCAAATCAGGAGAGACTGTTACAGCTTTTATTAAGGATATCTCAGGAGAAAAGATTGCGCTTTCAATGAAGTTCCCTGACCAGAATCCATGGCTTGATGCTGAAGAGAAGTTTGCACGCGGAAATGTTGTAAAGGGCAGAGTTGCAAGAATGACAGATTTCGGTGCATTCGTTGAGATTTCAAACGGAGTTGATGCATTATTGCATGTATCTCAGATTTCACATGATCATGTGGAAAAACCTTCTGATGTACTTAAGGTAGGAGATGAAGTTGAAGCTGTTATCGTTGAGTTCAATGAGGCGGATAAGAAGATTTCACTTAGTATTAAAGCTTTAACTCAGGCAAATGAAGAGCTTGAGAAAGAGAATGCAAGAAATTCCGAGTCTGAAGAGGAATAAAAATTTAGTTAACGGGGGTCGTAGGTGGATTTCATCTGCGACCTTTTTATCTGATTTATAAGGAGTTATATGGAGAGAAACTATAAAAGAACAGCTTTTTGGGCAATTGTTATTGTCCTTTTATATTTGAGCTATGAAAGGCTCAGTGATGTAATATTTAGAGCTTTTAACTATATTGATGTAAATTACAGCGTAGTGCCGGAAGCATTACTTCCGAGTATAAATGCATTTGTGGATACATTTATTTCTGCAATACTTATTGTTATTTATCTTATATTGGCGGTATTTATAGTTAAAAAGCATGAACCGGGGGTAAAGCTTGGATATGTTAAGGGCTTTATTTTCTGTCTTGTAATGGGCTTTGCATTCTACGGAATAGCAGGGCTTTGGTTTGAACTTGTAGACAGATTTTTGGTGGCAATTCCTTTTATTGCCGAAAATGTTGAATATTTTTCAGGTGTATATGATGATTTGGAATCCGGTGCCTATATATGGTCACTATTGTCCATATCAATTATAGGTCCTGTTGTAGAGGAGATATTATTCAGACTGTTGATATTTAACTCACTTGAGAGAATAACAAAGAGTCCATGGTTTGCAATCATTGTTTCAGGGGTGCTGTTCGGCATATGGCATATGATTTTTGTGCAGAGTGTTTATACTGCTGTAATGGGTTGTATTATGGGACTTATTTACTATAAAACAAGAAATATTTTTTACACTATTTTGATACATATTATAAATAATACCATCGGCAATCTGCCACCGGCACTCAATACCGATGCGATAAACACTCTAATAAGCAATGTAACATATCTGATGATTATTCCGGGTATTATACTTTTGATACTTTTATGTAAGGAAAAACCGGCAAATAGGGAGCTTGCAGCAGAAGATTACGGTCTATGACAGATAAAAAAATAAGTATTTTTTCATTTACAAAAAAAGGTGGAGAAATAAATATCCGGTTGATGGATATACTGAAAGAAAATAATATATCATCATATACCTTGGAAAAATATCTGACAGATGAAAGAATGAGAGTCTTAACTGATTTAAAAGAAAAAGTAAAAAAGCATTTCAGTGATGACGCCATTATATTTGTCGGAGCTACAGGTATTGCAATCAGAAGCATATCCGGATATATAAAGGATAAGTTTAGCGATCCTGCGATACTTGTAATAGATGAACTTGGAAGATATGTGATACCATTGCTTTCCGGTCATGTCGGAGGTGCAAATGAATTAGCGGAATATATAGGAGCGGCACTTGGTGCCACTCCTATTATTACTACAGCTACAGATATCAATGGTGCTTTTGCAGTGGATGTATTTGCAAAAAAGTATGATTTGATACTTTCATCAAGAAAACTTGCAAAGGATGTAAGTGCGGCACTGCTTGACGGTAAGCCCGTAGATATTGACAGTGATATAAAGGATATAGATGTTTCGGGTATAAGGGAAAAATTAAATCCTTCACATTCAAAATGTGATCTTACTGTAAGAATAACGGATAAAATCTATGATGAAAATGTACTGACTCTTATACACAAGGATCTATATATAGGTGTGGGCTGTAAAAAAAATACAGATATAAAAAAATAGCAGAATTTTATCTATCAGGTGTTTAGAGATGAGGGGCTTGATATAAGGGCGATAAAAGCCGTCGGAAGCATTGATATAAAAAAAGATGAGAGGGCTATAGTTGAACTTTCAAACAGCTTATCGGTTCCGTTTTATACCTTCACCAAGGATGAATTAAAAAAGGTGGAGGGAGAGTTTAATGAGTCGGATTTTGTAAAAGAAACCGTAGGAGTGGGAAATGTTTGCGAAAGAGCGGTTTTGATACAATGTGACAAGTTAATACTTAAAAAGACGGCAAAAGACGGAATGACTGTAGCAATAGGGCGGTCATGATATGATATATCTTATAGTGGATAAAAAATATGAAAAAGATTTAAAAAGGATAGAATATTATAAAAGTTTTTTACTTGATTTATATCATGATGATGTGGACTGTATCATAGAAGACAATAGAGTTATAACTCCGCTTGGAGAAGAGGGGAGGGCTTTGGAAGAGAAAGGCAGAAATATAAGAAAAAAACTTTCAGATGCCAAAGCGGTATATCTATGGCGTGGAGAAGGTCTTATTGTATTAAAGGATGTAACAGTAAAAAAATAATTTCCCATATTTAAATTTTATCTTGCGAATATGTTTCTATTCATATATGATACAATGGTATTAAGATAAAAACTTAAAACTTACTTTCGAGGTGTATTATGGTTACGGTTGCATTGGATGCAATGGGTGGAGATTATTCACCCGAAGAAATAATAAAGGGGGCATTTGATGCCTTAAAGAAAGATAAAGACATTAAAGTTATTTTAGTCGGTAAGAAGGAGGTTTTAGAGGGGAAGGTAATCAAAGAATTTGAAGACAGATGCTCTGTGGTTTATTCCACAGAGGTGATAACAAATGAGGAAGCACCTGTAGCTGCTATCAGAGCAAAGAAGGATTCATCCATAGTGGTAGGTATGAATCTTGTAAAAGAGGGTAAGGCTGACGGCTTTGTAAGTGCGGGAAGCACCGGAGCGGTACTTGTCGGAGGACAGCTGATAGTGGGAAGAATAAAGGGAATACTAAGACCTGCACTGGCACCGCTTTTACCCACTGAAAAGGGGGTATCACTGCTTATTGACTGTGGTGCAAATGTGGATGCAAGAGCTGAGCATCTGGTTCAGTTTGCCAGAATAGGTTCTTTATATATGGAGAAGGTCATAGGTATTAAAAATCCAAGAGTAGGTATTGTAAATATAGGTGCCGAGGAAGAAAAAGGTAATGCTCTTGTAAAAGAAACCATGCCGCTTTTAAAGGAATGCGATGATATCAATTTCATCGGCAGTGTGGAAGCCAGAGAAATCCCGAAAGGCGGTGCGGATATTATAGTCTGTGAGGCATTTGTGGGAAATGTAATACTCAAATTATATGAGGGTGTAGGTTCCACGCTGATAGGAAAAATAAAAGAAGCATTGATGAAGAATGTTTTCACAAAAATAGGTGCAATGATGATAAAATCTTCATTAAAGCAGACTTTAAAATCATTTGATGCAAGCGAATATGGCGGAGCACCTCTGCTAGGTCTTAACGGTCTGGTCGTTAAAGCACATGGAAATTCAAAGGCAAATGAAATCTGTAATTCGATTTTGCAATGTAAGAGCTTTAAAGAAGAAGCTTTAAGTGATATTATAAGAGAAAAAATGACAAATAATTAGAATGGAGAATAAAATGGAGTTTGAGAAATTAAAAAAAATTAATCGCTGAGGTTTTAAATATTGATGAGAGTACAATTGAGCTGAGTTCTTCTTTTGTAGACGATTTGGGAGCGGATTCCCTTGACTTATTTGAGATTATTACAGGAATTGAAGAGGAGTTTGAACTTGAGATACCTCAGGAAATTGCAGAGAATATTCATACTGTGCAGGATGCGGTAGAAGAAATAAAGAAGGCAACAGACTCCTTTAGATAAGAGATAATGAGGCTATGCAAATAGCCTCTTTTATAGATTTGGAATGTAGAGGATTTATATGAATAATAATTTAAAAGAATTGCAGGAATTATTAGGGTATGAGTATAAGAATAAAGAACTTTTAAAGCAGGCACTTACACACAGTTCCTATGCCAATGAGCATCAGCTTGGTAAAAACGGCTCCAATGAAAGACTGGAGTTTTTGGGAGATGCGGTATTGGAGCTTGTCAGCAGTGAGTTTTTTTACGGAGTTTATCCTGAAAAGCCGGAGGGTGAGCTTACAAAAATAAGAGCAAGCTTTGTTTGTGAGCCGGCTTTGGTGGACTGCGCTAAAAATATAAAACTCAGTGAGTTTTTAAAGCTTGGAAAAGGTGAGGAACATACCGGTGGAAGAATGAGACCGAGTATTATCAGTGATACATTTGAGGCGATTATAGGAAGCATCTATTTGGATGGTGGTTTTGCTAGTGCAAAAGAGGTGATTTTAAAATTCATTTTAAATGAATATGAGAATAAAGTCTTCTTTTATGATAGCAAGACTATTTTACAGGAAGTTATTCAATCACAGGATTCAAAACCTGTGGAATACACTCTATTATCAGAAGAGGGACCGGATCATTTAAAAAAGTTCGTTGTAGCTGTAAATATTGACGGTAAAAGAGCCGGAGTGGGTGAGGGCGTAAGCAAGAAGGCTGCAGAACAGGCAGCCGCCTATGAAGCATTAAAAAAATTAGGAAAAATTGAAGGATGTATTTAAAGCGTATTGAAATTCAAGGATTTAAGTCCTTTGCAAATAAAATTGTATTTGATTTTCACAATGGAATAACCGGTATAGTAGGTCCCAACGGTTCCGGAAAAAGTAATGTTTCGGATGCGGTAAGATGGGTTTTGGGCGAGCAAAGTGCCAAGCAGCTTAGAGGCGGAAATATGCAGGATGTTATTTTTGCCGGAACGGAACTTAGAAAACCGCTCGGATTTGCCTATGTTGCCATCACCCTCGATAATTCGGATCATAAGCTTGATATAGATTTTAAAGAGGTTACGGTTTCAAGGAGACTTTTCAGATCGGGAGAAAGTGAGTATCTGATAAACGGCTCCGCTTGCAGACTGAAGGATATCAGTGAGCTGTTTTTTGATACCGGCATCGGTAAGGACGGATATTCTATAATAGGTCAGGGGCAGGTAGATAAGGTACTGAACGGAAAGCCTGAGGAGAGAAGAGAATTATTTGACGAGGCTGCAGGAATCACCAAATTTAAAAGAAGAAAGGGACTGGCTCTAAAAAAGCTTGAATCGGAGAGAGAAAGTCTTGTAAGAGTAAATGATATTATATCAGAGCTGCAAAAGCAGGTAGGTCCGCTTGAAAAGCAGGCTAAGATTGCCAAAGAGTTTTTAGGTTTGCGTGAGGAATTAAAGATATTTGATGTAAACAGTTATGTAATGGAGTATGACAGTATTACACAAAATCTGAATGAGTATAAAAAAAGAGAGAAACTTTTATCGGATGATTTAAATGATGCAAAAGCGGCATTTGAAAAATCAAAAGAGGACTATGAGGGTATTAGTGCAGATTTAAGAAGGCTGGATGAAGAGCTGGATGAAGTAAAAAACATAAGAAGTAATGCAGGAATAGAATTACAGGAAATCACCTCACATATTGAAATATTAAAGGAACAGATAAACTCCGAAAATAAAAATAATGAGAGTTTATCATCCAGAAGTGAAAATATAGACAGCGATATAGAGAAAAAACAAAAAGAGCTTGACGCTCTTGAGGAGGAAAAAAACTCACTGCAGATACTTTTAAAGGAAAGCAGTGAAAGGGAAATCGGTATCTTTAATGAACTTGAAGATACCGATAAAAAAATAAATGAACTTTTAAAGAAACTTGAAAGTTTAAGAATTACTTCTGAGGAGTTCACTTCAAAAAATGCCGATTTAAGAGTGAAAAAAGAAAGGTATAGAGGTATCTTAGAGCAGGTAAGACTTAGAAAAGCCGAAATGACTCAAAGATTGCTTGAGAGTAAAACCGGACAAAACACTCTGGAGATAAAAATAAATGAAGAGGATAAAAGCCTTAATGAAATAAATGAGTCCATTGATATTACAGCAGCCAAAAGAAATGAACTTGAAAGTATGGATGAGGATATTCATGCCGAGATAACAAGATTTTCAAAAGTGGCATCGGATTTGCAAATAAAGTATCAAAGAGAGTCTGCAAGGCTGACATCATTAAAAAATATAGCCGAAAGATATGACGGATATGGCAATTCCATAAAAAAGATAATGGAGACCAGAGACAGAATCGGAGGTATTCACGGAGTTGTTGCGGATATTATTAAGGCATCAAAAGAGTATGAAATAGCTATAGAGACTGCACTCGGAGGCAGGATTCAAAATATAGTTACCGATTCTGAAAATACCGCAAAGATACTGATAGAATATTTGAAAAAAAATAAATACGGAAGAGCCACATTCCTACCGCTCTCATCTGTAAGAAATTCCACTTTTTCAAATACAGGCTTTCTAAAGGAGAGAGGTATTATAGGTATAGCCTCAGACCTTGTGGAATATGATGATAATTATAAAAATCTTGTGGGGAGTTTGCTTGGCAGGATTGTAGTTATTGACAATATAGATAATGCCATAGCATTTGAAAAAAAGTTTGCATATGAGTACAGAGTGGTTACACTTGACGGTGAGTCATTAAGCCCCGGAGGTTCTATAAGCGGAGGTGCTTTTAAGGGTGCCGGAAATCTGCTTGGAAGAAAGAGGGAAATAGATGAGCTTGAAATCAGTGTATCGGAGCTTTTAAAAAATTATACACAAGCAAATGATAAGGTGGAAGCCTTTAAAGCACAGAGAAAGGATATTTTATTAAAGATTGAGGAAAACAGGAAAATCAATCAGGATCTTATTATCGAAAAGAATAATATAGAAAACAGAAAAAGAAGTCTGATTGAAAAACTTGATGAATTAAAGGCATCATCCATATCGGTTCAAAATGATTTTGACAATATAGATAATGAGCTTTTGGAAATAGAAAATGAGACCAAAAGACTTGATAACAGCCTTATCAATGTGGGTGAGGATTTCGGGAAAGTCGGAAAAGATATGGAAAGTCTTGAAAAGGAGATTCAAAATCATAGAAATCAAAAAGAAAAGATAATGGAGAGGCTGAATGCTTCAAGGCTTGAAAATGCAAATATATCACAAAGACTTGAGTTCAGTGAAAAGAATGTAAGCAGAACCAAGGCTGATATGGAAAAACTTGTATCTGAAAAAGTGGGTTTAAAGGACAGGGCTTTTGATATTGCAAGAAATATATCGGAGAAAAACTTGAAGATAGAAGAAGAGCATAAAAAAAGGCAGGAACTTTTAAAAAAGATTGAGATTCTTAAGGCAAAAGAAGAAGAACTGGCTGCATTTAAAGATACAAAGAGTAAATCTCAAAATAAGATCTTCGAAAACAGAGATACCTACAGTGAGAGAGTTTCACTTCTTGACAGAGATTTATATAGGCTTAGAGGCCAGATAGAAAAATCCGAGGAGAGAATTTCAGAGCGAACAAATTATATGTGGAATGAGTACGAGCTTACATATAATTCTTCACTGGAATTAAAGACCGATATCAATATGAATTTAAATGATATCAGGGCGCAGATACAGGAACTCAGAAGCAAAATAAAGGCACTCGGGAATGTAAATATCAATGCAATTTCCGACTATAATGAGATATCGGGAAGATATGAGCTGATGAAAAAGCAGCATTCGGATATTTTGGAAGCGGAAGCTACTTTGATAAAAATCATTGAAGAACTTGATATTGCAATGAAAAAGCAATTTGCAGAAAAATTTGATGAGATTGCAGATGAATTTAATGAGGTGTTTAAAGAACTCTTTGGAGGAGGCAGCGGAAAGCTTGTACTTGAAGAAGATGGAGATATGCTTGAGGCGGGTATTACGATAATCTCACAGCCGCCGGGTAAGAAACTGCAAAATATGATGCAGCTTTCAGGTGGAGAAAAGGCACTTACCGCAATAGCGCTTTTATTTGCTATACAAAATCTTAAACCCTCACCATTTGCACTTCTGGATGAGATAGAGGCTGCACTTGATGATTCCAATGTGGACAGATTTGCAAAATATCTGCATAAGCTTACAGACCATACACAGTTTATAGTGATTACCCACAGGCGTGGTACAATGGTGGCATCAGACAGGCTTTATGGAATAACAATGCAGGAAAAGGGGGTTTCCACCCTTGTTTCGGTAAATCTTATAGAGAATGAATTAGATAATTAGGAGGCTGATATGGAAGAAAAGAAAAAAGGATTCTTTTCGAGACTTGTAGAAGGTCTTACAAAAACGAGAAATGCCGTTGTAAGCGGAATAGAAAATGTTTTTTTGGGATATGATGTAATAGATGAGGATTTTTATGAGGAGTTGGAAGAAACCCTCATAATGGGAGATATCGGAATCAGAGCATCCACAGATATCATAGAAGAACTCAGAAAAAGAGTAAAGGATGAACATCTGACTTCACCTTCACAGTGTAAAGATGTCCTTATTGAAACTATAAAGCAAAGAATGGATTTGGGAGAAAATGCTTATGAATTTGAAAACAGAAAATCCGTTGTGTTTGTTATAGGTGTAAACGGAGTTGGAAAGACAACTTCGGTAGGAAAACTTGCAAGTCAGCTTAAAAATGACGGCAAAAAAGTACTTGTAGTGGCGGCGGATACTTTCAGGGCTGCTGCAATAGAACAGCTTGAGGAATGGACAAAGAGAGCCGGAGTGGATATAATAGCACAAAATGAAGGCTCGGATCCGGGTGCTGTGGTATTTGATGCATGTAAGGCTGCAAAGGCAAGAAATACCGATGTAATGATAGTTGATACCGCAGGCAGACTTCATAATAAGAAAAATCTTATGGAGGAGTTAAAGAAAATAAACAAAATCATTGAGAGAGAATATCCTGATGCATACAGAGAAACATTGGTTGTACTGGACGGTACTACAGGGCAGAATGCATTGGAGCAGGCAAGAGTATTTAATGAAGCTGCAAATATAACAGGAATTATACTGACAAAGCTGGATGGAAGTGCCAAAGGAGGTATTGCGGTGGCAATACAGGCGGAACTTTCAATTCCTGTAAAATATGTCGGGGTGGGTGAGAAAATAGATGATTTGCACAAATTCAATTCAAAGGAGTTTGTGGATGCACTCTTTAGTAATGAGTAATCGAAAAAGCTATTACAATTTATGTAAAATAGAATCGAGGAAATCATGAAAGAATTTACATTAGAAAAATTTGAAGAGGCAAGTGAGCTTGTACAAAAGGTCACATCAGAGACAAAGCTGGTATTCAGTGAATTTTTCTCTGAGCAATCCGGAAATAAAGTTTTTTTTAAGCCTGAAAATATGCAATATACAGGGGCATATAAGGTAAGGGGTGCATATTATAAGATATTTACTTTATCGGAAGAAGAAAAGAAAAAAGGAATAGTGACGGCATCGGCGGGAAATCATGCACAGGGAGTGGCATATGCCGCAAAGCTCTCAGGTATCAAGGCTACTGTTTTTATGCCAACCACCACACCTCTTATAAAAATAAACAGAACTAAAAACTACGGAGCCAATGTAGAGCTTTATGGTGATGTCTTTGATGAGGCGGCATCAAAAGCTTTGGAATATGCAAAGGAGAGCGGTGCAACATTTGTACATCCGTTTAATGATCTTACAGTGGCTACAGGACAGGGCAGTATTGCAATGGAGATAATAAAGGAGCTGCCTACCGTAGATATCATACTGGTGCCTATCGGAGGAGGCGGATTATGCGCCGGAGTGGCAACGCTTGTAAAGATGCTGAATCCCAGTATACAAGTCATTGGTGTTGAGCCTGAAAATGCAGCCTGTATGAAGGCTTCCATAAAGGAAGATCATATAGTAACCTTAGAATCCGCAAATACAATTGCGGACGGTACCGCGGTAAAAACCCCCGGAGATAAGCTGTTTAAATATATCAAGGAAAATATACATGATATTATAACAATCAATGACAATGAGCTTATTGTTTCATTTCTTGATATGGTGGAAAATCATAAGATGGTTGTTGAAAACTCAGGGCTTTTAACTGTAGCCGCTCTGAAACATTTGAATGTAAAGGGAAAAAAGATAGTGTCAATTCTAAGCGGCGGAAATATGGATGTTATAACAATGGCATCACTTATACAGCATGGTCTTATTGAGAGAGGCAGAATATTTACCGTTTCGGTGCTTTTGCCGGATAAGCCGGGTGAGCTTGCAAAGGTGGCGGACCTTTTGGCAAGTGAGAGAGGAAATGTTGTAAAACTTGAGCATAATCAGTTTATAAGTATCAACAGAAATGCCGCTGTGGAGCTTAGAATCACTATAGAGGCTTATGGCACCGAACATAAAAAAGAGATAGTTGAGAGATTAAATAAAGAGGGATATAGACCAAAACTTGTAAGGAGTAAGGGAACTTATAATGCTTGATGAAAAAGTAAATGTAGATTTCAGAGGATTTTTAAATAAATTTCATTTTAAAACCAATTTGATCTATTGTATAAAATGGGGAATAGTGTCGCTTATAATCGGTGTAATTGTGGGGATTGCAGGTTCAAGCTTCGGGCATGCTATAGATTTTGCCACGGGAATATGGAAAAATCACAGCTATACACTTTATCTTATGCCGGTATTCGGGCTTATAATCGCAGGACTTTATCATTTTATAAATGCGGACAATCCAAGAGGAACAAATTATGTAATTGATTCGATATCATCAGGAGAAAGACTGCCTCTAAAGATGGCACCTGCAATTTATATATCTTCGTTCCTTACCCATCTGGCATCGGGAAGTGCCGGAAGAGAGGGTGCGGCATTGCAGATTGGAGGAAGTATCGGAAGCTTTATCGGAAGAAAGCTAAAGCTTGGAGAAAGCAGATTTTCAGATAAAGCCGATATAAATATCGCGGTAATGTGCGGAATGGCGGCATGCTTTTCGGCGCTTTTCGGTACACCGATTGCAGCATCCATATTCAGTATGGAATTATTCAGTGTAGGTGTAATGTATCATGCAGCACTTATACCATGTCTGCTCTCATCATATATCGCCGTATATGTGGCAGGGATTTTACATACACCTGAGGAGAAATTTATATTGCAAAGTGCACCGGAGTGGAGTCTTAGAATGGTTTTATTTATGATATTACTTGCGGCTCTTAGTGCAACGGTGGCAATATTATTTTCTGTAGCAATGCATGAAAGTGCGGACCTTTATAAAAAATATTTTAAAAATCATTATATTAGGATTGTAGTTGCATCAATTTTATTTATAATATTAACTATAGTTTCCGGAGGAAGAGACTATAATGGCGGAGGTTTTTGGCTGATTGAAAGAAGTATGGAGGGAGATGTAAGATATGAAGCATTTCTTATGAAAATACTTTTTACGGCGGTGGCTCTTGGAGGAGGCTTTAAAGGTGGAGAGATAGTACCGACATTTGTTATCGGTGCAACCTTTGGAGGCGCTTTTGCAAAAGTATTCGGACTTCCATACGAATTATGTACAGTATGCGGAATGATTGCCTGCTTTGTGGGAGTTACCAACTGTCCGATTGCCTCGATATTTATGGGAATAGAATTTTGTGGTAGCCTTGGTTTAAATTATTATGCTATAGTAGTGGGAGTCAGTTTTGTATTATCAGGTTATTATGGACTGTACAGTTCACAAAAGTTTGCATATTCAAAAACTGAGGCAAGATATGTGGGCTCGGATGCGGTAAGTATCAGGAAAAAAAGACAAAAAGTTTAGGAGGATTTTATGGCTATATTTGAGGGAGCCGGTGTTGCGCTTATAACACCGATGAATGAAGACTTCAGTGTAAATTATGATAAACTAGAAGAAATAATTGAGGAGCAGATAGCAGGAGGTACAGACTGTATAATAACCTGCGGTACAACAGGTGAGGCATCAACTCTCACTGTGGAGGAGCATCTTGATGTTATAAAAAGAACAGTTGAAATAGTAAACAGGAGGATTCCCGTTATTGCGGGAACAGGTTCAAATTCCACAGAAACAGCTGTAGAGTTTTCAAAAGAAGCACAGAAATACGGTTCAGACGGTGTACTTGTCGTTTCACCTTACTATAATAAGGCTACACAAAAAGGTCTTATAAGGCATTTTAGTGAAATAGCAAATTCTATATATATTCCTGTACTTCTTTACAATATTCCGGGAAGAACAGGGGTTAATATAGAGCCTGAAACGATTGCCTACCTGGTAAATAGTGTTTCAAATATAGTCGGTGTAAAAGAAGCAAGCGGAAATTTCTCAAATGCTGTAAAAATACTCAGATTATGCCCTGAGATAGATATGTACTCAGGAAATGACGATCAGGTAGTGCCGCTTATGAGTATAGGTGCAAAGGGTGTTATTTCTGTTTTATCAAATGTGGCTCCAAGGCAGACACATGATATGTGTCGTGCCGCACTTGACGGAGATTTTGTGAAGGCAAGAAAAATGCAGATAGAGGCACTTGATGTGATTGAAAATCTGTTTACAGAGGTAAATCCTATACCTGTAAAGGCAGCAATGAATTTGCAGGGTAAAAATGTCGGACCTCTAAGACTCCCTCTGACACAGATGGAAAAGCCTCATGAAGATATTTTGGCTAAGGCTATGAAAGAGTATGGTATTTTATAATGACTAAAATAATATTAAACGGTGCAAACGGTGCAATGGGAAAGGTGGTATCTGAGCTTGCAGCTGCCGATTCCGATATAGAGATTGTGGCAGGAGTGGATTTAAATACCGAGTCAAAATATGATTTTCCTGTATTTGATGATATTAAAAAAGTCGATATCGCTGCAGATGCTATAATTGACTTTGCATCAGTAAAGGCAGTGGATAATCTTCTTGATTTTATCGAGGAGAAAAAAATACCTGCCGTGATTTGTACTACAGGTCTTAGTGAGGCACAGACAGATAGGATAAATAAAATTTCAAAAAGCTGCGCAATACTCAGATCCGCAAATATGTCTCTTGGAATAAATATTTTATCAAAGGTATTATCGGATGTGGCTCCGGCGCTTAGGGCGGCGGGTTTTGATATAGAGATTGTGGAAGCACATCATAGAAGAAAGCTGGATGCTCCAAGCGGTACGGCGATTTTGCTTGCAGATGCAGTGAATGAAAATATGGGAGAAAAACTCTCATACACCTATGACAGAAGTGAAAGACATGAGCCAAGAAGAGCTGATGAGATAGGGCTCTGTGCTATAAGGGGAGGAACTATAGTAGGTGATCATGATGTGATATTTGCAGGTGAGGATGAGGTTATTACATTCAGTCATAGAGCATATTCCAGAAAGATTTTTGCAAAAGGAGCAATATCCGCCGCAAAATTCCTGAATGGAAAAAGTGAAGGACTATATGATATGAGTGATATTATCTAAAATTATTATTTAGGCAATCAGGTGTCTGATTGCCTTTTTTGTAGAGGTGAATATGAAGATATTGGGGATTATTGCGGAATATAATCCTTTTCATAACGGACATAAATATCAGATAGAAAAAGCGAAAGAGATTTCGGCTGCCGACTATATAATAGTTATTATGAGCGGTAACTATGTTCAAAGAGGTGCACCTGCTGTTTTTGATAAAAAAACAAGGGCGGAGATGGCATTAAATGCCGGGGTGGATGCCGTATTTGAAATGCCAAGCTTTTTTTCCTGTGCAAGCGCTCCTGATTTTTCGGATTTCGGTATAAGCCTGCTTCAAATACTCGGTGCGGATTATATATCCTTCGGTGCGGAAAATAATGATTATAAGCTGCTTAATGATGTAGCGGATATATTACTTTACGGAGATTTGGAATCCAACATAAAAAAATATATTTCATCGGGATTAAATTATGCCAAAGCAAGGCATAATGCTATAATAAAGGGATTAAAAGGCAATAATACAGAGCAGATAGAGAGTATACTTGCCTCCCCCAATAATATATTGGCAATAGAGTATTTAAAAAATATAAAATTGAAAAAAGTTGATATAGAGCCTGTTATAATTAGCAGATGCGGAAGCGGATATCATGAAAAAGAAATAGAGGAAAATAAATTTTCATCAGCCACTGCTATAAGAAAACTTATGGCTGTGAGGGGATACTGTAAAGAAACAGATTTTACTCAAAATATAATGAAAGCCGTACCGAAAGAAAATATTGATCTTCTTAAAAAAAACAAACCTGTATTTGAAGATGATTTTTTATTCACTTTGCAAAGAAATATACTTGATAAGCTAAAACGGGGTGAGAATTTGACAGATTACTGTGATATGTCTGAGGAGCTTGCCAATACCGTAGAAAAAAACATATATGAGCTTAAAAGCAGGAGTTATACAGATTTTATATTAAATCTAAAAAGCAAGAATTTTACATATACAAGAATCAGTCGTGCTCTTTTCCATATTCTTTTAAATCATAAAAAGCAGGATTTAAAGAAAATAAAGTCGGGAGGAAATATATCAGCCTATCCCCTGCTTCTGGGATTTAAAAAAGAATCATCAGAGCTTTTATCCGAATTAAAAAGGCGAAGCAAAATGCCTATTATAAGTAAAATAAGTAATGCAAAGGATATCTTAAGTGAAAAAAGCCTTAAAATATTTGAAAACAATATATATTCGGATTTTTTATATAATTCGATATATTTTGAGAAATATGGAGAAAGTCTTATAAATCCCTATAGGAGTAATGTGGTAATACTCTAATTTCATCTTGCCAAATCTTTTTCGGGATGTTAAAGTATCTTTTAGTAAAACAGACGGTCGCACAAATGTGAGGAAAGTCCGGGCTTTATAGGGCAGGATGCCGGATAACATCCGGTGGAGGCGACTCCAAGGAAAGTGCAACAGAAAACAACCGCCGAAAGGTAAGGGTGAAAAGGTGGTGTAAGAGACTACCGCTCATATGGTAACATATGGGGACAGTGTAAACCCCATCCAAAGCAAGACCGAAGCGAATAGGGCTGCCCGTCCGATATTCAGGTAGGTCGCTAGAGCCTTGTGGTGACATAAGGACCAGATAGATGACCGTTTAATACATAACCCGGCTTATGTTTTGCTCAGGCTCCCAAAGGGAGCCTGTTTTTGTTGTAAAAAATCATTACAGCAATTATAATAATAATATATTAAGAGTTCGTAAGGGGTATGTATGGGAGATTGTATAATAAAAACAGCCATATTTATTTCTATACTTTTTATCCTTTCATCCTGTAGTAAAGTAGAATCATCAAATATATCAAATAAAGATATCATTTCATACAGTATCGGAGATATAGACATGGACGGTGATGATGAACTTATTGCGATAAATGACGGTGGAGAAAGACAGAGGCTGCCAAGCGGAGAGCCATATGGCAAATTTATAGAAATATACAGAGATTTTAAATTATTGGACGGCAATGTAGTATTGGGGGAAGAGCCGGATTACAGATTTGATTTCTCAAATATGAAGCCTTCAAAGGTACAGCTTG
This sequence comes from Lachnospiraceae oral taxon 107 str. F0167, assembly GCA_000209465.1. Classification (GTDB taxonomy): domain Bacteria; phylum Bacillota; class Clostridia; order Lachnospirales; family Lachnospiraceae; genus Lachnoanaerobaculum. The sequence continues at coordinate 136,451 of GL890584.1, read as the reverse complement.
GTGATGTGGACGGCGATAAAAGAGCTGATATAAATATTATAATGTATAAAAAGGTAAAGTTTCACAATGCATTGGCAAAAAGACCTTTTTTCTATAATTTTGATTCACAAAAACTTATACCGCTCTGGCTGGGTTCAAGACTGTCAAAACCTTTTGATGATATTATATTGGCGGATATAGATAATGACGGTATAGCTGAGCTTATAGCGATAGAAGAACTTGAGAATAAAAACAGGATTTTGGCAGTATATAAATGGGAGGGCTTCGGATTTAACCTGTTTATTCAGGGCAGTGAAGAATTTAAAAAAATAAAATTTGATAATAATAAGGATGGAATAAATGTTATAGCGGACGGAAAGGAAAGAGAGGTGAAAATAGTAAAAGAAAATTTGTTTTTGGAATAAAGAGGTAAAAACATAAAAAAGGGGATAAATTTATGAAAAAACGATTTTTGTCGGTGATGATAATTTTTATATTGATTTTAACTTCATGCAGATACAGTATCGATATAAAGGTACATAATAATGATAAGGATGAAAAAACTCAGGGCGTTGACAATGATAAGAAGAATAATACGATTACAGCAAAAAATCTTGACTATGAATTGCCAAAGCCAAAGGAATTTTATTCTACAGGAGGCGAGTATACTCCTCTTGAAATAGAGGCAAATATTCCTGATATTAATATACAAAGCGGTCTTTCAAATATTGAAAATCTAAGTCAGTTCGGGAATTTGAATGATGTGCAAAAAGAAATGATTGAAAAAAACGGTTTTGTTGTAAATCCTACGGACAGCCAACAGTTGTTTTATATATATGAGGCAAATACATATAATAGGATACCGAGTTTTATAACCACAGATTCCGTTTTACAGCTCTATCATATCTTTTATGATTATACTCTCAGGCAGACGGAGGCTGAAAAGCTTTATATAGAACTTAAAGAGCTGAATAAAAATATGGTGGATATTTTAAATCAAAAATATCAGGATACAAAGAATCAAAAGGATAAAGAACTTGTCGGAAAGACATTGGCATATTTTGCCCTATGTGAAAAGCTTTTGGGCGAAGGCAGCAGTTTGCCGGATGAAATAAAAACACTTGTAGAAGAGGATTATGCAAATGTAGGGGCGGAGAGCAAAACTGTATCTTCAATTACCGGTACGGATGTTGACTACAGTTTGTTTAAAGTAAGGGGACATTATAGCAGAAGTGATGAATTAAAGGCGTATTTTGGTGCTATGAGTGTGTATGGTGTTGTACCCTTTGTTTTATCCGACTCGGTAGGCAAAAGAAATGAAGACGGAGCCTATATGTCAATCATTGCCACCGAGGCTTTGGAGGAGCTGCCAAAGGAAAAAGGAATGGATCTGTGGGAAGATATATATACGATCACAGAGTTCTTTGTGGGAAGTACAAATGATATAAATCCTTTGGAGTTTGGTGCCATAGTTAAAGCTGCTTATGGGGAAATGCCTGAGCCTAAAGATATAGCGGGCGGTATGGATAAGCTTTATGCCGAGCTTGATAAAGTAAGTCAGGCAAAGATAAAGAACAGTTCCATAGATTTGAGTTTTAGATTTATGGGACAAAGATATATACCTGATTCGGAAATTTTAAGCAGACTGTCAAATGAAAAAAGACCTTTCCCAAGCGGACTTGATGTTATGGCTGTATTCGGATCTCAAAGAGCGGAAGAGATATTGGATTCGCTTTATGAACCTGCAAAGAAATGGCCGGGATATAGAGAGGAATACAATAAGGTAAAGGCAGAGTTTGATGAAAGAAGCATTAAGGATAAGACGGGTAATATATATACTACATGGCTTTACAGTCTTGAGAGTTTAAATCAAAGATTCCCTGAAGGTTATCCGAGTTTTATGAGAAATAAGGCATGGGAGAGCAAATCACTTGCCACAGCACTGGGAAGCTGGGCGGAGCTTAGACATGATACAATATTATACGGTGCCCAAAGCAGTGTGGAATGTGGAGGAGAGGAAGAGGAGCCGCCAAAAGTTACAGGATATGTGGAGCCGAATCCCGAATTTTATAACAGACTTATATGGCTTACAAAGCAAACTATGGACGGACTGTCACAAAGAAACGGAATAAGTGACAGTATGAAAAATAAATGTGAAAACATAGTTGAATTGCTGGAATTTTTAAAGAAATGCTCTATAAAGGAACTTAAGGGAGAAAGTCTTACATATGAAGAGAATGATACATTAATGACATATGGAGGTACACTTGAGTATTTAAGCAGCAGTATTGCAGAGGCTCAAGACTGGTATCAGGTAGCGTCAGATACAGATAAGAATATGGCACAGATAGCGGATATTCATTCTGCAAGTACAAGCGGCGGTATGGGATATCTTGAAGTAGGTGTAGGAAATGCCGCTGAAATATATGTTGTTGTACCTATAGAGGGCAAGCTGTATTTGACAAGAGGTGCGGTGTTTGATTATTTTGAATTTATAGGTAATGAAAGGCTGACAGATGAGGCATGGCAGAATATGGTTAAAAGACCGCCTAAGAGACCTCCGTTTGTAGAGGATTATATGCAAGAGGAGGAGGGAGAGGAGATAATAACTCCTGAAGTTCCTTACAGTTCAGGATGTTAAAAAATAAAAAAATATTTTTATATTGATTTTAATTGTAATGTCCGTATCCGGTATAGCTGTTCACTGTTATCGAAGCAAAAAAAATAAAAGTATAGAACTTACAATTGTAGGTGATATCATGCTTTCAAGAGGGGTGGACAGCTATATAAAAAAGAGTGGGTATGATCATCTCTATGAGAATATGAAAGATATTTTCTTAGAGGATGATCTTACAATAGTTAACCTTGAATGCCCTATTACCGAATATAGCCGTGGAGCCAATAAGGCGAGTCGCTTTGTGTTTAAAGCCTCAGCCGACAATGCAAAAGCTATGAAAAAAGCGGGTATAGACCTCTGTGACCTGGCAAATAATCATACAATGGACTATAGATCCGAGGGTTTAAAAGATACTATGGATGAACTGGCAAGAGCCGGCATCTCATATGTGGGAGCCGGCGAAAATGACGGTGAGGATATGAGCTATATTTTTGAAAAGGACGGTTTTCGGCTGGGAATTTTGGCATACAGCATATTTCCGCCGGAGGGTTTTGTATACAATTCGGATAAAGCCAATATAAATTATCTTTTAGATTATGACGGAAATAAATCCGACAAAATAAAAACTGAACTTGAAAATATGAAAGCCGATTTTAAAATAGTATATTTTCACTGGGGAATTGAATATGAACGATTTGCAAGCAAGATGCAAAAAAATCTTGCAAGATATGCCATAGATAACGGTGCGGACTTTGTAGTGGGAGCCCATCCTCATGTAATACAGGAGAGTGAGGTTTATAAAGACAAATATATTTATTACAGTCTGGGTAATTGCATATTTGATAAGCAGATACAAAGGGGCACTGATGAGGGGCTTATGCTAAGAATCAGTATTGATAAAAAAAACAATGTAAATATAGAGGAGCGGAAATTTAAAATAAACAAAGGACAGCCGGTGATGATGGAATAAGGGGGATGATAATTCCACATATTAAAATTCATTGAAATTTAACATATAAAAGGCTACAATTGTGATATCATATGTTCATAGATAAGTCTTTTCTTGCTATTTTTATTGGTGCCATTTTATATGGCAGATTACACAAGAAAAGAATGGAGGAAAAACTATGGAAAGAGCGATTAATGTTGCACGATATATTTGCGACGAATATCGCAAAATGTCAGGTGAAGCAATTGATGAAATGAAATTGCACAAGCTGCTTTATTTTTCACAGCGAGAAAGTTTTGCAATTACAGGGGAGCCACTTTTCATTGATGAATTTGAAGGATGGCGTTACGGTCCGGTTTGTGTTGCAGTTCGAAAGAGTTTTTTTGATGGAGAAATTATTTCCAAAGAAACGGAAAATATATCGGATAAATATATATACATTGTTTCTAATGTGATAGCACAGTATGGAGAGCTGGCATCATGGAAACTTAGCAAACTTTCACATGATGAGACTTCATGGAAAAATGCACGCAAAGGTTTGAGTACATCTGAAAACGGATACAACAAACTATCTTTGGAGGATATCGAAAATGATGCCAAAAAGGTTAGGCCTTATGACCATATATGGGATATGTATCTGGATGAATTTGAAGATTATGAGGATGTTGAATGATAGGAAAAGTTTATAAATCTATTGTTCCTTATTATGATCGATCTGCTCGCAAACAAAGTTTTAAAAGTAGGCCATGTTTAATAATCGGTCAGGCAGATGTAGGTGATTATGTAGTTTTGCCTATATCATCAATCTCTGATAAAAGTAAGGTAAACCCTGCTTATGACATAAGTCTTGATTGTTCGGTTTATACATTTTTGCATAAAGATTCTTATTTAAGAACACATAAACAAACAGTTGTAAATATTGCATTGCTTAAAGATCAGTTAGTGGATTTTAAATCTACATATGAAGAGAAATTTTTAGAAAGTATTATAAAAGTTGAGGAGTTTCAAAAACAGATGACTTTAGATGTTTTATAGAATTTTCAAAGAAACTCAAATAACTCTATCGGATGAAGCTAATTTCGATAGAGTTATTTTTATTGAAAAAAATTTACTTTATCTTAACCGAAAACATGATAATATATACAAAAGAAAATTTGTAGGAGACAAGAAATGAAATACTTCGAGAATAAATATACAAAGCTTCAAGAGAGGAAGAAAAATATTATACAGGCATTGGCGAGCCTTGCTACCAATGCGAATTTAAAGGGCTTTTTTGAGGGAAGGATATATACGGGAAATACAAAAGTGGCATGTGTTCCGGGACTGAACTGCTATTCATGTCCGGGAGCGGTAGGTTCCTGTCCGATTGGCTCATTACAGGCGGTAATAGGGAGTAAAAAATTCAGCATATCCTATTATGTACTTGGAATAATGATACTTATAGGAGCATTATTTGGCAGACTGGTATGCGGACTTTTATGTCCTTTCGGCTTTGTACAGGATCTTTTATATAAGATACCTACCCCGAAGTTTAAAATACCGGCAAAGGTGGACAGACCGCTCAGATATCTAAAGTTCGTTATACTTTTAGTATTTGTAATACTGCTGCCTATGTTTTTGACAAATCAGTTCGGGCTTGGAGCACCGTATTTTTGCAAATTGATATGTCCTGCCGGAACACTTGGAGGAGCATTACCTTTACTTGCTAAAAATGAAGGACTAAGAAATACAATAGGATTTTTATTCTTTTGGAAACTAAGCATATTAACGGTAATAGTAGCACTATCAATATTTACTTACAGACCTTTTTGCAGATATATATGCCCGCTTGGAGCATTCTATTCCTTCTTTAATAAAATAGGATTTTACAAGATGGAATTTGTATCCGATAAATGTGTAAACTGCGGCTTATGTGAAAGATCATGTAAGATGGATATAAATGTAAGAGCTAATCCTAACTCTTTGGAATGTATCAGATGCGGTGCATGTACTGCAGCCTGCAGACATGATGCTTTAGTGATGACATATGCAGGTCTTGGAAAGAAAAAAGAAGAAAAGCCTGCTCCTGTAAAAGCTTGTAAGAGTGGTTGCAGAGGATGTGCAAATGTGGAATAAACTGTCTATAAGAATAAAGGTAACATTACTTACAGCTGCGGTGCTCTGTGTAATCTCGGTGTTGTTATTCTTATTTAATATAGAAAGTGCATCCAATATTTTTATAATACCCGATAATGTGGATATACCTTTTAACAGTGATGCGAGCTTTACCTTTGATTTTGATATTGCACAGCGTGTATTTAGGATTAACAGTCTTTATACATTGATAATATTTTCCGTCGCGGGAACCGCTTTGATGTGGTGGGTGGTAGGTAAGGTTTTGATGCCGCTCAATAAATTCAGCAGAGAAATAAAAAAGCTTGATATCACTAAAATTAATGATGATATACATATAGTAAAAAGCACTGATGAATTGGGTGATCTGCAAAATGCCTTCAACCATATGCTTGGAAATATAAGGGAATCCTATGAAAGGCAAAAAAGGTTTTCGCAAAATGCCGCCCATGAATTAAAGACTCCAGTAGCAGCCATAAGGGCAAATCTGGAGGTATTAAATCTGGATGAAGAGCCGCAGATAGAGGATTATAAAGACTTTGTGGAAGTTGTGGGCAGACAGATCGAGATGATGAACTCGATAGTAGTGGGACTTAGGCTTTTAAGTAATGAAGAGAGCTTAAATATTGAAAAGGTTTATTTGTATAAAATTATAAATGAGATAATCGAGGATTTAGATTATAAAATCAAAGAAAAAAATCAGAATATAGAGTTTATTTGTGATAATAAAAATATGGCTATAGATGCCGATAGAGTTTTGATAAAGCAGGCTATCTTTAATATAGTACATAATGCCATAAGATATTCAAGGGAAAATGCATTTATAGAAATAAAGCTTGGAGATAATTTATTAAGTATAAAAAATCACGGAGAGAGTATTCCGAAAGAGAGTCTTGAAAAGATATTTGAAGCTTTTTACTGTGTGGATAAGTCCAGAGCTAAAAAATTCGGTGGAAGCGGTCTTGGTCTTGCCATAGTAAGGGAAATATTGGACAGACATAAATTCAGAATAAGTGCAAACAGTGTAGATGGTGATTTTGTAGAGTTTATAATAGATTTTAAAGGATGAAAATATGAAAGAGATTTTAAAAAAGTTGGAAAAGAATAAAGCACTTCCTTATATTATGCTGGGAGTAGGTGTGGTAATGATTATTGCAGGTGTAATGAGAGATGAACATCTGGTGGTATTAAAAAAAGCTGTTAATATATGCCTTGAATGTATAGGCATAGGATAGGGGGAAGAAATGAAAATACTAAAGATTGCATGGGCTACATTTATAGCTGTTTTACTTGGATTTATATTTTTTGTGATTACGGATCTTGTGATGATCAGTTTAGGTTTTGCCTATAATAAGACCGGAAATGCGGTACTTGACTGGTTGACTCTGCCACAGGAGATGGACAGGATTTATCTGGTGATTTATCCTTTATCAATTCTTGTATATTCAATTATATTCTTTAAATGGATAAATAAGGATAAGGAGGAAGCACAAGTACATTGGGATATAAAGACAGGAGTGGTGTGCAGCATAATGGCAGGTATAGCCTTTGGAGGTATATCTACATTATGGGTAATGTTTTTAAAAAACACGGCACTGTCAAATATAGGTTTTATAAAGAGCAGTCTGGAGTATTTGAATGCCTCATCAGCAAATAAATCAACCATATCGTTTATTATAAGCCTGGTGGTTGCAGGAATTCTTGCACCTATCAATGAGGAGATTATCTATAGAGGAGTAACTTTTAATTTCCTTGAAAAAAGAGTGAATACAAAATATGCACTTATAGTTTCATCACTGATGTTCGGAATTATACATTTATCATTTGTACAGTCTGTATATGCAACTATTATGGGGCTGATATCAGGTATTGTATATATGAAGACAAGAAAACTCAGGTGGTCCATTTTAATACATATAACTATAAACACTTTGGCAACATATGAGCTTACCTCAAATTTGATCTGGGTGGCTTTTACAATAATCATGTTTTTACCGCTTGGAGCCATGCTCTATAAGCTTTTAAAAACAAAAACAAATTATGCATATTAAAAAGATATAGTTTTATCAATCTTAACTTAGGCTTAACCAAAGCCATGTTAGTATATAGACATAAGATAAAGAAATTCATAAGGAGAATAAACATGAAAAAAAGATTATTGATTTTAGGTTTTGCTTTGATGATGATGGCAAGTGCTACAGCTTGTGGAAGTCAAAGCAGTACAGAAAAAGACGGAGGAAATGCCAAGACTGAAAGTACGGCGGCAAGTACAGATAAGAAGTCTCAAAAGTTTCCGGAGTTTAAGGCAAAAACAGTAACAGGTGAGGATATAAGCAGCGATGTGTTTAAAGACAACAAGTTGACAGTGGTAAATGTATGGGGAAGCTGGTGCGGTCCATGTGTAGCTGAAATACCTGAATTACAAAAGCTTTATGAGAATATGAAGGATAAAGGTGTAAATGTCGTAGGACTTGCACAGGATGCCGGAACAGATATGGACGCGGTAAAGGATATTTTGGAGAAGAACAAAGTTACTTATCAGAATGTAGTACCTGAGGGGGCTGTTACTGATTTTGTAATGAGTATTCAAGCATTCCCAAGTACCTTTTTGGTAGACTCTGAAGGAAATATAGTTGATAAAATACAGGGCGGAAGAGACCTTGAGTCATTTACAAAGGCAGTTGAGGATGCTTTAAACAAGATGTAATGGGGAAATGCTTGTTGTAGCGATATTTATGAGTATGAAGTGTGATATTCAAATAATAAAAATATTAATATAAAGGAGATAGATATGAAAAAGAATTTGAAAAAGCTTATTATGGCAGCGGCAGCCGCATCATTATTGATGGCATGTACAAGTAATGCAAAACCGGCTGAAACAAAAACAGCAGAGACGGAGAGTGTTATGCCGGAGAGTGTAGAGGCAGGACAGGCAGGAATGACTATTGAAACAGATGCACAGATGCCTGATGATATGCCAAGTTTACCGGGCGCTGAAAACGGAAAGGTAAAGTCGGTTACAGACAAGGTTATCCGCATAGAGAGAATATCATATGTGAGTAATGAGGTAGAAAGCAGTGAAAGTACAGATACAAAGGAAGAAAATGAGGTTCCTGAAGAAGTTGACCTGGTACTTGATCCTGCAGGTTTGAATTTCGTAGATATGGCTACAGGTCTTGTAAGTGACGCACCTAAGGAGGGAGATGAGATCTATGCATGGGTAGCACCTGAATATATGGCAAGTATGCCTCCACAGGTAAACTCATATGTGGTACTTACCAATGCAAAAGAGGGATTCCATATGCCTATGTACACAGACGGTATTGAAAAGGCTGAGGAAGTAGACGGCAGTATTGAACTTTTGGATACTTTAAACAATGCTAAATGGACTGTAGATAAATCTGTAAAACCTGTGCTTGCATCAACAGGCGAGGAAGTGGATTTTTCCGAGATTAAAAAGGGAGACAGATGTCTTTTATGGTCAGAGAACTTTATGATTACAACTACAAGTACAGAAATGCCTAAGATAAAGACAAACAGAGTGGTTATTTTAAAGTAAAAGATATCTAAGAATTGTAAGTGAATATACAGATAAGCCTTGGAAATAAAGGCTTATCTGTGACAAAATAAAGACTATATAAGGGAAATGACAATGAAAAAGAAACAATTTAAGTTTAAGGGTGTAGTTTTGGCATGTTGTTTGGCGGCGTCTATGCCGCTTGGTATAACAACACCGTTTGAAATAAGTGCTATGGCAGATGTTGTTGCACATAATGTGGATATAACGCCTCCGGCAGGAACAACAGATAAGGCTTCTTATATAAAGACAGCAATAGAAAATGCATTGGCGTCTCATGATATTGTAAGAGTCAGCGGCAATGCACAAATGGAACCGACCGCAAACAGTATAGAAATTATTATACCTCAGGGAAAAAAGATTATATGGGAAGCAAGTATTACAGGATCAGCCGCAAATGTATTGCTAAAGATAAAGTCAACAGGAACGGGTGGAGAATTTGAAATGGTTTCAGGAACACTGAGGTCTGAAGCACATTCAGCGCTTGCATCTACAGACATAAACGGTTATACAAATTTCACTATAAAGGGTGGAGAAATTATAAGCGGAAAGCATGCAAGTGCTCCTACAGTGAACTTTAACGGAAAAGGTCAGTTTAATATGACCGGCGGAACAATAATAAACTATGCAGCAGATAATGCTCTGATTATACAGCCTAAAGCTGATACAAACCACAGTATAACAGGTGGAACTTTGTTAGCCTGCGGTGAAAAAAACGCTACCGATATAAAGGCTAATAATGATGTGATAGAGCTTGCGGCGCCACCTACAATAAACAGTATTGTAGATATAGATACACAAAGAACAAATATAATATGCTGGAACAAGACAGTTTATAATAATCGTACTCCGGTGATAAGATATGTTGCAGAACATGACAATAGGGATATACTGACTTATCCGGGTTCTCAAACAAAGGCTATGTGGATAAGCGAGAACGGTAAAGCCGCTATAAGGTATACCAACAGTAATGGAGAAAGCGAAAGCATTGTACTTGATGAAGCAGCAGTTGAGAATATAGATTTTCCAAATGTTTCCGATGCTGTTTATGATAAGAGCGGACATGGAGTCGATAATTTCGAAGCACCTGATCATAGCAATATAGAATTCAAATATAAGGACGAGCAGGGCAATATAAGCAGTGATAAACCTGTAAATGCAGGAGAGTATGAAGTTACAACAAAGCTGTCGCCTACTTATGGCGAGCTTGAAGTGAATCTTGGGAAATTCACTATAAATAAAAGATCTGTAACTGTCGAAGTGGCAGATAAGGAAATAAATGTAAATGAAGCATTGCCAAATGATTTTTCAGACTATAATGTAAGCAATCTTGCAAATGGGGATAACAGAGAAGATGCGATTATGCAGATGCCTTCATTTACATGGGGGACGGATGGAACATCCGTTGGAGAGTTTAATATATCAACTTCTGCAGCTATAAATTATACAAATAATTATATGCCTGCAAGTACAGCATTAAGAGGTGTACTAAAGGTCAAAGCGGCACAATCAAATCCACAGCAACCGCAGACACCGGGAACACAGCAGCAGCCACAGCAACCGCAGACACCGGGAACACAGCAGCAGCCACAGCAACCGCAGACACCGGGAACACAGCAGCAGCCACAACCACAGATACCGGGAACACAGCAACAACCGCAGACACCGGGAACACAGCAGCAACCACAGCAGCCACAGCAACCACAAACACCGGACAAACAACCAAATAAACCGCAGCAAAATCAAACTCCGGAAAAAAAGCCTAATAAACCGCAAACACCTGAAAAACAACCTCAGATACCGCAGCAGCCTGAAAAGAAAAAGCCTTCAGATATATTAACGCCGGGCAAATCAGGTTCAGAAGATAATAAAGCGCATGGCAAAGCTACACCTTCTGTACCTAAAAAGCCCGACAATAGTGGAGGCGGAAGAAGAAAAGGAAGAAATTCAGGCGGAGGCTCAGGAAGAGGTTCAGGTAGAGATTCAAAAAAGGATAAAAGCGCAAAAAACAATAACAAACCGCTTGCAGGCACATGGATAAATGATGCAAAGGGATGGTGGTATAAGGAACCAAACGGAACATATCCTAAATCAACATGGAAACAGATAGATTATAACGGTATAAAAAACTGGTACTATTTTGATGAACAGGGATATATGGCAACCGGTTGGAAACTTATAAATGATAAATGGTATTATATGTATGAAAATACTGAAAAAGGTCATATAAAAGGTAGTATGGCATATAGTACAAAAGTAGGTGAATATAAAATCGGATTTGACGGCGCATGGATAAAATAATATAAACTATATAGCATGATATCGATAGGATCGCAAAAGCGGTCCTATTTGAATGTAATAAAATCTTTGATCATCCTGAGTGGATTAAGCAATATTTATAAATACTATATAAAATTAGTATAGATTCTTAAGATAATTAAAATATTTTTAATGTCAGCTTTAATAAAGATATGATATAATACGAAAACAAACTATATAAGGAGTTAATATGAAAAAGAAAATATTAGTTTTGGGTTTTGCACTGATGATGGCAGCTTCTATAAGTGCTTGTAATGCAAAGGGTACAGCTTCAAATGATACTGCAAGTACACAGTCACAGCAGGCTGAGTCTAAGCAGGATGATACAAAGCAGGCTGAATCTAAGGAAGCCGATTCCAAGCAGGCAAGCTCAGAGCAGGAAGATATAAAGTTCCCTGAGTTTAATGCAAAAACCGTAGCAGGTGAAGAAATAAGCAGTGATATATTCAAAGACAGTAAGCTTACTGTTGTGAATATATGGGGAAGCTGGTGTGGTCCATGTGTTCATGAGATTCCGGAATTACAAAAGCTTTATGAAAACATGAAGGAAAAAAATGTAAATGTAGTCGGAATAGCACAGGATTCAGGAAGCGATTTTGATGCTGTAAAGGAAGTACTTGATAAGAACAATGTTACTTATCACAATATAATCCCTGAGGGAGATGTGGAAGGTTTTGTAATGAGTCTGCAGGCATTCCCTACCACTGTATTTATAGATTCAAACGGAAATATAATCGGTGGAATACAGGGTGCAAGAGATTTGGAAGGTTTCACACAGATAGTTGATGAAATATTGGCTAAACAAGGCTGATATGATAATATAAACTAAAATATTAAAGAGGTATGGGATATACTAATCATTTATAGTATATCCCATACCTCTGTTTGTTTTTATTACATCACTTCCAAGTTTTTTTCTGATAGCGGCTATATGTACTTTTATTACGGTTGAAGCATCATTGGCATTCATATCAATATTATGTTCAAGGAGTTCTCCTGTAGAAATCAGATTCCCCTTGTTTATACAAAGATATTCAAATATAGAATATTCCTTAGGTGTAAGAGGTATTATCTCACCGCCTTTTTGTACCTGTTTTTTACTGAGATAGAGAGTGATATCCTGAGATTCAATTCGTATAGTATCATCATTTGTACTGTAATTATTGCGCAAAAGCACCCTTATCCTTGCTTCCAATTCTCTAAAATGAAAAGGTTTTACCAGATAATCATTTGCACCAAGATCAAGTCCAAGTACCTTATCATTTAGTGTATCTCTGGCAGATAAAATAATAACCTTACTTTCTGCATTGTCCTCTCTGATAGTCTTTAAAACCTCCAGTCCGTCAAGCTTGGGCATATTAAGATCAAGTATTATAAGATCATATTCGGACTCAAAATAAAGAGAAAGAGCTTCTTCACCGTCCATAGCAGTATCGACATAATAGTTCAGTTTGCGAAGTCCCTTTGCAAGTCCGTTCAAAATATCTTCTTCATCTTCACATATTAAAAGTCTCATCAATTCCTCCCAAAATTTTTAATAATATAAAGATACAATGAATTTCAATGAATATCAACAGTTAAAATACATATAGAACCAAAATTTCTGAATGAAAAAAATAATGATATTGGCTGAAATGCTAAAAAAGAACTCATAATTATATAAAATCCCGAAGAACAACCCACAAACTGAAAGAACAAAGCAATATTTAAGCACAGTTAACAAAAATATTAATATATAGTTAAGTAAAGATAAAGTTCTCATTGAATAAATTATATCTAGCAGTATAATAGAGAAGTCAAAACAGGTGTTAATAAAAAAGAAAATAAAAATAAAGGAATATGAAAGGTAATGAGTATTTAATAGACATCCATTCACATATAGTTTTTGATGTGGATGATGGAGCAAGGAATTTGGAAGAATCTCTTAAGCTTATAGATATGGCAATGGGACAGGGTATTAAAAAAATAATAGCAACACCCCATACAATGCCGAATCTAAAGCCGGAGGAGATTATAGAAAAAATAAATATAATAAGGTCAAAAATTCATGAGAGGGATATGGACTGTGAAATCTATACCGGTCAGGAAATATTTTATTCCTGTTCCGCTATAGAAAAAGTTAAAAAAGGTGAGTACCTTACCTTGGCAAACAGTAAGTATATACTCGTGGAATTTGAACCGGCTGTCAGCTTTAGTTATTTAAAGAGGGCAACAAGAGATATTATATTTTCAGGATATATTCCGATATTTGCACATGTGGAGCGCTATATCTGCTTAAGAAAGTCGGACCGATTTACAGAGATAATGGATATGGGAGCATTATTTCAAATGAATTACGGCAGCATAAAAGGGGGGATCTTTGATATAGATGCTTATTGGTGTAAAAGGCAGATAAAAAACGGATACATTTCCTTTATGGCAACGGATATGCATAGAATCGGCAGCAGAGAACCGGATATAGCAAATGCATTACGATGGCTTTCAAAAGGAGTAGAAAAGCATTTTAGGGAAATAACCTATGATAATGCAAATAATATTATTTTAAACAAATAGAATGGAGCAGGCAGATGGGTGACAGAATGATAAATGAAGACACAGAGATAGACTTACTTGAATTGCTTTTTGTTTTAAAAAGGAAATGGTGGATGATTATATTGTTTGGAATACTTGGCTGTGCATCGGCTATAGGAATCAATATGTTTTTAATCACACCGCAATACCAATCCACCTCACAGATGTATGTTTTATCAAAGGAAACCACACTTAATTCATTGGCAGACCTGCAAATAGGCAGCCAACTGACTAAGGACTATAAGATTATAATACAGAGCAGACCGGTGCTGGAGGAAGTTATTGAAAAGCTGGGACTTAATATAAATTATAAACAGCTAAGAAGTAAGCTTAAGATTGACAATCCATCGGATACAAGAATACTTTCGCTTACTGTTACGGATCCTGATCCTGAGAATGCAAAAGAGATTGTAAATCAGATATCAATGTCATCATCACAGTATATAGGTGATTTGATGGAGGTGGTTCCACCAAAGATTATCGAGTTTGGAATAGCTTCGTATGAAAAATCAGGTCCCGGTATAAAGAAAAATGCAGTACTTGGAGGGATTTTAGGCGTTTGCCTGATTTCAGCCATTATTATAACTATAGAATTACTGGATGACAGCATAAAGAGCGAGGATGATCTGGAAAAGAATCTTGGACTTACAATTCTTGCCAGCTTACCTGAGTATAAAAAAAGTAAGTAACTTGAGAGGAGAAGATAAACATTGGAAATATTATTCAATTTGGACGGAATGGACAAGGGCTTTTTGTATGAAGAGTCTGTAAGAATACTTAGAACAAATCTTCAGTTTTCAGGTGCAAATTTAAAGGTAATACTTTTTACAAGCTCAATACATGGAGAGGGGAAGTCTGAAACAAGCTTTCAATTGGCAAGAAGTCTGGCTCAAATAGATAAAAAAATACTTTATATTGATGCAGATATGAGAAAGTCAATGTTTACAACAAGATATAGGATAAAGGAAGAAGTAGAGGGACTCAGTCAATTTTTAAGCGGTATGAATACTGATAATATCATATATAAAACAAATATAAAAAATATGGATGTGGTATTTTCAGGACCGTATGCACCTAATCCCGCAGAGCTTTTATATGAGCTGAAACTGGATGAGTTTATAAAGGAGCAAAGAAAGATTTATGATTATATCATTATTGATGCCCCTCCAATCAGCAATATTGTAGATGCGGCGATTATAGGAAGATGTGTTGACGGAGCCGTAATAGTGGTGAGGAGTTCAACAGTAAGTCAAAGGATGGTAAAAAGAGTTAAAGACCAGCTTGAAAAAGTGAATTGTAAAATTATAGGAGCGGTTTTAAACGGAGTTGAGATGAAAAAGAACAGCTATCATTATAAGTATTACGGAGACTATTACAGTTATAAAAAATGAGAGTATCAATCAAAAAGTGCTTTGTTATTTCATTGCTTGTAGTTTCGACAATAATACTTGTTGCTATAGGCATTTGGAAAAATAATACAGGAATAATAAAAACGACAATAAATGAAAATGCTGAAACAAAACCTGATAAAACTTATATAGTTCAGGATGGAAAAAAATATAAAAGAAAGAGCTATGTAAAGGCAATACTTGTACTGGGAATAGACTCGAATGTAGATATGCATTATACGCAGGATGCAGGCTCAGGAGGGCAGGCCGACAGTATAGGACTTATTGCCTGGGATACTGCAAATAACAGATTGGATATGATAATGATACCCAGAGATACGATGACACAGATACCTGTAACAGATGTCGGTGGAAACATTATCGGGAAAACTCTTCAGCATATAACGATGGCATATGCCTTTGGTGATGGAAATGAAATCAGTGGAGAGTTTATGAAGGAGGCGGTAAGTGAACTTTTTGAAGGACTTTCAATCGACCAATATCTGTCTGTAAATACATCAGCAATAAAAAGTATAAATGATGCAATAGGCGGAGTAGAGCTGGTTATACCATATGAAGGTATGGAAAAAGTCGATGCCTCATTTGTAAAGGGCGAAAAGGTGTTACTTAAAGGAGATATGGCTGAAAAGTTTTTAAGATACAGGGATACGGACAGTGATTTTTCAGCAATGACCAGAATAGAAGCACATAAAGTGTATCTGGCGGCTTATCAGAAAAAACTTAGACAGTTTAAAGGGGATTCTTTGGTTGAAAAAATTTTAAAAGAGATAAGCCCCTATTATTATACTGATATGCAAAAAGATATGATTTTAAAGCTTGCCGCCTGTGCTATGGCAGATGAAAGCTTTAATGAAGACAGAATGTATGTATTGGAGGGAGAAAACAAAAAGACGGAAATTTATGATGAGTTTTATATGGACAAAGACATGGCAATGAATAAGATTATTGATTTGTTTTATGCGGAGGAATAAAGAAAGGGATAGAGATATGAAGAAAATTATTATGGCAATATTATCATGTGTACTTGTTATATCAATGGCAATAACAAGTTTCGGAGCGCCAAGCATTCAAGGTGCCGGAGCAAAGACTATAGGACTTTTTGGTGCTTTGGATAAGGGGCATGCAATGATTGCACCTTTAGGAGCTGAAACAACAGGTCTTCCTGAAAAGGTAGTAGCAAGTATAAAAAGTATTAATGAAGGCAAAAGTATCAGTGAGGCTACAGGATTAAAAGAGTTTGCCGAATATAAGGCATTAGGCAAGACGGTGGCAATACTTACAACCGATGCAACAGGAAAGATATTGGATGTTCCTACAAAGCTCAGTATCTATGTTCCTAATATGGTTGAAGGAAAGGATATAAAGGTTATCGCCTATACAAATATCACAGGATTATGGGGACCTACGCAGGTACTGGGACTGAATTATCAGAAAAAGAGTTTAGATATTTTGATAAACGGTTCATCAACAATATGTGTTGTATATAAATAAAGATTCGCAAGAAAAAAGTCTATGGGGGAGAAATGCAAGAACGGGACTTAAAACTAAATTACTTACATGGAGCAGCTGTAATGCTTGTTATCTATGATATGATCGCGGTGAATTTGTCATATCTTGTAGGACTGTGGCTGCGGTTTGACCTACAGTTTTCACGTATTGAGACTAATTATATTACGGCATGGGCAAAATTTGTTCCGATATATACTCTTATATCATTGGCTACATTTATTGTATTCAAATTATATAAAAGTATATGGCAGTTTGCCGGTTACACTGAATTAAAGCATGTGCTGTATACAAGTATTATCACAGGAATATTGCATACAATATTGATTACATTATTGATTGAGAGAATGCCGATTTCATACTATTTACTTGGTGCAATAGTGCAGTTTTTGGCAATTATCGGAAGTCGCTTTTCTTATCGCTTTGTACTTTTACTTCGTTCAGACAGGGAAAATGAAAGAAAGTTAAAGGGTGATATTTCCAGAGTAATGATAGTTGGCGCAGGAAGCGCAGGAAGATTACTTTTAAGAGATATTAAAAGAACAAAAGATTGTGACGATATAGTCGTTTGTTTTATAGATGACAATAATTTAAAATGGGGAAAGACTGTAGATAATATACCTGTAGCCGGTGGAAGAGAAAGTATTCTTGATACTGTAAAGCGCTATAGAATAGATAAAATCTATGTGGCAATACCGGGAAGTACATCGGAGGAGCTCAGTAAAATACTTAATATTTGCAAGGAGGCGGACTGTGTATTAAAGAATTTACCGGGAATGTGCCAACTTGCCAATGGAAAAGTGGAAGTAAAGGATCTAAAGGATGTAAATATTGAAGATTTGCTTGGAAGAGAGCCGATAAAAGTTGATTTGGATGAAATATTTAACTATTTAAACGGAAAAACCATAATGGTAACAGGCGGAGGTGGTTCCATAGGCAGTGAGTTATGTAGACAAATTGCGGCACATTCACCAAAGCAGCTTATAATCTTTGATATATACGAGAACAATGCCTATGAAATAGAGCAGGAACTTTTGATGGATTATCCGGAACTGAATCTTGAGACAATAATAGGTTCGGTCAGAGATTTAAAAAAGCTTGAGCAGGTGTTTAGCACATATAAGCCTGATGTTGTATATCATGCTGCGGCACATAAGCATGTACCTCTTATGGAAGACAGTCCATGCGAGGCTATAAAAAATAATGTAATGGGTACATATAATACCGCACTTGCCGCACTTCACTACGGTTGCAAACGCTTTGTACTGATTTCTACCGATAAGGCTGTAAACCCGACAAATGTTATGGGTGCAAGTAAAAGAATGTGTGAGATGATTATACAGACCTTTGCAAGAAAGGTGCAGGCTAAAAAAACATCAGATCTTAGACCTATTAATGTCCAAAGAAATAACAGAATTATTGAAATGGATGATTACTGCTATACCACTGTTAAAAATCCTGAGACCGAGTTTGCAGCTGTAAGGTTTGGAAATGTACTTGGAAGTAACGGCTCGGTTATACCTAAGTTTAAAAAACAGATACAGGCAGGCGGACCGGTGACTGTTACACATCCTGATATTATCAGATATTTTATGACTATGTCAGAGGCGGTATCCTTGGTATTACAGGCAGGAAACTACGCAAAGGGCGGTGAAATATTTGTCCTTGATATGGGAACTCCGGTAAAGATAGATACTATGGCAAGAAATCTTATAAAGCTATCAGGTCTTCGTCCCGATATAGATATTAAGGTGGAGTATTCAGGTCTTCGTCCGGGTGAGAAACTCTTTGAGGAAAGACTTATGTCGGAGGAGGGACTTGAGACCACTCCTAATAAACTTATAAGTATAGGAAAGCCGCTTGACTTTAATGAGGACAAGTTCTTAAGACAGCTTAAGTTATTAGCTGTATATATGGGAGATAATAATGGAAATATTCGTGAACATATAAAGCAGATAGTAACGACATATCATACAGCTCATGTTGAAAGTATAAATAGTGAATTGTTTGATAATAAAAATGAAATTGCAGACGGATTACATCATGAAGACTTACCACAGGCGGCAAATTGATTTTATCAACTCAAAAAGCTTACAGGAGCAGTCTTGTAAGCTTTTTTAACTTTATAGATTTAATATGTTGTAAATCTAAGTAATCCTTAAAATGAGGTGAAAATGTTTAATACAGATAAGATATATGAAAAAAATGATAAGCATGTGTGGTTAAGCAGTCCGACTATGCATGGAGATGAGCTTGAATATATAAAAGAAGCATATATGAGCAATTGGATGTCCACAGTCGGAAAAAATATTGATGAAGTTGAAAAACATATTTCAGAATATATAGGTATAAAGTATGCCATAGCTCTGGCATCAGGAACAGCATCACTTCATCTGGCAATAAAGATGGCAGCAATAAAAGCATACGGAATGCCGGGCTCCGGGATAGTAAGCTTAAAGGGTAAGAAGGTATTTTGTTCAGATATGACATTTTCGGCTACAGTTAATCCAGTGCTTTATGAGGGTGGAGAGCCGGTATTTATAGATACCGAATATGATACATGGAATATGGATCCGAAGGCTTTGGAAAAAGCATTTGAGATATATCCTGATGTGAAGATAGTGGTACTTGTACATCTTTACGGAACTCCGGCAAAAATAGATGAAATAAATACTATTGTAAAAAAGTATAATGCAATACTGATAGAGGATGCCGCCGAGTCAATGGGGGCAACATATAGAGGAAGTCAAACAGGAACATTTGGAGATTATAATATTTTATCATTCAATGGAAATAAAATAATCACGGGAAGCAGCGGAGGCTGTCTTTTGACAGATGATGAGGAGGCGGCAAAGAAGGCAAGAAAATGGTCCACACAATCAAGAGAGGCAGCTCCATGGTATCAGCATGAGGAGATTGGCTATAATTATCGCATGAGTAATGTGATTGCAGGTGTGGTAAGAGGTCAGCTCCCGTATCTTAATGAACATATAGCCAAGAAAAGGAAAATATATGAAAGATATCAGGAAGGGCTTAAAGGTCTACCTGTATCTATGAATCCTTTTGATAGAGAACAATCAAATCCTAATTTCTGGTTATCCTGTTTAATTGTAGATAAGGCTGCAATGTGCAAGCAGGTAAGAAGTGAGAGTGATAATTGCTATATCAAAGAAAAGGGAAAAAGCTGTCCGACAGAGATACTGGAAGCGATATCTTTAATAAATGCGGAAGGTCGCCCTATATGGAAGCCAATGCATAATCAGCCTATTTACAGAATGAATCCTTTTATCACATCTGACGGAAATGGCAGAGCCAAAACAAATGCCTATATATCCGGTGAGGCAACAGATGTGGGCATGGATATATTTGACAGAGGGCTGTGCCTGCCAAGCGATAATAAGATGACGGCAGAAGAACAGGACAGGGTAATAAAAGTAATAAGGGATTGTTTTGAGTAGAAAATGGGAGCAAACAGTGGTGAATAAAAGAAACAGAATGGGAGTTTTAGCTACAGTATCTATCATATTAGTAGCAATTATTTTATATATTATAAAAAAAACAGAAAAAAAGACAACCTACAAAGCCTATATTATCGAATCAATTAAAGTTAGAAAAAGAGGGTTGTATGAGAAGTACATAAAAAGAGGAATTGATATTATTTGCTCTATAGCGGCAATCGTATTTTTTAGTCCTGTTTATATATTAGTGGCAATTTTAGTTAGAATGAAATTAGGAAGTCCAATTTTGTTTACACAAGATCGCCCGGGTATTATTGGTGAAGATGGAAAAGAATCTATTTTTAGAATATATAAATTCCGCACCATGACGGATGAAAAAGATGAAAAAGGAGAACTTTTACCGGATAAAGATCGTTTGAATTCATTTGGTAAGTGGCTTAGAAGTACAAGTTTAGATGAACTTCCTGAAGTATTTAATATTTTAAATGGGACACTTTCCATTTGTGGTCCACGTCCACAACTGGTTAGAGATGTTACATTTATGACAAAGGAACAACGCATGCGTCATACTGCAAAACCGGGATTGACAGGATTGGCACAGGTAAATGGAAGAAATGCAATAAAATGGGAAGAAAAATTGGATTGGGATTTAAAATATATTAAAAATATTTCTTTTTTAGATGATTTACATATTATTTTAAAGACTATAAAAACTGCTATTATTAATAATGAAGGCATTACAGATGGAAATATGGCAACAGCAGAAGACCTTGGAGATTATTTACTTAAAAATGGTAAAGTGAGTGAAGAGGAATATAATAAGAACCAATCTAAAGCAGAAAAGATTTTAAATAAAGAAAGTATTCTTGAAGAAATCGGTAAAATAGATTCTCGCAATCATGTCCCGTTTTCTGTAATTATATCAGTATATAAAAATGATAACGCTGTGTTTTTTAGTAGAGCACTCGATAGTATTACAGAAAGTCAAACAATTATTCCAAATGAAATTGTGTTGGTTGTTGATGGACCTATAAGTAAAGAGATAGAGGATGTTATTAGTGAATATACAAAAAAATATGGGATATTTAAAGTTATCAGACTGAAAAAAAATGTTGGATTGGGAAAGGCATTAAAGCTTGCAATTGAAAATTCAACTTATGAGTTAATTGCCAGAATGGATAGTGATGACGTTTCAGTACCTACACGTTTTGAAGAGCAATTAGCATATTTTGAATTGAAACCTGAAACAGATGTTTTAGGTGGAGATATTACAGAATTTATTGGTGAAGAACATAATATTGTAGGGAAGAGAGCCGTTCCATTATCTAATGACTGTATTAGAGAATTTATGAAAGAAAGATGTGGAATGAACCACGTCTCTGTTATGTACAAAAAGGAAGCTGTAAAGCAAGCGGGAGGCTACCTGGATTTATTTTGGAATGAAGACTACTACTTATGGATAAGAATGTGGATGAAGAATGCAGTATTTGCTAATACCGGAAGTGTACTTGTTAATGTTCGTGTCGGAACGGATATGTATAAACGACGTGGAGGTTCTAAGTATTTTAAAAGTGAGAAAAAAATTCAGGATTATATGCTGAAATATGGAATGATTTCATATCCACTATATATTAAAAATATAGCAAAGAGATTGGTAATTCAAAAGTTAATGCCAAGCAATATAAGGGGATTTATATTTAGGAAACTGGCGAGGGAAAAGGTATTATGAAGTATGTAGAGGGATTAGTTAGTGTTGTTATGCCTACATACAAAAGGTCAGAAAAATTAATTAGGGCAATAGATAGTGTGCTGAATCAGACTTATAGTCATTTGGAATTATTATTAGTTAATGATAACGATCCATTTGATGAGTATACACAGGAGTTGAAGATAAAATTAAATCGTTATATAAATGATGATAGATTACACCTTATAATTCAAGATAAGCATATTAATGGAGCAGTGGCAAGAAACATAGGTATACGATTATCAAAGGGAGAGTATATTGCATTTTTAGATGATGATGATTGGTGGGAGTTAAATAAATTAGAGGAGCAGATAAAAATATTCAAATGTCTTGATGACAGTTGGGGGGGAGTATCTTGTAAATTCAAGTTTTACGATCAAAATGAAAGACTTATTGGAAAAACATTAAAATATAGAGATGGATATATATATAAAGATATTTTAAATCTTATGTCAGATGTAGCCACAGGAACTTTGCTTTTAAGGCATGATTATTTTGATAAAACAAGATATTTTGATGAAAAACTGTCAAGACATCAAGACCTTCAATTATTAGTTGATTTCACATCAAAGTATAAGTTGAAGGAAGTAAATCAATATTTACATTGTGTAGATGTTTCAGACACTCAAAATAGACCGGATGCTTATAAATTAGTAAAATATAAAAAAGATTTTTTCAAATCTATAAAACCGGTGATGGAATTATTAAGTAAAAGCGAAAGAAAATGTGTTATTGCAATGCATAAATACGAACTTGGATATGTGTGTATAAAAAATGGTGAAATTTATAGGGGTATAGCGTATTGTAAAGCATTATTTGGGAGCTATAAAGCTTGTGTGTTAGCATTAAAGAAAACCATTTTAAAAATTATTCAGAGCATAAAATGGTAAACTTTGATCGGTATTGTTAATGAGATTAAATCAAGAAAGATTTTAATAGAAAATATTCAAACAGATAGCTTAAATCAATATAACCAATACTGAATTTATAAAGAGGAATAAGAAGTAATGTCAGAAGAATTAGTAAGTATAGTTGTACCGATATATAACATGGGGAACACTCTTGAACGATGTGTGAATTCATTATTATATCAGTCATATTCCAATATAGAGATTTTACTGATTGACGATGGTTCGACAGATAATAGTCTTGAAATATGTAATGAGTTAAAAAAGAAAGATAGTAGAATTTTAGTATATCATACAGAGAATAGAGGGTCAGGTCCGGCACGTAATACAGGGATTGAGAATGCAAACGGTAGATATATTTATTTTCCTGATGCTGATGATAAGCTTGAAAAAGACTCTATTTCTATTTTGGTTTCGGCAATGAAAAAAGGAAGCTTTGATATGGTTGTATTTGGATATAAGAGTATAGATGTAAAGGGAAATATATACTTGGAGAAACAATATCCAAATATGATAAAAAAAGGGGAAGAAGTTCGTAAAGATTATTCGGACTATGTGCTGTCAACCAGAAAATATGGTATACAAGGAGCACCTTGGAATAAGTTTTTCGACTTAAATATTGTAAAAAAATATTCCATAAAATATCCGGAGTTGAGACGTCATCAGGATGAAGGATTTATTAGTAGTTATGTCTGTCACACAAAAGAAATTCGATTTATAAATGATGTTTTATACAGCCATTATTTAAATGATTTAAAAAAAGAATGGGATAAGTATCCTGTTGACTATGTAGATGCTGTGATAGGTTTATATAAGATACGTCAAGAAACTATTTTAGCATGGAATAATGAGGATAAAAAAACAAGGGAAATAGTAGAGCATGAATATATTTGTAATATTATCAAAGCCTTGGAATTATCATATTCACCCAAAATGAAATTTAATAGAAAAGAGAGATTAAAATGGATTAAAAAACAAATTGAAAAATCACAAATTTTAAAAGTTGTTATGCCACTATCATTAGGGCGTTATCAGAAAATATTATTTATTCTGTTAAAAAAACAATATATATTTGTTGCAATGCTAATCATGCATATAAAAATAGTGATTGAAAAAAATGGAT
The DNA here is from genome assembly GCA_000209465.1 of Lachnospiraceae oral taxon 107 str. F0167. Lineage (GTDB taxonomy): Bacteria > Bacillota > Clostridia > Lachnospirales > Lachnospiraceae > Lachnoanaerobaculum. Next base: position 112,176 of record GL890584.1, on the reverse strand, counting down.
TTTTAGAGTTTTTTAGAAAATTTCAGTGAATATTTTGTAATGTATAGTAATTATATAAGTATATTGCATTTTTAACAAAAATTATATATTTAAATTATAAATATAAACATAATATTCCGGAGGAATAGATTGATGAATATTAAAAGTAAACGATTTATGAGTTTATGGTCATATGTGTATATATTAGCTATACTTTTGATTTCACTGTTTAGCCAAGATTTCAATATTATGTTGTTTGTCCTTTACACTATCATGGCATTTCCTTTTATATATTCTATTGAGCATTATGTTGTGATAGTTTTAATGCTTTCAACAATATCCTATTATTTTACAGGTGCATATGAAGGTGTTTATAGTATATACACAATACTTATGATATTGATAATTATAAGAATTCTGTTTATGCAAAAAGGTAAAATGGAATTCAATAAGAATAGCGTTGTCCTTATAGTTATATTAAGTGTAATATCCTGCTTCTCTTATTCCATATCACAATTTAATTATTTTAACGGATTGGTCAGACTATTATATTTACTATTTTTATCTTTAATACTTGGAAATACTATTAAGCTTAAAATAGATTTAATGTGTAATATATTGCCGGAAATAGTGAGTGTAATGATCATTGGTTATATTTTTAGTGTTTTAGTTAACGGTTCTATTATAGAAGGAAGATTAACAATAGCAAATACTGTTAATACAAACACATTTGGTATGTCATGTGCGCAGTTGGGTAGTGTATTATTAACAGACTCATTCCTCAATAAAACACATAAGAAAAGCAACTTGCTTTTATGTGCAGCGGTTATTGTATTGGCATTTCTAAGCGGCTCAAGAGGGGCAGTATTGGCATTTGTATTGACTAATGTGATAATAATTATTATGTATGAGAAAATAAATGGTAGATTAATAGGAGCTATGCTTAGATTTGCAGTTTTAGGAACTATAATTCTGTCCGGTATATATTTTCTGTTTATATTATTTGGACTGGATGTAGGCAGGTTCAATGTTACAGATATTATATCATCCGGTGGTTCACGCAGAACACTTATTTATAATTCATTAATTCCTTACATAATAAAAAATGGATATTGGAAGTTAGGATATGGTCCCGGGCATGAGTGTAGTCGTATAGTAATAATGTCATTGATAGGATGGGATTATGCACATTCTCACAATACATTTTTAGAAGCTTTTGGCGAACTTGGAATTATTGGAGTATTGACTTTATTTTTAATAATAAAAAAATCTTTGAAAAACATTTATAGTACATGCAAAACGCATAAAAAAGCATATTTATTTATAGCAATGCTTATATGTTTAATTATTAACGGTTTTGCAGAATCATATTTTTTTGATGCTATCTTATGGCTCTTATTGGCTATCAGTAGGAATAAATATAGCGATATGAAATATAATTTAAATAAGGTTTAAAAAGTTGGAGGAAAAAAGTTTGTTAGATGTATTAAAAAAGAAGTTTCCGGGTCTATACGATTACTATCAGCATATGAAACGCATGAAAGTATTAGCTAATGCCAAGAGATTAGAAAGTCTGCCGGAAGAAAAATATAATGATCTAATAGAAAAAGAATACCTGAAAGTATTTGGTAATATTTTAGATTGGAATAATTTAAGAACATATACAGAAAAAATGCAATGGGAAAAAATATATGACAAAAATCCGATAAAAACAACTTTAACAGATAAATATGCTGTAAGAGAATGGGTTGAAGGTAAAATCGGTAAAGATTATTTGATTCCATTGATAGGTGTGTGGGACTCTTTTGACAACATAGATTTTGACTTATTGCCTAAGCAATTTGTTTTAAAGACAAATCATGGAACGGGAACTAATTTAATCGTAAAAGATAAATATAAAATAAATATGCGAAGAGCAAAACGTATGTTTGATGATTGGATGAAAACCGATTATGCTTTTACAAACAGTTTACAACTACATTATAGGGATATTAAACGAAAAATAATTGCAGAAAAATATTTGGAAACAAACTTAGGAGAGCTGCAGGACTATAAATTCTTATGCTTTGACGGAAAGCCATGCTTTTGTTGGGTTGATTTAGGTAGATATTCAAAACATACCAGAACGGTATTTGACATGAACTGGAAACTACAACCATGGACTCAAGCTTCATACGGAATTGCAAATTATGATATACCAATGCCTAAGAATTTTGACATGATGATAGACATAGCAAATATATTATCAAAAGGATTTTCTCATGTCAGAGTTGACCTTTACAATATTGACGGAAAAATATATTTTGGCGAAATGACATTTACAAATGGAAGCGGTTTAGATCCTATTATCCCCAAAGAATATGACAAAGTCCTTGGAGATTATTGGAAACTCCCAAAAAATAAAGACGGAAAAACAAAAAATGATTAACAAACAAAGTATATCAAAAAATTTTTTTTCCAATATGTTTATCAACTATTGGTACTGGTAATTCCACTGGTTTTAGCACCATATTTGTCCAGAACACTTAGAGAAACGGCACTAGGTATATTTTCATATGCGAATTCTATAGCGGCATATTTTGTTACATTGTCTATGCTTGGAATTGCAAGACATGGACAAAGGATAATTTCTGAAAATGCAAATAATAATATAAAATTGAGAAAAGCATTTTGGAGTTTGTTTGTAGTACATATTATAGTATCTGTAATATCGATAATTCTTTATTCACTATTTGTAGTCTTTTTTATAAAAAGTGACAGGGTAGTATTTAGGATAGAGATATTATATGTGGCATCAGCGTTGTTTGATATTACATGGTTATTTTACGGTCTTGAGAATTTTAAAAGTGTCGTAATAAAAAATACATTAATAAAAATATTCGAATGTGCTTTGGTATTTATCTTTGTAAAAAGTCCAAATGATTTGGGTATTTATACATTTATAAATGCAAGTGCTATATTAATTAGTCAGGCAATTATGCTTCCACAAGCTATTAAAGCGGTAAGACCGATTAGATTTAATAAAGATGACGCTAAAGAACATATAAAACCATTACTTGTTTTCTCAATATCTGTGATTGCATCATTTATGTATACAGTATTCGATAAAACACTTTTGGGAATAATGAGTACAAAAGAGAGTGTCGCGTTTTATGAATATTCGAATAGGATTGTGAGTGTTCCTAAGACTATAATAGGGGTAACCGGAACGGTTATGTTTCCAAGAGCATGTAGATTAGCAGCCGAAGGAAATATTATCGGGCAAAGAAAGTATATTAAATATTCATATTTTATTACTTCTTTTTTAGGTATGGCAGCTTTGTTCGGTCTTATAGGAATTTCAGATGTATTTTCAATTTTATACTATGGTGATTCGTTTAGAATATGTGGCAAAATAATTGTATATATGGCACCGCTTATTTATATTGTCGGTGCGGGAGATATAATAAGAACCCAATATATGATACCTAATCATATGGATAAACAATTTAATATATGTATTATATTTAATGCAATTATTAATTTGATTCTAAGTGTGTCTTTAATTCCGTTAATAGGTGTTTTCGGCGCCGTAGTAGGTTCTGTATCTGCAGAGATATTTGGATTAATAGTACAAATATTTCTATGTAGAAAGTTTGTTAAAATAAAAGAAATATTAAGCGAACTTATACCGTTTATTTTAATTGGGGGAGTAATGTTACTGTGTATCAGATATGTAGATAATATCAGTAGTATATCATTATTAGGACTGATATTAAAATTATTGGTAGGTTCTTTTGTATATTGTGCTTTAACAGCCATATATATATTAAGATTTAGAACAGATATAAAAATCGCTATTATAAATAAAATAAACTATAAAAATAGGAGAAGCATATGAAAATAGCAATAGCAGGAACAGGATATGTAGGCTTATCAATTGCCACTTTGCTGGCGCAGAATAATGAAGTGGTGGCGGTGGATATCATTGCTGAGAAGGTTGATAAAATAAATAACAGAATAAGTCCTATTCAGGATGAGTATATTGAAAAGTATTTTAAGGAAAAAGAACTTAATCTGACAGCCACTTTGGATACAAAGGAGGCTTATACCGATGCGGATTTTGTTGTGGTAGCGGCTCCGACAAACTATGATACACAGAAGAATTTTTTTGATACTTCGGCTATAGAAAATGTGGTGGAATCTGTTATTAAATATAATCCTGATGCAATCATTGTGATAAAGTCCACTATACCTGTAGGATATACGGATAATATAAGAAATAAATTTCACTGTGACAATATACTTTTTTCTCCGGAGTTTTTAAGGGAGTCAAAGGCATTATATGATAATCTATATCCTTCAAGAATAATTGTGGGTACAGATACTATGAATGCAAGGCTTATGAAGGCGGCGGACACTTTTGCAAATCTTTTAAAGGACGGTGCAGTTAAAAAGGATATAGATATACTGCTTATGGGATTTGCTGAAGCTGAGGCTGTAAAGCTTTTTGCAAATACATATCTGGCACTTCGCGTATCTTATTTTAATGAGCTTGATACCTATGCGGAAATGAAAGGACTTAATACAAAGGAGATTATAAGCGGAGTCTGCCTTGATCCAAGAGTCGGAGAACATTATAATAATCCTTCCTTTGGTTATGGAGGATATTGTTTGCCAAAGGATACAAAGCAGCTTTTGGCAAATTATGAGGATGTACCTCAAAATATGATTTCGGCTATCGTGGAGTCGAATAAGACAAGAAAGGACTTTATTGCCAATAAGGTGTTGCAAAAAGCCGGATATTATAATTACGGTGACAAAGGTGCCTATGATCCTGCTATGGAAAAAGAGGTTGTAATAGGTGTATATAGACTTACAATGAAATCCAATTCCGATAATTTCAGACAATCTTCCATTCAAGGTGTTATAAAAAGGATTAAGGCAAAGGGAGCAAAGGTCATTATATATGAGCCTACACTTGATGATAACAGCACATTTTTCGGAAGCAGGATTATAAATGATATTGAAGTTTTTAAAGAAAAAAGTGATGCAATTATAGCAAACAGATATGATGAATGTTTGGATGATGTAAAAGACAGGGTATATACCAGAGACCTTTTTGGCAGAGATTAGAGAATATTATCAATATTAAATTTAGATAAATGTTTTCAGATAATAAACACAAGTGATTAAATAAGAACAATATATTGAAAGAATATACATTTTCTTTTATATATTGTACTTAAATAAGTACTGTAATACAAAAAAAATACACAAAAATAGCTTGAAATAAAATAAAGCTTCAAGTATACTTACATCTGTTAGCAAAGGCTAACGAGCGTAATATACTGGAACTTAGATGTAAAGGGAAGTGTTTTTGCAAGAGTATTTAGTCAAAGTGCAGATTTACACAGTGATTTAGATATCTTATTGTAGTGCAACATTCCCTTATTTAAGTTAACAAAGTTAGTGGCCACTAACAAGAAGCAACAGGAGACTTATGAAAAGGAAACTATTTTATAATGTAGGTGTTGGAGCTTTAAGCATATTGATGGCGGCAACACAGATTACACCGGCTTTTGCAGGTTCGTGGGTGAACGGCAAGAGTGGATGGAATTATATAAAAGATGATGGCAGTAAGGCATCAGGTTGGACTCAAACTCCAAGCGGATGGTATTATTTTGACGCCAACAGCGGGGTTATGAAGACCGGATGGCAACAGGATGAAAAGGGAAACTGGACCTTCCTAAGTACAGCTGAAGGTGCAGCTCAAGGGCAATTGCTTACAGGTTGGAACTGGATAGACGGGTATTGTTATTATTTTAATAATGAGAGCGGACCTGATCAGGGTAAAATGGTTGCAAACGGTAAGACACCTGACGGATTTCAGGTAAATGCCGACGGTAGATGGGAAAAAGACGGGAAGGTTGTTTTTGAGCAGGGTAAGGGACTTCCTTCTGTAGTCGGTGCGGCAAACAATAAAGCACAAGCAGATAAACCGGCTAAAAAAGGCAGCTCAGGTGGTGGCGGCTCATCAAGAGGAGGCGGCTCTTCCCGATCACGTAGGGATACTACAGTAAATAATAATGTAAGTTCTGAAGTAGCAAAAGATAATAAGGTGAATTCTGAAGTTACAACAGAAAATAAGGCTGTTTTACCACAGAATGTGGAGAATAATGCAAATACAGCAGTAAACAACTCGGCTAATACAGAAAATAGTGTAAATAACGCAAGTAAGGCGGAGGATAAGGTAAATAATAAAGTCGATACCACAGCCGATACACAAAAAAGTGTAGACAAAATAGAAAATAAGGCACAAAACAATTCGGATGAGATTATAAACAACGCAGGCAGTAAAACAGATGAAGCTGCAAACAACGCAGATAAGAAAGCGGATGAGGCTGCAAACAACGCAGACACTAAAGTAAATGACAGTGTAAACAATGCGGACTCTAAAGCAAATGACACTGCAAACAATGAAGATAAAACAGAAAACAATGGAACTGCAAATACCGAAAAGCCTGAGGAAACAAATAATGATAAGTTTGCATATGTAAAATATACAAAAAATGTTAATACAGACTTTGGCGAGTATGTAGTGGTTGCATTTAAATATGGAATTATTGATAATTACAAAGTATTGGTAGACGGGGTAGATGTCACAGCCGATATGACAAAGGTGGATGATGACGGTCATGTGGTTAAATGGCTTTCAAGTGTATCAAGACCTTCAGCATTACAGATTGTAAATAAGGCTGATAATGATACTCAGGATATTACACTTGCGGGCGGAGAGAGAAAGACTATAACAAAGACTTCAATCAAGGCACCGAAATATGTAATATCAAACGGACCTATTACCAAGTTTGATTATTTCCTTGAGACATATGATAATGAGGGTAAGGTAAGAAAGAACGCTTCAAAGACAACATTTACATTACAGACAAAGAAGACCGACTCGGCTACTGCTGCGGTTCCTTCAAAGTATTATATTCCTGTAACGGAGATTGACAGTGTAGGAAACGGAAGTATAAAAATAAAGCTTCAGTTGGAGAATGCGGAGCAGGAGACATGGTTTGGCGGATTAAACAATATTAAACTGCTCAGTGAAGATCATAATATTGTAAATTCAAATCTTGTATATACCACTGATATAGAGACAAAATACGGAAAAGTAGGAGTTATAAATATTCCTCTTCCGCAAAACAATGCAAGAAGCAGAGGCGACTATTATGTAAGTATAGGTTCTTCAAAGGGTAATGAAAGAATAAGTCTTCCTATATCTCTTGTAAGCAGTACAAACTTTAAAGTAATGCGTGACAGCACAACACCTAATCCGAAGATTGGCGGAGATATAAGATTTAGAATAGTTGATACAAAGACAAATCAGAGCTTTGGAAATGATCTTGGTGTTGTAATGTATAGAGTTACTCTTACAAAACCTGACGGAACAACTATTGATTTGCCTAAGTACTCAGGATGGCATAATATTGCCGATATTGTACAGATTACAGGTACAGACAGTACATCAGGCAAGGTATATACAGATGTGGCGGGAGTTTATACAGCTACAATATATACCAAGGGCTATAAGACATTGACAAAGAAATTTGAAGTGTTAAAAAATGACGGAACATCAGCTGCTACAAATCCTGTAAAGGATGAGTCAAAGACTATAGATGCCATATCAAGCCCTACAGTGACAAAGACACATTCAGGAAACAGAGATTCATATAAAGGCGGTTCAACAGTTCTTGTAGGAGGACACAGCACAGGCGGTTCTTCAAGCAGTACAGGAAAGAAGGCTGACAGTGTATCAAGTGCTACAGGAAAGTCGGGTGGAAGTTCAGATGCCACATCAGGTGCAAGCGGAAGTATGATGATAAATTCATACTTATTGTATGAATATGATTTACTTACAAATGCTATGGTTTTAAATGAAATCGGACTTAGAACCAAGGCATCTGATGCTGTAATGAATTGGTGGCTTGAGCAGTCTCCTGAGGCGATAGTAGGAGATGATAAGGGCAAGATATATCGTCTTAACGATTTTGTAGATGCTTACAATGATGCAAGACTTGAGGGAAATGTCCTTACATTTGAGGATTATATAAAGTCTGAGGATGCAAGGACCAGAGAAGGTATCGGCAATATCAAGAATGTTCTCGAAAACGGTAAGCTTGGTACAATTTATCGCTACGGAAATCTTATAGGAGAGGCTGCACCGACATTTGAGGGACTTACACAGCCAAAGGGTGAGAGCTACACAATAACAACAGATAATGTGGATTTCTTAAAGAATCTTTATTCAATAGTTATGGACGGTTCATCACCGCTTAGAGGAGATAACTATCTTAAGCAGTATGAAGTTAATCTTGAGAATAAGAGCATAACAATTTATAATAGTGCATTTAACAGATATCTTGCACCTATTGTCGGAAAACATAAACTGGTATTTGATTCAACAGGTTTTGAGAAGGTTGAGATTGAATTGACCATCACAGATACCCTTGAAGAAGTTGAGCTTACAGATGTAAGTGAGAAGCATGAAACAGGTTCATCTATAATAATAAATGCTGTTAAGGATGGAGATGCAAAGAAGGGTGATTTCTTAAGTAAGCTTGGCAGTGTTAAGATACAAAATCCTGACGGAACATTAAGAGATGTAATCTCAGCAGCTGCAGGAGGAATGGATTCAGATTCGGTTTACAAAGTAGCTGACGGTAAGGTTGAACTTCGTGGAGGTCTGTTTAAGACAGCGGGAGAATATACTATATTCTTGCAGTCAAGTGACAGAAACTATCCTGTAAAATCCATTAAGGTAACTCTTACACAAAAAGAAGAAGCTGTTCCTCCTGTAACACCGGGAGTAACAGAGGATGCCGAGGCTCCGAATGCAAAAACAGGCGGAAAGTCAAGCACATTCTTCTACGAGATGCTTACAGTTAAGTTTGACGGCATGGATGCGGCGGACCTTGAGAAATATCTGAAGGCTGTAAATGAAGTAAGTGTAAACGGTGAAGAGTTTACAAAGACAAGCAGCTTCGGATTTGGAGATAATGCCGAGTTTAAGGCGCATTCAAATGCAACTTATGGCGGCAAGATAAGTGAGCTTTCAGTTAAAGGAAAGAAGGGCAAGTTTAATGCTGCCAAGTATGATTTTGTCGTAAAGGCTGAAGGATATAAGGATCTTACATTTACATTGAATGCTGACGGAAGCATTGCAGAGGCAACAGCTCCTACAACACCTTCCGTACCTACACCGGCAGCAAAGGTTGTAGAAATTGAAAAGGTGGAGGCTACCAGAGTAAATTATTCAGATGCCTATGTTATCACTTTAAAGGGTGATGCAGATAAGATTGCCGAGTTCACAGAGAAACTTTCGGCAGTAGAGGTAAACGGTGTAAGCGTAGGCAAGCTCAACAGAATTTCTTCACTAAGCGGTGACGGATTTACAGTGACAGATGATAAGGTATATGTAAAATCAAATAAATTCAAAGGTCTTTCAGATAATATAGTTTTAAAGGCTGACGGATATGATGATGTAAGTTATACAACAGAGTCCCAAATACCTACACCTGCGGTAACATCTTCAGAGGCTGTAAAGGCTTTCTTTGACAGATATGTGAGAGTAACATTTGATGACTCTGATAGAACTGTACTCAAAACATTTATGAAAGAAATAAAGGCAGGCAATGCTACAGTTACTGTAAACGGTATTACTTATAATAAGGGCTTTAATATAAGTGCCAATACTACATATAAGGTTTCATCAAATATGACCTATGGATATGATCAGTATATAGATCTTTCACTTGACGGTTTCAATCAGGGAAGTAATGAAGTGGTTATAAGTTCCGATAATTTTGAAACTATAAGAGTGGATGTAGAAGTAAATTCATCAAGTTCTTCAGGCAGAAGAAACAGAAGAGATCTCAGTGCGGTAAGTACGGCAACTTCTTCAAACGCAAGCAGACAATAGAACTAATGCAGGCAGATAAGAGATAAAATAAAAGGGGCTTTTAAAAGCCCCTGATTAAAAAAGTCATACGGAGTGATTCCGAATGACTTTTTTTACTATACTCTTATATTTTCTCTGCTTTCATGACCTATAGGTAATGGTATCTTTGCATATATGAGCTGATATATAACATAGGAGAGTATTGTAGCTCCCACAACATCTATAAAGGAATGCTGTTTTAAGAATAATGTGGAGAGGCATATCGAAATCATAATAATAAATGAGATTACCTTTGCCTTCATATTATTATAAAAGAATCTTGATCGGAGTATGGCTACATGTGTTGCAATGGAATTAAACACATGGATACTTGGGAACACATTGGTATTTGTATCTGTTTTATAGATAAAGGCTACCAAATGTGTAAAAATATTTTTACCGGGGTTCAGATTTGTCGGTCTGAGATCGGTTCCGTTTGGAAATATCTGGCATATAAAGAGTGATATACTCATACCAAGTGCCAAATACAGTCCGAATCTGTAAAACTCATCCACATCTTTAAAAAAGAAGAAGAGAAGCACTGATGCCACATATATAAACCATATAAAATACGGAATTATAAAGTACTCATTAAAAGGAATTATATCATCAACCCAAGTATGTAATATATGATACTCATGTACTATAGTTCTTTCCAGATATATATACCAAGGTATATATATTAAAATATATAAGAATACCCATGCATGTCTATACTTTTTTAATGCTTCTATTATTTTTTTCATAATATCCCCTAAACATTTGTTTGCTTTATTGTCAATATGTATCTATAAATTGTATAGCTATATGAAAAATAATTCAAGTAAATTAGGAAAACAGATATTACAATTTCTTAAAGAAAAACAAAAAAAGCACTGTTTTAGTGCTTTTTTAGTATATCTTTTGCTTCATCCTCACTTATACCGCAGTCGGAAGCACTCCAACCGATTTTTAAAAGATTGTATATGCGAAGCTCACGGTCGCTGAAATCATTTTCTTTTTTTGCCATATGTACTCTTACCGAAATAATGATTATAAGTAAAATTATAAGAGAAGCTATCACACCGGCAATTATAATACTTTTCTTTGAGAAACTGAGTATTATATTTGAAAAGTTTTGACCTGTTATCTGTATGCTGTTTTTATTATTTTTCTCAGACGGTGCTGTTTCAATTGTTGAAACCTTGGTTTCCTCAGGTACATAATTTGCATTTTTATTGGAAAGTATATGCACCGAACCTATAGGATAATCATTATATGTATAATCAACCTTACAAAGTGCATTGGCAGGCAGACCTGCAACGGATTCAAAATCCATAGTGGATTTTATATCATTTATATCCGCATTATTGGGCAATGATATGGAAGCATTATCATCAGGCTCTATTATATACTCATTAAAATCCGGTATCATAGAGATATTACTTGAAAACTTTGTGGTAATATCTGCCGTACTTAATTTTATATTTTTAAAATTTGCAAAACCGAAGTTTAATAATTCCTGTGTATCTGTATAATGTGTTTTATTTCCGTTTAATACTACGGTAATAAGGCCTATCTGATCATTCCTTGCATAAGTTACCAATGTATTTCCTGCAAGTGTGGTATATCCGGTTTTACCGCAAATAGCATTTTGATAGTAATTACCGGAAGTTTTTCTAAGCATGGAGTGGTGATTATATATGGTCTGACCTGTAGGCACCCTTTTACTGGGAGGTAAATTATAGTATGTGGCTGAATCTATCTCGGTAACGATTGGATTCATAAAGGCTGCACGGCTGATTAAAGCATAGTCATAGGCACTTGTATAGTGATCCGGGCTGTTTAGTCCGCTGGGATTGACAAAATGTGAATCCGTACAGCCAAGATTTGAGGCTTTTTGATTCATCATATTTGCAAATTCCTCTATACTTCCTGCAGTATGTTCAGCCAAAGCGTTTGCGGCTTCATTTGCAGACTGTAAAAGCATTGCATACAGGCAATCTCTTACGGTGAGAGTATCTCCAACATCCAGACCTGCACTGGAAGAGCCTGCCTCCACATTGTATACCGCATTCTTTGAAAATGTAACAATATCATCCAGATTACAATTTTCCACAACTATCAAAGCGGTCAAGATTTTTGTAATACTTGCCGGATAGTAATGCTCATGGATATTTTTACCATATAGCACGGCTCCCGAATCGGCATCCATAAGTATGGCACCTTCGGAAAGTATATTTGCATTTGCCGGCCAGTCAACATAGGCAAGTGCCTTTAGTGGCAATGAAAATACGGTAATAAATGTTAAAAAAAGTGTTATTATAGTTTTCTTGAAAATTTTAGCGTTCATTCTTATATTATGCCTCTATTGAAAGAAATAGTAAAGTAAAAGAATTATGAATATTTTAAAAGATATATCGGCATTATATAATCAATTATTATATGTTAAATAAATTATATTGCTAGTAAGTGAAAGAAAGATTATAATGGGAGTGCTGCATGCGATGTTTCAAAAGAGATATCGCCATTTTTATGTAAGATATGGTTGTTACTTTTGTGAAAGGGAAAAATATGAAATATGATGTAATGATAATAGGGGCAGGCCCCGGAGGTATTTTTTCAGCTTATGAACTGATAAATCGAAACAGCTCATTAAAGATTGCAGTTTTTGAGTATGGTAATCCTCTTGAGAAGAGGCATTGTCCGATAGACGGGGTAAAGATAAAGTCCTGTATTCATTGTAAGAGCTGTGGAATAATGAACGGCTTTGGAGGAGCGGGAGCATTTTCCGATGGAAAGTACAATATCACAAATGAATTCGGCGGTACTTTGCATGCATATATAGGAAAGAAAAAAGCCATAGAACTTATGAACTATGTAGACGGAATAAATGTAAAATTCGGTGGAGGAAAGACCAAGCTTTATACTACAGCCAATTCAGATATAAAGCGTCTTTGTCTGCAGAATAATCTGCATTTGCTGGATGCCAGTGTCCGCCATTTGGGAACAGATATAAATTATGAAGTGCTTGAGAATATATATGATGATTTAAAGGAAAAAGTGGAGTTTTTCTTTAATACACCAATAGTGAAAATAGAAAAGCTGGATGCAGGATATAAATTATATTCAAAGAATAATGAAGAATTTTTTGGGGATAAATGTATTGTTTCGGTAGGAAGAAGCGGAAGCAAATGGATGGAGCAGATTTGTAAGGATTTAAAGATTCCTACCAAGTCAAATCGTGTGGATATCGGTGTAAGAGTGGAGCTGCCGGCTGAAATATTTAAACATCTTACAGATGAATTGTATGAGAGTAAGATCGTATACAGAACAGAAAAATATCAGGATCTTGTAAGAACATTCTGTATGAATCCAAAGGGAGCGGTGGTAAATGAGAATACAAACGGCATTGTCACCGTAAACGGACATAGCTATGAGGATCCCGCTCTTCAAACGGAAAATACAAACTTTGCATTACTCGTATCAAAGCATTTTACCGAACCTTTTAAAGACAGCAACGGATATGGTGAGAGTATTGCAAGATTGTCAAATATGCTTGGCGGCGGTGTAATGGTACAAAGATTCGGAGATCTTATCAGAGGACAAAGAAGTAGCGAGGGAAGACTTAATAAATCATTTATGCAGCCTACCCTTACAGCAACTCCGGGTGATTTGTCATTAGTTATACCGAAGAGAATCTTGGATGATATTATTGAGATGATTTATGCACTTGATAAGATTGCACCGGGAACTGCAGGTGATGAGACTCTTCTTTACGGAGTGGAGGTTAAGTTCTACAATATGGAGGTGGAGCTTGACAATAATCTTGAAACTATTCATAAGGATTTATATGTTATAGGTGACGGTAGCGGAGTTACTCATTCACTTTCACATGCCTCAGCAAGCGGTGTATTCGTAGCAAGGCATATATTGGGAGAATAGATATATAATACTCATATATCTAAAATTTCTATAGTATTATCGATAAAATATATAAGATGCATTAATTTATTAGAAAAAACTATAATAAATTTCGGGATTTTTAGTACAGGTACACAAAACCTGTACTTTTTTTAGTTTACAAAAATATTTTTTAGTGTTAAAATTATGTAAAAATTTTTAGGAGGAAATATGAATATCAAAAGTGAAATCAGTGTGGACAAAGTAAGACAGGATGCAGAGGATAATTACAGAAACGGATACTTTTGCTGCGAGGCGCTCATGGCGGCAGTTGTAGACAATTTTGAGCTGGATGTTCCGAGAGAAGTTATAGCTATGTCATCAGGTATGGCTGTGGGAGCAGGAAAGAGCGGTTGTATGTGTGGCGCTCTAAACGGAGGCGTATTGGCCCTTGGAATGATTTTTGGAAGAACTGAGCAAAACGGTCCTAAGGATCCCAAGGTGGTAAAGTGCATGGAGCTCACCCATGAACTGCATGATTATTTTAAAGAGGCTAACGGAAAACATTCAAACTGTTGTAGAGTTCTTACAAGAGAGTTTGATATGGGTGCAGGCGAGCATAAAGAGCAATGTATCAGATTTACAGGTATAGCTGCAAAGAAGGTTGCGGAGATAATTGTAAGAGAAAAAGGATTAAAAAATATTGACTTATAGGATGTGATTATGAACTTTTTAAAAAGAGTACCACTGCCTTTATGTGGTGTTGCACTGGGTATTGCGGCACTTGGAAATATACTGGCAGCTTACAGCCCATATTTTAAAATACTTTGCGGGATATTGGCATTTGTAGGCATAATGCTCGTAAAATGTAAGTATCTTACAGCACCGGATGCTTTTAAAACAGATATGAAAAATCCTGTACTTGCAAGTGTTTTCGGAACATACAGTATGACAATGATGCTTTTGGCAGGTTATATAAAGCCGGTTTTACCTTTTATTGCAATTATTATATGGTATGCCGCCATTGTTATACATCTTGCACTTATGGTTTATTTTACATTAAATTTCATATTGAAAATAAAGATACCGGATGATTTGATGAAGGTTTTTGCCAGCTATTTTATCGTATATGTAGGTATTGTGGTTGTATCTGTGACCGCACCGGCTTTTCAAAATATTGCACTTGGGCAGATTTGCTTTTGGCTTGGCTTTATTCTTTATATTCCTCTTTTTGTTTATGTATCCTATAGATATATAAAACTTGGAAATAAGAATATCGAGGCAAAGGCGCTTGCATGTATATATGCCGCACCGGCAAGCCTTTGTGTGGCGGGATATATAAATTCATTCGAGCAAAAAAATATAAATTTTTTGACATTATTATATATTTTTTCTCTGGTTATTTATCTGGTAGGAATAATTGCGGCGATTGATTTCTTTGCAAGTTTTGCAAAGAATAAGGAGTTTAAGTTTTATCCAAGCCTTGCGGGGCTTACCTTTCCCTTTGTTATCAGTGCCATAGCAGCTAAGCAGTTTAATGCCGTACTTACAAAGATGGATGTAGAGATGGGGCTTAGACCTGTATTGCCTGCAATTGTAAATATAGAAATAATAATCGCCATAGCAGGAGTTGTATTTGCGGCATTATGCTTTGCAAAGCATGTGTTTGCACCGGTGGTATCAAAAGAAGGCGGTAGAGCTTTAGCATAAAGTAAAAAAGATTGTTTGCATTGCAGACAGTCTTTTTTATTTTAGAGATATTCAAAGATGCAAAAATATTTTTTATATGCTATAATTTTTGCGAAAACTTCGGAAAACTGTGATAGTTGGGATATGGAGTTTATCTTTGGAACTAGGTTTTGCCTATATTTATGAAAGGTGTATATGGAGAAAAAAGATACAATTACAGAGATTTTCGGAATCAATGTATTTAATGATGAGGCTATGCAGGTATATTTGCCTAAGGCAGTATTTAAAAAGTTAAAAAAGACTATAGAAGACGGTTTGGAACTTGATAATGATATTGCGGATTCTGTGGCTCATGGAATGAAGGAATGGGCAATAGACAGGGGAGCGACTCATTACACTCACTGGTTTCAGCCTCTTACGGGTGTAACTGCTGAAAAGCATGATTCTTTTATTTCGGCACCTGATAATGGCAAGGTTATAATGGAATTTTCAGCAAGAGAGCTTACAAAGGGTGAGCCTGATGCTTCAAGTTTCCCATCCGGAGGTCTTAGAGCAACTTTTGAGGCAAGGGGATATACCGCCTGGGATTGTACATCACCGGCATTTTTAAAGAAAGATTCTCTGGGAGTGACACTATATATTCCTACAGCCTTTTGTTCATATACAGGTGAAGCGCTGGATAAAAAGACTCCACTGTTAAGGTCCATGCAGGCTATAAATACACAGGCTCTCAGAATACTCAGATTATTCGGGAATACTACCGCAAAGAGGGTAATACCGTCCGTAGGTGCCGAGCAGGAGTATTTTATAGTTGACAGAGAAAAATATCTTCAAAGAAAAGATCTTATATATACAGGCAGAACCTTATTCGGAGCTATGCCGCCAAAGGGGCAGGAACTTGAAGATCATTACTTCGGCTCCATCAGAGAGAGAATAGCCTCGTATATGAATGATATCAATCATGAGCTTTGGAAACTGGGTGTTCCTTCCAAAACCCAGCATAATGAGGTGGCACCGGCACAGCATGAGCTTGCCCCTGTGTATGAGCAGGTAAATATTGCCGTGGATCACAATCAGGTTACTATGGAAACCATGAAAAAGGTGGCGGGAAGACATGGTCTTACCTGTTTATTAAATGAAAAACCTTTTGCGGGTGTTAACGGCTCCGGAAAACATAATAACTGGTCCTTGACCTCTGATGACGGAATAAATATGTTAAATCCCGGAGATACACCACATGAAAATATTCAGTTTTTACTTGTACTTGCATGTATTTTAAAGGCAGTTGACAAACATGCCGATTTGCTTCGTGAATCTGCAGCCTGTGTGGGAAATGAGCATAGACTTGGAGCACATGAGGCACCTCCTGCAATTATTTCGGTATTCCTTGGTGAACAGCTGGAGGATGTTATAGACCAGCTTTGTTCCACAGGCGAAGCCACACATTCACTTCAGGGAGGTATATTAAAAACAGGTGTAACCACTCTTCCTGATTTTGAAAAAGATGCTACCGACAGAAACAGAACATCTCCTTTTGCATTTACAAATAATAAGTTCGAGTTTAGAATGGTCGGCTCTTCTGATTCTATAGCATCTCCGAATATTGTACTTAATACAATAGTGGCTGAGAGTTTTAAAGAAGCCGCAAATGAGCTTGAAAAAGCCGATGATTTTGATGAGGCTGTGCATAATATGATTAAAAAACTCTTTATAAACCACAGAAGGATTGTCTTTAACGGTAACGGATATTCGGATGAATGGGTAAGGGAGGCAAAAAGAAGAGGACTTTCCAATCTGCCCAGTATGGTGGATGCTATTCCCGCATTGGTTTATGACTCTTCGGTTAAGCTTTTTGAGGAGTTTGAGGTTTTTACCAGAAAAGAACTTGAATCAAGAGTTGAAATAGAATATGAGGCATATTCAAAGGCTATAAATATAGAGGCAAAGGCTATGATAGATATTGCCGGAAAATCAATAATACCGGCAGTTATAAGATATACTACAAGGTTGGCTGATTCCATTATAAAGCTGAAAAAGGCTATGGAGGGTATAGAGCCCTATGCACAATGCTCTATTTTATCAGAGGTAAACGATCATTTAAAGGAGTCAAAGCTGGCACTTGAAAATCTGAAAAAATATATGGATGATGTATCGGTAATTACAGATGTAACAGAGCATGCAAGATATATGCATGAGGTAATAGTTCCCGCTATGGAGGCGCTCAGGAAGCCTATTGATACTTTGGAAATGATTGTGGATAAGGATCTTTGGCCTATGCCAAGCTATGGTGATTTGCTGTTTGAGGTATAATTATGATTAAGGCTGTTGTTTTTGATTTGGACGGTACTTTACTGAATACATTGGATGCTCTTTCATATTGCATGAGCCTGACAATGAAATATTTCGGGTTTAAGGATATAGATAAAGAGCATACAAAGTACTTTGTAGGTGAGGGAGCCCAAAAATTTGTAGACAGATCACTTATATATAATGGTGATACCCATTTGGAATTTTCAAAGGAAGCTTATGAAGTTTACAATGATTTTTTCTCCAAATACTGTCTTGTGGATGTAAAACCCTATGAGGGGATAACAGAACTTTTGGATGAACTAAAAAAACTTAATATAAAGACTGTGGTTTTATCAAATAAATCTCAGGAGGGTGTTGAAAAAAACATAAATAATATTATTGGAGAGAATGTATTTGATTTATTATACGGAGAGAGGGAGGGCATTCCTAAAAAGCCGGATCCCACTTCTTTAAATATGATTATAAAAGAACTCGGACTTTCAAAGGATGAGATATTATATGTTGGAGATACCGCTACAGATATGCTTACAGCGCTTGCGGCAGAAGTTAAAAGTGTGGGTGTACTTTGGGGATTTAGAGATAAAAAGGAGCTTAGAGAAAACAAAGCCGACTTTATTATAAATACTCCGGAAGAAATAATTGATATTATAAAAGGGATTTAAAATATAAGAGGGCTGTTACGGGATAATATTTTCCTGTAACAGCCTGTATTTTATACTTTTAACATGGATATAAAACTTGCCAAAGAGGGATTGATATTTTTTTCATCATAAAGAAATACAATCTCTCTTTTTGGTATACTTAGTCCTTCGGGCATTTCTATTTCCACGAGTGTACCCTCTTCAAGCTCCTTTTGTATAAATTCCTTTATAACACAGGCAATGCCTATGCCGGTCTTTGCAAACTCGATAAGAAGCTCCATATTTCCGGTTTCAATGGACTGCTTTAATTGCAGTTTTGAACCTTCGATACAACTGTCAATATACTTTCTTGTGGCATTGTTTTTATCAAGCATCATTATATTTCCGTCTCTGAAAGGATCAAAATTATTATTAAATATTTTTTTCAAATTATTTAGATAATCAGGTGTGGCTACAAAGACATCATGTATTTTTAAGATACTGATATATGACATATTACAGGTTTTAGCAGGTTTTGCTACAAGCCCTATATCAATTTTACCTTCCGAAAGAAGGAAATTGGTTTCATCGGATGATTGTGTAAAAATGCTCACCATTGTATTGGGGTTTTTCTTCATAAAATTATTCAGATATGGGAGCAGTATGTATTTACAAAGTGTATTGCTGGTTCCTATAGTTATTTTGCCTATATTAAACTGCTTTATTTTTGTAAGATGATTTTCTCCCGCCTCAATAGCTGAAAATGCATTCTGTAAATATTCATAAAAAATTTGACCTTCCGTTGTCAGGCTTACTCCCTTTGAAGTTCTTACAAATAGAGCAATCTCCAGACTCTCCTCTAATCTTAAAATAGATTTTGATATTGCCGGCTGGCTGATATATAAAAGTTTTGCCGCCTTTGATATACTGCCTGCCTTGGCTACTTCAAAAAAAATTCTGTATTGTGATAAATGCTGTTCCATATTCCTCCGCCGCTATATTATTTATATACACTGTTTTTATGGCTAGACTGCAATAAGTATAACCAAATGTAATGCTTGGTATATTAAATTCATATCGCTATTATATCATTTGATATGTTACAATCAACATTAATTAAAAGAAAAGAGGAAAAAATATGGGAATGACAATGACTCAAAAGATTTTGGCTGCCCATGCGGGATTGGATTTTGTAGAAGCCGGTCAGCTTATAGAGGCAAATCTTGATTTGGTGCTCGGAAATGATATCACATCACCTGTAGCAATAAATGAGATGAAGAAATTTGAAAATCAAAAATTATTTGATGGTGGAAAGATAGCATTGGTTATGGACCATTTTGCTCCTAACAAAGATATAAAATCTGCCGAGAATTGTAAAATCTGTAGAGATTTTGCAAATGAAAATGAAATAGTCAATTTTTTTGATGTGGGAAGAATGGGAATAGAGCATGCACTTCTTCCCGAGCAGGGACTTACCGTGTCAGGGGATTGCATAATAGGAGCGGATTCCCATACATGTACCTATGGTGCTTTGGGAGCATTTTCAACAGGTACAGGTTCTACCGATATGGCAGCAGCTATGATTACAGGAAAGGCATGGTTTAAGGTGCCGAGTGCCATAAAATTTAATTTAAAGGGTAAACTGTCAAAGGATGTATGCGGCAAGGATGTGATACTTCATATCATAGGAAAAATAGGAGTTGACGGTGCACTTTATAAATCCATGGAGTTTGCGGGAGAAGGTGTGGCATCTTTATCAATTGATGACAGATTCACCATCTGCAATATGGCAATAGAAGCCGGTGGAAAAAACGGTATCTTCCCTGTGGATGATATAACTCTTTGTTATATCAAAGAGCATTCAAACAGAACACCTAAGATATTTGAAGCTGATGAGGATGCGGTATATGATGAGGTGATTGATATTGATTTGTCGGCACTAAGACCTACTGTAGCTTTCCCGCATCTGCCTGAAAACACAAAGGTAGTGGGTGAGTTTGGTGATATTAAGATTGATCAGGCTGTAATAGGTTCCTGTACAAACGGGCATATATCAGACCTTAGAAGTGCGGCGGCACAGATGAAGGGCAAGAAGGTGGCAAAGGATGTAAGATGTATTGTAATTCCTGCAACTCAGGAGATATATAAGCAGGCTGTTAAAGAGGGGCTTGTAGATATTTTTATAGATGCGGGTGCAATATTCTCCACTCCTACATGCGGTCCGTGTCTGGGAGGATATATGGGAGTTTTGGCGGCAGGTGAGAGATGTGTATCCACCACCAACAGAAACTTTATAGGAAGAATGGGACATGTGGAATCAGAGGTGTATCTTGCTTCTCCTGCAGTAGCGGCAGCTAGTGCAATAGCAGGTAAAATAGTGGCACCGACAGTTTAAAGAGAGGTAGAATATGGAAGCAAGAGGACATGTATTTAAATATGGCGAAAATGTAGATACAGATGTAATAATTCCTGCAAGATATTTGAATGCAACTACAGGTGAAGAACTGGCAAAGCATTGTATGGAGGATATTGATAAGGATTTTGTAAATAAGGTTCAAAAAGGGGATATTA
Source organism: Lachnospiraceae oral taxon 107 str. F0167 (assembly GCA_000209465.1). GTDB lineage: Bacteria > Bacillota > Clostridia > Lachnospirales > Lachnospiraceae > Lachnoanaerobaculum. The sequence continues at coordinate 91,143 of GL890584.1, read as the reverse complement.
TAGTTGCAAGAAAAAACTTCGGTTGCGGCTCATCCAGAGAACATGCTCCGCTGGCAATTAAGTCAAGCGGAGTAAGTGTGGTAATTGCGGATACCTTTGCAAGAATTTTTTACAGAAATTCTATAAATATAGGTTTACCTATTATTGAAAGCCCTGAGGCGGCAAAAGAGATAAATCAGGGTGATGAGGTAAAGGTGGATTTTGATACCGGCATTATTACAAATATTACAACCGGTAAGAGCTATAAAGGTCAGGCATTCCCTGAGTTTATGCAAAATATCATAAATGCCGGCGGACTTGTAAATTATGTAAATAATAAGAATAAATAAAAACAGGGGCTGATTTTTCAGCCCCTGTTTTGGATTTTTTAGGTAAGACTATTGTAAGTTTATCTATACCTGTTTTTTTGTTTGAAGCTCTGCCATTTTCATTGCCCTTACCTTTAGCGGCAGACCGAATAATGTGATAAATCCGTCCGCATCATGGTGATCATATAAATCTCCTGTAGTAAATGAAGCTAAAGATTCCGAATAGAGTGAATACGGGGAACTTGTGCCTGCCTTTATAATATTTCCCTTATAAAGTTTTAACACTACTTCACCTGTAACATATTGCTGTGTGCTTTCAACAAAGCTTTGTATAGCCTCACGAAGAGGTGTAAACCATTTACCTTCATAAACTATCTGAGCAAATTTATTTGCCATATCTTTTTTTACTTCAAAGGTAGCCCTGTCAAGTACAAGCTCCTCGATTGCATCATGAGCCTCCATAAGTATTGTACCTCCGGGTGTTTCATAAACACCTCTTGATTTCATACCTACAACACGATTCTCAACGATATCAATGATGCCTATACCGTTTTTTCCTCCAAGCTCATTTAACTTTGTAATAATCTCTGAGACTTTCATCTTTTCACCGTCTAATGCTACAGGAATACCCTTTTCAAAGCTAAGAGTGATTTTTGTTTCCTTATCAGGTGCTTTTTGAGGTGTTACACCAAGCATCAGCACATGATCATAATTAGGTTCAAGTGAAGGATCCTCAAGTTCCAGTCCTTCATGGCTTATATGCCATAGATTCCTGTCACGGCTATAGCTGGAATCGGATGAAAACGGAAGGTCTATACCATGCTCCTTACAATATGCTATTTCATCCTCACGGGAATTCATTGTCCATATATCTGTCATACGCCATGGAGCAATAATCTTTAAATCAGGTGCCAATGCTTTGATACCAAGCTCAAATCGTATCTGATCGTTTCCCTTTCCTGTAGCGCCGTGACAGATGGCAACGGCATTTTCCTTTCTTGCGACCTCTACAAGCTTTTTTGCTATACCCGGTCTTGCCATTGATGTTCCCAAAAGATATTTATTCTCATATACGGCACCTGCCTGTACGCATGGAATTATATAATCATCACAGAATTCATCAATCATATCTATTATATAGAGTTTTTCGGCTCCGGATAATTTTGCTCTTTCCTCAAGTCCGTCTAATTCATTTCCCTGACCGCAGTCTATACAGCAACATATAACATCATAATCAAAATGCTCCTTCAACCATGGGATAATAGCTGTGGTATCAAGACCTCCTGAATATGCAAGTACAACCTTTTCCTTTGACATAAAGCCTCCTATGTATAAAAATACGAAAAAAATATAATAACATAGCTTGTTAAATGATAAAAGCTATAAAATACATTTATAAATATACATTAAAAAAGAATATTATTCAAGTGCATTTTTATTTTTATACAAAGAAATTTATAAAGAGATTATTTTATATAGGCAGATAGAGAATATTTTACAAAAGAGTTAAACGCTACAAGGATCGTAAAATTAAAAGTATCAAGATATATAGTACCTGAACTTTAAATTAAATAAAAAAATAAATATCATAAAATATTGCTTGACAAATAAAAATAAATAGATTATTATAAACCCATAAAACAAGTAGGAATAAAGGAATAGAAAAACGGAGGTATTTATGTCCAGAGTTTATAAAAGCAGTAGTGAATTAATAGGTAACACACCATTGTTGGAAGTTTCAAATATTGAAAGAGAGCTTGGTCTTAAGGCAAGAGTTTTGGTAAAGCTTGAATACTTTAATCCGGCAGGTTCTGTAAAGGACAGAATAGCACTTGCTATGATTGAGGCAGCAGAAAAAGAAGGAAAGCTAAAGCCCGGTGCCACTATAATAGAGGCAACATCGGGAAATACAGGAATAGGACTTGCATCTGTAGGTACTTCAAAGGGATATAAGGTAATTCTTACAATGCCTGAAACAATGAGTGTTGAGAGAAGAAATATCTTAAAAGCTTATGGAGCACAAATAGAGCTTACAGAGGGCTCAAAGGGAATGAAGGGTGCTATAGCAAAGGCTGAAGAGCTTGCGGCAGGAATTGAGGGAAGCTTTATTCCAGCACAGTTTGAAAACAAGGCAAATCCTGCAGTTCATAAGGCTACTACAGGACCTGAGATCTGGAATGATACTGACGGTGAAGTGGATATTTTTGTTTCAGGTATCGGTACAGGCGGTACAATAACAGGTGTAGGAGAATTCTTAAAAGATAAAAAGCCAAGTGTAAAACTTATTGCTGTAGAGCCTACAGGTTCACCCGTACTTTCAGAGGGAAAGAGCGGTCCTCATAAGATACAGGGTATCGGTGCAGGATTTATTCCGGATACACTCAATACTGAAATTTATGATGAGGTGGCTACGGTTGAAAATGAAGAGGCATTTGAGTACAGCAAGCTTATTGCATCAAGAGAGGGTGTACTGGTAGGTATATCATCAGGTGCCGCATTATTTGCCGCTGTAAGAGAGGCTAAAAAGCCGGAGAATGAGGGAAAGACAATTGTTGCACTGTTGCCTGACAGTGGAGACAGATATTTTTCAACTCCTTTATTTACAGAATAAATTATATAAACATATACCCTTATTATCTTTATTAGGTAATAGGGGTATTTTGCTTACAATAAAGTTTTAATCCGATATATTTTTAGTATACAAGTCAGGTCTAGGATTGCGATAGAGATATATCAATGATATAATAATAAATCAGTGAATAAACCAAGATAGATGGGGGAAACTTATGTCGGAAGAAATTAAAAATACTAATACTGAGACAGTTTCAAAGAACTTTATTGAAATAGAGATAGATAAGGATTTGGAATCCGGAAGATATGACCATGTACAGACCAGATTCCCACCGGAGCCAAACGGATATTTGCATATAGGACATGCAAAGTCAATTATTTTAAATAATGATATTGCAAAACAGTATGGCGGAAAGTTTAATTTAAGATTTGACGATACAAATCCTACAAAGGAAAAGGAAGAGTTTGTACAGTCAATACTGGAGGATGTAAAATGGCTTGGAGGAGAGTTTGAAGACAGACTTTTCTTTGCCTCAAATTATTTTGAGGAAATGTATGAAAAGGCTGTTTTACTTATAAAAAAGGGAAAAGCCTTTGTTTGTGATTTGAGTGCGGATGAAATCAGGGAGTATCGAGGAGATTTTAAGACTCCGGGAAAGGAAAGTCCTTACAGAAACAGAAGTGTTGAGGAGAACTTAAAGCTCTTTGAAGATATGAAAAACGGTCTTTGTGCGGATGGAAGTCATGTACTTCGTGCAAAGATAGATATGGCATCACCGAATATAAATATGAGAGATCCGGTAATATACAGAGTGGCAAGAATGACTCATCACAATACAGGCGATAAATGGTGTATTTATCCTATGTATGATTTTGCACATCCTATAGAGGATGCAATAGAGCACATTACACACAGCCTTTGTACTTTGGAGTTTGAAGATCACAGACCTTTATATGACTGGGTGGTGAAAGAATGTGAATATGATCATCCGCCAAGACAAATTGAGTTTGCAAAGCTTTATCTTACAAATGTGGTTACAGGTAAAAGATATATTAAAAAGCTTGTAGAGGATAAGATAGTGGACGGATGGGATGATCCAAGACTTGTTTCCATAGCGGCGCTTAGAAGAAGAGGTTATACTCCTGAAGCAATAAGAAATTTTGTTAAGCTGGCAGGTGTATCAAAGGCTGATTCATCTATAGAATCTGCAATGCTTGAGTATTGTATAAGAGAGGATTTAAAGCTTAAAAAAGCCAGAATAATGGCAGTACTTGATCCTATAAAGCTTATAATAGACAACTACCCGGAAGGTCAGTCGGAAATGTGCTCAATTCCTAACAATATGGAGAATCCTGAGCTTGGAGACAGAGAAATAGAGTTTTCAAGAGAACTCTATATTGAAAGAGAAGATTTTATGGAGGAACCGCCAAAGAAGTATTTCAGACTCTTCCCCGGAAATGAAGTAAGACTTATGGGTGCTTATTTTGTAACCTGTACCTCTGTTGAAAAGGATGAAAACGGTGAGATTATTGCAGTTCATGCGACATATGATCCTGAAACAAAGTCAGGTTCAGGCTTTAGTGCAAGAAAAGTAAAGGGAACCATACATTGGGTAAATGCCGATACCGCCCTAAAGGTGGAGATGAGATTGTATGAAAATATAGTTGATGAGGAGAAGGGCAAGCTTGATGAAAACGGAAACTTAAATCTTAATCCCAATTCTTTGACTGTATTAAAAAACTGCTATGTGGAGCCATGCTTAAAGGATGCAGCTGCTTATGACAGCTTCCAGTTTGTAAGAAACGGATTTTTCTGTGTAGATGCAAAGGATTCAAAACCGGATGCTTTGGTATTTAACAGAATAGTTTCGCTAAAGAGTTCATTTAAGATGCCTAAGAATGATTGATGGAACTTCTTATAGATTTGAATAGTGATTGCCCGATATATGAGCAAATCTATGAATTTATAAAGAATGAGATAAAAATCGGGCATATTTTGCCGGATACAAAGTTGCCCTCCACAAGAAGTCTGGCACAGAGCCTTAAAGTATCAAGAACAACAATAGTAAATGCCTATGAGCAGCTGTTGTCTGAAGGATATTTAAAATCAAGAGCGGGCAGCGGATATATTGTAAACAGGCTTGATATACTAAATATTGAAAGAAAAGAATATAAAAGGGAATATAAAAAAGAAAAGTCTGTAAATGATGAAAATATAAATGTAGACTTTTCCCCGACAAAGATTGATTCAAAAAACTTTCCCTATGCTTCATGGAGAAGTATTGCCAGAAAGGTGTTTTCAAGTGAAAAGGAAGATGTCTTTTCAACCGGAGACAATCAGGGTGAATACGGACTTAGAACGCAGATAGCCGACTATCTTCATACGGCAAGAAGGGTGGTTTGTTCTCCTTCAAATATTATAATAGGTGCGGGAAGTGAATATTTAATAATGCTTCTTGGGCTTTTGCTGGGGAGTAGAAATATAGCGGTGGAAAATCCGGGCTATATAAAGGCAAAAGAAATATTTAAGTCAATGGCATGGAATGTTATAGGCATTGATATGGATATTGAGGGCATGGATATAAATATGCTTGACAGTAAAAATGCGGATATATGTTATCTGATGCCGGCAAATCAATATCCTACAGGTGTTATAATGCCTATAAACAGAAGAAGAGAACTTATTGCCTGGTGCTACAGGGGCGAGGACAGATATATTATAGAAGATGATTATGATTCGGAATTTAGATTTGTCGGAAAGCCCATTCCTGCAATGCAGGGAATAGATTCGGATAAAATAATATATATCGGTACATTTTCAAAGTCCATTGCTCCCGCTATAAGAGTAGCTTATATGGTATTGCCTGAAAAGCTGATGGAAGAATATGAGAGAAGACTTGATTTTCTTTCCTGCAGTGTTCCAAGGTCTGACCAGGATATTCTTGAAATCTTTATAAAAGAGGGATATTTTGAGAGACATTTAAACAGGATGCGAACAAACTACAGGATAAAAAGAGATGTTTTGATAGAAAGCATTAAAAATAATCTTCCAAGGGGAGAGGTGTTTGAAAACAACTCAGGTCTGCATATACTTTTAAAAGTAGAGGGAATGAGTGAAGAGGAGATACTTTTATGCGGAAATAATGCAGGTGTAAAATTATACCCCATATCAGGTTTTTTCACAGGGGAAAATACAATAAAATCAACTGTATTGGTTGGCTTTGCAAGCCTGGGCTCAGAGGAGATAAAGAGTGGAATAGCTGATTTATCAGCAAAAATAAATGATTTTTTTAATAAAACGATAAAGGAGTAAATATGACAATAAATAAGAATATGACCATAGGTGAACTTTTATTAACCAGCGATTTAATAGCGCCGATACTTATGAGAGCAGGTATGCACTGCCTTGGCTGCCCTTCATCACAGATGGAGACACTTGAAGAGGCTTGTATGGTGCATGGTATGGACTGTGACGTCTTGGTATCACAAATAAATGAAATACTTGCTGTAGAATAAAAAACGGGCTGTTGCTTTAAGGGATACGGATATATTAAAACTAATATATATTCCCGGGGCAACAGCCTTTTTAATATCTTTATAAGATAATTTTATATAAGATTTGCAAAAAATGAAGCAAAAACAACTGTAATTATACCTGCCATGGCTATGGATAAAGAACTCATGGCACCCTCTGTTTCTCCCATTTCAAGTGCTTTTGAAGTGCCTATGGCATGTGCTGAAGAGCCAAGCCCTATGCCCTTTGCTATAGGATTTTTTATATTAAAGATTTTGTATATTATATCAGCCGTAACATTTCCGAAAACTCCGGTAACAATAATAACGGCGGTGGTAATAGTAGGTATACCTCCAATTTCTTGTGAAACTCCGATACCTATTGCGGTAGTGATGGATTTTGGCAACATTGAAGCATAATGCTCATGGCTGAGTCCGAATAACAAAGCCATAACAAATATGGATATCAACGAGGTCAAAACACCGGCAATAAGCCCTGACATTATAGCTTTAAAATTGGACTTAAGTAAGGAGAGCTTTGAATAAAGAGGAATGGCAAGAGCAACAGTTGCCGGAGTAAGTAAATAGCTTATATATTTTGAACTGTTATAAAAATCCTGAAATTTGATATTAAAAATAGCCAGTACAAAAATCACTATAATTATAGAAATAAGTAAGGGATTGAAGGCGGCAATTTTAGTCTTTTGCCTTAAAAAAAGCCCTGCCTGATAAGCTGATAAACATAATAAAACACCGAAAAAAACGGAATTAGTAAAAAAATCACTCATCTATTTACCCTTTCTTTTGCTTTCCTTCATCAAGCTTTATAATAAATTCAGTCACCTTTCCAGATACTACCATTACAAGTACGGTTGAAAGGAGAGTCATAATAAGTAAAGGAATAAGAACAGGTTTTAGACTTGGCCAGACATCAATAAGTCCGGCTGAAGCGGGTATAAACATCAGGGGCATTATATCTATCAAAAACATAGAAGCCCCTTCCACCTGTTCAAGCTTTACAACCTTTGATACAAGTAAAGCAAGCATAATGGTAAGTCCATATATGCTTGCCGGTATGGGAAGCGGTAAAACGGCTTTTAACACTTCCCCCAAAAAACTTACAAATAATATAATTAGAAATTGTTTGATAAAACGCATAAATTCCCTACAATTCTATCAGATTAAAATCCTGCATGGTAGCCGTCATCAATTGAGCTTCTCTCATATGACAGCTAAAAACAATTATCTGCTCCGGTACATTATTGGCAATCCAAAGAAGAGCGGCTCTTAAACGTATGGAATCATAGTTTACAAAGCTGTCATCAAATATAAAAGGAAGTTCCTTGGCTCTGCCCTGCATAAGTCTGCCGGCTGCGATTCGGAGTGCCAGATATACCTGATCCATAGTACCTGAACTTGCCTGCTCGATAGGTACGAGTCTGCTTGGAGTATTTAAAAATACATTAAAGTTTTCATCTATGGATATCGAGTCATATACTCCGCCGGTAATACCTTCTATAAGTTCGGATGCATCCTTATTCAGATACAGTCCGAAGGAGTTTTTAATGGTTTCTGAAAGATTTTTTAATGTTTCCATAGCAAGATCTATGGCATCTATTTCAAAACGAATTTTGTCATTTTCCAAAATAACATTCTTTAATGAAGCATTGTCCTCCTTCATATGGGCAAGTTTTTCCATAAGCTTTTCAAGTTCCCATTCGTTTTGCTTTTTGGCATCTATACCGCTTGCATAGGCGGCTTTTTTTGCACGAAGATTTTCTATATCCTCATTTAAAGCCTCACTCTTTGCAATATCGGCAGCCATTTCATCAAAAATAACCAGCTTTGAATTCAAAGTTTTATTGGCACGGTGGATATTGTCCTCTGTTATAGAATCAAAAGAACCTACTCTTGCCATAAGAGCTATAAGATTTACTTTCAGCTCAGTCAAATGCCTATTGTCCTTATTATGTACAGTATAGATATAACTTGCAAAAATAAGGGATGCAAGCCCTATAATCATAAAAAGAACCATTGCAAACTGGAAGCTTATACCTGTAGTTGTTGTAAAAACATTGTTTTTTCCTGATTTAAAAATATATATTGCAAGAATTACGCTTACAATTGCCAGTATAAGGAATACAGCCGAATAAGTTTTACTTATTGATTTCTTTTCTGTTTCATAGGCGGAGAGATAATCATTATATCCTCTGTTAAGCTCGTTTTGTAAAGATATAATATTTCTCTTATCCGTAAAACCGAGGTCTGAAAGATGCTGGCGTTTGGAAGCAATGCTTTCTATCAAAGATTCTCTTTGAGAATTAAGTTCGATAATTCTTTTATCGGTAATGGCATCAGCCTCTTTTAAGGTTTTTAAATGACTTGAAAACTCGGGAGATGCGATTTTCTTTTCCAAAGCTCTTATTTCAGTAAGATTTTGATTATAGGTTTTGGCAGCATCGGGATTAAGCGAGGCAACAAATGCCTTCTTTTTTTCTTTTAAAAATTCGGATGCTTTAGTGATATTTAAAGACATATTACCGGTAGTATTCATATTGGCAATATAGTTTTTTAATTCAACAACCATTTTTGCATCTGTAGCGGATTTTAGCTGTGATATACTTACTGTGTTTGAATAGGCGGTTTCTGTAAGACCGCAAAGTGCTTCCTTTAAGAAAACAGCCGGGTTTTCCACATTTTTTCCGTCCGTTTCATTAACTATATTAAAGGGGGTGGTAGCGGTTTTGGTAAAATCTCTTTCTATACGATAGGCTTTTTCATGGTAAAGGAAACGCAAATTTCCGCCATATATATCGCCATTGCCCCATGGCTTGAACTTAGTCCATGTATCGCTTTTGCTGGCTCTGCCCTTTGCTCTTTCAAGACCGTAAAACATTGCCTTGATAAACATAAATATTGTGGATTTTCCGGCTTCATTATAGCCGTAAATAATATTCATATTGTCGCTAAATTGCAGATCTTTATTTTTGAATTTGCCAAAGCCATCTATATGCAAGCTTAGCAGTTTCATGTTTTCCCCCTTTCATCAGTAGTTCTAAGTAAGGCATTTATTCCATAATAGAGTGCTTTTTTATCAAGCTTGCTCATATTAGGTCTGTCGAGCTCACGAATAAAAAATCCTATCATATCGGACGGATGCTCCGCAAAAAGTTTTGCAAAGTCATATTTCGGCTCGGAATCATCTATAATCTCAGCAATTCTTAAAGTGGAAGAGAGTGATTCCAAGTCAAACTCGATATCGGGATCCCTAAGCCCCTTTATCTTAAATCTGTATATATTTTGTTTACCTTTTTTATTAATAGTCTCTATCAAAGAGGTATGCAGTTCCGAGTTGGTGGTCTCGGGAGTTACATTTATTGTAAGTGAGATATAGGAAGTGTTTGAAATTTTAATGAATTCAAAATCCTTCATAATGCGGGTATCATTATCTATCTCACCGTAATAAATACCATGATCACCGGTTTCTGTCATATCTAGGGGCTCGGGAGAACCGCAGTATGCCATATGTCTGTCAAAAAGCACTTCATGCTTGTGCATATGTCCAAGAGCTATATATGATGAAGAAATCTTATTTAATTCATTCTTATCAAAGGGCAGATGTGTAGCATCACCACCATGTAAAAGAAGAATTTTAACTCTGTCATTTTCACGGATGGAAAGACCGGAAACTATATTTTCCTTTACTTCCCTTTCATGATATGAAAAGCCGTAGACTTCCGTATTTATATCGGGGAAATATACACTGCTGATAGTGGGGGTGGACAAATAAACCACATTTTTCGCCCAAGGGAATGTAATTATATTATTGTTTTCTCTTAAACAGTCATGATTTCCGGCAATAATAACAACCTTGGTATCAGGTATTGTGGAAAAAAGAAAATTAACTTCTTTTAGATCACGGCTAAAGGGCTGGGAGTGGAAAAGATCTCCGGCTATAAGTAGAAGATCCACCTCTTTTTTCTTTGCTACATCAATAATTTTTTGAAGTGATGATTTAACGGCATCAGATCTTTCCTTACCCCAAGGTCTATTTGAATCAGGCTTCATACCATAATGAATATCACCTGTATGTATAAATTTCATATGGCTAAAGTTACCTCCCTATTATTTATAATTCGCAGTTGCCCACAGTTCTTGGGAATGGAAGCACATCTCTTATATTTGACATTCCTGTAAGATACATAACACATCTTTCAAAGCCAAGACCAAATCCCGCATGTCTTGTTGAACCGTATTTTCTAAGGTCTAAATAAAAGTCATAATCCTCAGGCTTCATTCCAAGCTCTTCTATTCTGCTTAGAAGCTTATTATAGTCATCCTCTCTTTGGCTTCCGCCGATTATCTCACCGATTCCCGGTACCAGACAATCCATAGCGGCAACAGTCTTTTTATCATCATTTTCCTTCATATAAAATGCCTTTATATCTTTTGGATAATCTGTAACAAAGATAGGTTTTTTAAATACCTGCTCTGTAAGGAAACGCTCATGCTCCGTCTGCAAATCGCATCCCCATGAAACTTTGTACTCAAAATTGTCATTATTCTTTTTAAGTATATCTATAGCTTCGGTATATGTAATTCTGCCGAAATCAGATTCAACAACATTTTTTAATCTGTCTAAAAGTCCCTTATCTACAAATTGATTAAAAAATTCAATTTCAAGAGAGGCATTCTCAAGAACATAATTTATTATATACTTCAGCATACTTTCAGCCAAATCCATATTATCGTCAAGATCACCGAAAGCAAACTCGGGCTCAATCATCCAAAACTCGGCAGCATGTCTTGTGGTATTTGAATTTTCAGCTCTGAAAGTAGGACCGAATGTATAAATATTTCTAAATGCCATAGCAAAAGTCTCACCGTTTAACTGTCCGGAAACGGTAAGATTGGTCTCTTTTCCAAAGAAGTCTTTAGAGAAATCCACACTACCGTCATCATTAAGAACAGGATTTGCAGGATCAAAGGTGGTTACTCTAAACATTTCACCTGCACCCTCCGCATCACTTCCTGTAATAATAGGTGTATGAACATATACAAAATCTCTTTCCTGGAAGAATTTATGTATAGCATAGGCTATAAGAGATCTGACTCTGAATACAGCCTGGAATGTATTTGTTCTGGGACGCAAATGAGAAATTGTTCTTAAATATTCAAGTGTATGTCTTTTCTTTTGAAGAGGATAATCCGAACCTGATTCACCCTCTATATCTATATGAGTAGCCTGTATTTCAAAAGGTTGCTTTGCATCCGGAGTTGCTACAAGGGTACCCTTTATAATAAGTGCGGCACCGACATTTACCTTTGTCAATTTATTAAAATCAGGGAGAGTATCATTATATACAACCTGTATTTGCTCAAAATAACTGCCGTCACTGATAACCAGGAAGCCAAAAGTCTTTGAGTCTCTATTGCTTCTTACCCATCCTCCTATTGTGATTTCAGTGTCAATATACTTTTCTCTATCTTTGTATATTTCTCTTACTGTTGTCAGTTTCATTAGATTTCCTCCTCAATACCATTTAGGCATAAATTTAGTAACATCTAATTATATCATATAATCATTTGTTTGGACAACTTAAGAAAAAATAATATCGTATTTTATAGAATATTAAGTGCCTTGGTAATAACTCACAAATATTAGGGTTAAAATTTGTATATTTTTTAGGTTGATTCTCCATAAATGTTAATTGTACCTTAATTATTAAGGGCAAATATTAAATTTCGTCAAAACATAGAAAAAATTATGTTAAAATAAAATCTTTTATTCACAATCAAGTATATTTGTGCTATAATTTAAATGTAAACATAAGGAATTAGCATTAGGCAACGAGGTGTGTACATGATTAAAAAGGAAATGATAGCTATGCTATTGGCTGGCGGACAGGGTAGCCGCCTTGGCGTTTTGACGCATAATGTGGCAAAGCCGGCAGTTTCATTTGGCGGTAAGTACAGGATTATAGATTTTCCATTGAGCAATTGTATCAATTCAGGTATTGACACAGTTGGAGTCTTGACTCAGTACCAGCCTCTTAGACTGAATACCCATATAGGAATCGGAATTCCGTGGGATTTGGATAGGAATATGGGAGGGGTCACTGTTTTACCGCCGTATGAAAATGCTGCAGGTAGTGACTGGTATTCAGGTACTGCAAATGCGATTTACCAGAATCTCGAGTATATGGAGAGTTATAATCCTGATTATGTTTTGATTCTGTCGGGGGATCATATTTACAAAATGGATTATGAGGTAATGCTTGACTATCACAAGGCAAATAATGCAGATATAACTATCGCAGCTATGCCTGTTTCGATGGAAGAGGCGTCAAGATTTGGAATATTGATAACCGATGAAAACAGCAGGGTGACAGAGTTTGAGGAAAAACCTAAAGTTCCCAGATCCAATCTTGCATCCATGGGAATCTATATCTTCTCATGGAAGGCGCTAAGGGATTCTTTGATTGAACTTTCAAATGAGCCGGCATGTGATTTTGGTAAACATATTATTCCGTATTTGTTTAACAAGGGCAGCAGGATTTTCAGTTATGAATTTAACGGCTACTGGAAAGATGTAGGTACTTTGGAAACATATTGGGAAGCGAATATGGAGCTTGTTGATATAATACCTGAATTCAACCTGTATGAAGAATACTGGAGAATATATACCAAGGGCGATATTATTACTCCGCAATATATTTCGGGCAGTTCCACTATAAACAAAAGTATTATAGGAGAGGGAGTGGAAATATACGGAGAGGTAAATAATTCGGTTATCGGTGCCGGAGTTGTTATTGAGGAGGGGGCGGTAGTCTCCGATTCCATAGTGATGAAGGGAAGCAAGATAGGAGCAAATTCCAGAGTAACAAAAGCAATTATCGCTGAAAATTCTATAGTTGGAAAGGATTGCGAGATAGGAGCTTTTGAATTTTGCGAAAGCAAATATGATAAAAAAGTTTATAATTGCGATCTGGCAGTTATCGGGGAGAGAACATCCATCCCTGACGGAGTTGTTATTGGTAAGAATACGGCTATTTTAGGTAAAACAACCTTGGATGACTATGTGAACGGTAAACTTTTAAGCGGTGACTTCATTGTAAAGGTAGGTGGCAAGATATGAGAGCAATAGGAATAGTGTTGGCAGGCGGAAACTCCAAAAGAATGAAAGAACTTTCCAACAAGAGGGCTATTGCGGCAATGCCTATTGCAGGAAGTTACAGAAGTATAGATTTTGCACTCAGCAATATGTCAAACTCACATGTACAAAAGGTGGCTGTTTTTACACAGTACAATTCCAGATCATTAAATGAACATTTAAGTTCATCAAAATGGTGGGATTTCGGTAGAAAGCAAGGAGGATTGTTTGTTTTCACACCAACTATTACCGCTGAAAGTTCGGATTGGTATAGGGGTACTGCTGATGCGTTATATCAAAATTTAGTATTTTTAAAGAGATCTCATGAGCCGTATGTTATTATTAGTGCAGGTGACGGTATTTATAAACTTGACTATAATAAAGTATTGGAGTATCATATTGAAAAGAAGGCAGATATTACTGTAGTATGCAAGAAAGCTAATGATACAGAAGATTTGACTAGATTCGGTATGGTTTCGATAAATGATGACGGTAGGATTGTCAGTTTTGAGGAAAAACCGATAGTTACAGATTCTGTTAATATATCCTGTGGGATATATATTATCAGAAGAAGACAACTTATAGAGCTGATTGAAAGAAGTATTGCAGAGGATAGATATGACTTTGTAAAAGATATTTTAATCAGATATAAAAATCTGAAGAGAATTTACGCATATAAGCTTAATACCTATTGGAGCAATATTGCTTCCGTAGAATCGTATTATAAGACAAATATGGATTTCTTGAAAAAAGAGGTGAGGGATCATTTCTTTGTAGAATATCCGGGCGTATATTCTAAGGTTGACGATTTGCCTCCTGCTAAGTATAATCCGGGGGCTAGGGTGTCAAATTCACTTATTGCAAGCGGCTGTATCATAAACGGTACGGTTGAAAACTCAGTTCTTTTTAATAAATCGTATATAGGTAACGGTTGTATAATTAGGAATTCTGTTATATTGAATGATGTATACATTGGGGATAACACAGTGATAGAAAATTGCATTGTGGAGAGCCGTGATACAATACGTGCAAATTCGACTTATATTGGGACAGCAGAGCAGGTCAGAATAGTAATAGAAAAAAACGAAAGATATACTCTTTAAGGAGATTAAGGGGGGATTCAAATAATGCAGATTACTGATGTCAGAGTTAGAAGAATTGATAAAGAAGGTAAGATGAAGGCTGTTGTTTCAATTACTTTAGATAATGAATTTGTTATTCATGATATTAAAGTTATTGAAGGTGAAAAAGGATTGTTTATAGCTATGCCAAGCAGAATGGCGGCAGATGGAGAATACAGAGATATTGCCCATCCTATAAACTCTCAGACCAGAGAACTTATTTCGGAAACAGTCATAGGCAAATACGAAGCTATGTTGCTTGAAGGTGCAGCGGATGTAAATGTATAATTTGATGAGTGTGAAATTTATATTATAGAAACTTAAGGGCTGTGAAAACAGCCCTTATTTAAGTGTAAATTCAAAATGTAAATTTAAATTATAAATTTAAATTGCGTATTCAGAAGTTTCTGTATATAAATGATTTTATAGAATATCGACATTGATAGATTATCCTTTTCTTGATATAATCATTAAGTACTTTTATATTAAAAAGTAATGATATTTCAGCTCATATAAAAGATATAAGTTGAAATATCATTTTTAGAAAAATGGAGATGCTAATGGAAAATAAAAAAAATACAAAGGCAATATTACGGAAAAAAATATCGTATTCTCTTATAGTCTTAGTATTTTTGCTTGTAATATTATTTGTTGCACCAAGTAGGGGAAGTGGTGCAATAATTTTTTTAACGGCATTTTTTGGAATAATATATATTATTGTATGGAATATTATATTATCAAGGAATTTGTCAAATTACATGGTGGATTATGCCATGGCAAGCGAAAGTACACAGAATATATTTTCTCAGGATTTGGATTTGCCATATGCATTGATGGATAAAAGAGGAATCATAGCTTGGAGAAACAGGGCTTTTAATGCTCTGGTACAAAGAGACAGGCAATCAAAAAAAGATATCCATGCAATGTTTGGAAGTATTTCAGTAAGCGATATTGAGGATATTACGGATAAGGTTGATTTTCACGGTGAATATCAGGGAAGGAAGTACAGAGTAAGGATAACCAGATTATATATTGAAGAGGCATATGTATATACAGTCTGTCTTTTTGATGAAACGGATCTGATGGAGTTAAAAGAGCGAAAAGAAGGTTTAAAGCCCGTTATAGGTCTTATTTATATGGACAATTATGATGAGGCTATGGAAAGTGTGGAAGAGGTCAGGAGATCTCTTTTGGAGGCATTGATTGACAGAAAGATAAATCAGTATATAAACGGATTTAACGGTATTGTAAAAAAGCTTGAAAAAGATAAATTTTTCTTTGTAATAAAAAAGGAAAATCTTGATGCCGCGATAGATGTAAGATTTGATATTTTAGAGGATGTAAAGACTGTAAATATCGGAAACGAAATGAGGATCACATTAAGTATCGGTATAGGCTACGGATGTGAAAATCTCTCAAGAAATTATGAGCTTGCAAGAATGGCTATGGATATGGCACTTGGAAGAGGTGGCGACCAGGCTGTTGTAAAGACTGAAAATGATATTAAATATTTCGGAGGTAAGGCTCAGACTGTTGAAAAGCAGACAAGAGTAAAGGCAAGAGTAAAGGCTCATGCTTTTAGGGAATTGCTTGAAAATAAGGACAAAGTTATTATAATGGGGCATAAGATACTGGATATGGATGCCTTCGGTGCCGCAATAGGAGTTTGGAGGATTGCAACCACTTTAAATAAAAAGGCTCATATTTTACTTGGTGATGTCAATCCTTCAGCAAAGCCGATGGTGGAAAAGTTTAAAACATCAGAGTATCCGGAGGATTTATTTATTTCTGAGGAGAAAGTTTTAAACAGTATCACAAATGATTCGCTGGTAGTAGTGGTGGATGTAAACAGACCTAGTATTACAGAGGGGCCTGTTTTATTAAAAAAGGCTAAAAATATAGTTGTATTTGATCATCACAGACAGAGTTCTGAAATAATAACAAATGCAACCCTATCCTATGTGGAGACTTTTGCATCATCTGCATGTGAGATGGTATCTGAAATAGTGCAGTATATATCGGATGATATAAAGCTAAAGACATTGGAAGCGGATGCCATGTATGCCGGAATAGTAATAGATACACAGAATTTTAATGTGCAAACAGGTGTCAGAACATTTGAAGCCGCCGCATTTTTAAAGCGCTGCGGAGCGGATGTTACAAGAGTCAGAAAGATGTTTAGAGAAGATGCAAATGACTATCTGGCAAAGGCTGAGGCGATACATAATGCAGAGATTTTTGAAGATTTTTACGCAATCAGCGAATGTGATTCGGAGAATACCGCATCACCTACTTTGGTATGTGCACAGGCCGCAAATGATCTTTTAAATATAAAGGGAATAAAAGCAAGTTTTGTTTTGACATTATATAATAATACAATATTTATCAGTGCCAGATCCATGGATGAAGTAAATGTACAAACCATTATGGAAAAGCTTGGAGGAGGCGGACATCGTTCCGTTGCAGGAGCACAGCTTAAAGAAAACAGTATTGAGGATGCCAAAGTAAGAGTAAAAGCCGTTTTAAAAGAAATGATTGAGAAAGGTGAAATATAATGAAAATAGTTTTATTGGAAGATGTTAAATCATTGGGTAAAAAGGGAGATATTGTAGAGGTAAGCGAGGGTTATGCCAGAAATTTTATAATACCTAAAAAGAAGGGTGTTGAGGCAAATCAGGAGAATTTAAATACTCTAAAGCTTCAAAAAGCAAATCAGGAAAAGATTGCCAAGGAGAAGCTTGATGCGGCAAAAGAGCTTGCAGGAAAGTTAAATGATGCAAGTATTGCATTAACAATAAAGGGCGGTAAAGACGGAAGAACATTCGGTTCAATATCTTCTAAAGAGATTGAGGAAGCTATAAAGCTTCAATTGGGACTTGAAATAGATAAGAAAAAGCTGGTTATTGCAGAACCTATAAAGACTTTTGGAAATCATGAGGTTAAAGTTAAGCTGCATAAGGATGTTACTGCAAGTTTAAAGGTAAAAGTTGGAGAAGAGTAATGGAAGAAACTCTGGTTAAGAGAGTGATGCCAAACAGCATAGATGCCGAAAAAGCGGTTTTGGGCTCTATGCTGCTTGATAAAGAGGCGGTTGCCGGTGCAATAGAAGTGCTTGACAAGGATGACTTTTACAGCAAGGCATACGGCACTGTATTTGAATGTATGGTAGAACTCTTTAATGAGGGCAAGCCGATAGATTTAGTTTTGATTCAAAATAAACTGGTTGAAAAACAGGTACCTCCGGATATAACAAGTTTGGATTTTTTCAGAGGTATAATGGATTCCGTGCCCACATCAGCCAATATAAAGAATTATGCAAAAATAGTTAAGGATAAAGCCAATATAAGAAAGCTTATAAGAATCTCTGAAGATATAGTAAATGATTGCTATGTAGGAAAAAAAAATGTGGACGATCTTTTTGCAAAAACGGAAAATGAGATTTTTAAGCTTTTGCAGACCAAGGAAACAAAGGATATTGTACCTATAAATGATGTGGTATTAAATGTACTTGATAAAATTGAGGCGGCATCCAAAAACAGTGATACAGTTACAGGTATTCCGACGGGATTTGTAGATTTGGATTATAAGACCAGCGGATTACAGCCCTCAGACCTTGTTTTGGTGGCGGCAAGACCTTCTATGGGTAAGACTGCTTTTGTTCTTAATATAGTTCAAAATATCACGATTAAAAAGAAAATATCATGTATGGTTTTTTCTTTGGAGATGAGTGCGGAGCAGCTTGTTAACAGACTTTTAAGTATGGAAAGTAATGTGGACTCACAAAAGCTAAGGACCGGCAATCTGAATGATAATGACTGGAACAGCTTGATAGAGGGTGCCGTAAGTGTAGGTTCATCCACACTTGCAATTGATGACACTCCGGGTATTTCCATAAATGAACTCAGATCCAAATGCAGAAAAATGAAGCTTGAGAAGGGGCTTGATATTATAATAATTGACTATTTGCAGCTTATGACAGGCAGCGGTAAGGCAAATATAAGCAGACAGCAGGAAATCTCCGATATTTCAAGAAGCTTAAAGGCTTTGGCAAGAGAGATGAGAGCGCCTGTTATTGCATTGTCACAGCTTTCAAGAGCCTGCGAAACGAGACCGGATCACAGACCTATGCTTTCGGATTTGAGAGAGTCCGGAGCGATAGAACAGGATGCGGATGTTGTAATGTTTTTATACAGAGATGACTATTATAATAAGGATACCGAACATCCTAATGAGGCGGAGGTAATTATCGCAAAACAAAGAAACGGTGCGATAGGAACGATAAACCTCGTTTGGAAACCGGATATTACCAAGTTTGTAAATATGGCGAGATAGGGATTACCTGTCTTGCCTTTTTTGACTCTATAATTTTGGGGTTTGTCATTGACTAAAACCTGATAAGTAAATATAAAATATATTAAAAAAGACCTGCAAAGCAGGTCTTTATGATAAGCATTATTACTTGAGCAAGTAATAATTAAGCTATAATAGCATCTGTAGGGCAAACTGAAGCACATGTACCGCAATCGATGCAAGCATCAGCGTCTATATTGAACTGTGTATCTCCCTGTGAAATTGCACTTACAGGACACTCGCCTTCACATGTTCCGCAACTAACGCACTTATCTGTAATTGTATATGCCATTGAAATTTCCTCCTAAAATATATATGTTTCTCTTACTTGAGGCTATTCTAATCTATTTAATGTAAAATAACAAGAGCTAATTTCAATGTATTGAATAAAATACAAGTTAGGATAGCCTTACTGACTATACAATTTATACAATGAATCAATTTAAATCTGAATATTTACAAAATATGCCATCTTGCTTTTAAACCTGATTTAGTATATAATACTTAATCAAGTTTAAGAAAAAGGGGAAGTTACAATGACCTTATTGGAAAATTGGAGAAATAAAGCTTACGGTGATGCAACGGATAATAAACAAAAAGAAGAAATTTGGAAAAATTACTTCTTGGTTGAAAAGGGTATATATGAGAGTATATTAAAGAACCCTAAAGAGGTTATTACATGCACTGTAGCTGAATTGGCGGCAAAATTTGATACCGATATACAGACTATTACAGGTTTCCTTGACGGAATAAATGATTCATTAAATAAGCCGAATCCTATTGAGGAGATGAAGGAAGATACTGTTATCAGCCTTGATATAGATCTTGAGAAGCTTTACTATAATATGGTAGAGGCTAAGGCTGATTGGCTTTATAATTTACCTGAGTGGGATGCTCTTTTGGATGAGGAAAAGAGAAAAGAACTTTATAAGAATCAGAAAAAGAGCGGAACGGTTGTAAAGGAAAAGAAGGTTGGCAGAAATGATCCATGTCCATGCGGAAGCGGGAAAAAATATAAATTCTGCTGTGGGAAGAACTAAATAAGGGTATTGTTTTAGGTGGCGGTTTGACTGTCACCTAAAATTTTAAGGAAAAATGATGGAGCAATATACAAACTTTGCTAAGGTGTATGATTTATTCATGGATAATGTGCCCTATGATAAATGGGCGGAGCGGATAAGGGATATTTTGCATAAGGAGAATATTTTTGACGGCCTGATTTGTGACCTGGGCTGCGGAACAGGTGCTATAACCGAGAGGCTTGCAAATATAGGCTATGATATGATCGGTATAGATAATTCCTATGATATGCTGGATATTGCCATGGAAAAAAAGTATGCTTCAGGCAATGATATATTATATCTGTGTCAGGATATGAGAGAGTTTGAACTCTATGGCACCGTAAGGGCTATTGTATCCGGATGCGACAGCTTAAATTATATACAGGATTTATCAGGCCTTGAGGAAGTGTTTTCTTTGGTAAATAATTATCTGGATCCGGGAGGTCTGTTTATTTTTGATATGAATACAGTTTATAAGTATCAAAATATTCTGGGAGAAAATACCTTTTCGGAGGTAAGAGATCAGGCGGCATTTATATGGGAAAATACCTATGATAATAATAAAAGGATCAATGAATATGATTTGAATTTATTTATAAAGCTTGAGAATGATATATATAAAAGATTTGAAGAAAGACATGTGCAAAGGGCTTATACCTTTGATGAGATAGTTTCTGCAATAAATTCAAGCAATATGCAGCTTGAAAAGTATCTTGATGCGGATACTTACGGGGATTTGAGAGAAAATACCGAGAGAATACTTTTTATAGCAAGGGAGAAGGGTAAGTAAATGAAGGATTATATGGTGAAAGCTACTGCGGCAAACGGATATATAAGGGCATTTGCCGCAAGTACAAGGGATTTGGTGGAAGAAGCCAAGAATGATCATAATACTTCGCCTGTGGCTACTGCAGCACTCGGAAGGATGCTTACCGCAGCCGCTATGATGGGAAGTATGATGAAGGGAGAAAAGGATCTTCTTACTTTAAAGATAGAGGGAGACGGTCCTTTGGCAGGAGTTATTGCTACTGCAAATAATCATGGAGAAGTGAAGGGATATCCCTTTAATCCTACGGTGATTATCCCTCCGAATGCCAAGGGAAAGCTTGATGTGGCTGAAGCTATAGGCATAGGACTTATGAGCGTTATAATGGATACGGGAATGAAGGAGCCGTATGTAGGTCAGGTTGCTCTTCTTTCAGGAGAAATAGCGGAGGATTTGACATATTATTATGCTACAAGTGAGCAGACACCTTCAAGTGTTGGGCTGGGTGTACTTTTAAATAAGGACAATACTATAAAGGCTTCGGGAGGCTTTATTATCCAATTGATGCCGGGATGCCCTGATGAAATAATAGACAGACTTGAGAAAAAGATAAATTCGCTGAGTCCGGTTACTACAATGCTTAGTGAGGGCATGTCACCGAATGATATATTAAAGGATATTCTTGGTGATATGGATTTAGAGTTTAATGAAAGTCTGGATCTTTGCTTTAAATGTAATTGTAATAAGGGAAGAATTGAAAAAGCACTTATAAGTGTAGGGCAAAAAGATTTACAGGAAATGATAGGTGACGGCAAGCCTATAGAGGTAAAATGTCATTTTTGCAATAAGGCATATGAATTTGATGTGAATGAGCTTGAGAATATGTTAAAAAAAGCTATTTCAAAATAGTTTTAATACCATAAAGATGCTTATGGAAGGTTAAAAAAAGAGCTCTGTAAAGAGCTCTTTAAACATATCCGATTATCTAACTACTGTAACATTTACAGCTTGTGGACCCTTAGCACCTTCTGTCAAATCATATTCAACGGAGATTCCCTCATCAAGAGTCTTAAATCCTTCCATGTTTAGATCAGAAAAATGTACGAACACATCACTTCCGCCTTCATCTGAGATGAAACCGTAACCTTTTTGGTTATTAAACCACTTAACTGTACCTCTGTTCATAAATAATGCCTCCAAATCAAAAAGTGTAACTACAGAAAAAAGTTAAATAGCTTGAAAGATTACAGGCTCAAAAATCCATTTTGGGGGATAATTGTAAGTCTTTCTTTGTTTTGATGAAAGTAGTAAATTCCATCATCAAGCATTCTTGTGATAATCTTTATCTGCAATTTAATATTATCACGGAATGTATGTATTGTCAAATATTTTATTGGAGGAGATAGATAATTATGCATAATAACAGTGTATTTAATCATTTAAAGACAATAAATAAACATAAGGTTCTTGTGATGGACCTTTGTTTTAAAATAGGCTTAATTAAGCAGGGAATACTGCACGATTTAAGCAAATATTCACCGGAAGAGTTTATAATCGGTATCAAATATTACCAGGGAAATAAGAGTCCGAACTCGGCGGAGAAGCTTGAAAAGGGATATTCAAGTGCATGGTTGCATCATAAAGGAAGAAATAAACATCATTTTGAATACTGGATTGACTATGGTATAGATGAAAAAGACGGCCTTATGGGTATGAAAATGCCTTTAAAATACGTGCTTGAGATGTGTTGTGACAGAATTGCCGCATCAAAAGTATATTCGGGAGATAATTATACTACCGATGTGCCATGGAATTATTATTGCAGAAGAAAGGACTATATTCACCTGCATGATGAGAGTCGTGCATTGCTTGAAAAAATACTTTTAATCAATAAGGATGAGGGGGAAAAGAAGGCTTTGGCATATATGAGATGGCTTTTAAAACATCCATATTTATATTGATTTTTCTTTCTAAATTATACAAATTGTTTGAATTAAATTATATTCTTACACATAAAACCCTTATAATCAGAAATTATAAGGGTTTTACAAAATAATGATTTATTTCTATAGTTTTTGTACTTGTTTTCTGAATAATATAATTATTATTTTAATAGTTTAAATTGTTTAAGCATTTCGACTAGATACCTATTAAAGAAGGTTTTATCATCAAAGTTTAATTTTGCTAAATCTATATATTTTTGCTTGGATTTATAATCTTTTCTAAAATTTTCACCAATGAGAAACTCGCCATAGCAAGGGATAAACTCTGATATTTGCTTAATATAGGCGGTTTGTCTGGTTGCTTTTTTCTTCACGGCTTTATCTACAAACTCACCTATACTTTTATGTATGGCATAATCCTCAATTGTCAGATAATAGTAATCCTTATAGTTATCAAAAAAGTATTTTAATTCATCCTTTAATATGGGTATGCTTATATTCAGCTTATTGTCTGAAATATCTATATTTACCTCCGAATCTATCTGCAAATCATAATTTATATATTCACTTGATTTATAGACTAAATATAGCTTTTGTTCATCCCTGCGGCTTTCGTATAAAATAAAATTCGAATTAAAAAAATCTATAAAGGAGAGCATTTCCGCTACTTTTAACATACCTAGAAGATCCTCTTCATTATGTAAAAGCAAATCGGCCAAAATACTTTTGTCTTTACTTTCTATATAATCATAATAAAATCTTATTAATGTTCCTCCATCATATAAATCTTTGCGGTATAAGCCCAAAAACTCTTCCAGAGATTTTTGATTCATATGAGAGAGGGAAAGCGGTTTTTTTAAATATCTTATCTGTTTATAAATATCAATGCTTTTATAATTTTCCAAAGGATTAAAAAGATAGTACTGCTTTGCACATTCTTTTATATAGGGCAGGTCAAAGCCGTCTCCGTTAAAATGTATCAAAGTATCAAAACCGGCTGCATATTCATAAAATGCCTGCAAAATAAGGGTTTCCTCCGATAGACTTTCTGAAAACCATTGTTTAAATATCAGCTTATCTCCATCTATACTTATACATCCTATCAGATAAAGATTTGAGTTTTTTGGACTGAGTCCCGTGGTTTCAATATCAAAAAAAAGCTGCTTTTTTATATCACCTATTTTGGATAAATTATATTTTATATTATTTGGAAAAATCTTTGTTATTTCTTTCATAACTGTATTATAATATCACAACATGTTTTAATCAAGAAATTACGAAAGTGTGTTCGATTTTATTTGATTTGTAATTGCGGTATATGATATGATTATATTTGAAAAGATTTAAAATATTGGGAAGAGATATGATTGCATATATAAAAGGAATTGTAACTGAAAAAAATACCGACAGCATTATAGTGGAATGCAGCGGTTTGGGATACGAGGTCTTTACCTGTGGCAGAGATATACAGAGTGTATCAAAAACAGATGAGATTTTAATTTATACTTATTTAAGGATATCGGATGATGCCCATACATTATACGGATTTTTAAATAAAGACGATCTGCTTATGTTTAAAAAACTTTTAGGCATAAGCGGTGTGGGACCTAAGGCGGCTTTAAGCATTATGTCCACTCTTGGAAGTTTTGATTTAAAAATGGCTATAGTTTCAGATGATTATAAAGCTATCAGTGCGGCGCAGGGGATAGGTCAAAAGATTGCCAAAAGAATAATTCTTGATCTGAAAGAGAAAGTGGATCTTGGCAGTATTTTGGTGTCCGATATTGACAATACGGCTGATAGCACAGTGCAAACAGAGACTGCACAGGCTTTAATATCTTTGGGATACTCAAGCAGTGAGGCATATAAGGTACTTAAGAGTATGGATATTAAAGATTCCGATAAGGTGGAGGATGTGTTAAAAATCGCACTTAAAAAGATGGCGATATTCTAAGGATAAAGTATAGTAAAATGGAAAAAAGGATAATATCAACCGAGATAACTAAAGAGGATAAACAAATTGAAAAAAGCCTTAGACCGCAGTTTTTACATGAGTATATCGGTCAGGAAAAGATAAGAAATAATCTTAAAATTTATATAGATGCGGCAAAGCTCAGAAGAGAAAGTCTTGATCATGTGCTGTTTTACGGACCTCCGGGACTTGGTAAAACCACACTTTGTAATATTATAGCAAATGAAATGGGTACAAATCTAAAGGTCACATCAGGACCTGCCATCGAAAAACCCGGAGATATGGCGGCGATTTTGAATAATCTTAATGAGGGTGATGTGCTTTTTGTAGATGAAATACATAGATTAAACAGGCAGGTGGAGGAGGTATTATATCCTGCTATGGAAGATTTTGCCATAGATATTGTAATCGGAAAGGATGCCGGAGCAAGGAGTATAAGGCTTGATTTACCGAAGTTTACTCTGGTGGGAGCAACAACAAGAGCAGGGCTTCTTACAGCACCGCTAAGAGATAGATTCGGAGTGGTACAAAAACTTGAGTTTTATAATACTGATGAGCTTAAGGAGATTGTAAAAAGGTCATCCATAGTTTTAGGTGTTGAAATAGATGATAGCGGAGCTGTTGAAATTGCAAGAAGGAGTCGTGGAACTCCAAGACTTGCAAACAGACTTTTAAAGCGTGTAAGAGATTTTGCACAGGTAAAATATAATGGAATAATAGATAAAAAGGTCGCGGATTATGCACTGGATACTTTGGATGTGGATAAGCTAGGACTTGACAATAATGACAGGATTATACTTTTAACCATTATAGAAAAATTTGGAGGAGGTCCTGTGGGGCTTAATACTTTGAGCGCTGCAATAGGAGAGGATGCAGGCACATTGGAAGATGTATATGAGCCATATCTTTTGATGAACGGGCTTATAAACAGAACACCGGGTGGAAGGGTTGCGACAGAAAATGCATATATTCACCTGGGTATTGAAATGAAAGGTTAGAAATGAAAAATATAGAGCTTTTGGCACCTGCCGGTTCTTATGAGAGTCTGGTGGCAGCTGTCAATGCCGGAGCGGATGCAATATATATAGGCGGCAAAAAGTTTTCTGCCAGAGCATATGCTCAAAATCCGGATGAGGATATACTTATAAAGGGAATAGAGTATGCTCATACCTTTGGAGTAAATGTATATATGACAATAAATACCTTGTTAAAGGAAAATGAAATAGGGGAGCTTTTTGACTATATAAAAACCTATTATAATGCAGGTGTGGATGCGGTTATTGTGCAGGATCTCGGAGTTTTTGAGTTTATAAGAAAACATTTCCCCAAACTGGCGATACATGCCAGCACACAGATGACTATAACAGGAAGCTACGGTGCAATTTTTTTGAAAAATCAGGGGGCAAGCAGAATAGTACCTGCAAGAGAGATATCCCTTGAGGAAATACGAGATATAGATAAAAAAAGTGATATAGAGATTGAATGTTTTGTACATGGGGCACTTTGTTATTCATATTCGGGGCAATGCCTTATGAGTTCAATGATTGGAGGCAGGAGCGGAAACCGAGGCAGATGCGCACAGACTTGTAGATTGCCATACGATTTATATGATGATGAAAAAAAGCTAAATAAATCCGATGAAAGAAATCTTTTAAGCTGTAAGGATCTTTGCAGTCTGGATATACTGCCGGATTTGATAGAAGCGGGTATTGATTCTTTAAAGATAGAGGGAAGAATGAAAGCTCCAAGATATACGGCGGGAGTTGTAAGTATATGGAGAAAGTATCTGGATCTTTATCAAAAAAAGAAAAGAGCGGGATACAAAGTGGAAAATGCCGACAGAAAGCTTCTACTAGACCTTTTTGACAGAGGTGGTCAGACCGAGGGATATTATAAAAAACATAATGGCAAAGATATGATAGCAATCCATGAAAAGCCTGAAAACAGACAGGTGAATACACAATACTTTGAATATCTTGATAAGACCTTTGTGGAAACTCAAAGAAAGTTGGATATTTTCGGAAGTATAAAAATAAGGGAAAATGAGCCTATTACCTTTGATATCAGTGTAAAAAATTTGGGAGAGCTTTATTTAAGAGATAAGAGCAGTGAAGAGGAATTAAAAATCAATATGATTTTTGACGCACCTCAGAGGGCAATAAATAAAGCAATCAGCCTTGAAGATGTGGATAAACAGCTGAAAAAGACCGGAAATACATTATTTAATTTTAAAAATTTGGATATTTTATTGGATGATAATTTATTTATACCTGTAAAAGTATTAAATGAGATAAGAAGAGAGTCATTGGAAAAATTAGGCTTAGAAATATTACAAAGGTATAGAAGAGATGATGAAGATATAAAGCAATATGAAGGTTTTATACATCCTGTTATAAATATGGCAGAAAAAAACGATAATGTATTTAAGCTCAATATACTTTGTGAAAGTATGGAGCAGATAGATGCGGTAATTGAACTTTCAAGGGAAGAAAATACGGTATTTGATGAAATCAGTATAGAGAGTGAACTTCTTTTGGAAAAAGAATTTGCATCAAAGATTAAAAGTCTAAAATCCTGTGCAAGGGCTTGCAATCTGTATATGCCGCATATTTTTAGGAATGAGGCGAAGTCATTTTTTTCAAAATATTTGGAGGACATAAAGCAATATAAGTTTGATAATTTTTTGGTCAGAAGTCTGGAAGAGATTTTTTATATAAATGAAAAAATAAATCCTGATGCAAATATTATACTTGACTATAATATCTATGCATATAATAAAAACACCATAGATTTTTATAATAAAGAATTTAATATAAACAGGCTTACATATCCCTTGGAGCTTAATTTAAATGAAATAAAGCAACTTAAAAATCCGGGAAATGAGATTATTGCCTATGGTAAAATACCTATGATGGTATCTGCACAATGTTTAAAAAAGACTACAAAGGGCTGTGACCATAAAAAAGAAATACTTATATTAAAGGATAGAAAAAACAGCGATATGCAGGTAAAAACGCATTGTGATTTTTGTTATAATACCATATTAAACTCAAAGCCACTTTCAATTATAGGTATGGAAAAGGAAATCAAAAAGATTTCGCCGGGCATATTAAGACTTTGGTTCACTACAGAGGATGCAGCCAAAACAAAGTTTATTATAAAAAAATATATAGATAATTTCTGCAAAAATCTGGATGTGGACAATATTTCGGATTTTACCAGAGGACATTTAAAAAGAGGCATAGAGTGATATCTTCTTTACTATGAAGCGGCATTGGTTTATACTTCTTTTAGTTATCACTAAAGTGGAGGTGTTGAATGATAGAAGCAACCAGCTGCGGTGGTGTAGTTATATATCATGGCAAGATATTGACCTTGTTTAAGAATTATAAAAATAAATATGAAGGTTGGGTTTTGCCTAAAGGAACTGTGGAAATAGGCGAGACATTTGAACAGACTGCACTAAGAGAGGTTTATGAAGAGACCGGAGCAAAGGCGAGGATAGTACAATTTATAGGAACCAGCCATTATACCTTTAATACCAGTAATGATATTATTGATAAGAAGGTGCATTGGTTCCTTATGAAGACAAACAGTTATTTTTCAAGACCGCAAAGAGAGGAGTACTTTGTGGATTCGGGTTATTATAAATACCATGAGTCCTTTCATTTGCTTAAGTTTTCAAATGAGAGGATGATGCTTGAAAGAGGCTATAATATTTATATGGAGTTAAAAAGAATAGGGAGATGGGATGATAGATTTTGATAAATGTTATGTGATGAATTTTGAAAATGCCATGAGGGGAGCGAGAAATCCCATGAATTCATGGGAAAAATCGGACAGCTATTATGATGATAAAGGTCAATATATTCTGGGAGAGAATGATCTTTCACTTGCAAAGAGACTTAGAAATGCGGGGACAAGCGATCATAGAAAATTTATAAGGCAGATAATGCTCTCAGTGGATATAACCGCTCCGCTTTACTGGTGGAAGGAATATGATACTTATAAGGTTGCTACGGTTGCCAACTCCACTTCCACAATGCATAAGATTCATTCAAAACCTTTTGAAATAAATGATTTCTCACATGATCATCTAAGTGAGAACGGACTTAATATATTAAAGAATATTGTAAATGAATTGGAAAAAATAAGACTTGAATATATAGAGAAAAAAGATAAAGCATTGTGGTATGATCTTATACAGCTTTTACCTTCAAGCTATAATCAGATGAGAACCTGTACACTGAACTATGAAACTCTTGTAAATATATATAAATCAAGAAAAAATCATAAGCTTGATGAGTGGAGAAGCTTTTGCGAGTGGATAAAGACATTGCCGTATGCAAAGGAAATTATTATAGCTGAGGAATAGGATGAATTTAATCGTTGCGGTGGATAAAAAATGGGGTATAGGAAACAAGGGGAAACTTTTGGTTTCAATCCCCAGAGATAAAAAGCTTTTTAGAGAGGAGACTATCGGAAAGGTGATAATAATGGGACATAATACATTATTAGCACTTCCGGGGGCTCAAGTTTTGCCGGAAAGAACAAATATTGTTTTATCAAGGGATGAAAACTTTAAAGTAAAAGGTGCCATAGTTTTGAACAGTGTGGATTCATGTATTAAATATCTAAGAGAAAATAATATAGAGGATAAAGATGTTTTTGTGATAGGGGGAGAAAGTATATATAAGGATTTCTTGCCCTATTGTGATGTTGCACATGTTACATATATTGATTATGAGTACGAAGCTGACAGATATTTTGTGAATTTGGATATTGATAAGGATTGGAAGCTTGTTTTGGAAACGGAAGAAGAGACTTATTTCGATATTCCATACACATTTAGGTTGTATAAAAGAATTTAGCATTGTGAGGTGGAAAAATGGAGAAGACATTTGATTTGTTGACCTTAGGACAGGCGTTGCTAAGACTTTCACCTGTCAGGGATGACAGACTTACCAGAGGAGATACACTCATCAGACAGGTAGGAGGGGCGGAGCTGAATGTAGCGGTCGGAGCTTCACTGCTTGGACTTAAAACAGGTGTTATTACAAAGCTTCCGGCACATGAA
The DNA here is from genome assembly GCA_000209465.1 of Lachnospiraceae oral taxon 107 str. F0167. Lineage (GTDB taxonomy): Bacteria > Bacillota > Clostridia > Lachnospirales > Lachnospiraceae > Lachnoanaerobaculum. Next base: position 61,308 of record GL890584.1, on the reverse strand, counting down.
ATGGGCGCATATATAAAAAATACTGTCAGATCCTATGGCATAAGTGATGATTTTATAATCTATGATACGGATAAGGATGCAAGAGTCGGTATTTATTTTTATGAAAACGGAGCATATCCAAGAAAGCCCAATGTAATATATGATAGAAAAAATACCTGTTTTGAGACGATAAGCAGTAAGGAGTTTCCTGAGAGTATGTATAAATCAACCACCTGTTTTCATACCACGGGCATTACATTGGCACTCTGTGAAAACTCAAGAGAAACAGCTGTTGAAATGATAAAAAAGTTTAAGAAAAACGGCTCCATTATATCATTTGATGTAAATTTCAGAGCAAATCTATGGTCGGGAGAAAAAGCAAGAGAGGTGATAGAGAGAATATTGCCATATGTGGATATATTCTTTTGCTCCGAGGATACGGCAAGACTTACATTTGGAAAAGAAGGGAATGTAAGGGAGATGATGAAATCCTTTACCGATGAATATCCGATATCAATAGTTGCATCCACACAGAGAGTGGTACATTCACCAAAGGTACATGATTTCGGCTCGGTGATATACAATGCATATCAGGATAAATATTATACCGAAGAACCTTATAAGGCTATTGATGTGGTGGACAGAATAGGAAGCGGTGATGCATATATTGCCGGAACACTTTACGGACTTTTACATTACAGACTTGACTGCGAAAAAGCTCTTGCCTATGGAAATGCATATTCGGCGGTAAAAAACACAATACCGGGAGATGTTCCGTCATCAAATCTGCATGATATAGATGCTATTATAGCGGATCATAATATGACTGAGGGTTATAAGTCTGAAATGAACAGGTAGCAAAACATAACATTTAGTGTTAAAATAGCTAAAAAAATAACGAACTGTTCTTATATATTGCTTTTATTTAGGTTGGTTTTTTTGTTTTTTTATGTTAATATTAAGGGTGAGATTTTATCTAATTTTGGAGGGATAAACAATATGTTTCCTATTGTAAAGAAAAGAAAGCTGGCTGAAAACATCTATTTATTTGATGTTTTGGCTAAAAGGGTGGCAGCGAAATGTCTTCCCGGAGAATTTGTTATAGTAAAACAGGATAAGCAGGGAGAAAGAATTCCTTTAACTATCTGTGATTATGACCGTGAAGCGGGTACAGTTACTATAGTTATTCAGGTTATTGGCGGCTCAACCAAGCTGATTACAGAGGGATTAAATGAAGGAGATGAATTTATGGACTTTGTCGGACCGCTTGGAAATGCAAGTGATCTCATTTCAGAGGACATAGAGGAATTGAAGAAGAAAAAGATCCTTTTTGTGGCCGGTGGACTTGGAACAGCTCCGGTTTATCCACAGGTTAAGTGGCTCCATGAAAGAGGTATAAAGGCTGATGTGGTTCAAGGTGCAAAGAGCAAAGACTTTGTAATTCTAGAAGATGAACTTAAATCGGTATCAGATAATTTATATGTATGTACAGATGACGGCTCTTACGGCTTTAAGGGACTCGTAACGGACAAGGTAAAAGATCTCGTTGAAAACGAAGGAAAGAAGTATGATCACTGCGTAGTTATAGGTCCGATGATTATGATGAAATTTGTGGCACTCCTCACAAAAGAACTCGGCATACCTACAATTGCAAGTATGAATACCATTATGGTGGACGGTACAGGTATGTGCGGTGCCTGCAGACTTTCTGTAGGAAAGGAAATTAAGTTTGCATGTGTTGACGGACCTGAGTTTGATGCACATGAAATTGATTTTAATGAGGCACTTCAAAGATTACAAATCTATAAATCGGAAGAAGGAAGAGAACTTTTAAAGATTGTAGAAGGCGATACACATCATGGCGGATGTGGAGTATGTGGAGGTGACAAATAATGGCACAGGATATGTGGAAAAAAGTTGCTGTTGCTGAGCAGGAGCCTGAAGTAAGAGCTAAGAATTTTGAAGAGGTATGTCTTGGATATACCAAGGAAGAAGCTATGGCAGAGGCTGTCAGATGCTTTAATTGTAAAAATGCAAAATGTATAAAGGGTTGTCCCGTATCTATAAATATTCCTGCATTTATTCAGGAGATATTAAAGGATAATATTGAAGGTGCATCAGATGTTATTGCACAGTCAAGTTCATTGCCTGCCGTATGCGGAAGAGTATGTCCTCAGGAAACACAGTGTGAAGGTGTATGTATCAGAGGCAACAGAGGTGAGGCTGTTTCCATAGGTAAGCTTGAAAGATATGTAGCCGATACGGCAAGAAAGATGGGCATTAAGCCAAAGGCAAATCCGAATAAGAACGGTAAGAGAGTGGCGGTTATAGGCTCAGGTCCTGCAGGACTCAGCTGTGCCGGCGACCTTGCAAAGCTTGGATATGAAGTTACAATATTTGAGGCATTACATGAGCCGGGTGGAGTTTTGATTTATGGAATTCCTGAGTTCAGATTGCCAAAGGATGAAGTTGTTTTACCTGAGATACAAAATGTTATCGACCTCGGTGTAAAGATTGAAACCGATGTTATTATCGGAAAAACCGTTACTATAGATGAACTTTTGAATGAGGAAGGATTTGATGCGGTATTTATCGGTTCAGGTGCAGGACTTCCTATGTTTATGGGTATCCCCGGAGAGAATGCAAACGGAGTGTTCTCGGCAAATGAGTATCTGACAAGAAACAACCTTATGAAGGCTTTCAGGGATGACTATCACACACCTATTATAAAGAGTAAGAAGGTATGCGTTGTAGGTGGCGGAAATGTTGCTATGGATGCCGCAAGAACAGCTTTAAGACTTGGTGCGGAAGTTCATGTTATTTACAGAAGAAGTGAAGCCGAGCTGCCTGCGAGAGTTGAGGAAGTTCACCATGCAAAGCAGGAGGGTATCATATTTGATATTCTTACAAATCCTGTAGAAATCCTTGAAGATGAAAAAGGTTGGGTAAAGGGCATGAAGGTTGTAAAGATGGAACTTGGAGAGCCTGATGCCAGCGGAAGAAGAAGACCTGTAGAGGTAAAGGGAAGTGAGTTTATCATTGACTGTGATACTGTTATTATGTCACTTGGTACTTCACCTAATCCTCTTATCGCAAGAACTACAGACGGTCTTGTAATAAATAAGTGGAAATGTATTGAGGCGGATGAAAAGACCGGACAAACTTCAAGAAAGGGAGTATTTGCCGGAGGAGATGCGGTTACAGGAGCTGCTACAGTTATCCTTGCAATGGAGGCGGGAAGAGCCGGAGCAAGGGGAATTGATGAATTTCTTTCAGGAAAATCCGAGTAAACAGTCGTAGAGAAATATATAAATATTTATTATAACCCCCTATTATCAATATTTTTTATGGGTAATAGGGGTTTATTATGTCTTTATGTTATAGGCGATATAAAAAAATAATATATATATTTTACAGGTGTTTATTGACAGAGGTATTTGAAATAAATATAATGAGATGAGTTTTATAAAATTAAAGTTTATGGAGGATTTATGAAAAAAAGAGTATTATTGTCGGCGCTTGCGTTGACTTTCGGATTGGCCTTGAGCGCTTGTGGAAATTCAGGTTCAGATAAAGGGGCGGATTCAGGCTCAAAGGCGGAGACAGCAGCTGCAGATTCAGGCTCAAAGGCTGAAACAGCGGATGGTGATGTTTTTACAATCGGTACAACAGGACCGCTTACAGGAAGTGCAGCTTCTTACGGTAATTCTGTAAAGAACGGTGCAACTATAGCTATTGATGAGATAAATGCGGCAGGCGGTGTAAAGGTTGGAGATAAGACATATAAGCTTGCACTTAACTTTCAGGATGATGAAGCTAAGGAAGATAAGGCGGTAAATGCTTATAATAACCTTATGGACAGCGGTATAAATGTATTTATGGGTGCTGTAACCAGCGGTTCATCACTTGCACTTACAGATTTAACAGCAAAGGACAATATTTTACAGATTACACCTTCAGGTTCCGCTAAGGCAATTACAGAGAACCCTAATGTATTCAGACTTTGCTTTACAGATCCTCTTCAGGGAAAGATGATTGCCGATTTTGTTGTAGAACAGGGATATGAGAGTGTTGCCGTTCTTTACAATAACTCGGATGAGTACTCAACAGGAGTATATGAGTCATTTAAGGAGGAATTAACTGCTGACGGAAAGGCTGATTTACTTGTAAATGAGCAGTCATTTACAAGTGATGATGTTGACTTTACAACTCAGTTGACTCAGATAAAATCTTCAGGTGCAAAGCTTATATTTGTACCGGGATATTATGATGCCGCTGCATATATTGTACAGCAGGCAAAGCAGCAGGGTATTGATGCGGCATTTGTAGGTTCTGACGGTTGGGATGGAGTTTTAGCTCAGGTTACAGATAAAAGTGCTGTTGAAGGTGCTGTATTCTTAAGTCCTTTCTTAGCTACAGATCCTTCAGCCGCTAATTTCACAAAGGCGTATGATACTGCATATAAGGCAACTCCTGACCAGTTCGCAGCTGACGGTTATGATACGGTATATGTAATCAAGGCGGCTATGGAGAAGGCAGGCAGCATCGAGAGTGCCGACCTTATAAAGGCAATGACTGAGATAGAGGTTGACGGTATTACAGGTAAGGTTTCATTTAATGCCGACGGTGAGCCGAACAAAGAACCTAAGTTTGTTACTATAACAAATGGCGAGTACAAGCTTTTTGATTAATCTATGAAATTTTAAAGAGGACGGGATTATTGTCCCATCCTCTTTTTCTGACATAGACCTCGGAAAGCTTCTAGCATGTGGTAGGGGTTTTCCGTAGTTTAGGTAAAGAGGGGTAAAAAGATGTTAATTAACTTTATTGAACAGTTAATAAACGGATTGAGGACAGGAAGCATTTATGCATTGATTGCTATCGGTTACACAATGGTATACGGTATAGCAAAAATGATAAATTTTGCTCATGGAGATATAATAATGGTGGGGGCATATGCTCTTTATTTTAGTATATCAGTATTGGGATTGCCGGTTCCTGCAGCACTTTTAATAACTGTTATTGTATGCTCCGTTTTGGGAGTTTTAATTGAAAAAATCGCATATAAACCGCTTAGAAAGGCTCCGCCTCTTGCAGTTTTGATTACTGCCATAGGTATGAGTTTCTTTTTGCAAAGCAGTTCTTTATTATTTTTCGGATCGACACCGATTCCTTTTCAGTCTGTGATTCCGAATGTAAATATTAAGCTTGGACCTGTTGTAATTTCAAGTATTACTTTGGTTACTCTTGCAGTTACCGCTATAGCAATGATTTTACTTACATTATTTATTAATAAAACAAAGCTGGGTTCAGCTATGAGGGCTGTTTCAGAAGATAAGGGTGCGGCAGAACTTATGGGAATAAATGTAAACAGTACTATTTCCATGACCTTTGCCATCGGTTCCGCACTTGCGGCTGTAGCCGGAATTTTATATATAAGTCAGTATCAGTCAATGAGACCTACTCTCGGTGCATTGCCGGGTATAAAGGCATTCGTTGCGGCGGTTCTTGGAGGTATAGGAAGTATTCCGGGAGCAATGCTTGGAGGTATACTACTTGGTCTTATTGAAAGTGTATCAAAGGCATATATTTCAACGGAGCTTGCGGATGCTATCGTGTTTGGAGTTTTGATAGTGGTACTTTTATTCAGACCTTCAGGACTTCTTGGCAAGAGAAAGATTGTAAAGGTATAGGTGTAGTATGAAGGCATTAAATAAAAAAACAATATTTAATATAGCAATAATGTTACTTGCCTATGCAGCGGTTTTTGCATTGATAAACTCAGGAATACTTAGCAGACAGTATAAATCATTGATAGTTCCTATATGTGTAAATATTATGCTGGCAGTATCATTGAATCTGGTAACGGGATTTTTGGGAGAGTTATCACTCGGTCATGCGGGATTTATGTCAATAGGCGCATATATTAGTGCTTTGATATCAATAAATACAGGTTTTTTGCCTCCGGCATTATCATTTTTAACAGCTTTGATTTGTGGAGGTATTATGGCGGCGGTATTCGGATTTTTAATCGGTGTGCCGGTGCTTAGACTTAGAGGAGATTATCTTGCTATTGTAACACTTGCTTTTGGTGAAATAATAAAGTCCGTTATAAATTATTTGGATATTACAGGAGGCTCAAAGGGACTCAGTAAAATTCCCGTATATTCCGATTATAATAATTTTACGGTTGTTTTCATCATTATGGTGATATGTATTGTGCTTATTTCAAATCTGATAAATTCAAGAGATGGAAGAGCAATAAAGTCTATTCGTGACAATGATATTGCGGCGGAATCCATAGGAATAAAGATAAGTAAGTATAAAGTAAGCGCATTTGTGATAGCGGCGGGCTTTGCCGGACTTGCAGGTGCTTTGTATGCGCATAATGTAGGTATTATAAAGCCGAATATATTTGATTATAATAAATCTATTGAAATACTTGTATTTGTAGTACTTGGAGGTATGGGAAATATTCCGGGCTCCATAATATCCGCTATAATACTTACAGTTTTACCTGAGTTTTTAAGAGGCGCGGATAATCTTAGAATGCTTTTGTATGCAATAGTACTTATTTTAATGATGATATTTAATAACAGTAAATTTAAAGATAGCTTATCAATGAATAAAACCTTCAGAAAGCTTAGAAGGGAGGATTAATGCTGGAGTGTAAAAATCTTGGAATACAATTCGGAGGATTAAAGGCTGTTGATAATTTTAATCTGAATATAGAAAAGGGCATGTTATATGGTCTTATAGGTCCGAACGGTGCAGGAAAGACTACGGTTTTTAACCTCTTAACAGGAGTATATAAGCCAAGCGGAGGTACTATAAGACTTAATGGGAATCTTATAAACGGAAAAACTCCGACACAGATAAATAATCTTGGAATTGCAAGAACTTTCCAGAACATAAGACTGTTTTCAAATATGTCTGTTTTGGACAATGTCAAGGTGGCATTGCATGAGAAAGTAAAATACCCTCTTATAACTTCCATGACTCATATGTTCGGTTTCTCAAAAAAAGAAAAAGAGATGGATGATTTGGCTATGGAAATACTCGAGGTGTTTTCACTGGGCGAAAAAAGAGATATATTATCAGGCAATCTGCCATATGGTGATCAAAGAAAGCTTGAGATTGCAAGAGCGCTTGCAACAAGTCCTTCTTTACTTTTGCTGGATGAGCCGGCAGCCGGCATGAATCCCAATGAGACTGAAGAACTTATGGACACTATCAGAAAAATCAGAGATATGTATGATATGACAATTCTTTTGATCGAGCATGATATGAAACTTGTTGCAGGTATCTGTGAGAAGTTGACAGTGTTAAATTTCGGTACCGAGCTTGCAAGCGGTATACCAAGTGAAGTACTTAATAATCCTGAAGTAATTACAGCATATCTGGGAGAATAGGAGGAACGATGGAAATATTAAATGTAAAAAATCTTGTCGTGAACTATGGTATGATAAAGGCTGTAAAGGGTGCAAGCTTCACGGTAAATAAGGGAGAAATCGTAGCACTTATAGGTGCAAACGGTGCGGGTAAAACTTCTATTTTGCACACTGTCACAGGGCTCCTTGCGGCAAAAGAGGGAAGTATTAAATTTGACGGAAAGGATATAACAAAGACAAAGGCTCATGATATAGTAAAGCTTGGTATGGCACATGTACCGGAAGGCAGAAGAGTTTTCGGAGATTTGACTGTTATTGAAAATCTTAAACTCGGTGCATATATCAGAAATGATAAAGCGGGAATTGAAGAGAGCCTTGAAAAAATATATAAGAGATTCCCAAGACTTTTTGAAAGAAAATCGCAGGTGGCAGGTACACTCTCAGGTGGTGAGCAGCAGATGCTTGCGATGGGAAGAGCGCTTATGAGTAATCCCAAAGTTATAGTTATGGATGAGCCGTCTATGGGACTTTCTCCGCTATATGTAAATGAAATATTTGATATTATAAGAGAGATTCATGATAGCGGAACTACTGTATTATTGGTGGAGCAGAATGCAAAAAAAGCACTCGGTATTGCCGACAGAGCATATGTACTTGAAACCGGAAATATAGTACTTGACGGTGATGCAAAGGCATTGATGAATGATGACAGTGTAAAAAAGGCATATTTGGGCGAATAAAAAGGACACTATGTGTCCTTTTTTAGTCCATGCCCCCAAGCAATCTTTTCATAATATATTGATATATATCCTGGCTGCATGAGCGCCAGTTGTTTTTCATTATATTTGCCTGTTCTTCATCGGGAGAGTTTATTTCAATATTTATAAGCGGTGTCTTACCTTCAAGCACCTCGCAATGTACTATAAGATCATTTCCGGGCAGCTTATAGTATTCGGCTGTAGTTGAAACTTCATTTCTCATACGGAATTTGTTTTTTTGTATAAATTCATTGATATCGGTAATAATAGCCGACGAAATCTGTTTTTCAAAAAATGACAATGCCTCCTTGCCTTCCTTTGTCATTTCATATCTTGAATTATTATTTATATTTTCCACACTGAGAAGATTTGATTCTAAAAGTTCTGAAAGAGCCTGTTGAACTATAAAATATGTGGTATATTCCTTGCTGACAAAAAAGTCGGATATATTTGAATTGGTAAGTGGAAATTTCACTTGCTTTAACATATAAAGTATCATTAATTTATATAAAGTCATCGGTTCTGAGAGCATCATCGGACCTCCTGTTTAATATACAAGATTTTACAACAAATGCGATATTCTGTAAAGCAAAATGGAGAACGGATTAAAATATAAAGCCCGTAATTTATTTTAGGGCTTTGTCAACCTGTGATTAGATATAGAAATTCATTGCTATTTATGCTAAAATGTAGGTTACGGTTTATAGAAGAGGTGTATAGATGAGAGAGCGAATCAATCGTTTGGCAAAGGGTATTATAGAAGAAGAATTACCTGTATTGGTATGTGAACCAAGTAATATAGAAATGCCTATAAAGGTGGATGAATCCGTTCGCTTTGAGATAGAAATAAGAAGTGAAAATGAAGTGCCTTTAAGGGGTGTTGCATATTCTGACAATATTAGAGTAAGGATATTGGAATCAAATTTTGCCGGAATAAAGAACAAAATTGTACTGGAGATAAATTCCGGAAATCTTAATGCGGAAGAAAAAATAGAGGGTAGTATAAATTTGGTCACAAATGCCGGAGAAAGAGAGATACCCTATGTTTTCTATACAAAAAATACTGATAAAATACTGGTTTTGGAATCACTAAAGACTGTGGATGATTTTATGGTCATTGCAAAGGAAGATATAAATATTGCATTGGCTATTTTTATGTACAAATATTTTACAAAAGCCGGATTTATGAAGGATCTAAGACTTCAAAAAATCTATGAAGCTCTAAGTAACGGAGTCAATTTCAGATCAAATTTAGAAAATTTCTTACAGGCGGCAGGCAATAAAGAGGCTGTAGGTTTTCAGCTTGAATCGGATGAGATAAATATATCTGCAATTGAAGAAGAAAGAAGCTGTATTGTAAAGATATATAAAGAAAATTGGGGGCTTTTAGATATAGATGTTTATTCAAATGCTCCGTTTATTAAATTAAAAACCGATAAGATAAAAAACGAGGATTTTATAGATAATGTATATGAGTTTGAGTTTGGCATTGATCCCGATTTATTGGAAAACAGAAAGAATATTGCAGGAATCAGGTTTAAAAGCGGATTAAATGAAAAGCATCTGGAAATCATAATAAATAAAAATCTTGAAAAGGAATACCAAAGAGAGGCGAGGATTTTTGAAAGAAAGCAGTGGATCAGCTATATAAAGTTAAGAATTGAATATGAACTGAGTAATGACAAGGTTCAAAAAAATGAGATCATATTTAAGATGCTGGCTGTACTTGACAGATTATCGGTGAGTACCTACAGAAGCTTTTTAGTAAAATTATTAAAGGCTGAAATATATTTACTGCAAGGAGATAAGGCTGCGGCAAAATCCATAGTGAACAGTATCGATATAAAGGTAAAAGAAAACAGACATGAATTAAGGGATGAATATCTGTTTATGGAGTATCTTGATACCTATATGTATCCGGATGCTGAAAAGATAAGGGATTTGACAAAGCTTGTAAAAGATCTTTATAAGAAGTATCATTCGGTGATTGAACTTGTTTTAGTATTAAACTTGGATGAGAGTCTTGCCGGGAATCCGGGTGAAAAACAGAAATTTTTAAAGAGAGCATTTGAACTTGGTGACAGATCAAAGATTTTAATGATGGAGTATGCAAGATTACTTTGCAAAAATCCACAGTTGCTTACAGTATGCGGCAGATTTGAGGTCCTGGCATTAAGCTTCGGTATAAGAAATAATCTTATATCAATCAGTTTATCGGGGAAAATCCTGTCTGTAGTGAGAGAAACCAAGAAAATAAACGGTGCAATACTAAATATTTTACTTTCAATATATAATGCATTGCCAAGTAATGAATTACTTTCCGATATATGTGAGATATTTATAAACGGTAAAGTAAAAAAGAGATTTGTAAATGAATGGTATGAAAGATGTATTGAAAAGGGAATAGTGATTGACGGGCTATATGAACATTTTATTTATTCCATTCCTGAAAAATATGATCTGCCCATGCCTGAGCCGGTTTTAAAATATTTTGAAAGAATAAATTCAATGGCGGATGATTTCAAAGTAAAAATATTTGAAAATATAGTGGAATTTTATCCTCATAACAGTGAGATTTATAGAGAGTTTATTAAGAGAATAAAGATATTTACAATTGATAATGCAATGAAATTAAAGATGGATGATCATTTGATAAATATATATTCGGGAATCCTTGAAGAGGATGATATAGATGAGAGACTCGCAAAGATTATTCCGTTTTTGATGAATTCCTATGAGATTTATGTTCCTGATAATGGAGCGGTATCTATTATTGTAGTATATCCGGAGTTAAACGGTGAAAAAAGATATGAACTGGTGGAAAAAAAATCCTTTGTGGCACTCTATTCGGAGAATGCAATAATTCTTATAGAGGATGGTGAGGGAAACAGGTATTATTCTAAAAATATGATTGTCGATAAGATATTCCATATGCAAAATCTTGTGGAAAGATCATATGAGATAATAGATAATCATGATATGTACAGACTGGAAATGCTTGGCAAGATTGCTGCAGGAGAAGAGATAGATGACAGAGATGTAAGCTTGATAGAGAGTATATTGGATGAAATAGATATTGATTACAGGTTTAAAAATAAACTTTTATCAAAGCTTATAGAATACTTTTGGAAGGCTTCATTACATGACGGAGAGGTAAACTTTAAGCTTCTGAGTAAAACAGGTGAGATAAATCCTGATGAGGATGATATTTTTATGTATTGCGATACACTTATGAATACAGGAAATATAAAGGAAGCGATAAATATAATAAAGTCATTCGGCATTGAGCATATTCAAAAAGATGATTTACTCAGACTTGTTTCCAAAGCTATTGATGATGAGGAGTTTAAGCAAAACAAGATATTGACTGCAATTTCTTTTTATTTATATAAAGAAGGTAAGTTTAGCGATAAAACTTTGGAATTCCTTGCAAGGGTGTACAACGGCAAGACAGAGGATATGTTTGATTGTTTGAAAACATGTGTTGAAAAGAATGTTGAAACCTATGATTTGGAGGAAAGAATCTTAATACAAATGCTTTTTTCAAATCAAACACAGAATCTTGATGAGGCTTTCAGTATTTATACGGAGAGAAAAAGAGTTACGGATATTATTATCAGAGCATATTTTACAATAAAGAGTGATTTATTCTTTATGAATGATGAAACAGTGGAAGATGATGTATTTGAATATCTTGAGGACGGACTCAGTGATGTGGATGATATGAAGGAATTTCCGAATATCTATATGCTGGCATTATCAAAGTATTATTCTAAAAGAGATAAGCTTAATTTTAAGCAGACAAGGCTGTGTGAGCTTATTGTAAAAAATCTTTGTGATATGGGAATGGTATTTTCTTATTTTAAAGCATTGGCAAGATTTGTTTCCATAGACAGAGAGATACTCGAATCCACCTTTGTGGAATATAAGGCGGAGACGGATTCTATTATATTAAAGTCAAGAATATTTCCTTTAAATGAGGAGTATGAAGAGGAAGAGTTTTTAAATGTTTATAAAAATATCTTTGTAAAATATAAAAAAATCTTTGCAGATGAGATTTGGGAATATCAAATCATTGAAAATACGGATGGTGAGCAAAAAGTGTCGGTGTCCGACTGTGTTCAGTTTACCAAAGAGGAGAATGCAGGTGAAAGCAGGTTTATTCTTATAAATGATATGGAGGAATTGCCTGAAGGAAAAGATGAGGAAATAAAAGAGAAACTGAGAGCATTTGTATATAAAGATGAGTTGGTGGATAATTTATTTACACTGATATAAAAAATATGAAAGGAATGCAAATTTATTTGCATTTGATATATATCTAAAATGGGAGAAACGATGAATCCAAAGGTACTTGGAATAGATTTATCGGATACAAGTACAGGTCTTATATTTTATCCTGATGAAGAGGCGATAACATTCCCTACCGTAGTAAGTAAAAAAAAAGGTGAGGATGCCTGGGTGGTAGGAGAAGATGCCTATGCCTTTGCACTGGATGGAAAAGGGATAATCACTGATAAATTATTAAAATTGACAAGAAAAGACGGTGTGGCAACCATTGACGGCATAAAATACAAGGGAGTGGATATTTTAAAAATCTACTTTAGAGAGATAATAAATGTCGGTATGGAAAAACTGTATAAGGAAAAACCTGAGGAAGTAGTGGTAGCTATAACGGGTTTGGATGAGGATATAGTAAAAGATATCAGAGGGGCATTTGTAGGTCTTGGATATCAGCCAAACCATATACATGTCATAAGTAAGGAAGAAAGCTTTATTTATTTTGTGCTTTCATTAAAAAAGGATATTTGGAATAATAAAGTGGGTATGTTTGAGTTATCTGATGTCAGTCTTACATATTATGAGATGCTGGTAAACAGAAATTCAAGAAAACTGCTTGTAAGTGCGGAATCGGAAACAATGGATGAGGCATTTAATTTGCAGATACTGAATAATCCCTCAGGTGCCAAACTGGCAGATAAGATTTTGACCTCGGTTGCGGAAAAGGTTATGGATAAAAAGAAGTTTTCATCGATTTTCCTTACAGGTCAGGCTTTCTCTCAGCATGAGTGGGCAGACGGATTTATAGGGTTTTTATGCTCCAGAGGCAGAGTGTATCTGGATACAAATATTTTTGCAAAGGGTGCCGCATTTAAGGGTGTGGACCTTGCAAGTGGCGGTAATATATATAATATAACGGCTACTTGCGAGGGAAGATTAAAATCGGATGTATTTATAAATGTGGAGAGCAAGGGTAAAAGTTGTAAGGTTTATCTTGGTAAGGTCGGGGACTTTTGGGATGATCCGGGCACAGAGCTTTTATTGATACCGGATGAAAGTGAGATGATAGAGATACATGTGGTGAGTGTGGACGGAAAGCATAAAAAAATCATCCCTGTTTCACTGGATTTTTTACCTAAGAGACCGGTAAAAACCAGAAGAATTTGTTTTAAAACAAATTTTTTGAGCAATAAGACGATGAATTTGGAGATATCGGATGCCGGATTTGGTGATATGTATCCGGCTATGGATGTAAGTAGAAGTATTGAGGTAAGTTTATGGGATTGATTTTATGTGAACCGGTGAAGGCAAAAAATCCTTTTCATATAGATGTTTTATCTCTGGATATATACAGTTATGAAGAGCTGTGCTATATAATTTTTGAAAATCCCATTTTAGTTACAGAGGGAATTGTCAGTGATACTCTATTTGATTTTATCAGGAATGAGTTAAATTTGGAGAATTTAGCGGATAATTTAAGTAAAAAGAAATCAAACGGAGTGGATGATGAGGATATTTTAGTATATATCATTGATTCATGTGATTTATATAATAATGCCGAATCTATAACTTTTAGAAATACCGTAGGAAAGCTTAAAAAAATGGCGGTTTGGGAAGTGGGAAAGCAGAGAGCCGATTATATGTTTTATATAGGGAAATATGATCCGGCAAAGAAATATTATCTGGAAATACTCGGTATGGAAAAGAAGGCTGACAATAGCTTTATAGGCAGTGTGTATCACAATCTTGGGGTGGTATATGCAAATCTTTTTTTGTATGAGGAAGCCTATGAGGCTCTTAAAAAGTCTTATGAACTTACAAATAATGAACATATTTTAACGGAATTGTATTTCCTTAAAAGAATATTTGATCCTTCGGATAAAATGAAAAAAGACGATATGTCGGGAATGCTTAAACCGGAAATGCTTTCGGAGGCGGGCAAAGCCTTTGATATAGCTGTAGACGGTATAAGTGAGAGTGAAAGAGTTAAAAATATAGAGTCCATCTTTATGGTGGAGGATACAGATAAAAAGAAAAAGCTTATAGGTGAATATATCACCGGTTTAAAAACTGATTATAGAAATATGATGTAAGGCAGGTAAGTATGAAGGAATTGGAAAAGACATACAGCCCCGAAAAAATTGAGGGCAGGATATATAAAAAATGGTTGGAGGAGAAATACTTTCAGGCAAAGGTAAATAAGGATAAAAAGCCTTTTACCATTATAATGCCTCCGCCAAATATTACAGGGCAATTGCATATGGGGCATGCTCTTGACAATACTATGCAGGATATACTTATAAGATATAAGAGAATGGCAGGATATGAGGCGCTTTGGCAGCCGGGAACAGACCATGCGGCTATAGCTACAGAGGTAAAGGTTATAGAAAAACTGAAGGCTGAGGGCAAGGATAAGCATGAACTTGGAAGAGAGGGATTTTTAAAAGAGGCATGGGATTGGAAAAATGACTATGGAACAAGAATAATAAATCAGCTTCAAAGACTGGGTTCATCCGCTGACTGGGACAGAGAAAGATTTACCATGGATGAGCATGGGCAAAAGGCTGTAAAAGAGGTCTTTGTAAGATTATATGAGAAGGGATATATCTATAAGGGAAACAGGATAATAAACTGGTGTCCTGTATGTAAGACATCTATTTCGGATGCCGAGGTGGAGCATATAGAGATGGACGGCAATTTCTGGCATATAAAGTATCCTGTTGCGGGAGAAGAAGGAAAGTTTGTTGAAATTGCCACAACAAGACCTGAGACTCTTTTGGGAGATACTGCGGTTGCTGTTAACCCGCTTGATGAAAGATATAAGGATATTATAGGTAAAAAACTTATTTTGCCATTGGTAGGAAGAGAGATACCTGTAGTTGCAGATGAATATGTTGATAAGGAGTTTGGAACAGGCTGTGTAAAGATAACACCTGCACATGATCCTAATGATTTTGAGGTAGGTAAAAGACATAATCTTGGTGAGATTAATATAATGCACGATGATGCAACTATTGATATGCCGGGAAGTAAGTATGACGGACTTGACAGATATGAGGCAAGAAAGCTTATAGTTAAGGATCTGGAAGAAGAGGGATTGCTGGTAAAGGTAGTGCCTCACAGCCACAATGTGGGCAGACATGACAGATGTAAGACTGTAGTTGAGCCGCTTATAAAGCCGCAGTGGTTTGTTTCAATGAATGAGATGGCAAAGCCAGCCATAAAGGCGATAGAAACAGGTGAGCTTAAGTTTGTACCTGAGAGCTATGCAAAGACATATTTGCACTGGCTTGAGAATATAAGAGACTGGTGTATTTCCAGACAGCTTTGGTGGGGACATCAGATACCTGCCTATACCTGTTCAAAATGTGCTGAGTTGGTTGTAGCAAGACAAAAGCCTGATTGCTGCCCAAAATGCGGATGTAATGAGCTTGTACAGGATGAGGATACGCTTGATACATGGTTCTCCTCGGCGCTTTGGCCTTTCTCCACACTTGGATGGCCTGATAATACCGAGGAAATGGATTATTTTTATCCTACAGATGTTCTTGTGACAGGATATGATATCATATTCTTCTGGGTAGTCAGAATGGTATTCTCAGGATATGAGCAAACCGGAAAAACACCATTCCATACAGTACTTATACATGGACTTGTAAGGGATTCCGAGGGAAGAAAAATGAGTAAATCCCTTGGAAACGGTATTGATCCGCTTGAGGTGATAGATAAATATGGTGCTGATGCTCTAAGAATGATGTTAATGACCGGAAATGCACCGGGAAATGATATGAGATTCTATTATGAGAGAGTGGAAAGCGCCAGAAACTTTGCCAATAAAATATGGAATGCCGCCAGACTTATTATGATGAATATCGGAGAGTCAAAGCCTGAGGCTATAGACAGCTCAAAACTTATGATTTCAGATAAATGGATACTTTCAAAGTCAAACAGACTTGTAAAGGAAGTTACAACAAATCTTGATAAATATGAGCTTGGTATTGCACTTGCAAAGATATATGATTTTGCATGGGAGGAATTCTGCGACTGGTATATCGAGATGGTAAAGGTAAGACTCTGGAATAAAGAGGATGAGAGCAGAGATACCGCACTTTCCGTACTTACATATGTTTTAAATATTATATTAAAGCTTTTACATCCCTTTATGCCGTTTATTACGGAGGAAATATATTGCACAATAAATGAAGATGCAAAGACTGTTATGATTGAGCCATGGCCTGTAGAAAATTCCGAATATGAATTTGAGGATGATGAAAATAAGGCCGAACTTATAAAGGAGGCTGTAAGAGCTGTCAGAAATGTAAGAGCTTCTATGAATGTTCCGCCTTCACATAAGGCAAAGGGCATTGTGGTAAGTGAGGATGAAAAAATAAGGGATACATTTGAGAGTGCCGGAGATTTCTTTAAGCAATTGGCAGGACTTGATAAGCTGATAATTGATTCGGATGACGGTACTGTTGAAAAGGATTCGGTAAGAGTTGCAATACCTAATGCATCCATCTGTCTGCCTTTAAGAGAGCTTGTAGATATCAAAAAGGAAGTGGAAAGACTGCAAAAAGAAGAAAAGAAACTTATAGGCGAAGTTGCAAGGTCAAAGGGGATGCTCTCAAATGAAAAATTTGTAAGCAAGGCTCCACAGGCAAAGATTGATGAAGAAAAAAAGAAACTGGAAAATTATGAGCAAATGCTTTCACAGGTAAGAGAGCAGCTTGAAAGATTATCCGACTGATATGAATGAAAAGGAATATATAGAGAGTATTCCCATGTGGGCAAAAAAAAAGAATTCTCTTTCGGAAGTCAAAAAAAACATTGACATTTTGGGTGTTAAACTTCCGAAGCTGATACATATTGCAGGCACAAACGGGAAGGGCTCTGTATGTGCATATCTAAGCAATATTCTTATAGAAAATAAAATGAGAGTCGGAACATTTATTTCACCTCATTTGATAGAGCTTAATGAGAGAATATTGCTGGATATGATACCTATAAGTGATGATGAACTTGAGAATGTTTCAAAATATGTAAGGGACAGATTAAAAAAATCGGGGAATAAAAATCCACCTACATATTTTGAATATATTTTTTATATTGCAATGGTCTATTTTTCAAATTCAAATCCTGACTATGTGATTTTAGAAACGGGCATGGGCGGAAGACTTGATGTAACAAATGTTTTTGAAAGCGGCTTGAGCATCATTACAAGTATAGGTATGGACCATATGCAATATCTTGGAAACAGTATAAAAGAGATTGCTTTTGAAAAAGCAGGTATTATAAAGAAAAACTCTACTGTGATTTTTGATGATTCAAATAAAGAAGCCAAAGAGATAATAGTAAAAAAGGCAAAAGAGGAAAATGCCTCAATTATAGAGCTTTCAAGTTTTGATTATGAAAGCCTTGATTTTTGTCGTATAAAATATAAGAAAAAAGCCGCCGCACTTGCAATGCTTGCCGCAAGGCAATTACCGGAAAATGTGAAGAATATGGAGGCGGCTGTAAAAAAAACAGTCTGGCACGGCAGAATGGAAGAGATAGAAAAAGATATTATCATTGACGGGGCACATAATGAGCCTGCTGTGTTGGAATTTGTTGATAATGTTTTGGATATTCTAAAATCAGGTGATAAAAAAATCAAACTTTTGATATCCATAGTAAAGGATAAGGATGTTGAAAAGATTTTTGATATTATTACATTAAGGTTGGATGTGGAAAAATATTATATAACCTCCTTAAATTCCGACAGAACAAACAGTACAGATGAACTTTATAATAGCTTAAATATACTTTTAGAAAAAAATAAAAGACAGGCAAGGATAAATTGTTATAATAACAGTAAGGATGCCTTTTATGAGGCTAAAAAAGAAAAAAAAGACAATGAGATTTTATTTTGTGTAGGCTCATTATATTTGATGGGAGAAATATTAGAGGGAATATATGATAGATTTTGAAGAAGAATTAAGTAAATTTAAACCTTCACCGGATATTTCGGCTGTGGAGGATATCATTGCAAAAAGTGATATTTCGGATATGAACGATATTTTGATGGAATTGCTTAAAGAGCAGATAAAGGGCTGATATGAAGAGAAGAAGATATCTGGAGCAAATGTCAAACGGTTACTATAATTTGGCATTGTCTCTTGCAAGAGAAAAGAACCTGTCTGCCGCACTGAATGCGCTAAGTATTGCACTTGGGCTGAACAAAAAAAATATGGATGCCAGAAATCTCTTCGGATTGATACATTTTGAAATGGGTGAAGAGACCAAGGCTTTGATTTCATGGGTTATAAGTATAAATATCAATCCTATAAATAATCCTGCACAGGGTTATTTGCAAAAGCTTAGAAATAAATCATCATATCTGGAGAAATCACAGGATGCCATTTCAAAGTACAATAAGGCTATTTCACAAATCAGAACCGTAAACTATGATATGGCAATGATCACATTAAAGCAGGTCGTGGATATAAGACCGCATTTTGTTAAGGCAATGCTTTTGCTTGCGCTCTTATATATCAGAGAGGGCAAGGCAGGTGAGGCAAAAAGGCTTTTGGAATCGGTACTTGCAATAGATAAGTTTAATATAAAGGCTATTACATATCTGAATGAGCTAAAGCCTGTAAGCGAAAAGAGTGCAAGAAGTGAAAAATTAAAGGTTATAGGCAGACCGGTAAAAAAGAACAAACAGCCGGAAAACAATAATGCCATGCCTGTGACGGAGATTTATAAAAATTATTCAGGAATGTTTACCGCTATAAATGTAGGTATAGGGCTTATAGTAGGAGCCTGTGCCATGGTATTTTTGTATATGCCCACTATGAAGGTGGCATTAAACAATGCTCATAATAAAGAGATAGTGGAAATATCACAAAAACTTAATGATACCAATGTTTCCATGGAAACTTTAAAAAGTGAAAATGAAAGTTTAAGCGAACAGGTAAATAAGCTTACGGAGGTAAATAATACATCCACCGAGAATATGAACTATAAATTGCTGCAATATGTTTATTTTGCAGGTATTATAAAAGAGTTTGATGCAAAAAATTATACTAAAGCCGCAGAAATTTTTTCGGTTCTGGATGTAGGACAGCTTACCGATGTGGACAATGGTCCGGGGGTATCTATAACAGGAATTTTTACGGAGATATCTCCAAAAATCAGAGAGGAAGGTCCTAAGCTTTTGGTTGCAACAGGAGAGACTTTAAATAATGCGGGAGATTTTGCCGGAGCTATAGGATATTATGATGCGGCACTGAGAATAGTGCCCGATTTTGTGGAGGCTAAATTTAAGAAGGCATTGTCATATAAGGCTATGGGGGATGTGGAAACAGCCAATAATTTATTTACTGAAATTATTACAAATTATCCTGATGATAAATTTGCAAATGAATCAAAGAAAGAGAGAGGTTATTGATGAACAGCATTTCCAAAATAAAATATTTTTCACTTCTTTCAGGAATTGTATTTTTAATTGCCGGAATCTATATGATAATAAATCCTCTGTTTATAGCATATACTATGAATATTATATTCTGTGTACTGTTGCTTATAGAGGGAGTTTCACAAATCAGTGCTTATCTGTCAGAAAAAAGAGAGGGCAGAAGTAACTGGAGATTGATTGAGGGTATTGTTTCCATCATTATCGGAATATATTTTCTTGCAGGAGATTCGCTTGGATTTCCTATCGCTATTATAGTGGCTGTAGGTATATGGCTTTTACTTATAGGCATAAGTAAGCTGCTTATGGGAATGAGAGTAATCAAATTTGAAAGAAACATCGGACAGAGGCTTATAATTATAGCTGTAATACAGATACTATTCGGTATTACAGTGATAATAAATCCGGTATTTGTCGCAAGCTATATATCATTGCTGATTGCAATATCATTGATAGTACAGGCTGTGGTAGCTATCTTCAGATTTTTCAGGCTAAACAGGATGGAGAGAAAGTTGAAATAATTAAATAAAAGATTAAATTAAAGGTGCTGAATTGAACTTGTTTACAAGAAAAATTCAGCCTCTTTATTATTAAATCGGGGTATAATATATGAATTTTAAAAAGGTATATGGATATTTAACAGTAATCTTAGCCGCTTGTATCTTATTTGGATGTAAAAACACCTCACATAAAGATGGGGAAAATAATTTAACGGAAAATGATAAGAATGCCGTATCTGTACAAACAAGCTATTTTCCATATGAAGATTTAAAAGAATTATCCATTGACAAAAATACCGATAGTGAAAAAATCAAAGAAATAGTAAGTAAACTTCCGGTTCCGGCGGATTATTTGGAATTAAGGAATGCTAAAATAGAGAGCACAAAAGAGGGAGATGGACTTATTTTAGAGTATGATGAATTATTTGAAAAGGCAAAAAAACTTGAGCTTCCTGATAATCCATTGTATTATTCACCCTATTTTTATACCGGTATATTTAATAACAGTTTACTTTTGATGCTTGAGAATGAAAATATTTCTTATGTAAAGGTGGATATATCTATTCCAAAAGAATATGCTGAGGAATCCGGAAGAACAATGATTGATGAAATAAGCAGAGAAGATTTGATAAAAAAGGATATTAATCTTGAGTATATGAAGATGAATTCATCATATTATCACGAGGTACTGGAATTTAATAATGCAATTAATGCAGACCGCTTATTTTATAATCGTGTACGCCTGGGTTCAGATGAAGAATTTTTGATATATAGAAATGGTGAACCGGATAGAAAAGAAGAAAGTGAAAATTCAGAAAAAATTTATACATATGGAGATGAGAACAGCTATACTTCATTTAAGCTGAATGCTGAAAATAACGGTTCCGGGGAGGTTGTTGTTACAGCAATTTCAGTACATCCGAGAAAAGGAGATTTTGATGGTGGTGAGATGCTGTATAATTTAGGTCTACTGCCAAAAGATAATGAATTTTTAAAGAAAGACCGGGTAGAATCATATCTTGGAGAACCTAAAATGAAATTTGACAATAGGGTGTATTATAGAATAAGTTCAGATATATCGGATTATCTATATTTTATCTATTCCGACACAGGGGAAGTTGTTGAATATGGGGTTTGGAAATGGATTATTCCTGCAAGATAACTTAAATATTATATACAAAACAAATTGAAATAATACACAAAAGTGGTAAAATAGAATAAATAATATATGCGAGGTGTAGTTATGAAATTTTTTATTGATACTGCAAATGTGGATGAGATAAGAGAGGTTGCTGCCTGGGGCGTGTTGGCAGGTGTTACAACAAATCCGTCATTGGTTGCAAAGTCCGGAAGAAAATTCGAGGATGTTATAAAAGAAATCACAGATATTGTAGACGGGGCTATAAGCGGTGAGGTTAAGGCTACCACTACAAAGGCTGAGGATATGGTAGCTGAAGGAAGAGAAATTGCTAAGATTCATAAAAATATGGTTGTAAAGATCCCTATGACTTCCGAGGGCTTAAAGGCGATTGCGGTACTTTCTAAAGAGGGTATTGCTACAAACTGTACTTTGATTTTCACCCCATTGCAGGCTCTTTTGGCAGCCAGAGCAGGTGCAAGCTATGTTTCCCCATTCCTTGGAAGACTTGATGATGTGGGAACCAGCGGTATTTCTTTAATAGATGATATTGTGGAAATATTTGAGATTCACGGTATAGAGACAGAGATAATAGCGGCTTCCGTTCGTAATAATATGCATGTACTTGAATGTGCAAAGGCGGGAGCGGACATTGCAACCATACCATATTCCGTATTTAAGTCAATGCTTAATCATCCTCTTACAGATGTGGGTATTGAGAAGTTTATAGCGGATTATGAGAAATCATTAAAATAAAATCTTAAACAAAAAAGAGCCTCTGACGGCTCTTTTTTGTGTTTGAAAATACGTATTCTCTAATATAAATTATGCACGCTCTACAAAACCTGAACGAAGGCATGAAGTACATACATACATCTTCTTAGATCCACCTTCTGTCTTGACCTTAACGGACTTAACATTAGCCTTCCATATTTTGTTGGATCTTCTATGAGAATGGCTTACTGCATTACCAAAATGAGCAGCTTTTTCGCATATTGAACATTTTGCCACGGTTACACCTCCTTTGAGTTTAATTATAAGGAATTATAATTATTTTGGATTGGACTTCATCACAATCGGGAAAAACCCGTGCAAAATCCATAACGGATACATTTTACCAAAGAAAAATACTATTTGCAAGACATTTTATAATTTATTATATTGTGGTAGAATAAAAAAGATATGAGTTCAGGCTGATTTTGATTATCTTTATGAACTGTAAATAAATTGTTATGTAAAAAAGGAGCGTACAAATGAGTAATATTGACATAAAGTCCGTAAATACGATAAGAGTATTGAGTGCAGACGGTATTGAGAAGGCAAAATCAGGTCATCCCGGTCTGCCATTGGGAGCGGCACCGATTGCCTATGAGCTTTTTGCACATCATATGAAACATAATCCTAAAAATCCGGATTGGAAAAACAGAGACAGATTTATTTTATCTGCAGGTCATGGCTCCATGCTTTTGTATTCTTTATTTCATCTGTTCGGATATGGTGATTTGAGCCTGGATGATTTAAAGAGTTTCAGACAGTTGGACTCAAAGACTCCGGGACATCCTGAATACGGACATACCGTGGGTGTTGAGGCTACTACGGGACCATTGGGCGCCGGCATGGGTATGGCGGTAGGAATGGCTATAGCTGAGGCACATATGGCAGCTGTATTTAATAAAGACGGTTTTGATATTGTGGATCATTATACCTATGTTCTTGGCGGTGACGGATGTATGATGGAGGGTATTTCATCAGAGGCATTTTCACTTGCGGGTACACTCGGACTTTCAAAGCTTATAGTTTTTTATGATTCAAATGGAATATCCATTGAGGGAAGTACCGATATAGCATTTACAGAAAATGTAGTGGAGAGAATGAAGGCTTTCGGATTCCAGACAATAGAGGTGGATGACGGAAATGATCTTACAAAGATTGCAAAGGCAATAGAGGAGGCAAAGGCCGATAAGAACAGACCTTCATTTATAAAAATAAATACTGTAATAGGATATGGTGCCGGTAAAAAGCAGGGAACGGCCGGAGTACATGGAGAGCCTTTGGGAAGTGAAGCTTTGGCGACACTTAAATCAGGTTTCGGCTTTAATCCTGAGGAAAGCTTTAAGGTTGATGCAGATGTATATGATAATTTTAAGGCTATAAATGAAAAAAATGCAGGAGTTGAAGAAGAGTGGAATAAGCTCTTTAAAGAGTATGCAAACAAGTATTCGGAGGATGCAAAGAAATGGGATAATTATTATTCACAGACAGATGCTTCTTTGATGGAAAATGATGAGTTTTGGGCGTGGGATGATGCACCTGCGGCTACAAGAAATATCTCGGGAAGCATTATAAACAGATTAAAGGATATATTCCCGAATCTTATAGGAGGTTCTGCCGATCTTTCACCTTCAAATAAAACCGTGATGAGTGGAGAGTCTTATATTTCAAAAGATGATTTCTCCGGAAGAAATATACATTTCGGTGTAAGAGAATTTGCAATGACCGCCATTACAAACGGTATACTGCTCCATGGAGGACTTAGAGCATATTGTGCCACCTTCTTTGTATTCAGTGATTATACAAAGCCTATGGCAAGATTATCCGCCCTTATGAATATACCTACAATATTTGTATTTACACATGATTCCATAGGAGTAGGCGAGGACGGACCTACACATGAGCCTATAGAGCAGCTTGCAATGCTCAGATCACTGCCAAACTTCAATACTTTCAGACCGGCTGACGCAAGAGAGACTATAGCTTCATGGTATGCGGCTATGGCATCAAAGAATACACCTACAGCCATTGTTTTAACAAGACAGAATCTGCCACAGCTTGCAGGAAGTGGAGAAGCTGCACTTAAGGGAGGATATATTATAAAAGAAGCTGTTGGAAATACTCCTGATATGATATTGATAGCATCAGGTTCAGAGGTTTCTTTAGCTGTTGAAGCCGCGGCGGAGCTTGAAAAAGACGGCATTGCCACAAGAGTTGTAAGTATGCCATGTATGGACATATTTGAAGCACAGAGTAAGGAGTATAAGGAAGAAATACTTCCGAGAGCGATAAGAAAGAGAGTGGCAATAGAGGCTTTATCAGGCTTTGGATGGGATAAATATACAGGGCTTGACGGAAGAGTAATTTCTATGGATACTTTCGGAGCATCCGCACCACAGGATTTATTATTTAAAAAATTCGGATTTACAAAGGAAAATGTTGTGGCGATTGCAAAAGAAGTGTTTAATCAATAATTGATTTTAAGCAGATGTAGATTTTCTATATCTGCTTTTATCTTATTACGCAAGTATTGTTACAGTTTAGATATACAGTATCCAAACTGCAAGCTGATATTACTGCTTGATATGCTCTTATACTTGCTGTCTTGATATTCTTTGGTAAATTTAGTATAATACTTGTTTGATAAATTAGGCATTGGATTTTTGTATTCAATGGAAAAAGGATGAGCATTTTGAAAGATTCACAGGCGTTTAAAATAATCCTTGTAAAGTTGTTTAATGATATACTTGAGTATGAAGAAAATGTATTAAGTACTTCAGAATTTAAGGATTTGACGAATAATGATATACATGTAATAAGTGCAATAGGAATGAATACAAAAAAGAATATGTCGATGATTGCCAAAGAATTGGCAGTCACTATAGGAACCTTGACGATTTCAATAAACGGGCTGGTCAGAAAAGGCTATGTTATAAAGGAGAGGTCGGAAAAGGATAAGAGAGTGGTTTTTGTAAATCTTTCCAAAAAAGGAGAAAAGGCATTTATAAAAAATGAAGAGTTATATGATGCAATGGTTAATTCCATGATTGAAGGTTTGGATGATATGGAATTGGACATATTGATGAGTGCTTTACGCAAAGTAAATACATGGATTAAGAAAAAAATGGATTAGAAAATGCATGCAGCTATATAATGCATTATCTTTAAAAATTATGGGGAAGATATTTCTCCGGTTTTAAATATACAACAAAAATAAGAAGGTGGAATAATAAATGAGCAAGAAACCATATTATATAACAACTGCCATAGCCTATGCTTCAGGAAAGCCGCATATAGGCAATACATACGAAATAGTATTGGCTGATGCTATAGCAAGATTCAGAAGAGAAGAAGGACATGAGGTTTTTTTCCAGACAGGAACAGATGAGCATGGTCAAAAAATAGAAAACAAAGCAAAGGAAGCAGGAATCACTCCAAAGGAGTATGTAGATAATGCGGCAGGACAGATTAGAAAAATCTGGGATATGATGAATACATCATACGACAAATTTATCAGAACTACAGATGATGACCATAAAAAGCAGGTTCAAAAGATATTTAAAAAGTTCTATGATCAAGGGGATATCTATAAGGGATTTTATGAAGGTATGTACTGTACTGCCTGTGAATCATTCTTTACGGATTCCCAGCTGGTGGACGGCAAATGCCCCGATTGTCACGGTGATGTTTATCCGGCAAAGGAAGACGCTTACTTTTTTAAGATGAGCAAATATGCCGACAGACTTATTAAGCATATAAATGAACATCCTGAGTTTATTCAGCCTGTTTCAAGAAAAAATGAGATGATGAATAATTTCCTGTTGCCGGGACTTCAAGATCTTTGTGTAAGCAGAACAAGTTTTACATGGGGAATACCTGTGGATTTTGATCCGAAGCATGTTACCTATGTATGGCTTGATGCGCTTTCAAACTATATCACAGGTATAGGCTATGATGTGGACGGTGAGAGCAGTGAAAGATTTAAAAAGCTGTGGCCTGCAGATCTTCACCTTATAGGAAAGGATATTATAAGATTTCATACAATATATTGGCCGATATTCTTAATGGCGCTTGATCTTCCGCTTCCAAAGCAGGTATTCGGTCATCCATGGCTTTTACAGGGTGACGGAAAAATGAGCAAATCAAAGGGTAATGTGTTATATGCTGACACCTTGGTGGATTTTTTCGGTGTGGATGCAGTAAGATACTTTGTTTTGCATGAGATGCCTTTTGATAATGACGGTGTTATAAGCTGGGATTTGATGGTGGAAAGATTTAATTCCGACCTTGCAAATGTACTTGGAAATTTGGTAAGCAGAACAATCTCCATGAGTAATAAATACTTTGACGGTGTGCTGACAGATACAAAGGATGAAAGTGTTGCAGGCGCTACAGAAATAGACACGGATTTAAAAGATGTGGTACTTATGTCTGTTGAAAAAGCGGTTAAGAAGATGTCGGAGCTTCGTGTGGCTGATGCCATAACCGAAATATGGACATTGTTTAAGAGATGTAATAAATATATTGATGAGACTACACCATGGATACTTGCAAAGGAAGAGGACAAAAAATCAAGACTTCAAACAGTACTTTATAATTTGGCGGAATCAATAGCTATAGGAGCTTCACTATTATACAGCTTTATGCCTGAAACTTCAGGGAAGATTCTTGAGAGCTTCGGAACAAATAAGAGAAGCTTGGAGGATATGAATAAATTCGGTCTTCTTATGAGCGGTACAAAGGTAGTGGAAGAATCAGATATACTTTTTAAGAGACTTGATATAGAAGAGGTATTAAAGCAGGTGGAAGCTTTAAATCTTGGCGGCACAAAGGGTGAAGAAGAGATAGAAGGAGTAGATGTAGAAGCAAAAGATATAATTGAGTATGATGATTTTGCAAAGCTACAGATACAAGTCGGACAGATAGTAAAATGTGAGGAAGTTCCAAAGTCAAAGAAGCTTTTATGCTCCCAGGTAAAAGTCGGAAATACAATTAGACAGGTTCTTAGCGGTATTAAACAGTGGTACTGTGCAAAAGAGATGGTTGGAAAGCAGGTTTTGGTGGTAACAAATCTTGCACCGAGAAAGATTGCCGGACTTGAAAGTCAGGGAATGATACTTATGGCAGAGGATGATGAGGGAAATGCAGTTTTGGTATCACCTGAGAAAAATATAAAACTGGGTTCTGAAATAGCATAGATATAGACGGGGGGGAATGCTTTTTTGCATTCCCCAATTTAAAACCTTAATAATTTTAAGGAGGCGGCATTGAAACAAATAAATGTAAAGATTTTTTCTTCTGCAGTATTAAAATATATTGCGATGCTTACAATGCTTATAGACCATATAGCGGCAAGCGGTTTGATTTTTTTATTGATTGATGCCGATATGTCTACAAGACTATATTTTATTTCCAGAATGATAGGGCGAATTGCCTTCCCTATATATGTATTTTTACTTGTTGAAGGATTTGTTCACACAAAGGACATAAAAAAATATATAATTAGAATTGCATTATTTGCGCTTATATCGGAAGTCCCCTTTGATTTG
Source organism: Lachnospiraceae oral taxon 107 str. F0167 (assembly GCA_000209465.1). Classification (GTDB taxonomy): domain Bacteria; phylum Bacillota; class Clostridia; order Lachnospirales; family Lachnospiraceae; genus Lachnoanaerobaculum. The sequence goes on along the minus strand of GL890584.1, from coordinate 33,488 downwards.
GCATTTTATAATACCGTATTTGATATATATCATCAAAATGTTATGTGGGAACTTCTTATATGTATGATAATGCTTTGTTGTATAAGGAAGTATCAGGAGTTTGGTGTTGTTTTTGTCGGAGCGGCATGTTTTATAGCATGGTTTTTAAAATTCGACTATGAGTATATTGGTGTACTGGCTGTAGCGGCTATGTATTTTTTCAGAGAGAGAATAATATACAGGAATATATCCGCTGCAATTATTTTTGCCTTTGAGCCTACAGCTTTTTTCAGCCTTATACCTATAAATATGTACAATGGGAAAAAGGGAAAAGACTTAAAATATTTATTTTATCTGTTTTATCCCGCACATTTATTGGCTTTGTTTTTTGCTAAGCATATGCTTCAATAAAAAACATTACGTAAATTTTAAGAAAATATTACATGGACAAAAAAGAAGATTTATATATAATAGATACACATGCCCATTATGATGATGAGGCATTTGATGAAGACAGGGATGAACTCTTAAGAAGTTTTGAAGATGCCGGTATTAAAAGAGTTGTAAATATCGGAGCTTCTATGAAAAGTTCTAAAGACAGCATTGCATTATCAAAGGAATATCCATTTGTTTATGCGGTTGTTGGAATACATCCGTCTTCAGCCAAAGAAATAAATGAAGAAAACATTTTAATACTTGAAAAAATGCTTTCAGAAGAAAAGGTTGTGGCTATCGGAGAGATAGGACTTGATTATTACTATGATGAGCCGGAAGAGTTTTTACAAAAAAAATGCTTCAGAGCACAGCTTGAGTTGGCAAAAAAACATGATTTCCCTGTAGTTATTCATTCAAGGGATGCTGCAAAGGATACCCTTGATATCTTAAAGGAGTTTAAAGGGGTAAGGGGAGTTATACATTGCTATTCTTACAGCAAAGAAATGGCAAGAGAGTTTATAAAACTTGGATATGTACTTGGCATCGGAGGTGTGATTACATTTAAAAATGCAAAAAAGCTTGAAGAAACTCTAAATGAGATCTCATTTGAGGATTTTGTACTGGAAACCGATTGTCCGTATTTATCACCGGTACCCAATAGAGGTAAGAGAAATTCATCCTTGAATTTAACTTATATCATAGACAGGGTAGCACAGATAAAGGGTGTATCAAGAGAGTTTATAATAGAAAAATCACTTGAAAATGCCCAAAGATTATATCCGAAAATGAAATGAGGATTTTCATTATGATAAAGTGGTATGGAGATTGAAATGACAAATATTGCTAATCCGGCAAATACTATAGAGATAATCAAAAAATATGATTTTAGTTTTCAAAAAAAATTCGGACAGAATTTTTTGATAGATACTCATGTTTTAGATAAGATATGTCTGGCATCAGGTCTTGGGGGAAATGACCTTGCTATTGAGATAGGGCCGGGCATCGGTTCACTTACGCAATACCTTGCAAATACCGCAAAAGCGGTGGTTGCAATTGAAATTGATAAAAATTTATTGCCGATATTAAATGAAACATTGGCAAATTATAAAAATATAAGTATAATAAATGCGGATTTCCTAAAGATAGATTTGAAAAAGCTGATAGAGGATTGCAGACAAAAATACGGTGAGTTTGAAAATATAAGGATAGTCGCCAATCTGCCATACTATATCACAACCCCCATCATTATGAATGTTTTGGAGTCACATATACATATAGACAGTATAACTGTTATGATTCAAAAGGAAGTTGCAGATAGGATGCAGGCGCTGCCGGGAGGTAAGGACTATGGTGCATTGTCTTTGGCGGTACAGTATTACTCTGATCCATATGTGGTAGCATTTGTTCCGCCGAATTGTTTTATTCCAAGACCTAAGATCGGTTCAAGTGTTATACGCTTAGATATTTACAAGGAGAAACCTATCAAAGCAGATAATGAAAAATTAATGTTTCAGATCATTCGGGCGGGATTTAATCAAAGAAGGAAGACTTTAGTAAATTCCATCGGTAATTTCGGAGAATTTAATTTTTCAAAAGAGAAGATAATTCACGCTTTGTCATTGCTTGGAAAGTCTGAAAAGATAAGAGGTGAAGCTCTTTCTTTGGAGGAGTTTGCAAAATTGGCAGGATATTTAAAAGATAGCATATAAAATTTTGACAAGGAAAAAGAGATGAGCAAAAAAAAGAATGAATTTTTACGAAGTGTAAAAGATAGAGTAGAGACCATCCAGGATATGGATAAAAGTAAAAAAATAATGGCAGGAGGAGTAATCGGAGTAGTAGCTTTGGCGGCTATAATCGGTACTTCGGTAATAGGCAGGAATGCAAGAAATGCCGCTTCAAATACGACCATAGCTGTAGAAACAACCACTACACAGGAACAGGTCAAAGCGGCACAGGTAATGCCTATGGAAAAAGAGGGAAATGAATTCCCATCACTTGATATTGCTATTGAAACAGAGGCACCAAGACCTGAACTCTTAGAGGAGGGTGTACAACACTCATACATTGCAAAGGTTCAGGAAAGACTTATGGAACTTGGATTTATGGAGCATGATGAGCCGACAAATTATTTCGGTAATGTTACAAGATCTGCCGTAATGATTTTCCAAAGACAAAACGGATTGGCACAGGACGGTATTATAGGTCCATCCACACTTCCTCTTTTGATGGATGCAAATGCAAAGCATTATGCTGCAAAGCTGGGTGATGTCGGTGAGGATGTAAAGAGAATACAAACCCGTATGTATGAGCTTGGTTATCTGGCATCTGCGGATTTGATAACAGGTACATATGATGAAAAAACACAGGAAGGTGCATTAAAGCTTCAGCAGATAAACTCACTCAGTGAGGACGGTAAAGTCGGAAGTGAAACAATGAATTTATTGTATTCCGATGAAATAAAGGCAAATACACTTTCACTTGGAGAACATAGTGAAGTGGTGCAGGCTATACAGAACAGACTTTCAGAGCTTGGATATCTTACTACCAGCCCTGACGGAACATATGGAAATGATACTGAGCTTGCTGTAAGAGTATTCCAGTCAAAGAATGACCTTGTCGTAGACGGTTATTTGGGACCGTCCACAAGAGCGGTTATACTCTCAAGTGAGGCAAAGGCAAACGGTCTAAGACTCGGAGACCAAAATGAGCAGGTTGAAAGATTGCAAAGTCTTTTGGCAAAGGCAGGATATTTAAATGATTCAAATGCTACCGGATACTTCGGTGAGATAACGGAAACAGCCTTAAAGAGATTCCAGAGCAATAACGGTCTTTCGGCAGACGGTAGAGCAGGTGCACAGACATTTGCAAAGCTTAATTCAGGAAATGTTAACGGACCTTCAAGAAATGATACCGGAAGAAACAACAGAGGAGGCGGCGGAGATTCCTCAGGAGGATCATCAGGCGGTTCTTCGGGAGGATCTTACTCGGGAAGTGTCGGCAGTATGATAAGCATAGCATCATCAAAGATAGGAAGCCCTTATGTATGGGGAGCAAAGGGTTCCAATTCCTTTGACTGCTCAGGATTTGTATACTGGGTTTTAAAGCAGATGGGTGTAGGACAGTCGTATTTGACATCCTCAGGATGGAGAAATCCGGGAAGATATACAAGAATCAGTTCATTCTCAGACATACAGGCAGGAGATATAGTAGTTGTTTCAGGACATGTGGGCATTGCTGCCGGAGGCGGAGAGGTAATTGACGCTTCATCTTCAAGAGGAAGGGTAAAAAGAAGCAGTATGTCAGGCTGGTGGAGAAATAACTTTATAGTTGCATGGAGAATATTCTAATACAAAAGCTGTTGTGCCTATTGAAGGTACAACAGCTTTTTTGATCGGATTTTTGCTTGATATATAATTATATATTTATGATGAAGTAAAACAGTACTTGTTTTTGGACAGTATAGTATAATATTGTCGGATGAAATATGATTGTAAAACAGTAAATATACAGATATAATCATATTAAAATCCAGTATTTTGAAGGGAAGGAAAATATGATTGATTATACTGAAGGTGCAGGAGTACAGTACCATATCGGAGTCGGGAAGGGAGAAGTAGGAAAATATGTTATACTTCCGGGTGATCCGAAAAGATGTGAGAAGATTGCCGCATATTTTGATGATGCAAAGCTTGTGGCAGACAGTAGAGAGTTTGTTACATATACAGGATATCTAAACGGTGAGAAGGTATCGGTAACTTCAACAGGTATCGGAGGTCCTTCATCCGCTATTGCACTGGAAGAACTTGTAAGATGCGGTGCGGATACATTTATAAGAGTGGGAACATGCGGAGGAATGAAGCTTGATGTTTGCGGCGGAGATTTGGTAATAGCAAGCGGAGCTATAAGAATGGAGGGCACAAGCAGAGAGTATGCTCCTATTGAATTTCCGGCAGTGGCGGATTTTGATATAATAAGTGCATTAAAGGAAGCTTCGGATAATTTAAAATTCAGATCACATATAGGTGTGGTTCAATGTAAGGATGCTTTTTACGGACAGCATGAGCCTGAAAACAAGCCTGTAAGCTATGAACTTGAAAATAAATGGGAAGCATGGCTTAGACTGGGTACATTGGCTTCGGAAATGGAATCGGCTGCACTTTTTACGGTAGCCTCCTATCTGGGAGTAAGAGTCGGCTCAATATTTTTAGCAATTGCCAACCAGGAAAGAGCAAAAAAAGGCTTGAGCAATGAACAGGTGCATGATACAAGCGGTGCTATAAAAACTGCTGTAGAAGCTGTTAAGATATTGATTGAAAAAGAGAAAGCAAAGGACAAATAAATATAAAAACTTGATTACAATTGCTTTATAGGATATACTTAAAATGTTATTAAAACATAATGTTTATGTTCGTTTTTAAGGAGGAAAAATGAAAAAAAGATTATTAGCTATCGCTATGGCGGCACTTATGGGAATTTCACTTGTAGCTTGTTCATCAGGCTCAAGCGATGTAGAAAAGAGTGAATCTTCACAGCAGACTGAGGAGAGCAAAGACTCGGCGGCAAGTTCTGAAGGTGGAGAGAGCAAGGCTGCGGCAGGTCTTAAAGTAGGTATGGTAACCGATGTAGGCGGTGTTAATGACGGTTCATTCAACCAGTCGGCATGGGAAGGACTTCAAAGAGCACAAAAGGAACTCGGAATAGAAGTAAGATATGTTGAGTCAAAGACAGACGCAGACTATGCTACAAATATTGAAACATTGATTGACGACGATTACGACCTTATCATCTGTATAGGATATCAATTGGCAGATGCACTTAAGACACAGGCTGAGGCAAATCCTGATAAAAAATTTGCTATAGTGGATGATGCTTCAATAGAGCTTGATAATGTGGCATGTCTTATGTTTGAGCAGGCACAGGCATCATATCTTGTAGGATATATTGCAGGTAAGACAACACAGACAAATACTACAGGATTTGTTATTGGAATGGCTACAGATGTAATGAATGAGTTCGGATATGGATATCTTGCAGGAGTTAAGGATGCAAATGCGGACGCAAAAATATTACAAAACAATGTAAACAGCTTTGCGGATACAGGTGCAGGAAAGACAGCGGCAAACAACATGGTTGCAAATAATGCGGATGTTATCTTCCATGCGGCAGGCGGTACAGGACTTGGAGTTATTGATGCTGCAAAAGAGGCAGGTATTTGGGCTATCGGTGTAGACTCCGACCAGTCAAAGGTTGCTCCGAAGACAATTCTTACATCAGCTATGAAGAGAGTTGACAATGCCGTATATGATGAGGCAAAGGCTGTACTTGAAGGCAACTATAAGGCAGGTGCAAAGACCTATACATTAGAGGACGGAGGTGTTGATATAGCACCTACAACCGACAATCTTTCAAAAGAACTTCTTGAAGAGGTTGAGGGAGTTAAGGCAAAGATTGTTTCAGGAGAAGTAAAGGTTCCTAATAATAAAGCTGATTTTGAAGCTAAGTACGGTGATATTTACGAATTAGACTAATATCTTTTGATATTTTTTTAGGGCAGCTTTTTGCTGCCCCCTTAAATATGACTATGAATTTCGTGGTTATATTTAAGGGTATACCCTTATAGAATGGAGTTATATGAGAGATATTAGCTTAGAAAAGGTAAATGAAATAAGAGAGAGAATGCTTGAGACAGTGAAAACTGCAAGCCTCACTCATGAGCAAAAAGTAGCAACAATGGCAAATCATGCGGATTCACTGCTTGAAGTACTTGAATTGCCGAAAGGACTTGATGAACTGCTTGATGCGGATATAGAAAGTCAGTGTATATGTGATTTATTTGAGGGACATGCTCCTATGAGGCCCAGATATATCATACCTGATTATGAAAAGTTTATGAAAGAAGGAAGTGAGTTTCTTCAATTAGCACCTCCAAAGGATTTATATGAGGCCTTGAACTCACTTCTTATTTTTTATCGTCATGTACCCAGTGTAACCAATTTCCCTGTATATGTGGGGCAACTGGATGAATTGCTTGAACCCTTTGTACATGATATCGACAGAGATTTGGCTAAGAAGATGATAAAGTTGTTCTTTATAAATATGGACAGAACTATTTTAGATTCATTTTCACATGCAAATATCGGACCGAAGGATACTTTGGCAGGAAGATTGATACTTGAAGTGGAGGCTGAACTTGAACAGGCGGTTCCGAATATCACTCTAAAGTATGATCCTGAGATAACAAGTGATGAGTTTGCGCTTATGGGAATAAATACAGCACTTCACAGTGCAAAACCTTCATTTGCAAATCATAAGATGTTCTCAGGCGAACTTAGTGAAAGATATGTTATTGCAAGCTGCTATAACGGCTTACCTCTTGGTGGAGGAGCATATACACTTGCAAGAATGATTATAAAGAATATAGCAAAAAGAGCTAAGAATATAGAAGATTTCAAGACCAATACTCTGCCTTATGTAATGGATATTATGGCAAGATATATGGATGAAAGAATAAGATTTGAGGTGGAAGAGAGCGGATTCTTTGAAAATAATTTCCTTGCAAAGGAAGGCTTTATAAAAAGAGAGAGATTCTCGGCAATGTTCGGAATGGTGGGACTTGCCGAGGCTGTAAATATTTTACTTGAAAAAGAGGGCATTGAAGGAAGATACGGACATAGTGAAGCGGCGGATAAGCTGGCTGTGGAAATAATGGATATAATAGATGATTTTAATAAAAATCATTTTAATAAATACTGTGAAGTATCTGATTGTCATTTCCTCTTACATGCACAGGTCGGTATTGCAACCGATGTGAATGTATCACCCGGAACAAGAATTCCTATAGGTGAGGAGCCGGAGAATCTTATTGAACATTTAAGGCATTGCAAAAAATTCCACAAGTATTTCCCGTCAGGAACGGGAGATATATTCCCTATAGATCTGACAGTACATAAAAATCATGAATATGTATTGGATATCATAAAGGGAGCTATGAAAGAGGATATCAGATATCTTTCATTCTATTCATCGGATTCGGATGTGATAAGGATTACAGGATATCTTGTAAAAAAATCAGAGATAAATAAGCTTGAAAAGGGACAGAGTGTACTTCAGGACACTACAGCTCTCGGAATGGGTGCAAAGCATAATTGCAAGATACTGGAGAGGAAAGTCCGCTAGTGTTTTGTGCAGATATCAATAAGATAATACCGTTTAGCAGTGTGGACGGACCGGGCAACAGAGCAGCAATATTTTTACAGGGCTGTAATTTTAATTGCAGATATTGTCATAATCCGGAAACAAGAAATCATTGTATCAACTGTATGGACTGTGTACCGGGATGCCCGACAAATGCATTAAAAAATAATAATGGTAAAGTAGAGTTTTATCCTGAAAAATGTATAGGCTGTGATAATTGTATAAATATTTGCAAATATGGTGCCACCCCCAGGATTGTCAGACTCACTTCAAGGGAAACATTTGAAAAAATATGTGAAAATCTCCCCTTTATAAGGGGAGTCACATTTTCAGGTGGGGAGTGTATGCTGTATCCTGATTTTATGAGAGAGGTGTTTAGCCTGTGCAAGGAAAAAAATCTGGGAACATTGATAGACAGCAATGGAAGTGTGGATTTTAAAAAGCATTTAGGACTTTTAGAAGTTACGGACGGTGTTATGCTTGATATAAAGGCATATGATTTTGATGAACATATAAAGGTCACCGATAAGGGAAATGATATTGTATTAAAAAATGCATTATTTTTGGCAGAGAGAGGGAAATTATTTGAGATAAGAACCGTTATTGTGCCGGAACTGTTTGACTTTAGAAAGACGGTTGATGATATTTCAAGGATATTGTCTCCATATCTTGAGAGGTCAAATATAAGATATAAGCTTATTTCCTACAGAGAAAACGGAGTTAGAAAAGAGTATAGGAATTACAGAATGCCGAATGAAAAAGAGCTGAATGAAGCTAAAGATATAGCGGTAAAAAATGGCTTTAATGATATTGTGCTCATATAGTATGAATGGTATCTGCGGGCTTTATATGATAAAGGAGGGAAAATGGATATAGCTGTCAAAATGCAGGACATAGTCAAAAAGTTTGGCGACTTTGTTGCAAATGACGGCATCAATCTCACAGTGCGAAAGGGAGAAGTTCATGCTATCTTGGGAGAGAACGGTGCCGGAAAATCTACACTTATGAATATTTTATATGGTTTATACCATCCCACATCGGGAAAAATATTTATAGACGGAAAGGAAACCACTATAGGTACTCCGCAAAAAGCGATAGACCTGGGGATAGGTATGGTGCATCAGCATTTTATGCTTATCCCTCCCTTTAGTGTTACCGAGAATATTGTTCTTGGAATGGAGGATACGAAGGGTGTTGTGTTGGATCTTAAAAAGTCCAGAGAAAAGATAGTGGAACTTTCAAAAAGATACGGGCTGTCTGTGGATCCGGATGCAAAGATAGAAGATATCTCGGTAGGTATGCAACAGAGGGTTGAAATTATAAAGGTATTATACAGAGGTGCAAATACCCTGATATTGGATGAGCCTACAGCCTCTTTGACTCCACAAGAGATAGTGGAACTCATGGATATCATAAAAAGTCTTACAAAAGACGGCAAATCCGTAATACTTATAACTCATAAGCTCAAGGAGATAAAGACATGTGCGGATTCATGCACTATTATAAGGCATGGTAAGTATATAGATACTGTTGATGTAAAGGTTACAAGCGAAAGTGAGCTTGCAGCCATGATGGTGGGAAGAGATGTTTCATTCAGCGTAGAGAAAGAAAAAAGAGAACCCGGAGAGGTTGTGCTTGAGGTAAAAGATCTCTGTGCAAAAGACTATCGAAAGGTGGATATATTAAAGTCTTTAAGTATCTCTGTAAGAAGGGGAGAGATAGTCGGTATAGCCGGAGTTGACGGAAACGGACAGTCGGAACTTGTGGAAATACTCACAGGTCTGAAAAAAGCGGATTCGGGAAGTGTAAGTATACTTGGAAAGAACGCATTTAATGTTACTCCAAGACAGAGTTTTGATATGGGTATTACAAGTATACCCGAAGACAGGCAAAAGCATGGTCTTGTACTGGATTTTTCCGTGGCTGAAAATCTTATTTTACAGAATTTTGAAAAAGAACCTTTCTCAAAGAGCGGAATATTAAATGATAAAAATATAGAAGCACATGCAAATAAGCTTATAGAAAAGTTTGATATAAGACCTAAGGACAGTGCAAAAAAGGCTGCAAAGACATTGTCCGGAGGAAATCAGCAAAAGGTAATCATTGCCAGAGAGGTGACAAATGATTCGGATCTTTTGATTGCGGTAAATCCTACAAGAGGTCTTGATGTAGGTGCAATAGAGTTTGTCCATAAGTATCTTGTGGAGCAAAGAAATAAAAATAAGGCGGTTTTACTGGTATCTTTTGAGTTGGATGAGATTATGAATCTTTCCGACAGAATAGAAGTTATCTTCGACGGACAAATAACCGGAGAGGTGATGGGAGAGTATGCCGATGAGAAGGAACTGGGACTTTTGATGGCGGGAGGAAAAAAGGATGAGTAAGAAAAACAGTATACTTTCAAGCAATGCTTTTTATACTCTTATATCAATAATAATAGGATTTATTGTAGGTGCATTACTTTTAAGTTTTGCAAAGATAAATCCGATGGTGGCATACAAGCAGTTATTTAACGGAATATTCGGCAAGCCTAAGTTTATGGCATGGTGCCTGATATATGCCGCACCTCTTATATTTACAGGGCTCAGTGTTGCATTTTCATTTAAAACCGGAGTATTTAATATCGGTGCCGAGGGACAGTTTGTGGTAGGAACACTTACAGCCTGTGTAATAGGTATATTGATAAAAGCACCGGCAATCATTCATATACCCCTATGCTTTATCGGAGCCGCTCTTGCAGGCGGTATTTGGGGTGCAATAGTGGGAATCTTAAAGATTAAAAAAGGTGTAAACGAAGTTTTATCATATATTATGTTTAACTGGATAGCCTTTTATCTTTCAAATTTTGTTGTAAATCTTACAGTAATACATAAGGAAGGCGGAGGTGAGGCGACTAAGGATATTGCCGATACCGCAAGAATCCTTGCACCCAAGGCTGTTATAGCTGCAACAGGTGCATCCGCCGCCAACTGGGGATTTATACTGGCAATATTATTTGCGATAATTGTGTGGTTTATTATAAACAGAACCACATTGGGATTTAAATTAAGAGCCGTAGGTTTCAGCAACAGTGCGGCGGAATATGCCGGTATTGACACGGGAAAATCCTTCCTTACCGCTATGGCATTTTCCGGAGCACTTGCAGGTATAGGCGGTGCAATACATCTTATGGGTATGAGCGGAAGAATACCACAGTTTGCAGGTCAGGAGGGCTATGGATTCCAAGGGATTACGGTAGCGCTTATCGCATCATCAAATCCGATTGCCTGCATTTTTGCAGGAATATTCTATGGTGCGATGAAATACGGTGGCGGAAAGCTTTCACTTGTAAATGCACCGTCAGAGGTTGTTGATATTATAATGGGTATCATCATACTGTTTATAGCAATATCAAGTCTTTTTAGAAATTTATTTATGAATCATGGAAAGAAGGGAGCGGTATAATGGAAGTTTTAATAAGGAATACAGGTCTTCTTATAAATGCAATATTGATAGCAACACCGCCTCTTCTTTTGGCAGCGCTCGGCTCCTGTTTTTCAGAGCGAAGCGGAGTGGTAAATATCGGTATTGAGGGTATGATGACAATAGGCGCTTTTATAGGTGCCTGTGTAGCATATTTTAGCGGAAACGGCTGGCTTGGATTTTTTGCGGGCGGACTTAGCGGTGCAATACTTGGAGCTGTGCATGCAATTGCCTGTATACAGTTTGGAGCGGACCAGACAATATCGGGTACCGCTATAAACTTTATAGGACCGGGACTTGCAGTCTTTCTTTGTAAGGCGATATTTGACAATTCATCAGACTCACCGGCTCTCGATACGGCTGCAAAGCTGCCGAAGATGTTTGAGGGAGTGTTTAAGTCCGGTTCATTCGGATATAATGTTTTTTCCACATACTCGGTTGCATATTTAAGTTTTGTTCTGGTGTTTGTAGTATGGTTTGTATTTTATAAAACAAAGTTCGGAATGCATTTAAGGGCTGTTGGAGAGCATCCGCAAGCCTGTGCCACACTTGGTGTAGATGTTTATTTGACAAGATATATCTGTGTTATACTTTCAGGTTTCCTTGCAGGACTTGGAGGAGCATTTGTTACATTGGCTACAGTAAGCCAGTTTAGACCTGCTGTAATAGTAGGACAGGGATTTATAGCTATTGCGGCTGTAATCTTCGGAAAGTTCAAACCGCAGGGAGCATTTAAGGCATGTCTGCTTTTTGGACTTTGTAATGGTGTAAAAGCACTTCTGGGTGCAGGTAATGCTATATCACCGAACCTGGTTTCAATGATTCCATATGTAGTAACAATTCTTGCACTGGTACTTGTTGTAGGAAGTACAAGAGTGCCTGCCGCAAATGGTAAGCCTTTCTTAAAGGCTAGATAGGGGGGAGTATGTTAGCAACAAAATTATTTGATCATACAATATTAAAGGCGGATGCGACAAAGGCGGATGTAAAAAGAGTATGCGAAGAGGCAATGGCATACAGCTTTTGCTCGGTATGTGTAAATTCTTATTATGTGCCATATGTGGCTGAACTTTTACATGGCAGTGATGTAAAGATATGCACTGTGGTCGGTTTTCCGCTGGGAGCAATGTCTACAAAAGCAAAGGCACTGGAGGCAAAGATTGCCGTACTGGACGGTGCCGATGAGATAGATATGGTTATAAATATCGGAGCATTAAAGGATAAGGATTATGATGTCGTACTGGAAGATATCAAGGCTGTAAAAGAAGCCTGCGGTAATGTTTTGCTAAAGGTTATAATCGAAACCTGTCTTTTGACTGATGAAGAGAAGGTGAAGGCATGTGAACTTTCAAAAGAAGCCAATGCCGATTTTGTAAAGACTTCTACAGGATTTTCTACTGCAGGGGCAAAGGTGGAAGATGTTAAGCTTATGAGAGAAACCGTAGGCAAGGATATGGGAGTAAAGGCAAGCGGAGGAATCCATGATAAGGAGTTTGCAAATGCTTTGGTTGAGGCGGGTGCAAGCAGACTTGGAACCAGTGCTACTATAAAGATAGTGGAATCCGCCTTTTATGATGTTTAATATTGGATAGTTTATGAATAGAGAAGATATTATAAAATTACCGAAACTTGATTTGCATTGTCATCTTGACGGTTCTTTGTCAAAGGTATTCCTGGAGAAAACTTTGGGAAGGAACTTTACCATGGAGGAACTTTCCGTAAGCATGGACTGCAACAGTCTGGTGGAGTATCTTAAGAAATTTGATATTCCGCTTGAAGCTATGAATACTCAGGAAAATATTAAAGCGGCAACTGTTGAGGTTATGAAATCTGCATCAGATGAAGGTGTAAAATATATAGAAATAAGATTTGCACCGCTTTTATCCGCTTCAAATTCTATGAGCACAAAAGCCGTAATTGAAGCTGTAATAGCAGGAATCCAAGAAGGAAGCGAGCTTTTTAATATACATGGTAATGCAATCTGCTGTGCTATGACACATCAGCCGATTGAAGATAGTAAGTCCATGTTTAAAATTGCAAGAGAATATTATGGCAGCGGAGTTGCAGGGCTTGATTTGGCAGGAGATGAGGCAAATCATCCTATAGGAGAGTTTAAGGAACTTTTCGAATTTGCAAGGGATTTGGGTATGAATTTTACTATTCATGCAGGTGAGGCAGGACCAAAGTCAAATATTAAGGGCGCCATAGACTATGGTGCAAAAAGGATCGGACATGGTATTGCTATGAGAAATGATGAAGAGCTTTTGAAGCTTGCAAAAGATAAAGGTATAGGTATTGAGATGTGCCCGATAAGTAATTATCAGACCAAGGCGGTTTTAAAGGAGCAGACTTATCCGTATGCCGACTATATAAGGAGAGGAATACTTGCCACTATCAATACGGATAACAGACTGGTAAGCAATACAAGCATTACAAATGAGATATTGTTTTTACAGAAAAAATCAATGATAGATGACAGAGATATTCTTCAGGGAATCAAAAATGCCATAGAGGTATCTTTTGCAAGTGATGATATTAAAAATATGCTTTGGAAAGAATTATAATTTTTTTCATGATTAAGTATTATCAGTTGAAGGGTTTTATTTATGAAAAAATATAAAAGAGTTTTTGTTGTTGTATTGGATTCTTTAGGTATCGGTGCAATGCCTGATGCCGAAAGGTTTGGAGATGCCGGTACAGACACCTTTGGAAATATAGTAAAAAGCTATGGAAAACTGAATATACCGAACTTAAAAAAGCTTGGAATGTACAATCTTCATCCTGTAGATGGGGAAAGCGGAGTTGATAAACCGCTTGGAAGATTTTGCAAAATGGAAGAGATGAGTAACGGTAAGGATACTATGACCGGTCATTGGGAGATGATGGGGCTTAGAATTGACAAACCTTTCCAAACATTTACTGATACAGGTTTTCCAAAGGAGCTTATTGATGAGCTGGAAAAAAGATGCGGCAAAAAGGTAATAGGAAATAAGTCCGCATCGGGAACCGAGATACTTGAAGAGCTTGCCGAAGAGGAAATAAATACAGGGGCAATGATTGTATACACTTCTGCCGATTCTGTATTGCAAATTTGCGGAAATGAAGAGACCTTTGATTTACAAAATCTGTACAGATGTTGTGAAATAGCAAGAGAGCTTACAATGAAGGATGAGTGGAAGGTCGGAAGAGTTATTGCAAGACCTTATGTAGGTAAGAAAAAGGGTGAGTTTAAAAGAACTTCCAACAGACATGATTATGCACTTAAGCCATTTGGAAAAACAGCTCTCAATGTATTAAAAGATAATGGATTTGATGTGATTTCTATCGGAAAGATAAATGATATATTTGTCGGAGAAGGAATCACAAAGGCATATCATTCAGATTCCAGCGTACATGGCATGGAACAGACTATTGATATGTTAAATGAAGATTTTACAGGTCTTTGTTTTACAAATCTTGTGGATTTTGATGCACTTTGGGGACATAGAAGAGATCCTATAGGCTATGCAAAGGAAATAGAGAAATTTGATATAAAGCTGGGTGAGTTTATGGAAAAGATGAATGAGGATGATTTAATTATACTCACCGCAGACCATGGAAATGATCCTACTCATACGGGAACGGATCATACCAGAGAAGCTGTTTTCTTTATGTCATATTCAAAGAAATTTGATGGCGGAAAATTACTTGATACAACCGATACTTTTGCAGTAATAGGTGCAAGTATAGTAGATAACTTTGGTTTAAAGATGCCTGAAAATACTATAGGTTACAGTATTTTAAGCAGCATCTAGGAGTTTTTAAAAGGAGTTTATATGAATCCGATTTATGAAAAGGTAAAAAAAGTTATGATTACATAAGGATTGTTACGGATTTCACCCCTGAGGTCGCTTTGGTACTTGGCTCAGGACTTGGTGAGTTTGCAAAGCATATGGAAGTGGAATGTGAGATACCTTATTCAAATATCGAGGGTTTTCCCGTATCAACTGTAGCAGGACATGACGGAAAGTTTTTATTCGGCACTGTTGAGGGTGTAAAAACCGTTATAATGAAGGGAAGAGTTCACTACTATGAAGGATACCCCGTTACGGATGTTGTACTTCCTACAAGACTTATGATAATGCTCGGAGCAAAAAAACTTATACTTACCAATGCGGCAGGAGCTGTAAATACCTCATATAAACCCGGTGATTTAATGCTCATTACCGATCATATATCCACCATAGTACCTTCTCCGCTTATAGGTGAAAATATAAGTGAATTCGGGACAAGATTCCCTGATATGAGCAATGTCTATTCAAAAAGACTTCAAGATGTGGTAAGAAAGTCGGCTGATGAAGCAGGAGTTACTTTAAGAGAGGGTGTATATATGCAGTTTAGCGGCCCTGCTTATGAAACACCTGCCGAGGTAAAGCTTGCAAGACTGCTCGGTGCGGATGCGGTGGGTATGTCCACAGCGATAGAGGCTGTAGCCGCCAATCATATGGGAGTTGAAATCTGCGGTATTTCATGCTTTACAAATATGGCTGCAGGGATACTTGACCGGCCGCTCAGTCATGAAGAGGTTTCAGAGGCGGCAAATAAGGTTTCTCATATATTTGAGGGATTGGTAAAGAGTATTATAAAGAATATATAATAATGAGGGGGCTTTTGCCTCCCTTTTAATAATATAATTCTACGTAAATGAATATAATTTTCAGATTTAAACCCTTGTTTTTTTATTAAATTCATTATAAAATAGCTTAAGATTGTTTTGTATTTAACAATATTGGTGGCACTATATTATGTACTTAAATATGGTGCCTGGATGGTCAAAATTTACTTTGATTATCGAATCTTATTAATTATACGGAGGTTTGTATATGGCACAAATAGGAGTTTCTGCTATGAAACGAATTGAAGATTTGCTAGATACCGGAAGTTTTGTGGAGATTGGCTCATATATAAGTTCAAGAAACACAGATTTTAATCTATCGGGCAAGGATACTCCAAAAGACGGTGTATTAACAGGTTATGGTACGATTAATGACAGTCTGGTATATGTATATAGTCAAGACCCTTCAGTACTTGGCGGATCTATAGGAGAGATGCATGCTAAAAAAATCGTTGCATTATATGATATGGCAATGAAAATGGGTGCACCTGTTATAGGTCTTATCGACTGTGCCGGTTTGAGACTCGAAGAGTCTTTTGATGCATTGGATGCCTTTGGAAAAATATATTTGGCACAGACCAAAGCGAGTGGTGTGATACCGCAGATACAGGCGGTGTTCGGACTTAGCGGAGGCGGAATGGCAATAAGCAACGGACTTAGTGATTTTGTGTTTATGGAGAAGGACAGTGCAAAAGTATTTGTGAATTCACCTAATGCCATTGCAGGAAATTCGCAGGATAAAAATGATTATTCCTCTGCCAAATTCCAGGCTGAGGAGACAGGATTGGCTGATTTTATAGGAACTGAATCAGAGATTATTACAGGTGTAAGAGAGCTTATTTCTTTACTTCCTGCAAATAATGAAGATGATATGTCATATATTGAATGCAATGATGATTTAAACAGAACTACAGCCGAGCTTGAAGGAAGAATAAAGGATCCTGCACTTGCCCTTGCTACAATTTCCGACAGCGGATATGTACTTGAAGTAAAAAAAGACTTCGCAGGGGAGATGTTTACAGGATTTATCAGATTGAACGGTAATACTGTAGGAGCTATAGCCAACAGAAGTCTTTTATATGATGAAAATGGAGAGATTGTACAGGAGTTTGAGAATGTATTATCTCATCAGGGAAGTGACAAGGCGGCAGAGTTTGTTGTATTTTGTGATGCATTCAATATCCCTGTTTTAACAATTGTGGATGTAAAGGGATATAGAGCTACAAAATGCAGTGAAAGAAGGATGCCCAAAAACGGAGCAAAGCTTACATATGCATTTGCAAATGCAACAGTTCCAAAGGTAAGCCTCATAGTTGGAGATGCTTTGGGCAGCGCGGCACTTTCAATGAATTCAAAATCAACAGGTGCCGATATAGTGTTCGCATGGGAAAGTGCAAAAGTCGGCATGATGAATGCAAGTGAAGCCGTAAAAATAATATACTCTAAAGAAATTGATTCAAGTGAGGATATAAAGGCTACTCTTGAGGAGAAGACAAGAGAGTATGAGAATTTACAAAATTCAGTGATATATGCCGCAAGAAGAGGATATGTGGATGATATTATCACAGTAGCTGACACAAGAAAAAGATTATTGGCTGCCTTTGAGATGCTTTTTACAAAGAAAGAAGAAAATCCATATAAAAAACATGGATCAATTTAGAGGTGGATCATGAAAAATAGAATAAAGTATTTAATTTTCAGTCTGCTTATAGTCGTTATTATGGCACTTTGTGCCTGTGGGAGAAAGGTTCCGGATGATATTTCAACTAACTTGACCTCAGAATCCAAGAAATTTATTATGGGGCTTTATAGCAAAAGCGATAGTGAATTGTACAATGAAATCGCAGCATTTGATCAAAACGGTCAAGCTGTTTATGCCGAAGGATATAGGAACTTTATAGAAACAAGAGAGCAGCTGGGAGGTTTGTTAAATATTAAGGACATAAAAGTATCATATTCAGATGGTAATTATGTTGTTAAGGCGGCTTACTCTGCAGAGCTAGGCAATGGAGAGATGACATTAGGATTAAAAGAAGACGCTAAAGAAATGGTTATATTGTCTTTTACACCTAAATATTCTTTGGCTGAAAAAATGGGCAAAGCCGCATTAAATACCGTTCTTGGAATGGGAACAGTGTTTATAATACTGATTTTTATATCATTTTTGATAAGCTTGTTTAAATATATAAGTATATTTGAAAATAAAATAAAGGCTAAGCAAACACCGGTAATTGAAACTAAAGAAAATAATACAGTTAGCGAGCCGGAGAATCTCGAAGATGATTTGGAGCTGGTGGCTGTTATTACAGCAGCTATAGCGGAGTTTAGTAATACAGATGCATCAAACTTAATTGTTCGTTCAATAAAGAGAGTTAAAAGATAATGGAGGGTAAAATGAAAAAATATACTATTACGGTAAATGGTAAATCATATGAGGTTTCTGTGGAGGAAAAAGGAGGAGTTTCTACTCCTGCAGCTGCGGTAGTTGCAACACCTGCAGCACCTGTCTCTAAACCTACAGCGCCTGTGGCAGCGGGAGGCGAGGGCAGAGTAAAGGTGGTTGCACCGATGAGCGGAAAAATTCTCGGTATCAAGGTAAGTCCTAATCAAGCCGTTAAAAAGGGAGAGGTAGTGGCTGTACTTGAGGCAATGAAGATGGAAAATGATATAGTTGCCACAGAAGACGGTACAATTGCAAGTATAAATGTAAATGTTGGAGACAGTGTTGAAACTAATCAAACTCTTGTAACAATCAACTAATATCCGGAGGGAGAAAAAATGGATTATATATTAAATACATTATCCAATTTGATTGCTCAGACCGCATTTTTAAATCTTACCTTCGGTAATCTGGTAATGATTTTTGTTGCCTTTATATTTCTTTATCTGGCAATAAAAAAAGGATTTGAACCGCTTTTGCTGGTACCTATCGCCTTTGGTATGTTACTTGTAAATATCTATCCTGATATAATGCTTAGACCTGAGAATTCTGCAAATGGTGTAGGAGGTTTGCTTCACTATTTCTATGTATTGGATGAATGGAGTATATTGCCATCACTTATATTCATGGGTGTAGGAGCACAGACGGATTTCGGCCCGCTTATTGCAAACCCTAAATCATTCCTGCTTGGTGCAGCGGCACAGTTTGGAATCTATGCGGCTTATTTTATAGCAATCCTTATGGGCTTTAATGATAAGGCAGCAGCGGCTATATCAATTATAGGAGGTGCTGACGGTCCTACTTCAATATTCCTTGCGGGAAAACTTGGACAGACCGAATACCTTGGACCTATAGCGGTAGCGGCATATTCATATATGGCTTTGGTTCCTATTATACAGCCGCCTATTATGAAATTCTTTACAACAGATGAGGAAAAGAGGATAAAGATGGAGCAGCTTCGTCCTGTATCACAGCTTGAGAAGATTCTTTTCCCTATAATAGTTACAGTAGTGGTATGTCTTATACTTCCTACAACAGCTCCGTTAGTGGGTATGCTGATGCTTGGAAACCTCTTTAAAGAGAGCGGTGTTGTAAAGCAGCTTACAGAAACTGCTGCAAATGCAATGATGTATATTGTTGTTATCTTGCTTGGAACCAGTGTCGGTGCAACTACAAGTGCGGAAGCATTCCTTAAAGTTACAACTTTAAAGATTGTTGCACTCGGTCTTATAGCTTTTGCCTTCGGCACATGGGCAGGTGTAATATTCGGTAAGATAATGTGCAAGGTTACGGGCGGTAAAGTAAATCCGCTTATCGGTTCGGCAGGAGTTTCTGCGGTGCCGATGGCAGCCAGAGTTTCACAAAAGGTCGGTGCGGAGTATGATCCTACAAACTTCCTATTGATGCATGCCATGGGACCTAATGTGGCAGGTGTTATTGGTACAGCTGTAGCTGCCGGAACATTTATGGCAATATTCGGAATAGTATAAGGAGGGATTATGGCAGATATTAAGAAAAAGCCTGTTCAAATAGTTGAGACTGTGCTTCGTGATGCACATCAGTCTTTAGTAGCAACAAGAATGACTACAGAACAGATGCTTCCTATCATAGATAAAATGGATAAAGTGGGTTATAGAGCTGTGGAATGTTGGGGAGGTGCTACATTTGATGCATCGCTTAGATTCTTACATGAAGATCCGTGGGAAAGACTAAGGAAGTTTAAGGACGGTTTTAAGAATACAAAGCTTCAAATGCTTTTTAGAGGACAGAATATATTAGGTTATAATCATTATGCAGATGATGTTGTAGAATATTTTGTTCAAAAATCAGTGGCAAACGGTATTGATATTATTCGTATTTTTGATGCATTAAATGATATCAGAAACTTAAAGACAGCTGTAAATGCGGCAAATAAAGAAAAAAATGCCGAAGTTCAAATAGCACTTTGCTATACCTTGGGCGATGCTTATACACTTGATTACTGGAAAGATATAGCAAAAAGAATTGAGGACATGGGTGCGGACTCACTTTGTGTAAAGGATATGGCAGGACTTTTGACACCGTATGCTGCACAGGAACTTATAGGAAGTCTTAAGGCATCTACAAAGTTACCTATAGAGCTCCATACACATTATACAGCCGGTGTGGCATCTATGACACTTTTAAAGGCTGTAGAGTCGGGCTGTGATATTATTGATACAGCTATTTCACCTCTTGCACTCGGAACTTCACAACCTGCAACGGAAGTAATGGTTGAGACATTTAGAGGAACGCCTTATGATACAGGTCTTGATATCAATTTATTATCTGAGATAGCTGATTATTTCCAGCCTATCAGAGAAGGTTTCTTAAAGAGCGGACTCTTAAATCCGAAGGTTCTCGGTGTAAATATAAATACTTTAAAATATCAGGTTCCGGGAGGTATGCTTTCAAATCTTATCAATCAGCTTAAAGAAGCCGGAAAGGAAGATAAGTACAGAGAGGTTTTGGAGGAGATTCCAAGAGTAAGAAAAGACTTCGGAGAGCCGCCTCTTGTTACACCTTCATCACAGATAGTTGGTACACAGGCTGTTATGAATGTTCTTTCAGGCGAGAGATATAAGCTGGTTCCAAAGGAATCAAAGAAGATAATGCTTGGAGAATTCGGACAGACCATCAAGCCTTTCAATAAGGAAGTACAAAAGAAGATAATAGGTGATGAAAAGCCTATTACCTGTAGACCGGCAGACCTTATTCCGCCACAGCTTCCTGAGTTTGAAAAGCAGGTTGCAAAATGGAAGGAACAGGATGAGGATGTGCTTACCTATGCACTTTTCCCAAAGGTTGCAGAGGAGTTCTTTGAGTACAGAGCTGCACAAAAGACTAAGGTTGATATGACTAAGGCGGATAAAAATGCAGGAGCTTATCCTGTATAAATAAAGTATGTATTCAAAAAATCCCTTACTTAATGTAGGGGATTTTTATGTAAGAGAAAATGAGAGAAATAAAGAGAAAAGTTTTAAATCAGTTTAGCAGTGCCAGAATTATTTTGTTTGGATTTATAATTATGATTTTTGTAGGGGCAAGTATTCTCAGTTTGCCTATTTCATCAAGAAGCAGGGAATTTACGCCATTTATAGATGCCCTATTTACCGCCACCAGTGCAAGCTGTGTTACCGGACTTATAGTGTATGATACAGCTACACACTGGTCGGTATTTGGAAAAATTATAATAATAGCTATGATACAATGTGGCGGACTCGGAGTGGTTACCATGATAACTGTATTCACTCAAGTAGCAGGTAAAAAAATCGGTCTCAGAGACAGAGCAACATTACAAAGTGCCCTGTCGGCACCACAAATAGGAGGTATTGTAAAACTTACAAGTTTTATATTTAAGGGAACTGTCATTATAGAAATGATCGGTGCAATTCTTATGTTTCCAAGTTTTATGAAAGATTTTGGTGTAACAAAGGGAATCTACTATTCAATATTTCATTCCATATCTGCATTTTGTAATGCAGGATTTGATCTAATGGGAGATGTGAGTAAATTTTCATCTTTGACAAAATACCAATCGGATATAATGATAAATATGAGTATAATGTTGTTGATACTTATAGGCGGTTTGGGATTTCTAATATGGAAGGATATACTAAATTACAAGTTTGGTATAAAAAGATATTCCACTCAAACAAAGATAATATTGGCTATGAGTGTAGTTTTAGTGATATTTCCGTCTGTTTTATTTTTCTTTACAGAGTTTAGCGGCTTGGATATTAAAACAAGAATACTTTCAAGTTTATTTCAGGCGGTCACACCAAGAACGGCGGGATTTAATACAACTGATTACACGAAGTTTAGTGACAATGGTATAGCAATTACTATTATATTGATGTTGATAGGTGGTGGCTCAGGTTCAACTGCCGGCGGTATCAAGATGAGTACAATATTTATCTTAGTTGCTACAATGTGTTCCGTTTTAAAACAGGATAAAGAAGTGGCGGTATTTAAGAAAAGAATTGAGCCGGATATAATAAAAAATGCCGTTGCGGTTTTTGTCATGGATGTTGTCTTATTTGTAGCCGGATCAATGATTATAAGCGGGATAGAAGGATTTTCATTAAAAGACACAATGTTTGAGTGTGCATCCGCAGTCGCAACAGTCGGATTGACTATGGGTATCACTCCACATCTTGGAATTATTTCAAAGGTATTGTTGATTTGCATGATGTATATCGGAAGAGTAGGCGGTATAACGCTTATTTTTGCAGCAGTTACTCCAAAGAATAACGGAAATGCAAGATATCCAAAGGATCAGGTAGCAGTCGGATAAATTTGATATGAGGTGAATTATGAAGAGTTTTTTGGTAATAGGAGTAGGACGTTTTGGGCGTCATTTATGTAAAAAATTATTTGAACTGGGATATGATGTAATGGCTGTTGACAGAAATGAAGACTGTATAGAGCAGGTATTACCATATACTTTAAATTCAATGATTGGTGACAGCACAAAGAGTGAATTTATAAAATCAATCGGAGTTAGCAATTTCGACACTTGCTTTGTGACAATAGGTGATGATTTTCAAACTTCACTTGAAACAACTTCACTGCTTAGTGAGTGTGGAGCAAAATATGTGGTATCCAGAGCATCCAGAGATACACAGGCAAAGTTTTTGCTTAGAAACGGCGCAAATGATGTGGTTTATCCTGAAAGGCAGCTGGCTGAATGGACTGCAATAAGGTTCAGTTCAAATAATATTTCAAATTATATAGAGTTACCCGGTGAAAATTCTATATTTGAATGCAAGGTGCCTAAAAACTGGGAAGAGAAAACCGTATTGGAGCTTGATATAAGGAAAAAATATAAAGTTAATATTATGGCAATAAAAAAAGGTGATAATTGGTATATGACTATTACTCCACAGATAAAGTTTGAAAAGGATCAGGATATACTGGTTTATGGGGCAAATAAATATCTGGAAAAGTTTCTGAATTTTGATGCCAGCAATTTTACAACAGGAGAGGAAGATGATGAAGACTAATAATATGTCTATAAGAACTGTAAGACCGGAGGATGCCAAAAATCTTCTTGATATATATGCATATTATGTGGAGGAAACTGCAATATCATTTGAAACGGAGGTTCCAAGTGTGGAAGAGTTTAAAATCAGAATAGAAGAAATATTAAAAAGCTATCCATATATTGTTGCCTGTGATAATGATGAGCTTCTCGGATATGCATATCTTCATCCTTTTGTGGGAAGAAAGGCATATGAGTTAAGTGCAGAGACTACTATATATTTAAATCCGGTTAAAAAGAAAATGGGAATAGGCAAAAAATTGTATTCAGTTTTGGAGGATATAGCGAAGGCACAGAATATAACAAATCTGTATTCATGTATAGGATATGTGGATGTTGAGGATGAGTATTTAAATAATAACAGTGTGGAGTTTCATGAACATATGGGTTATAGAATGGTTGGAAAGTTTGAAAACTGCGGACATAAATTCGACAGATGGTATCATATGGTATGGATGGAGAAGATAATAGGGGAACATAAAGAAATCCATAAGTTTATAAGCTTTAAAGATATAGATAAAGACAGATTTTATATTGGAGATTAGAGGTTGTACAGTTTTCTTGCCGTTTGGACTTTATATTTTTATTAAAAGTTCAAATGGCAATTTTTTTAATTCTATTATGTAAAACATTAATTCTCATTGACAAAAATATGTGAATATGATTAAATAAATTTAGAAATAATATTCCGAAAAATAAAATATTTTATGAAATAATATTTTATTTTATGAACTGACAGGAGTTTTTATGAGAGAAGAAGATTATCAGGTTTCATTTGAAATAATTGCTACAGCAGGAGACAGCAAGGGCTATTCAATGGATGCAATCTGTGATGCCAAAAAGGGAGATTTTGAATCCGCACAGGAGAAATTAAAAGAGGCAAATAAAGGACTTTTAAAAGCGCATGAACTTCAAACCGATATGATTTCACAGGAAGCAGGTGGAGATTCGGTTCCTGTAAATATAATCCTTGTTCATTCACAGGATCATTTGACAATGGCTAATGTGGCACTTGAGTTGGCTGAGGAGATGATTTCACTTTATAAAACAATTGATGATTTAAAGACTGAGATAGAGGAAATAAAAAAGAAAATATAAATATTCGGATATGGGGATTTTCCATAAATTTTGGAGGTACACCTTGGATATAGTATTGCGAATCAAGGAGGAATATTCAAAGCTGACAAAGTCGGAGCAAAGAGTGGCGGACTATTTTATAAACAATTATAAAGAGGCTATAAATGAAAGTACACAATCCATTGCTCTTATAACAAATACTTCTCCGGCTACGGTTATCAGATTTGTAAAAACAATGAAGTTTGAGGGGATTCAACAGCTGAAACTGGCATTGGCGGCGGATATAGATTCGGACAGGAAGTATATTTGTGATGAAATCATTCATCAAAAAGACGGGCTTGAAGAAATTATTGAAAAAAATAAAAGAAATATTGTAAACAGTATTGAAAAGTTGTATGCATTGATGGATATGGATTTGATGAAACAAGCAATAGATGCCATAGACAGTGCGAGGAAGATATATTTATTCGGCGTAGGTGCCAGCGGTATAGTTTGTTATGATATCAATTATAAGCTTTCAAGAATCGGAAAGGATGTTGTATTTAACAATGATATACATCTACAGCTTGTAAACTTGAACTTTATAAAAAAAGAGGACACCTGTGTATGTATAAGCTATAGCGGTAATACAAGAGAAACGGTACTTGTTGCCGAGATTGCAAAAAAAGCCGGTGCAAAGACTGTAGGTATTTGCTGTTACGGTAAAAATGAACTTTCAAATATCTGTGATATAACACTTCGTGTACCTCAGGATGAGAGGGAACTCAGACTTGGAGCTATTTCAAGCCGTAATACCACACTTACACTTCTTGATATGATTTATCTGGCTATAACACATAGACATTATCCGGATGTATTGCAGGATATTGAATCCACAAGAGATTTGATTAAGAAACTTAGAGATTGATTTTATAAAAGGAAGTAATAAAATGAGAATGCTTTGGGGAGGTGCAAGTGCCTCAAGCCAATATGAAGGCGGATTTGAACTTTTTAATAAGGGAATGGATACACAGGACTGCAGAAGATATATAAAGAGAACCGACAATGCCACTACATCCACAAGACTTTTAACAAAATCCGATATAGAAAGAGCAAAGCATCCTATTTCGGGAGATTTTTTTCCGGGAAGAAAGGGGAGTGAAGGGCTCTTACATATAGATGAGGATATAGAGTATTTAGCTGAACTTGGAATAGATGTTTACAGAATCTCTATTGCATGGTCGAGGATATTTCCTACAGGAGAAGAAGATACTCCGAATGAGGATGCATTGAATATGTATGAAGACATTATAAAAAAGCTTAGTTCAAAGGGTATAAAGATATATCTTAGTCTTACACATTATGCGCTTCCGCTGGCATTAGTCGAAAAATACGGTGGATGGAAGAACAGAAAGCTGGTGGATTTATATGTAAAATATGCAAAGGTAATATTTGACAGATTGGGAAAATATCTTGACTTTGTAGTACCGTTTAATGAAATAAACACGGGTTTTTTCAGTCCTTTTAACGGACTTGGACTACTTAGAGATGAGAATATAAAGGGCAGCGGATATGATTTAAATGATATATTTGCCGGACTTCATAATCAGTTTATAGCATCCGCAAAGGTGATAGAACTTGGGAAAAAGATGTTAAAAGCAAGTTTTGGATGTATGGCTGCCTGCTTTTGCTATTATGGCTATTCCTGTAATCCTATGGATCAGCTGAAGGCATTGCAGTATGAGCAGGTAAATCAATGGTTTTTTACAGATGTACTTGCAGGCGGTGAGTATCCTTACTATATGAGAAAGTATTTCAGGGATAATAATATAAATGTGGAATTTTTGCCGGGGGATGAAAAACTTTTAAAAGATAATACGGCGGATTTTGTAGGATTTTCATATTATCAGTCAAATGTATGTGCATCCACAGAGATGGAAAAGACTGCCGGAAACTTGGTTGTAAGTACAAAGAATCCTTACTTAAAGGCGAATGAATGGGGATGGCAGATAGATCCGGTAGGTATAAGAATCTCTATGAATAAGATTTATGACAGATATAAAAAACCTGTAATGATTACGGAGAACAGCTTCGGATATAATGATGTGCTGCTTGAAGGAAATATTATAAATGATGATTACAGGATTCAGTATTTAAAAGACCATTTTGAGCAGATAAAACTTGCAATAGATGACGGAGTCGAATGTCTGGCATATCTTTTATGGGGCATTGTGGATATAGTGTCAGCCGGTTCATTGGAGATGACAAAAAGATATGGTGTGGTATATGTAGATGCCGACAATCTTGGAAACGGCACATATAAAAGATATAAAAAGAAAAGTTTTAAATTCTACAAGGAATTTATAGCAAAGGAGAGGGAAAGTGTTAAGTCTTGAAAGTTTGGATACGGAAAAAAGAAATATTAACACGATGAATCTGGATGAACTTTCCACTGTAGAAATTATTGCGAAAATAAATCAAGAGGATAAAAAGATTGCGGACTGTGTGGAACCTGCTATAGCCGAGATTGGAAAGGCAACAGATTTTGCGGTCGGCAGTATAAAATCCGGAGGCAGGCTTATATATATGGGTGCAGGAACATCAGGAAGACTTGGGATACTTGATGCGAGCGAATGTCCTCCGACATACGGCGTACCTTTTGATATGGTTATCGGAATTATAGCAGGAGGAGATAAAGCTATCAGAAAGGCTGTTGAGGGTGCTGAAGATTCCAAGGAACTTGCGGTAAAAGATTTAAAAAAGATAGGCTTTAATGAAAAAGATACCTTAGTAGGACTTGCAGCAAGCGGAAGGACGCCTTATGTGATAGGCGGACTTGAATATGCAAGAAGTATAGGCGCAAAAACGGCAGCAATCAGCTGTGTTCAGGGAGCAAAAATATCCGATATGGCAGATGCAAAGATAGAGGTAATAGTAGGTGCCGAAGCGGTAACCGGTTCTACCAGAATGAAGGCGGGGACAGCACAAAAGATGGTGCTAAATATGATTTCCACTACCGCAATGGTGAAAATAGGTAAAGTTTATCAAAATCTTATGGTTGATGTAGCTACAACAAATGAAAAGCTGAAAGTCAGGGCATTAAATATTGTAAGCGAGGCTACAGGTATAGAGAAAGAAAGTTCAAAAAAACTTTTAGAGGATTCGGGATATGATGTCAAAGTGGCAATAGTTATGGGGTTGGCATCCGTAGACGCCTCTAAAGCAAGAAAGACACTTGAGAAAAATGATTTAAATGTCAGTGCCACAATAAAGAATTTGCTGATGCTTAATAAATAAAGTGCATATTTTGAACTTTACAATACAGGGTATAGTTATTTTTAAAATTGAAATAATATTTAGAAAGAAGGTAATGTATGAAGGTATTATTTGTTTGTTCAGGCGGAATGTCATCAACCATTGCTGTTAATGCCTTAAAAAAGGAGGCTGAGAAGCATGGCGAAAGTATTGAGGTTCTTGCAATAGGAACTCAGGCTGTTGATGATGAGGTAAAAAACGGTTGGAACTGTGTTATGGTAGCGCCACAGATTCGCCATAGATTTGAAAATATCAAGGCTGCGGCAGATGCACAAAATATTCCATGTGCATTGATTGAACCTATGGCTTATTCACCTCTAGGTGGACCGAAGCTTTACACACAGATGAAAGTATTAACAGGAGGTAAGTAAAATGTTTGACAAGATGGCTACTTTTTTAGACAAGAATCTAAGTACACCTATGGCTAAACTTAGCGAACAAAGACATTTAAGGGCTGTAAGAGACGGTATTATTGCGACTTTGCCTATAGTAATAGTGAGTTCTTTGTTCCTTGTAATCGCATTCCTGCCGAATCAAATGCCTGCAAGCTGGGGAATTGCACAGTTTATAAAAGCAAATGTAGGTAGAATACTACTTCCATATCGTATGGCAATGTATATTATGACATTGTATGCAGTATTTGGAATAGGGTTCTCACTTGCAAAAAGTTATGATTTGGACGGACTCTCCGGAGCTATTCTTTCAGAATTGGCATTTCTTTTGACAGTAGTACCTGTATCGCTCCCGGAGGCAAGTGAGGAGATTAAAAATCTTGCTGCAAGCAATCAGGCTTTGGCTGACTATCTTAAGGCTATACCGAGCGGATGGCATCTGGGAATGTCATATATAGGTTCTGACGGAATGTTTGTAGGTATTCTTACAGCCTTTTTTGCGGTAGAGATCTATAGATTTACACAGAAATCAGGCTTTAAAATCAGAATGCCTGAGCAGGTTCCTGCATCAGTTGCAAGAAGCTTTGAAGCACTTACACCTACAGTTATTATTCTACTTATAGTTTCGACTATATGTATGTGGCTTGGAATAAATGTTCACGGCATTGTAGGTGCGGTTATAAGACCGATAGTACATGTTGCGGATACACTTCCGTCAGTATTATTCCTTACATTCCTTGATTCATTCTTCTGGTGCTTCGGTATACATGGAAGCAGTGTTGTAGGAAGTGTAACAAGACCTATATGGCTTGTGCTTCTTGAGCAAAATTCAAATGCACTTGCTGCGGGAGTTCCTATTCCTAATATAGCACCGGAGGCTTTCTATCAATGGTTTATATTTATCGGAGGTTCGGGAACAACTATCGGACTTGCAATTTTACTTTTATTCAAGTCAAAATCACAGTATGGAAAGACACTCGGAAAGGTGGCTTTTGTGCCGGCACTCTTTAATATAAATGAGCCAATGATTTTTGGTTGTCCGATAATACTCAATCCTGTACTTTTGATACCATTTGTACTTACACCTACTATTTGTGCTATAATCGGATGGATAGCAACAGAATTGGGGCTTGTAAACAGAGTGGTGGCATCGGCGCCATGGACATTGCCCGGACCTATAGGTGCTTTCCTTGCTACAAATGGAGATATAAGAGCATTTATATTAAATGTATTACTTATAATACTCTCAGTGATTATATATCTTCCGTTCTTTAATAAGTATGATGCTGATTTAAAGAAGCAGGAGGACAGTGACATAGCTGCTTAAATATTTTACGGATAAATAAAAAGGAGAGATATGCGTAGACTTGGAATATCGATTTATCCTGAAAAAGACAGTGTCGAAAATATTATTGAATATATTAAAAAAGCCGGAGATTCCGGCTTTTCTCGTATATTCTCATGTCTTTTATCAGTGAATAAATCAAGGGAAGAGATAGTAAATGATTTTAGAGAGATAAATCTTTATGCAAAGAATCTTGGCTTTGAAATAATTGTGGATGTATCACCTTCAGTTTTTGATAAGCTTAAGATTTCATATAAAGATCTTAGCTTCTTTAAGGAAATAGGAGCGGACGGCTTAAGACTTGATATAGGATTTAGCGGACTTGAAGAGTCAATTATGACATTTAATGAATATGGACTTAAGATTGAAATAAATATGTCAAATGATGTTTCAACTATTGATACTATAATGGATTATGAACCTAACAGATATAATCTCTATGGCTGCCATAATTTTTATCCTCATAATTACAGTGGACTGGGGATTGATTTCTTTAAGCGCTGTACTAAAAGATTTAAAAAGTACGGTCTTAATACAGCGGCATTTATTACAACAAGAAGTGAAGGCTCATTTGGACCATGGCCTACTGATTTCGGACTCCCAAGTCTTGAAATTCATAGAAATATAAGTATTGATAAGCAACTAAAGCATATGATAGCTCTGGATGATATTGATGATATCATTATTTCAAACTGTTATCCTACAGATGACGAGCTTAAAAAGATAAAAAGTATTCCTCCGGACAGAGTGTGCTTTGATGTGGAGCTATTGCCTGAACTTCCCATACTCGAAAGAACTATAGTTTTAAAGGAAATGCATTTTAACAGAGGCGATAAATCGGATAACTTTATCAGATCAACAGCTTCAAGGGTAAAATATAAGGGTGAAAAGTTTGAAGTGATAAATCCCGCACCTATAAAAAGAGGTGATATTATAATTGAAAGCTCACTCTACGGTCATTATGCAGGAGAACTGCAGATTGCTCTAAGCGATATGGAAAATTCCGGAATGAGTTCGGTTGTCGGACATATTGATAAAGATGAGTTGTTTTTACTTGACTATATCAGACCGTGGCAAAAGTTTGCTATGAAAGAGAAGCATAGATGAAAAACACTTATTATATCGGAATAGACGGGGGAGGAACAAAGACAAATTTTATACTATTTGACAATGATAAAAACAGTATTACATCTGTTTTAATGCCTACAATTCATCCTGCACAGACAAGTTTTAAAGAAGCGGTATCTATTCTTACTGCGGCAAAAGAAGAGTTGCTTATCAATATAAAAGACTGTAATTATAATCTTAAGGTTGGGGCAGGTCTGGGCGGATATGGTATAAATACGGACTATAGAAAAAAGCTTGAAGATGAGTTTTCTATGGTTTTTGATGATTTTAAGCTGTATTCAGATGCATATACTGCAATGGTCGGGGCACTTGGAGGTGATGACGGTATACTTATAATTGCCGGTACCGGAAGTATAGGCTTTGCAAAGATAGGGAATAATACCTATAGATGCGGCGGCTTCGGATATAGATATGGTGATGAGGGCAGTGCATACAGCATAGGCAGGGAAATTATATCAAGTGCATTAAAAGAGGCTGACGGAAGGAATAAAAAAAGTAAGATATCAGATTTGGTGCCGGAATATTTTAATATGAATAGTGTTAATGATGTAGCAACGGGTGATTTCACAAGAGAACATATAGCAGGTCTTGCTGCAGAAGCATCAAAATATATTTATAGCAGTGAAAGTATAAAAAATATATTTGAAAGAGCTGCAAGAGAAATAACTCTACATATCAGAGCTTTGAGTACAAAATTTAAAAAAAATAAAAGGATAAAGTTAAGTTATATAGGTGGAGTATTCAAGTCTGATTATATAATAGAACTTATAAAGGAAATGAATCCGGATATCGATATTGTTGCACCGTTATTTCCACCGGAAAAGGGAAGTATACTACAAGTATAATGCAAAGCAGTTATAAATTTGCTAGAATGAGTGTATAGAAAAAAATTATTATGTTGAGGTGACAAATGGGAAAAAGAAAATTAGCCTCCATACAGTTTGTACATAATATCACGCCTATAGAAGGTGCTGAAAAGATAGAATGTGTACATGTATTGGGATGGCAATGTGTTGCAAATAAAGGTCAATTCAGTATAGGTGATAAATGTGTATATATGGAAGTGGACTCGTTCCTTCCGGTATGTGAACGCTTTGAATTCCTTAGAGCAAGCAGTTTTAAAGAAAATGAAATAATGGGAGCGGGATTCAGGTTAAAAACTATGAAATTCAGAGGACAGATATCACAGGGATTGGTACAACCGTTAGAGATACTTCCTACAGGTGAATATGAAATAGGTGATGATGTAACGGAACTCCTTGGAATAAGAAAATGGGAGATAGAGGAGAGAGTAAGCAATGACGGTACGGTTATTGCAGAGTTTCCAAGTGAAATCTCAAAAACTGATGAGCTTAGAGTACAGTCATATCCTGAGCTGATAGAAGAGTTTAAGACAGTAAAGGGGTACTACATCAGTACTAAAATGGACGGCTGCAGTGTAACCATGTATAAGAGCGGTGATCATTTCGGTGTATGTGGTAGAAACTACGAATATGCGGATGATGATAAATGTGCTATGTGGAAATATGCACATAAGCATAGAATAGAGGAAAAACTTAAAGAAAATAATCTTGAAAACATAGCAATTCAAGGAGAGTTTTGTGGTCCCGGTATTCAAAAAAACAGGTTAAAGCTGGCAGAACCGGAGTGGTATGTATTTACAGTAACAGATATGGTCAACAATGTAAGACTCTCTCTAGGTAAAATGGAAGAATTGTGTAAGCTTCTTGATTTAAATATGGTACCTGTAGAGGAAGTGGAGGAAGAGTTTAAATATAAAAGTGTTGATGAACTTTTGGAAAGAGCAAAGGGTAAGTACAATTCAGGTAAGAACAAGGAGGGTATAGTAATAAGACCTATAGAAGAGGTATATTCAAGTACTATATCAGGACCGCTTTCTATGAAGGTTATAAACAATGATTATCTGTTGAAAGAGTAGAAAATTTTTAAAGCATTAAAATGGCTATAGCTTCGGATATACTGTATCGAAGTTGTAGCTATTTTTACAGTTATTTTTGAGAGTATTTTTGTTCTTTTTTTCTTGGATTTTGCTTGACTTTGAAGATAATTGAATGTATAATCAGAACACTGCTTTTGCAAAGGACTTAATTCAAATGTCAGAATAACTTAAAAATAATTTAAAAAGTTATTGACAAGACAAAGAATAAATGATATCATATCAAAGTTGCTTGAAAAGAGCAGAAAAAGCTTTAAATAATCTGAAAAAACTCTAAAAAAAGTTGTTGACAAGATAAAATGAGCTTGATATAATAGCTAAGCTGTTTCAAACAGCAAAGCAATGAACCTTGATAATTTAAGATTAAACAGTACACACAACCCTGAAAATTCTACATATTTCGCATATTTTTCTTAGTGAAAGTGAGCGTAAGCGAAACTTGAATTTAGAAAAATAGCGCACCTCGTCGAGCGTAGCGAGACGATGGTGTTACATATAAATATGATGAGATTTCAGATGCATTTTTCACTTGATGAAAACAAGCGAAAGCTTGTTTCATATCTTAGTGAAAAGAAAGTTCTTCGTACGAGTGAAACGAGTACGATAGAACAACCTTAAAACAGTAGATCTGTGAAAACAGATGCAAGCTAGCGAGAAGGCTAGATTAGACTTTTATATGAGAGTTTGATCCTGGCTCAGGATGAACGCTGGCGGCGTGCTTAACACATGCAAGTCGAACGAAGCTGCCTAAAGGAAGTTTTCGGATGGAAATTAGGTAGACTTAGTGGCGGACGGGTGAGTAATGCGTGGATAACCTGCCTTATACAGGGGGATAACGGAGAGAAATTTCCGCTAACACCGCATAAGACCACAGCACCGCATGGTGCAGGGGTAAAATATTTATAGGTATAAGATGGATCCGCGTCCGATTAGCTGGTTGGTGAGGTAGAGGCTCACCAAGGCGACGATCGGTAGCCGGCCTGAGAGGGTGAACGGCCACATTGGGACTGAGACACGGCCCAAACTCCTACGGGAGGCAGCAGTGGGGAATATTGGACAATGGGGG
>GL890583.1:495342-729605 GCA_000209465.1 Lachnospiraceae oral taxon 107 str. F0167 | reverse complement strand
ACGGATAAAAGCTACCCTGGGGATAACAGGCTTATCACTCCCAAGAGTTCACATCGACGGAGTGGTTTGGCACCTCGATGTCGGCTCATCGCATCCTGGGGCTGTAGCAGGTCCCAAGGGTTGGGCTGTTCGCCCATTAAAGCGGTACGCGAGCTGGGTTCAGAACGTCGTGAGACAGTTCGGTCCCTATCCGGCGTGGGCGTAAGATATTTGAGAGGAGCCGTCCTTAGTACGAGAGGACCGGGACGGACTGACCGCTGGTGTACCTGTTGGAGAGTAACTCCATGGCAGGGTAGCTATGTCGGGACGGGATAAACGCTGAAGGCATCTAAGCGTGAAGCCCCCCTCAAGATGGGATATCTCATGTGAAAACAGTAAGACCCCTTGAAGACTACGAGGTAGATAGGGCCAAGATGTAAGTACAGTAATGTATTAAGTTGATGGTTACTAATAGGTCGAGGGTTTAACCAAAAGATAGGAAAATTTATGTATATAATTGGAGACACCATCAAATCCGTAAGCGAATTTGAGGTGTACTTTCTTACTAAGTTTTAAACAAGGTTTAGCTAAGTAAGAAATGCAGTTTGGTAGGCAGTTCTGAAGGTACATCACCTTTTCTTAGAGAGTACAGGCGAAGTGAATACGAGCTTAGAAAAAAGATTTTATGAAGTAAAATCATAGTAAATTCTTTTAAAAAGCACTTGCAAAGTTAATAAAAATTTGCTATACTCCATAAGGAAATTGCCCTGATAGCTCAGTAGGTAGAGCATGCGGCTGTTAACCGCAGTGTCACAGGTTCGAGCCCTGTTCGGGGCGTTGTTTAGGAAACTAGACTACGGCGACATAGCCAAGCGGTAAGGCGTGGGTCTGCAACACCCTGATCACCAGTTCAAATCTGGTTGTCGCCTTGATTAGAAAATCTAATCCTTTGCGGGAATGCTGGAATTGGCAGACAGGCAAGACTAAGGATCTTGTGTCTGTATAGACGTGAGGGTTCAAGTCCCTTTTCCCGCACTTTTAAGAACAACTTCGGTTGTTCTTTTTTTGAATATATCTATATATTGAAATCTGACATATATAATATTTTAAACTGAAAATTATTATAGAGAAATTATCCAAAACATTAATGTATTAACAAGAATTTAATATTTAATAATGCAATATTAATAAAAAAGATTGCATAAAACCAAATGTAATTAAAAATTTAACATATTGTAATAAATATACTAGTGTAAATTAATTGTTCTATTTGCAAAACTCTGATATAATCTAATCGTTCTAAAATTAAAGCAAGGAGTGCTCATGGAAAAGAAAATTTTAACATTAGCATCTGCTCTAACCCTTGTTTCATTATGTAGTTTTAACGCTTATGCAGATATGGATTTGGAGACAAATAACGCGGTCTCCGGAATGGCGATAGCTTTGAATAATTATAAAGCCAGCTCTATATCTCCACAGACGGCTTTAGAAGAGTCACTAAAGGTAGCAACGACTAATACGATAGAAATAACAGGAGCTGACGATGCAAGAGTGAAGCTTGTAAATGATACGGTGAAGTATGAGGCACCATCTATACAGGATAAACTCAAAGAAGATATTATCAAAGATAATATCGCAGTAGCAAATAAAAAAAAGGACACCGTAGTTCATGCAAGTGCAAAGGAAACCGGTGAAGCTGTAGGAAGTATTTCATACAGCTCGGTTGCAACAATTGTAAGCACTGAAGTAAATGAAAGCGGAGAGTGGCTTAAGATAAGCTCGGGAAGTGTTGAAGGATATGTAAAGGCTTCAGAAGTTGCAACAGGAAATAAAGCCAAGAAAATGGCGAAAGAATCGATTGTAACATATGCCACAGTGGTAGATATTGACAATGTAAGACTGAGGAATACCCCCGATATAACTTCAAATACCCTTACAATGCTTGAGGGTGGTGAAAAGTTCGTTGTCGTCGGACAGGATAAGGACTTTGTAAAGCTTCAGGTGGATGATGATTTGACGGGATATGTTTATAAGGACTTTATAAAGACCGATATTTCATATAAAACCGCCAAGACAACAGAAGAGAGTACCATTGAGGCATTAGAGAAGGCAAAGCTTGAGACTGAGGCAAAAGAAGCAATGGCTGTATATGAAAATCTTGTAGTTGCAGATGAGGAAAAGACTACTGCAGCTAAAAAAGAAATTGTTGCGATTGAAGATACAACCAAGGCTAAGGATACAACAAAATCCGAAGAGATAAAAACATCCAAGGAAACAACAAAAGTAACGATAATTACTGATAAAACAACAGCTAAAGTGAGTGAAGAGCCAAAAACTGTTAAATCTCCTGCAGCTGAAAAAAGAGAAACACCTGCCAGCAAAGAGGCGAATATAAATGTTCCCGATACAACAAAGGAAACAATAAAGGCTATAGAGGATAAGCCTGATGTGCCGAAGAGTGCCGATGCACCGAAGGAAACACCAACTTCTCCTGAGACAACAGTAAGGGAAACAAGCAAGCCTACTGAAGCAAGCTCAAAGCAGGAAACCAAAGTGGAAACTACCACCGAAACGGTAGAGGCAAAAAAAGAGGCTGAAACTAAAAAACAGTCGGAATCTATTAAAGCGGTGGAAGATACCAAGAAAGAGTCGGAATCTATAAAGGCTATAGAGGATACTAAGAAAGAGTCCGGATCTATAAAGGCTATAGAGGATACTAAGAAAGAGTCCGGATCTATAAAGGCTATAGAGGATACCAAAGAGTCGGAATCTATAAAGGACATAGAGGATACTAAAAAAGAGAGTGAATCTGTTAGAATAGAGACTGCAAAAGAGCCTGAGGCAAGTACCACAGAGGCTACAAAGCCTGTTGAAACAGTGAAGGAGCCTGATTCAACAAAGTCAGCCGACACAGTGGAGGATCCGAATGGAAATAAGCTGTTGTCAGCAGTCAAGGAGTCAGAAACAATAAAGGCTGTTGAGGATACAAGCAAGCAGCCTACGACTACAAAGGCGAAGGCGGAGACAACGACACAGGCAACTACTCAAGCTACAACTCAGGCAACCACACAGGCTACAACAGCAGCCCAGTACGGACCGGGAGGAAACAGTGAAAAGCCTAAGGAAACAGAGGCAAAGACTACAGCCGCTCAGAAGGAAACAACTGTTGTAACAGGAGTAAATGGCGGACCGGGTGTAAGCAAGTCAAAGGAGACAGTCGCTACAACAGCTGCTGAAACAAAAGCCGCTAAGGAAAAAGCGTCAAGGTCGGCAATAGTTGCCTATGCAAAGCAGTTTGTCGGCAATCCGTATGTTTATGGAGGTACATCTTTAACAAATGGAGCTGATTGCTCAGGTTTTGTAATGAGAGTGTATGAGCATTTTGATATAAGTACCGGAAGAAATTCAAGACAACAGGCTAATAAGGGAACTGAGATAAGTATTTCAGATGTTCAGCCCGGAGATTTGTTATTCTATGGAAGTTCCGGTGAAATAAGTCATGTGGCTATATATGTAGGTGACGGAAAGATAGTACATGCGGCCAATAAGGAATTGGGAATTACAGTAGGTAGCAGAAGTTACCGTGCCCCTATAAAGGCGGTCACATTCCTAAGATAATATATGCTGTTTATAAAAAGTCGGGTTAATTTGATATGTACCCGACTTTTTTATTATATTATGATGCTTTAAGAAAAAACAGTATTAAAAAATATATTTGATTATAAACACCTATGAAATATCTACACAGTATTTACTAAAAGTATTATAAAAAATATTTGGCATTAATTACAAAAAGTATTATAATGATATGTAGTAAGAAGAAATGGGAGAAAAAAATGAAAAAAAGTTTTATATTGTTAGGTGCCGTATTGGCATTAACGCTTAGCGCATGTGGCTCAAAGCCGGCTGAAACAACTTCCACACAGGGCAGTCAGGACAGTTCAGCAAAAACAAGTATTGACACTGCAGGATTCCTTGTTACTTCAATCAATGCGGATATACAGACTGCAGATCCACATAAGACATCCAAGGATTATCTTGTACCTCTGAATGTTTTTGACAGACTTGTGGAAGCACAGATTAAAGATGACGGCTCCAGTGAATTGGTGCCTTCTTTGGCAAAAAGCTGGGATATATCGGATGACGGAAAGGTTTATACTTTACATCTTCAAGAAGGTGTAAAATATTCAAACGGTGCGGATTTTAAATCAGATGATGTTGTATATTCACTTACAAGAATATTAGGCGTTACAGGAGCTGTAAACGGTGATTTTGTAAGTCAAATAGAAGGTGCGGATAAGGTTATGGATGGAAGCGCTACAGAACTTACAGGAGTAAAGGCTGTAGATGATTATACCGTAG
Source organism: Lachnospiraceae oral taxon 107 str. F0167 (assembly GCA_000209465.1). GTDB lineage: Bacteria > Bacillota > Clostridia > Lachnospirales > Lachnospiraceae > Lachnoanaerobaculum. The sequence continues at coordinate 725,264 of GL890583.1, read as the reverse complement.
AGATAACATTGTCGGAGCCTTATGCAGGTTTTCTTGCATGTCTGTCATCATCACCTGTATGTATGCTTGATAAAGATACCACTGAAGCTGCCGGTGACAAGTTCGGAATAGATCCGGAGGTCACAGTAGGTACAGGTGCTTTTAAAATGGCGGAGTGGACAGTGAATGATTCAATAGTGATGACAAAGAATGATACTTACTGGGGTGGAGATGTATCTCTTCCGGGAGTTCTTATAAGAGTTATACCTGATTCAGAGACCAGAAATATGATGTTTAAGAATGGTGAGCTTGATATATTGGACTTTGACTTTATGCTTGACTATGTAGAAACATATAAGAAAGAGATGCCGGATGTACTTTATCATACACCAAGAGTAGGAATCACATATTTTACATTTAATGAGAATATCGAACCTTTAAACAATGTAAATGTCAGAAAAGCCGTATCAATGGCAATAAATCGACAGGAAATAATAGATTCTTTACTTGGCGGAGTGGCAGCGGTAGAGAACGGTATTTTCCCCAGAGGACTTATCGGACATAATAATGATTTGCCGGAGTTAAAGTATGATCCGGAAGGTGCAAAGGCTTTGCTTGCAGAGGCAGGTTATCCTAACGGTTTTGATATGGAGATATCGGTGGATTCATCATCTTCAGATACAACAAAGACAGTACTTGAGGTAATGGCATCACAGTTAAATGAAGTGGGTATCAATGCAACCATTAAAAACTATGATGAGTCTACATGGCTTGCCACAAGAAAGGACGGAACCTTAGGTTCATTTATGTCTACATGGACAGCAGATTACAATGATCCGGATAATTTTATATATACATTTTTCGGAAATGAAAATAATACAAAGCAAAGATCAATTAACTATAGTGATAAGGCGGTAATGGACAGAGTAAGTGCAGCCAGAACAATAGTAAATACTGAAGAGAGAATAGCCGAGTACAATGAACTTGAAAAGAAGATTGTTTTGGAAGACTGTGCATGGCTTCCTATGTTCTCAAAAGAGCATTATTATGGTGTAAGTAAGAATATAGAGGGCTTTAAGCCAAACTGGGCAGGAATTTCAGATATGAGATTTGTCGGATTTTCAAAAAAATAAATATAGCACTTGATATGGATAATTGGTATAATGGAGCGAGATATCGCTCCATTTTTAAATGGGGATTTTTTGGAGGCGGAATTGTTTAAAAACATATTAAAAAGGGTTTTGGTTTCCATACCTGTGTTGATAGGTGTGGTTTTGATAATATTTATTATGTTAAGAGTTGTGCCGGGAGATCCTGTTACCACAATGCTTGGAGAACATGTAAATCAGACCGTTATAGATAAGATAAGTAAAGAAATGGGGCTTGATAAGCCTTTATATATGCAGTTTTTTACATATATTTCACATGCAATAAGAGGAGATTTCGGAACAAGCTACAGACTGAACAGGAATGTTACCGGTATTATACTTGATGCATTTCCAAATACTGTAAGGCTTGCAATATGCGCCGCAATAGTATCCTGGATAGTGGGAATAGTTGCCGGAATATTTGCGGCAGTAAATAAAAACAATATCTTGGACAGATTGTTTATGGGAAGTGCATTGCTTGGAGTATCCATGCCTGTATTTATGGTTGCTCTTGTTTTACAATATCTTTTTGCCTACAAGTTAAAAATTTTTCCGGTGTCGGGATATGAAAGTGCGGCTGCAATGGTATTGCCGTCTATAGTTCTTGGCTGGAATTCCGCCGGAAGTATTGCCAGAATGACAAGATCCAATATTCTTGAAGTAATGCAGGAGGATTATATAAGAACTGCAAGGGCAAAGGGCTTGCTTGAATTTGCTGTAATGAAATCACATGCATTAAAGAATGCCATGCTGCCTGTGGTAACAATGATGGCATTACAAATATCCTCCATGCTTTCAGGTGCCGTTATCACGGAAAATATATTTGGTATACCGGGGATTGGCAGGCTTGCTGTGAATGCGATAGAAACCAGAGATATGCCGCTTTTACAAGGAACGGTTATATTTACTACAATACTCGTTATATTAGGTAATCTGATAGCGGATTCATTGTATTCTATTTTAGATCCGAGAATCAGAAAGGAGATATAGGATAGTTCAATGAATAAAAAAGATAATATAAAAACAGATCCTGTAAAAGAACAGATATTTGGATCTGAAATTGAGCCGGAAGAGAGTTTTATAGAAAAACTTAAGAATATAATAAGTCAAAACAGATTGGCTTTCTTTTCTTTAATAGTTATTATACTGATTATACTCTGTGCTATATTTGCGGATATAGTATGTGTGTATAATCCATACACGCAGAGTTTAAAGGACAGATTGCTGGCACCGTCATTTGCACATCCTTTGGGAACTGACGAACTTGGAAGAGATACTCTTACAAGAGTAATATACGGTGCGAGGATTTCACTTACAATAGGTTTGATACCTACATTTATCTCTATGACTATAGGTACAGTGCTTGGACTTATTGCAGGCTATTTTGGTGGAAAAATTGATTTTGCCATAATGAGACTTGCAGATATAATGCTTGCATTCCCTTCACTATTGCTGGCTATGGTGGTGATGTATACCATGGGTGGAGGGCTTATAAATATTTTTATCGCACTTTCTTTGGTGAACTGGGCATCTACATCAAGGGTGGTGCGATCAGAAACACTTTCTCTTTCAAAAAAGGAATATGTGGAAGCGGCAAAGAGTATGGGAGTAAATAACGCTACAATTATTTTCAGACATATATTGCCAAACTGTATACCGACCTTGGTTGTATTGTTTACTTTAAGTATTCCTTCGGCAATACTTTCTGAAAGCTCATTAAGCTTTTTGGGTGTCGGAGCTCAGCCTCCTACAGCAAGCTGGGGATTGATGGTTGTAAGTGCAAAGAAATACCTGTTTACACAGCCTGTACTTGTACTGGCACCTGCTATTGCCATAATGATAGTGGTTTTAGCATTCAATTTTCTGGGTGACGGATTAAGAGATGTGCTTGATCCATACCTTAAGGAGCAGTAATATGGACAATATTTTGACTATAAGAGATTTGAAGGTTGCCTTTCAGGTAAAGGGAAAATCAGCCTATGCACTGGACGGCATAGATATAGACATACCAAAGGGAAAGATAGTTGGGATAGTCGGAGAGAGCGGCTGTGGAAAATCTATGACTGCTATGAGTATTATGGGACTTATAAAAAAGCCCGGAAAGATAGTGGGAGGAAGTATAGATTTTTGTGGCAAAGATCTTACCAAAACAGGAGTGAAAGATTATGCAAAAATCAGGGGCAAGGAGATCTCAATGATCTTTCAGGAACCAATGACATCACTTAATCCTGTGGTAAAAGTAGGAAAACAGGTGATGGAATCCATTATATTGCATAAAAATCTTTCTAAGGATGAAGCCAAAAAAAGAGTTATTGATATTTTTAATGAAGTAGGTATACCGGAGGCTGAAAAAAGATTTAATTCATATCCGCATGAGCTTTCGGGCGGGTTAAGGCAAAGAGTAATGATAGGTATGGCAATGATATGTAAGCCTAAGCTTTTGATTGCGGATGAGCCGACTACTGCGCTTGATGTTACCATAGAAGCACAGATTTTAAAGCTTATGAAAAAACTTTGTGAGGATAACGGTACATCAATAATAATGATTACCCACAATATGGGTGTGGTGGCAGAGATATGTGACTATGTTTATGTAATGTATGCCGGAAGAGTGGTGGAATCGGCAGATACAAAGACAATTTTTACAGAAACTTCACATCCATATACATCAGGGCTTTTAAAGTCTATTCCGACAATCGGGAAAAAACAAAGCAGACTATATACCATAAAGGGAAATGTGCCGAATATTTTAAATTTGCCAAAGGGTTGCAGATTTGTAGACAGATGTGATTGTGCAGAGAATATTTGTTATTCCGACAGACCGGAAAATGAATTTATCAGTCAAAATCATATGGTTTCATGTTTCCTAAAAAAGGATATAAGATGAGAAATATTGTATTAAGATTAAAAAATATAGTTAAGGAATTTCCTACATCAAAGAAAAATAAAAAGGTTCATGCCATAAGTGATGTAAGTCTTGTTATATATGAGAATGAAACTTTGGCACTTGTAGGAGAGAGTGGCTGTGGAAAGTCCACATTGGGGAAATGTGCCATAGGACTTATAATGCCTGACAGTGGGGAAAGTATTTTTCTTGATGAAAATATATATACTAAAAAGGGAAATGATTTAAAAAACACCAAGAAAAATTTACAAATAATTTTCCAAGATCCATATGCCTCACTGAACCCCAGAATGACAGTGGGTGAAATAATATCAGAGCCCATTATTACACATAATAAGGGAATGAAAAAAGAAGAGATAAAATCAAAAGTACTTGAACTTATGCAAGATGTCGGTATCAGAAAAGAGTATTATAACAGATATCCGCATCAGTTTTCAGGAGGTCAAAGACAGAGAATCGGAATTGCCAGAGCGATTGCACTTAATCCGAAGCTTATTGTATGTGATGAACCGGTGTCAGCTTTGGATGTTTCGATACAGTCTCAGGTTTTGAATCTGCTTAAGGATTTGCAGGAAAAGAAAAAGGCATCATATTTGTTTATTTCACATGATTTATCTGTGGTTAATTTTATTGCAGACAGAGTTTGTGTAATGTTTTTGGGTAAGATATGTGAGATAGGAAATACGGATGATATTTTTGAAAATCCTCTTCATCCATATACAAAGCTTTTGCTGGATGCTATACCAAGCATTGAAAATGCCGGAAGGCAAAAGGAAATGTTAAAGGGGGAAATACCAAGCCCTATAGATGTTCCAAGCGGCTGTAGATTTCATACCAGATGTCCACACTGTATGGATATATGTAAAACAGATGAGCCGGTTTTGAACGAAAAGGATGGCAGGAGTGTAGCCTGCCACAGGGTAAAATAGATTTTGTGAGATAGTTTAATGGACGAAAATATAAAAAGGGATATAAAAAGATTTATTGTTATTACATTGGCGGCTGTTTTGATGGCCGTAAATATAAAGACCTTTGTAAAAACCGGAGATTTATTTCCGGGAGGTGCAAATGGAATTACTTTGCTTATCACCAGATCGGCAGATGTGTTTTTTAATGTGAAGTTACCATATACATTGGTAAATCTTATATTGAATTTCGTACCTATATACATAGGCTTCAAATTTATCGGCAAGAAATTTACATTATTTTCATGCTGGGTTATTTTTTTCGCAGGATTTATGGTAGATATTATTCCGGGATATGTGGTTACTGAGGATATATTGCTGATATCTATATTTGGAGGGATGATAAACGGAACGGTTATCAGTATATGTCTTTTGATGAATGCAACTACAGGCGGAACTGATTTTATTTCTATCTTCCTTTCAGAGAAAAAGGGGGTTGATGCTTTTAACATAATTCTCGCAGGAAATGCAGTGGTTATTCTTATCGCCGGTTTTTTGTTCGGATGGGATAGAGCATTATATTCAATTATTTTTCAGTATGTAAGTACTACTGTGATAAGAATACTGTACAGAAAGTATCAACAAATTACACTTTTTATAGTTACAGATCATCCGAATGATGTTTGTGATATGATTTCAAATATAAGTAATCACGGTGCCACTACATGGAAGGCTGAAGGGTATTATAATCACAGCGACAGAACTCTTGTCTATTCAATAGTTTCAAGTGCCGAAGCCGACAAGGTAGTCAGTGCCATCAAGGAAATAGACAAATCGGCATTTATAAATCTTATTAAAACACAGCAGCTTTTGGGTAATTTTTATAGAAGCAGAGAAGAATAGAAATAGGCGTAGCATGGAGGATTCTGTGTTGCGCCATATTTAATAGTGAACTATGTATTTATATGTGGTATATCACTATTTATTTTGTATATTTAAATCAGGGAGGAGTGCGTATTTAAGATTATTTGATGTAAGCAGTATATATAAGGAGTGTGAATATCCTAAAGAATTTTTGAAAGTTGCTCATTTGGAATTTCTGGATTTTGATTTTTGGTATTTGATGGATTATGATCAAACCGAGTGGAGAATAAAAGGATTACAAGAAAGATATCCCGAGAGAAAGTTGTTTCCATTTGCAAGAAGAGGCGATAATGATGATATAGTGTGTTTTGATATTGAAAAAGATGTGAAAGTACAAAAAAATCATGATTTTGCAAGTGCAGGATGGGAACAGAGAAGGGAGTATAACAGCTTTTGGGATTGGTTTAGAGAAGCTATAGATGAGATGATAGAGGAAGGGGAATATGATGAATTATGAAGAATTAAGCAAAGAGGTTTCATACTCACTTCATCATGCACCATGGGAGTATGATCTGGAAATGGATAAAGAATGTTGGGCGAATATATGACAGATGTTAAGTGCATTAAACATTGAAGGGAGTTGGAGTTTTTTTAAATAATGTTAGATACGGGTATATTAAGGAAAAAAGTAATAGCTAATAAAAAGGACATGGAAAAGGTCATAAATATTTTAATGTCGATAGGGTATACACAATGTTCGATCAATGATTCAAATGAACAATATAGATTGATTACAAGGATACCGGAAAAAGACAATAATATAGGTAAAAGAGTCTATAGCATGTATGTAAGAATATTCTTAGTGGAGATGGATGTAGAGAGAGTTTATAAATTTTATTCACAAAGAGAAAGTTGCTATTATTATTCACATATTTTATTTGATTATATTGAAGGAAGAGAACTGATAATACTTGAGTTTTTATATAGATATTTTAAACTCTTTCAGGATGATATTTTCTTAAACGAGTCAGGATATGTTTATACAAAAGAAGATATTGAAAAAGCATACTGTAATAAAGATTCAAACTGGATATACAACAGTCCGGATGTTTTGTAAAAGTAAAGGTTTTGTGAAATCAGAATAAAACTAGGAGATATATATATGATATGTGAGGGAAGAATACTACAAAAATTTGAGGGCAAAAAGACTTCTATTGGCTTAAGGATGTTGAAAATACTTGATGCTATGAACTACAATAGAAGAGTGATGATAGGTAAAAAAGATTATGATATTATCTTGTCTAAAAAAGACAATGAATATGATTTTTTTGATGATAAAGATCCTACACCAATGATTCAAATTTATTCTTATGTGGATATAAAGGAGATTTTTACAAAAAGATCAAGAACAAAGGAGCGTGAGACCTTCTTTCGTTTTCCTGATATGATCGGAAAAGAAATTATAATATTGGAAATACTATACAGGTATATGTCAGAATATCCAAATACCACATTCTATGTTGATAATGGTTATACCTTTAGAAAACATAATATTGATGTGATATATAATATGGAAGAACCTGATGCAGGGTGGATTTATAAAGATCCATATGTATTTAGAAAAAGAAGATGAAATAGATAAATTATTATGTAACTAAAACTTCCGAGAATGAAGTAAAACATGATATAAATGATAGAATACATATTGATGGATTTTGGGAGGTTTTTGTCTTTTATCGTATCGCTTAATAATTATACTCTTGCATTTTGCTTTTATTTATGCTATTCTAAGATGTACTTTGTAACGAGTCTACTTTATGTAACCGTTAAATTTTTTAAAGAGGTGAATTATGAAACAGGAAATACATCCAAATTATTATCAGGCAACAGTAACTTGCAACTGTGGAAACACATTTGTAACAGGTTCAACAAAGGAAGATATCCACGTAGAAATTTGTTCTAAGTGCCATTCTTTCTATACAGGTCAGCAGAAATCAGCTCAGGCTCGTGGTCGTATTGAACAGTTTAACCGCAGATACGGTGTTAAGGCTGATTAATAAAATAAAGAGATACTATTTATTAGGGGGAGTCAGGCAGGTGTCTGACTCTTTTTGAATAGATTATAATGGAGAAGGTATGAAATATTCAGGTATAGGCGGTCAGGCTGTAATAGAGGGCATCATGATGAAAAACGGTGACAGATATTCTACAGCAGTAAGAAAGCCGGATAAAACAATAGCAGTTATGGAAGATAAATATGAGAGCTTAACAACAAGGTTTCCTATTTTTGCTCTTCCGTTTTTTAGAGGTATATTTTCATTTATAGATTCCCTTATTTTGGGAATGAAGACCTTATCATACTCATCAAGTTTTTTTGAGGATGATGAAGATTCAAAACCGTCAAAGTTTGAAGAGAAACTTATAAAAATCTTCGGTGACAGACTTGATAAAGTGATAATGGGTATTACAATGTTTATTTCGGTAATAGCCTCTATTGCGATATTTATGGTTTTGCCGATGCTTTTAAGTAATATTATAAAGATGAAAATTAATAATCATTATATAATTGCAATCTTTGAAGGAATAATCAGAATAGCTATATTTATTATATATATAAAGCTTATTTCCGGTATGGAGGATATAAAAAGGACTTTTATGTATCATGGAGCGGAGCATAAATGTATCAATTGTATTGAGCATGGGCTTGAGCTTAATGTGGAAAATGTAATGAAAAGCTCGAAAGAACATAAAAGATGCGGTACAAGCTTTATTATTATTGTAATGATGATAAGTATACTTTTCTTTATGGTTGTAAGAGTGGATACCATCTGGTTAAGAGCAGTTTCAAGAATAGTACTGGTACCTGCTATAGCGGGAGTAAGTTATGAGTTTTTAAGAATTGCCGGAAAAAGTGATTTTTGGCTGGTAAATCTTTTAAGTAAGCCGGGACTGTGGATGCAGGGGCTTACCACAAAGGAACCTACTCCGGATATGGTGGAAGTGGCTATTACTGCTGTGGAGAGGGTATTTGACTGGAGAACATATTTAGAGGAAAATTTCTAAAATGAAATACATAGAAGCTTTTGATAAATATGTAAAGCTTTTGGAAGAAAATGGTTTTAAAGATGCTGCCAGCGATATATTGCTGCTTATATATGAGATATTTGACCTTGATTTTTCCAAATGGACAATGTATAAATACGAAACCATAAAAGATATATCAAAGCTTGAAACATTAAAAGAGTATGTAGAAAAAAGGCTTACAAATATGCCTGTGCAGTATATCGTAAATAAGGCTTATTTTTGCGGATTACCGCTGTATGTGGATGAAAATGTGCTTATACCGAGATTTGATACAGAGGTATTGGTGGAAGAGGTCTTAAATCTCGGAGATAAAAATAAAAAGATCCTTGATGTATGCACAGGCTCCGGAGCGATAGCCATTGCACTTAAAAAGCTTGGAAAGTTTGAAAGAGTTGATGCTCTTGATATATCTGAGGAGGCATTAAAAATAGCAAAAAAGAATGCCAAAGCTTTGGAATGCGATATCAATTTTTTAAAGAGCGATATGTTTTCAAGCTTAACATCCGAAAATAAATATGATATCATAGTATCCAATCCTCCATATATACAGAGTCATATAGTGGACAGCCTTGAAAGACAGGTAAAGGATTTTGAACCGAGACTTGCACTTGATGGAGATATTGACGGTATGAAGTTTTATAAAATAATAGAAAAGAATTTTATGAATTTTTTATCTCCGGGCGGTATATTGGGACTTGAAATAGGTTATGATGAAGCTTCGGATATTAAAAATCTCTTTGAAGATAAGAAAGTTATTATCAAGAAGGATTTAGCAGGTTTAGACAGAGTAGCTATAGTATACACATAGAAAAATAAAACATAAGAGGAAGAGATGTTTGATAATTTAGAAGACATAGTAATACATTATGATGAAATAATGGCAGAACTTGCCGGTGGTGATGTGGCGAATGATCAAAATAGATTCAGAAAGCTTATGAAAGAGCAATCCGACCTGGCACCGCTGGTGGAAACATATGGAGAATATAAAAAAGCAAAACAGTTGCAGGAAGATGCACTTGAAATGCTTGAGATGAATGATGATGAGATGAAGGAAATGGCAAAGGAAGAGCTTGCAGAGGGTAAAAGACTTGAAGAGGAGTTATCCGAAAAGCTTAAGATTTTACTTTTGCCAAAAGATCCTAATGATGAAAAAAATATAATGCTTGAGATTAGAGCAGGTGCAGGCGGAGATGAGGCGGCACTTTTTGCTATGCAATTATACCGTATGTATGTTCATTATGCTGAAACTCAAAACTGGAAAGTTGAGATGATTGATGTAAATGAAAACGGTATCGGAGGCTACAAGGAAGTTGTGGCCATGGTAAGCGGAAAAGGTGCCTATTCAAAGCTTAAATATGAATCCGGTGTACATAGAGTACAAAGAGTGCCGGAGACTGAATCAGGCGGAAGAATACATACTTCCACAGCCTCTGTTGCGGTAATGCCTGAGGCGGAAGAAGTGGATGTTCAGATAGATATGAATGATGTCAGAATAGATGTTATGAGAGCCAGCGGAAACGGTGGACAATGTGTAAATACTACCGATTCCGCAGTTCGTCTTACTCATTATCCTACGGGCATTGTTATCTATTCACAGACTGAAAAGAGTCAGCTGCAAAATAAGGAAAAGGCATTTGCACTCCTAAGATCAAAGCTTTATGAAATAGAGCTTGAGAAAAAGCAAAGTGCCGAGGCTGCCGACAGAAGAAGCCAGATAGGTACAGGTGACAGATCTGAAAAAATCAGAACTTATAATTTCCCACAGGGAAGAGTAACGGATCATAGAATAAATCTTACTTTATATAAGCTTGATAAGATAATGAATGGAGATATTCAGGAACTTATAGATGGATGTATTGCTGCCGATCAGGCGGCAAAACTTGCCAAACTTAATGAATAGCAGGAGGCAATAATCATGGAAACAAAGGATTTGGATTGGGGTAATATCGGTTTTAACTATAGAATTACGGACTACAGATATATCAGTAATTTTAAAGACGGTAAATGGGATGAAGGAGAGCTTTCGACCGACTCAAATGTTACTATAAACGAGTCGGCAGGTATATTGCAATACTGTCAGGAGGTCTTTGAGGGACTGAAGGCATATAGGACAAAGCAGGGAGATATCGTTACATTCAGACCTGATCTAAATGCTAAGAGAATGTTTGATTCTGCAAGTAGACTTGAGATGCCGCCATTTCCTGAGGAAAGATTCCTTGAAGCTGTGGATAAGGTGGTTCTTGCAAATGAAGACTGGGTGCCTCCATTTGGTTCCGGGGCAACACTCTATATAAGACCATATATGTTTGCTTCATCTCCTGTAATAGGAGTTAAGCCAGCAGCGGAGTATCAATTCAGAGTATTTGTAACACCTGTAGGACCTTATTTTAAGGGTGGGGCAAAACCTATTACTATAACAGTAAGTGATTTTGACAGAGCTGCACCAAGAGGAACCGGACATATTAAGGCAGGACTTAACTATGCAATGAGCATCCATCCTCTTATGGAAGCTCATAGAAAAGGTTTTGATGAAAATATGTATTTGGATGCCGCTACAAGAACCTATGTTGAGGAAACGGGCGGTGCCAACTTTATCTTTGTTACAAAGGATAAAACAGTGGTGACACCAAAGTCGGGTTCAATACTGCCATCTATTACAAGAAGATCACTTCTTTATGTGGCAGAGCATTATCTGGGATTAAAAACCGAGGAAAGAGCGGTCTCCTTTGATGAAATAAAGGATTTTGCAGAAGCGGGGCTTTGCGGTACCGCAGCGGTTATTTCACCTGTGGGAAGAATATACAGAGGCGAAGAAGTTATAAGTTTGCCTTCAGGTATGGAAGGTATGGGTGAGATTACAAAGAAACTTTATGATACACTTACCGGAATACAGATGGGTGAGATTAAAGCACCGGACGGTTGGATAAGAAAAATAAAATAATAATTACAGGAGAAGGCTGATATTTCAGTCTTTTCTTTAGATAGGCAGGTGATGGAAATGAAAAAGTTTAAGGTAAATATAAATAATGAAATATTTGAGTATGCCGATAAGACAAAATATTTTGATATTGTAATGGAACATAAAAAAAGAGCATTGCTGGTAAAGGTAAACGGGAAGTTACAGGAACTTCATAAGACATTAAAGCAGGATGTTACACTTGAGTTTATTACTTTAAGCGATGCTATAGGCAGAATGACCTATGAGAGAAGTGCGGTTCTTATATTATTAAAATCCATAAAGGATATATATGGAGACAGTATAAGACCTGTTGTGGAGTTTTCTACAGGAAACGGACTCTTTATAAGAATGAACGCTGATTTTGATATTGAAAGAATAGATAAAAGAATGAGAGAGCTTGTAGATGAAAATATCAGAATCGAGAAGATGAATGTTCATACAGATGCGGCTATACAGATGTTTCATGATGCCGGAATGTATGAAAAGGAAAAACTTTTCAGTTTCAGAAGAGTTTCAAGGGTAAATATCTATAAGCTGGAAGAGTTTATAGATTATAATTACGGATATATGGTTTACTCAACAGGCTATATTGATAAATTCAGACTTACAAGATATAAGGACGGGCTGGTAATTGTAATTCCAAAGAAGGAAAATCCTGATATAGTGGAGGAGTTTGCTCCTGAGGAAAAGATATTTAACGAACTTGACAGTGCCAGCAAGAATGCTGAGGATATGGGAGTATCAAATGTAGGCTCATTAAATGAGATGATTGCAAACGGTATGACAAATGAGATGATACTTATCTCAGAGGCATATATGGAAAAGAAAATAGGTGATATTGCAGATGATATCGTAAAAAGAGGAAATATAAAGCTTGTTATGATTGCAGGTCCTTCATCATCAGGTAAAACCACATTTTCACACAGACTCAGTATACAGCTTAGAGCACATGGCTTAAAACCTCATCCTTTGGAGGTGGATAATTATTTTAAAAATAGAGAAGATACCCCGAGGGATGAAAAGGGAGAGTTGGATTTTGAATCTCTCGGCGCAATGGATATAGATAAATTTAATGAGGATATGCTGGCTCTTTTAAACGGAGAGAGCGTGGAATTGCCGAAGTTTAATTTTAAAATAGGACAAAGAGAGTATAATGGTGACTTTTTAAAACTTGGTGAAGAGGATATTCTCGTGATTGAAGGTATACATTGTTTAAATGATGAACTTTCTTATAGGTTGCCACAGGATTGCAGATATAAAATCTATATAAGCGCACTGACTCAGTTAAATATTGACGAGCACAATCGTATATCCACTACTGACGGCAGATTACTTAGAAGAATGATAAGAGATGTCAGGAAAAGAGGTATCTCACCTACAAAGACTTTGGCTATGTGGGATTCTGTAAGAAGGGGAGAGGGAAGAAATATTTTCCCGTATCAAAGCAGCGCAGATGCCACATTTAACTCGGCACTCAATTATGAGATAGCGGTTTTAAAACAATATGTTGAGCCGGTCTTATTCAGTGTGAAAAAAGACAGCAAGGAATATCTCGAGGCTAAGAGACTTTTAAAATTCCTCGATTATTTCCTTGGAATACCAAGTGATAATGTACCTTCAAATTCTATTCTTAGAGAATTTATAGGCGGAAGTACATTTAACGCATAAAATAAAAAAGACCGACAGATTGGTGATTTCAAAACTGCCGGTCTTTGTATTATTTATATTTTGATACAAAATTTTGTATTTTAACTGTAGGTGAAAGGCTCTTGCCTATTGAAACATCATGGTTATAGGAGTTTATAATGGCGGCAAGATACTTTGTCAAATCAGCTTCCAGATACCATGGTTTTGTAAGAAGCTCAGGATTTCTATAATGTACATTAGTGGTGCAAACATAATCGATAAGTCCGAGATTATGGAACTCATCGAATTTTTCAAGTCCGTTTGTAAACAGTCCGAAGGTTGCACAGATGATGATTCTTTTGGCATTTCTCTTTTTTAATTCCTTAGCGGTATCAAGCATACTCTCACCTGAAGATATCATATCATCCATTATGATAACATCCTTACCTGCAACACTGCTTCCCAAAAATTCATGAGCAACTATAGGGTTTCTTCCGTCAATTACTCTGGAATAATCACGCCTCTTATAAAACATACCCATATCAACACCGAGGTTATTTGCAAGATATACGGCTCTGCTCATAGCTCCCTCATCAGGGCTTATTACCATCATATCATCTTTATTTACTTTTAAATCGGATACATTTTGGAATAATGATTTTACAAACTGATATGTAGGCATAAAATTATCAAATCCTGTAAGAGGAATTGAGTTTTGGACTCTCGGATCATGTGCATCAAATGTGATAATATTGCTCACTCCCATATCAGCAAGCTCTGCAAGTGCAAGTGCACAGTCAAGAGACTCTCTCTTGGTCTTTTTATGCTGTCTGCTCTCATAGAGGAATGGCATAATTACATTAACTCTTTTTGCATTGGAAATACTGGCACTGACGATTCTTTTTAAATCCTGATAATGATCATCCGGGGACATATAATTTGTAAAACCGTTGAGTTTATAGCTTAGTGAATGGTTTAATACATCAACCATTACAAATACATCCGTACCGCGAATTGATTCTTTTATAAATCCTTTAGCTTCACCTGAACCGAATCTCGGACAGGCTATATCCAGAAGATAATTATCACAGTCATAACCTCTGTAATGCAAATCCACCTTACTGTTCATAAGTTCGGTAGTATCATTTCTTCTAAATTCCACTATATAATCATTGATTTTTTTTGCGAAATCATAGCAACTTTCAAGTGCGGCAATTTTTAAGGGTGCAACAGGCAGTTGATCTCTAAAAACAAAATTGTTCGGCATTTCTTTCTCCTAGGTACTTAAGATTGTCAATAGTTAAAGAAAGAACTTTCAACTATTACAAATGTAATTATTCATTTACGAAGACACTATACACTATTAAAAATATTAAGTCAACAAAATAGCCTTCAAACTCCTGACTATAAAATATTAAATTTCAGATGAAATTTATATAAAAACTCACAATGATTGTATCTATTGATGTAAAAGTTTATTTCTGTATTGTCCCGGAGATATTTTATGCTGATTTTTAAAAATTCTGCAAAAATAATTGCTGTCCGTGTAACCGCAGAGCATGGCAATATTATGTATAGGAAGCTTGGTGGTATTTAAAAAAAATATTGCCTTATCAAGCCTTACATCATGAATATATTCAGTTACAGTCTTACCGATTTGCTTTTTAAACACCGCACTCAGATAGTTTTTGCTGACATGAAAATGACCGGCAAGACTTGAAAGACTCAGTTCATCAGTATAATTTAACTCAATATATGAAACAGTTTTATTTACAATCTCGGTATATTGATGCAGAGAGTGATTTCTGGCGAGCAGACAATACTTTTTTATATACTTTCTTATAACTGCATTTATATCATTTATGGTTTTTGTATTAAAAAGTTCTATAGACATTTCCCTGGAAATGGAATCCAAATAATAAGGATGAACCTTGTTTCTGTATTGTAATGTTTTTCTGCAAAGGGTTCCTAGCACAATTGCCAGATAATAGGCATCATGAAAAGAGTCACCGTTTCTTCCGTCAGGCTTTACAGAAGTAAAAATTTCGTATGCATCCATGGCTTTGGAAAAATCTCCTGAAGATAGTTTCTGTAAAAAGTTTTCTTCTATTTCATATATTTCTTCAATGTTTTTTATTGATAAAAGATCATTATCTTTATAAATTTGATATTTCATAATTCTCCGATATTTTAGCCTAAAATACATCTACTGAATAAGAATACCATAATATTATGCTATTTTAAAGATATCGGCTCACTTTTTAATTTTTCTGATTTAATATAATATCTAGTTAAAGCAATAATATGGAGGTATTTTATGAACCATCAAGGAATACATAGGGCAAAGTTATGGCAAATAGGAGGTTTTGCATTAAATAACACTGCCACTAATTTGTATTTATTTTTTATGAACTTTATCAGTTACTATTTGGTAGGATTTGTGGGAGTAGGAGTAGTTGCGGCATCCACAATAGTTATGAATATGAGAATCTGGGACGGTGTTACAGATCCTTTTATAGGATATGTTGTAGACAAAACAGATTCCAAATTCGGTAAAAACAGACCTTTTATGCTTATAGGAAATATAATACTGGCTATATTTTCATTTCTTATAGTGCATATGACACATAAGGCACCTGAAAGATCAAGGCTTACTGTATTTGTTCTTTTATACATGATCTATATTATAGGGTATACATTCCAATGTGTTGTTACAAAATCTGCACAGACATGTTTAACAAATGATCCTAAACAAAGACCTATGTTTACAATTTTTGACGGTATTTATAATACTATACTCTTTGCAGCCGTACCTGTACTTGTATTTCAAAAGCTTATACCGAAGTACGGTGAGTTTAATACTGATTTTTTCCATGAGTTTTGGATGATAACCGCAAGCATATCTGCAGTATTTACAATTATTGCAATATTTGCAATATCGTCAAAGGACAGAACAGAGTTCTTCGGTCTTGGAACTCCTGAAAAAATAAGATTAAGAGATTATTGGGAGGTTTTATCAAAGAACAGAGCTATACAGATGCTTGTAGTATCGGCATCTACAGATAAGCTTGCACTTACTACACAGACAAATGCCGTAGTAGTAATTATGGTATATGCAATCGTTTGCGGTAATACTGCAGCAGGCGGTCAGGTAGCGGCTTACACTGCAATACCTACAGCACTTATGCTCTTTTTCGGTGTGGGTTATATAGCAAGATATCTTGGACAGAGAAAGGCAATGCTTTTCGGTACAATAGGAGGTCTGGTGACCTGTGTACTTTCAATAATAGCATTCTATGTTTTAGATCCTACTACTTTAAGCTTACCCGGAGAGGGCTTTAAGGGATGGAATGTATTTACAATAGTATTTTTAGTGCTTTTCCTGCTTATGAAGGGCTTTACAGGAGTTTCAGGAAATATTGTAATACCTATGACTGCGGATTGTGCTGACTATGAGGTATATCGTTCAGGAAAGTATGTTCCGGGACTTATGGGAACACTTTTCTCATTTGTTGATAAGCTTATTTCATCACTGGGAGCTACAATTGTAGGTCTTAGCTGTGCGGCTATAGGATTTAAGGAAGTGCTGCCTACAGTAGACACAACTTCATCAGGGGCATTAAAGGCTGTGGCGATGTTTTGTATGTACGGACTGCTTATAATTGGACTTGTATGTAATCTTATTGCTATGAAGTTCTATCCTCTTACAAAGGAAAAGATGGAAAGTATACAGGATGAGATTGCTGAAATAAAGAAAAGGACGGAAGCTGAGCAAGCATAAAAATTGATAATATTTTAGGAGGGAATATATGAGAATAATAGAAAATGTAATGGAAGGCTGGATGTTTAAAAAGACTGAAGAAATTCCAAATGTCTTACCGGCTGATGAGAGCTGGGACAGAATAAACCTGCCACATACTTATAATGCCTTTGACGGACAGGACGGCGGCAATGACTATTACAAGGGAAAGGCTGTGTATGTAAAAAGATTGGAAAGACCTTTGGTTTCTCCCGATAGTGAATTTATTTTAAGCTTTGGAGGAGTAAATTCCGTTGCAAGAGTATATATTGACGGAGAGTTTGTACAGGAACATAGAGGTGGATATTCAAGATTCAGAGTTAATATTACAAGATTTTTTGAAAATAAGAAATCCATTGTTCTTGCTGTGGAAGTGGATAATACCAACAGTTCGGATGTATATCCTCAGATGGCTGATTTTACATTCTATGGCGGTATTTACAGAGATGTGAGTCTGATATCTGTACCTAAGACAAGATTTGATATAGAGTATTATGCAGGCAGCGGAGTGGCTGTTACTTCAAAGTTGAACGGTGAAGATGCAATAATAGACATTACTGCCTATGTAAAAGATCCGGACGAATCAGACATGGTTATGGTTGAGGTAAGAGATAATGACAGTTATGATGATGTAGGCTTTGTTGTCGCACCTGCAAAGAAGATAACAAAGCTAAGCCTTAAGATAGACAATCCCCGCCTTTGGAACGGTATCGAAGATCCATTCCTGTATGATTTGAGTATTAAACTTGTAAGACATAATGAAGTACTTGATGATGTAGAGGTAAATCACGGTATCAGAGAGTACTATGTAGATCCGGATAAGGGATTTTTCCTGAATGGAAAGAGTCTGCCTCTTAGAGGTGTCAGCAGACATCAAGACAGACTGGGCAATGGAAATGCACTTGATCAAATTGACCATTTTGAAGATTTGGATCTGATACTTGATGTAGGTGCAAATACTGTAAGACTGGCACATTATCAGCAAGATGATTATTTTTATGAGCTTTGTGACAGATACGGTCTTATAGTATGGGCAGAGATCCCCTTTATATCCAGAATGAATAAGGATCCAAAGGCACATGAGAATGCTATGGAGCAGATGAAAGAGCTGGTTTATCAAAATTATAATCACAGCAGTATATTTTTCTGGGGAATTTCAAATGAGATAACAATTGCCGGAGACATACCGGGACTTACAGATAATCTAAAGGAACTTAATGCTTTAGTAAAGAGTATTGATAATACAAGGCTTACCACAATGGCTCAGGTATCAATGCTTCCTATGGAATCAGATCACAATCAGATCACGGATATACTTGCATATAACCTATACTTCGGATGGTATGGCGGGAAGTATACAGATAATGAAGTATGGTTTGATAAGTTTAGAGCTATGCATCCAAACAGGGCTGTAGGACTTTCAGAATACGGCTGTGAGGGCATTATAAGTTGGCATTCAGATACCCCTGCATGTAAGGATTACACTGAGGAATATCAGGCTGAGTATCATGAGCATATGGCAAAATTACTTAGTGAAAGACCTGAGATCTGGGGCTCATATATCTGGAATATGTTTGATTTCGGTTGTGATGCCAGAGATGAGGGCGGTGTTCAAGGCAGAAACAATAAAGGTCTTGTAACTATTGACAGAAAAATAAAGAAGGATTCATTCTATTTATACAAAGCTTATTGGTCAGATGAGTCATTTGTTCATATTACAAGCAAGAGATTTGCAATAAGATGCGCTGAAAAAATAAATATAAAGATCTATTCAAATATGCCAAAGGTTAGACTGTTTGTGAACGGTGTGGACCTTGGTGAAAAGGAAGGTGATAAAATCTTTATATTTGAGAATGTAAGTCTTAATATGGGCAGCAATTATATAAAGGCGGTAGGTGTAATCTTAGATGAAGAAGTAGTTGACAGAACCACATTTATCAGAGAGGAGAAACCTTTTGCCGGATATGTAAGACCGGCTGATGAAGAGGAAGAGGACGGTGTTAAGAACTGGTTTGATGATATTGATAAGGAAAACCTTGAAGCAGGCAAACTTGAGTTTAAGCCGGAATTTTTCAGTATAAAGGATACCGTAGATGATGTAATCAGAAATGATGAAGCCGGAGATATACTTGTATCTATAATAAATCAATTCGGAACTATGAAGACGAAAAAGAGTATGCTGGGTATAATGGGCGGTATGCAGGTTGATGAAATGGCAGCATTCTTTAATCCTGAAAAAGTAGATACGGATAAGGTATTTGCACTTATAAATAAAAAATTGCAGGAAATCAGAAAATAATATACTAAGCGAAACAATATTAAAAAACAATCTATATAAAAGCCTCAAAATTTGGGGCTTTTTTGCGTATCTACATCATATTTAAGTGGAGCCTTGGTTTTATAATTGTAACTTAATATAAATTAATAATTAAATATTACAAAGGTGTCATTGCAGCTGCAACTAGACACTTTTTTGTTTTCAATTGATAAGAGTTATTTACATTTGCTATAAACATAAAATTTTAACGCCATATAACTTTATAATTCTACTCTTAAATTAATCTCTAAAATGGCTTTATTACTGTCATAAATAGACAATGAAAAGAGGTGTTTTATATTGAACATGATGTCACTAAACGTAGCTTATAATATCATATTGAAAATATTGACACGTTTCAATTTAAACGTTATAATAAAGTCAATAAATAAATGAACCTTGATTTTATAGGAGGAAAATTATGAGAAAATTGTTGGCAGCTGCATTATCGGTAGCAATGGGGATGTCACTGGTGGCTTGTGGTAGCGGTTCGTCTAAGCCGGTAGAGGAGACTACAAAGTCAGTAGAATCCGGTGCAGATAATACGGAAAGTGGTGATGCAAAACTAAACGCAGAAATTGAGTATTGGTCAAGTTGGAGTGAAACTGAAGCTCAAGCAGATGCATTAAGGGAAGCAGCAGATGAATTTATGAAAGCAAATCCGGGTGTCAAAATTAATTTTACATTTAACGGTCGTGATAACAGAAACCTGGTTGGCTCAGCAGTATCAGCAGGAACAAAGGTTACAATGATGGATGCTAATGCTGATAATATTAAATCAATGTGGTCTGAAATTACAATGGATCTCACACCTTATTTTGAAGAGTCATATGAATCAACAGGTGGAGAGAAATATGTTGATAAAATTATGCCAAGTATGTCAGGCCTGTCCGCAAAGCTATTTGATGGAAAGTATTCATATTTCCCTTATGCACCGCAGGGATTTATGATTTTTTGCAATAAAAACATATTTGATGATTGCAGAATAACAAAATATCCGGAAACTTGGGCAGAATTTATGGATGCCTGTGAAAAAATTAAAGCAAAAGGATATACTCCTGTTACTACAGACAGCAATTATGCTACAAGCTGGGTTGGATATTATATGAGCCGTTTAATGGGTAATGATGAGGTCGCAAAATTGAGCAACGATTCGTCAGCTTGGAGTAATCCGAAGGTATTAGAGGCGGCTAAGGCTATTGAGGACATGGCGAAAAAGGGATATTTTGATCCGGTTATAGAAACCAATACATATCCGAATGCACAGCAAAGTATGGTTATAAATGAAAAAATAGCAATGTACATCAATGGAACATGGCTTCCTAACGAAGTAAAAGACTCAACACCTGATGATTTTAAATGGGGTTCTTTCGCATTCCCAACTGTGGAAGGTGGGGTTGATGATCAGACATCAGGATGCTACAGCAGCTATGGAATAGCAATTAATAAGGATGCAACAGAGGAAGAAGCTAAGGCGGCAGCAGCTTTTGGAGTTTATGTAACTACAGCATTCGACCAGAAGTTTTCTGATATGGCAAATGCTATTCCTGTTGGTGTTGACGGTGTATGGCCAGATAGTTTAAAAGATGCACAACAAGTTATGTCAAAGTATACAAACAGATATCCGTCACAGACAGCGCTTATCCTAAATAGTAACAGTAAGCAGATTATTGCAGATGCTTGTTTAAAGCTGATGGGTGGAAGTATTACAGCAGAAGAATTTGTTGAAATGGCATCTAAGTTCTAGTATATATCAGTGATAAAATCATTGCTAAAATGTAAAGGCATCTTGCCTTTACATTTTTTCATAAGGAGGATTTTATGAAACAGACGAAAAGATCAATTATTACGTTTATGTTACCGGCTGTAGTACTTATGGTAGTTATATTTTTATATCCGACATTAAGAACTATTGCCATGAGTTTGTTTAAGGTAAAGAGTGTAACTACTCCGCTAATGGACTGGAAATTTGTTGGTTTTGGAAATTTTTTTAAGTTATTTAAAACACCTTTATTTGTTAGATCCATGGTAAATATTCTAAAAATATGGATTTACAACGGTATTGCTACAATGGTTTTATCTATGTTGTTTGCACTGGCTTTCACAAAGGATATTCGATTCAAAAAGTTTTTTAGAACCATAGTTTACCTTCCAAATGTAATTGCAGCTATTGCAGTAGGTTATATGTGGTTACTTTACGTATACAATAGCAGATTTGGACTTTTTACAACTATGTTTGCAAAACTTGGCTTAAAATATTTGGCAGATTATCAATGGTTAAATTCCGATCATATGTTTTTCTCAATGTGTATTGCAAATGTATTCGGTAATGTAGGATACTTTATGATGATGTTCATAGCAGGAATTGAAAAGATACCGCAAGATTACTTTGAAGCGGCATCATTAGAGGGAATTACAGGATTTCAACGCTTTAGACATATTATTTTCCCTTTGACAAAAGGTGTTTTGAGGACTGCAATAGTGTTATGGACAACAAGAACTATGGGATTCTTTGCCTTATCACAAGTTTTCTCAGGTGTAAATACATATACACCTATGCTATTTACATATCAGACTTTGTTTGGAACGGAAGTAGCCTCAGAGTCGGTAAATGCAGGAATGGCTGCCGCTGCGGCAGTGCTAATGACAGTTATCGTAGTCATTGTGTCAATGATTCTAAATCATGCAATTAAAGATGATAACTATGAGATATAGGAGGTGAAGAGATGAAGAATAATAAAAGAAAGTCCGATTTCAGATGGAGAAAAGAAATTACTTTATTACCTAGTTACATTATTGGAATTATTTGGGCCTTTTTTACAATATTTATGATTGGCTGGATTATTGCAGCTTCACTGTCATCAACAAAAGAGGTATTTACGGGTAATGTATTATCTACAGGATTACATTTTGAAAATTATACTAAAGCTTTCTTTAGAAATAAGGCATTGATGAATCTTTTAAATTCAGTGATTTATACAGTACCGTCATGTATCCTTACTATTATAGTGAGTGCACCTGCAGCATATTGCCTTACCAGATTTAAGTTTAAATTTAACGGTTTGATTAAAAAGAGTATTATTACAGCTCTTGGAATTCCCGGTATTATGATTGTTATGCCGCTATTTTCAATTGTCAGTACATTAAAATTGAGTGGAACACACTTGACTTTGATCTTTATATATACGGCAACTTCAGTACCATACACAACTTTCTTTCTAATGGCATTTTTCCAGGGGATATCTGATGTGTATGAAGAAGCGGCGGCAATAGACGGATGTGGTCCGATACAATGCTTTTGGAGAATCATGTTTCCATTGGCACAACCTGCTATTATGACAGTAACAATTTTTAACTTTATAAGCAGATGGAATGAATATTTTATGGCGTTGATTTTTGCCAATAAATCTGAACTTCGCCCTGTAGGTGTAGGTCTTTATCAGACTGTACAATCAATGATGCAATCAGGTGATTGGGCCGGAATGTTTGCATCTGTAGTAATTGTATTTATGCCAACTGTAATTATATACCTATTCCTTTCCGATAAAATTGTGGCAGGGGTGACATCAGGTGGTGTTAAGGGTTAATTTAATAATAATTGAGGTGGCAAAATGCATTATAGTAATGTAAAATTTGGAATTTTTACTGATTTACATCTTGATATTATGCATGATGGAAGAATACGACTGGATACATTCATAGAACAAATGAAGAAAGAAGATGTTGACTTTATCATTCAACTGGGAGATTTTTGTTACCCGGAGGATACAAGTAAATGCCTATGTTCAGAAAAGAATATGCCTATAAATCTTAAAAATGCGATGAGAGTACCGGCTGATGTACCTAAAATTGAACTCTTGGAGAAATTTAATAAATTTTCCAAACCACATTATCATGTACTTGGAAATCATGAGTTTGATTTTTGCTCAAAGGAACAGGCGATGAAGCTCTATGGAATGGATAAGAGATATTACTCTTTCATATGTAAAGATTGGAAATTCTTAGTGCTTGACGGTAATAATTTTAAAACGAAGACCGGAGAACTTAAAGATTATTATTATGGGGATTATTTTGATTCTGATGATTTACCATATATTGATTCTGAACAAATGGAATGGATTGAAAAAGAACTGTTGGAATCTGATATGCCTAAAATAATATTTTCGCATCAACCTCTAAATGAAGGCTCCAGAGGTATAAAAAATGCTGACGAACTTTCAAATTTATTCATAAAGGCAAATAGAAACGGTAAAAAAGTTAGACTTTGTATAAACGGACATACACATGTAGATAGATTGGAATGTGATAAAGGAGTGTATTACTATACTCTAAACAGTATGTCAAATCATTGGATCGGTACAAAGTTTGCAAAACATAGATTTTCAGATGAAATAGAAGAGGCTTTTCCAAATCTTCAGTATACATTTCCATATAAGAGCCCTCTGTATGCAATAGTAGAATTAAATAGCAAAGGGGCTTATATTAAAGGAAAATCGGGAGAGTTTATAAAGCCAAGTCCGTTGGATATGGGGTGTGATGAGGATTTGAGTGCATCTGTACAAGATAGAGAAATCTTATGGTGATTTATATAAAAATTTTAGTATAGGAAAATAAGGAGATAAAATGGAATTAAAATTCACCGGAATAGGAGCGGCATATTATCCTGTACTGGGAAGTAATTGTGCATTTTTTGAGCATGATAACTGTCTATACTTAATAGACTGTGGAGAGAGTACTTTTAGAGCTATGTTTTCACGTAATGAAATATATGATTATGATAATATAGTTGTACTGCTTACACACCTTCATGCTGATCATATCGGTAGTCTGGGATCTTTTCTTTCTTTTTGTAAAAATGTACTTGATAAAAAAGTATTATTGGCAGCTGAGGAAAATACCATTGTGAATATATTGGCTCAAAGTGGAGTTCACACTGATAAATATAATTTCACAACAGACTTCAAAGAATGCGAAGCGATCGGATTATCTATTTATGTGAAGAGAGAAATCCATGCTACAGATATGTTATGTTGCGGATTTATTTTTGAATGTAATGGAGAAAAGATATACTACAGTGGTGATACAAGCAATGTTCCGTCTGATATTTTAAATGCCTTTCTATCAGGAGAAATAAAGACTATGTATCAAGAATGTACATTCCTAGATACAGACAGTACATCACATTTTTCTCTTAAGAAATTATGCGAGATTATTCCGTATGAAGAAAGACAACGTGTTTATTGCATGCATTTAGGAGATGATATTGAAGATGATATTGTTAAAGCAGGATTTCGTGTTCCGAAGATAGTATAAATTGGAATGCCGGAGGTAAGTTAGAATGAAAAATACACTTCATTTATACAATAATGATAATGTACAGATTGTGGCTCATCGTGGAGCGGCAGGTTCCAATATTCCTTGTAATACAATACCTGCATTTGATATCGCTCTAAAAGGCGGTGCATCAATTTTAGAGATGGATCTTTTTAAAAGTACTGATGGTAAAATATTTATTTTTCATACAGGTAAAGAACCGTATCAACTTAATAAAAACATTGATCTTACAAAACTGGACAGTGAAGAAATAAAAAAACTTCGCCTTATCAATGTTGATTTCAATCCTACACAATGGGGAATAAATTCTTTTGACGATATATTAGAGCATTTTAAGGGACGTTGTATTTTAAATCTTGATCGCATTGGGGACTGTATCCCCGATGTCATAAAAGTAGTTGAAAGACATAACATGAAAGATCAGGTTTTACTTAAACATGCCCCGATTCCAAGTGTTTTAGAGATAATTGAAGATGTGGCATCTGATTATATGTTTATGCCGATATATATGGAAGAAGATAATGCTTCTGAGATAATTGAAAAAATGAATATAAATTATATCGGTGCTGAACTTGTGTTTAAAACAGAAGAGTCCCCTGTGATACAACCTGAATATATAGAGAGTATGAAGAAGAGGGGCAAGACTTTATGGGGGAATGCAGTATTATACAATTATAAAATACCTCTTTCAGCCGGGCATACGGATGATGTCTCAATGATTGATGATCCGGATAAAGGATGGGGGTGGTTAGTTGACCATGGCTTTGATATAATTCAAACTGATTGGACATATCAATGCTGTAAGTATTTAAAGGATAGAGGAATAAACCATTAATACTTACAAATCAGATTGGAGTATAGAAAATGGCAACTATAAAAGATATAGCCAAGGTGGCAAAAGTATCGCAGGCAACCGTTTCAAATGTTTTAAACGGGAAAGATAATGTAAGCAGTGATAAAATACGTAGAGTAATGAAAGCAGTTGAGGATATGGGCTATGTTATAAATGAAAAGGCTCAAAACCTCAGAAAGGGTACTGCAAAGATTTTAGCAGTTGTAGTTCCAAATTTATATGATAAAACATACATAGATTTTTTTTCCAGTTTTAAAGATTATGCGGAAAGAAAAGAATATACAGTAGATTTATACATTACAAATGACGATGTTGATTATGAGAGGAAGCAGATTCAGAAAATTAAATCCAGAATGACGGAGGGAGTAGCTGTTTTTACATCCATATCAGATGGAAGTGAGGCTTACTATGAAGCAGGATTTTCAAATAAAGATGTCATTTTTATATCTAATAAACAGCCATACAGTTGTAAGTTTATCGGGTATGATGATATAGAGGCCGGAAAAGAGATTGCAAAAAAAATATTGCAAGGTAATTATGAAAAAGTTGCTCTTTTAACAGGACCTCTTACATATTCAGGGAAAATGGACTTTCGTAATTCATTTTTAGAAAGTATTGGAAAATCAGATAAAATATCAGAAGTATATGAGAGAGTTACTACTGAGCAGTGCAAATATCAGAATGTAGTGAGAGTTTTTACTCATATGCAACCTGATGCAGTCATTACTGACAGTATATCATTGGCTCAAACGGTAAAAAGTGTATATCAAAACTTCTATAGAAATAAGCCGGTAGATATCGTTTCACTTTCTCCTGTATATACTATTCCTGAAAGAGATATTATTAGGTATGAAATAGACTATAGAAAAATGGGTATAGATGCCGCTTCATATCTAATAAACCGTAACTGGGAAAATAGAAATGAACTGATTATAGAATCAAAAGGATTTTCAGATTGGCCAAAAATAAATTCAAAAAATGAAGAAAATGTATTGAATATTTTATCTATTGCAAGCCCTACTACACGAGCACTTAAGACAGTGGTAAATTTATATGAATTTAATACCGGAATAAAGATAAGAATAACAGAATCAGACTATGAAAGTATGTATAAACTGGTAAAAAACAGGGGGGCGGAACTGTCATATGATATAGTTCGTATGGATAAGGATTGGTTTCCGGTTTTAGCTAAATCGGTATTTGAGCCACTTACAAATATAGAATCCAATATCGGTAACAGCTTAGACGGTTTTTTGCCTAATGCACTAAAAAATTATTCTTATCTTGATGGTGATATTTATGCATTACCGGGAACACCAAGTATTCAGTTACTATTTTATAGAAAGGATTTGTTTGAAGATACAAGATTAAAAAGATTATATTATGAGATGTACAAGAAATCATTAGAGGTTCCAAAGACCTTTGAAGAGTATAATCGTATTGCGTATTTTTTTACAAATGAATTTAATAATGAATCTCCGATTAAGTATGGTTGCAGCTTTACATCAGGAGAACACGGAACTGTCGGTGTTGAATTTTTGATGCGATATTTTAGTCATTCAAAAAGATTATTTGATGAAAATGGAAATATTCTTTTAAATACTGAGGCAGCAAGAGATGCATTAAGAGAAACTAAAGACTCTTGGAATTGTTCCTCAAAAATAGAGCACAATTGGTGGACAGATTCAGCTCAGGAGTTTGCGGAAGGTGATACGGCAATGGGTATTTATATGATAAACCATGTTAGTGGATTTGTCGGACCCGACTCAAAGATTAGAGGGAAAATAGGGTGGTCTATTGTACCCGGAGATAATCCTATGCTTGGTGGTAGTGTTCTTGGTATTTCTAAATATTCAAAAAATAAGGATATTGCTTTAGACTTTTTGAAATGGATTAGTCGAGATGATATAGGTACAGCTACTGTATTACTTGGCGGTATGTCTGCAAAAAAAAAGGCATATGATGATGCTGAAGTAAATGATGCTTATCCATGGCTTGATTATGCAAAAAAATGTTTTAAAAATGCTCAGACCAACTACTATCCTATAGTAGATGGAGATAATATTGGATTAAAAGAGTTGCAGAATTTACTAGGTGTGGCAATAAAAAAAGGTATAATGGAGCATTTAGATATTGATGAAATACTTGAAACTGCTATGACCGATTATGAAAATTTGAAAAAGAAAAAACTTTAATATGCAGAGGGAGGCTTTAAATGTCTGATTTTCCTTATAAATCAAATAAATATAGATATACAGCAATAAGATTTATTAAAAGTAAAAAAGGTATATTTGGAATACCGAAGATTAATATAAGTGCAGATTTTGAATGTGAGATTACAAAAGAAAACGGTTTATATTATGAAACAGATGGAGAAATTGTAATTTATATAAAGCATTTTATCTTAAAGGATGCTTGCTTGATTTCTATAGACTTAGAAGACAGTGAAGAATATGAAATAAAGTATATATTATGTGAAGGCAAATATATAGCATTTGATCACAGTAATAACAAATATATATTTCAAATTGAAATTAGTGGACTTCTTGGTCCGACAAGAACATTATATGCACATAGTATTTTAAGAGAAGACGGTATTACTCTTAGAGTTGAAGAGAACGATATTGGAAGGTGTGCGGGAAAATATGATAAAGATACATATCCGCAAACTCAAATCGATGCTTCGGTTCACTATACATTTGCGGCAAGAGAAGTCTTAAGGCATATGGGTATAGGAAAATATTTGCATGACAATCATCTCGGATATATATTGCTTCTTGGATTTGAAACTTGTAATGAGTTACACCCTGATTATCCACCGCATTGGCATTTGATATTCAGATGGCCATATTTTTGTGGCTCACAGGCACCTCATATATACATTGATAAAGAAGGAAAGATGGAGTCAAATGTAACTTATATTGACGGAATAAGTGGAGTATGCAGAAAGTATCAGACTTTAGAATGGTGCAAGATGGTTGATATGTACGGTGCGGATGTAATTGCTTTTAGACTGGTAGAAGATGGAGGTATGGAGCTTACTTCTCCCGGTGGAAATACCTATAAAATTGCCCCTTATAGTAGGGAAGACGGTGTAAAAGTATATTGTGATGAAAGGTATATTGGTAATATTACTGTAAAAAATGACACTGATAATGGACAGATTAAGTTATTATGGAATAACAGCGATTGTATTCAAGATTCTTATAAAGAGATTATCGAATATGATCAATATACGGGAAACATCAAAAAAGTTGAATGTGTCGATAGTATATAAATATAAGGAGATGCTAAATGGAAAAATATGTAATAAATGATAGTATTTTTTTATTTCAGCTTATATGTGCCGGACTTTGTGGTACAGCTTTAGGTGTGGAACGACAGAGTAGAATGAAGTCTGCCGGAGTAAGAACACATTTCATAGTATCCGTAGCATCTGCACTTATGATGATTGTATCAAAATACGGTTTTTTAGACGTTATATCTATTGAAGGTGTAAGTGTAGATATATCCAGAGTTGCAGCAGGAATTATATCAGGCATAGGCATACTTGGAGGAGGATTGATTTTCATCAGCAAACAAGGGCTTGTTCGAGGTATGACAACAGCTGCCGGAATATGGATGACTGTAGGCATAGGTATGGCTATCGGTGCAAGAATGTATGTATTGGGTTTTGAAGGTACAATTCTTATACTTATTATGCAGTGCTTATTCCATAGAAAACTTGAAATACTAAAAGATCCGTTAAGAGCAAAGGTAATGTTTTTGGTTGGAGACAAAAAAGAGGATGTAGAAACTATAGTTCAAAAACTTGAGGCAATTGGTATTGAAGTAAGTATGATAAAGATTGAAAGAAAGGGAGAAAAAAAATTTCAAATGAAATGTGAAACTGTACTTCCAAGAAATATGGAAAGGGATGATTTTACAGAAAAAATTGTGGGAATAGAAAATTTGTTGTCATATGAGGTTTAGAAACAAAAATGTTTAATGATATAATGGATGTTATATGAAATAAAAAATAAGATGTTGAAATCTAAAATTTAATATGTTAGACTGAAAGAGGCAAATGAAGTTAAGATATGTAGTCGGATAGTGCTACAATAAGAAAGCCACGAGCTCGTATCTCGTGGCTTTTTCCGTTATAGTAGTAGATGTCATTTGCTGTTTACAAATGAATGGAGTAGAATGAATTTTCATATAATAAAAAGCGTTGCCGAAGGTTCTATAGCGCAGGAGCTTGAAATAGAGCCGGGAGATAAGCTTATATCTATCGACGGCAATGAGATAAAAGATGTATTGGATTATAGATATTATATAAATGCCGAAGAATTTACCATGTTGATAGAAAAGGCAAATGGTGAAGAATGGGAGCTGGATATTGAAAGTGACTATGAAGATATAGGAATTGAGTTTGAAGAAGGGCTTATGAGTGATTATAAATCCTGCACAAATAATTGTGTTTTCTGCTTTATAGACCAGATGCCGAAGGGAATGAGAGAGACTCTTTATTTTAAAGATGATGATTCCAGACTTTCCTTTTTACAGGGTAATTATGTAACACTCACAAATATGAAGGATGCGGATATTGAAAGGATAATAAGATTTAATCTGGCACCTATAAATATCTCTGTACATACTACCAATCCCGAACTTAGAAAAAAAATGCTTCACAATCGCTTTGCCGGAGAGTCACTTAGATATATAGATAAACTGTATGAAAAAAATGTACCTATGAACGGTCAGGTGGTGATGTGCCCGGGATATAATGACGGTGAGGAATTAAGAAAAACATTAAATGATTTATTAAAATATGCTCCAACAATGGAAAGTGTATCTGTAGTGCCGGTTGGTATTACAAAATTCAGAGATGATTTACCGAGGCTTACACTTGTGGATAAGGCTAAAGCAATAGAAACAATCGGAATAATAGAGGAAATTCAAAAAAAGGCGATGGAAAAATGTAATAAACATTTTGCACAGGCAAGTGATGAATTTTATCTTATTGCCGGTAAAGAGATGCCGAAAGAAGAGACTTATGACGGATATATTCAACTTGAAAACGGTGTCGGAATGCTTAGGCTTTTAAGTGAAGAAGTAAAGGATGCCATAGAGAATTTAAAGATAGATAAGGAAGATATAAAAAAAGAAGAAACTATAAGTATTGCAACAGCTATTTTGCCGGCACACTCTATGAAGACTTTGGTAAAGAGAGTGGAGCAAAGATTTCCGACTAAAAAGATAAATTTCTATACCATAAGGAATGATTTTTTTGGAGAAAGAATCACTGTAGCAGGGCTTCTGACCGGAGTTGATATAATAAATCAGCTAAAGGGCAAGGAACTTGGTGACAGGCTTTTACTGTCGGTGAATATGTTTAGAAGCGGAGAAGAGGTGTTGCTTGATGATCTGACCAGAACCGATATTGAAAGAAGTTTGAATGTCAAGACCGTTATAGTAGGTCAGTCGGGTTATGATCTGGTAAATGCCATAGTTTCAGATAATTATATAGAAGAAAATGCCTATAAGGCATATGAAAAAGGAGTAAATAATGAGTAAACCTGTAGTTGCCATCATAGGCAGACCGAATGTCGGAAAGTCCACATTATTTAATGCCATAGCCGGAGAACCTATTTCCATTGTAAAGGATACACCGGGAGTTACAAGAGACAGGATTTATGCAGATTGTACATGGCTGGATATGAATTTTACATTGATAGATACAGGCGGTATAGAGCCTGACAGCAGTGATATTATACTTTCACAGATGAGGGAGCAGGCTGAGATAGCTATAGAGACCGCAGATGTAATAGTATTTATAACAGATGTGCGTCAGGGGCTTGTAGATTCCGATTCCAAGGTCTGTGATATGCTTAGAAAATCAAGAAAACCTGTGGTACTTGCGGTAAATAAAGTAGATTCCATTGCCAAGTTTGGAAATGATGTATATGAGTTTTACAATCTGGGTATTGGAGATCCTGTGGCTATATCCGCCGCATCAAGGCTTGGAATAGGTGATTTGCTGGATGCTGTGGCAGTGCATTTTAAGAGCAAGGGAAATGAAAGTGAAGAGGATGATGACAGACCGAGAATAGCCATAGTCGGAAAGCCGAATGTAGGTAAATCATCCATTATAAACAGGCTTACAGGACAAAACAGGGTTATTGTATCGGATATTGCAGGAACCACCAGAGATGCTATAGATACCGTAGTGGTAAATAATAAGCAGGAATATGTATTTATTGATACCGCAGGACTTAGAAGAAAATCAAAGGTAAAGGAAGATATTGAAAGATATTCCATTATCAGAACGGTAACAGCGGTGGAAAGAGCGGATGTGGTAATTCTTGTTATAGATGCAAATGAAGGTGTGACTGAGCAGGATGCCAAGATTGCAGGTATTGCACATGACAGAGGTAAGGGTATTATAGTTGCCGTAAACAAATGGGATTTGGTGGAAAAAGATAATAAGACTATTTATGAGTATACCGACAATATAAAAAGAATACTTTCATTTATGCCATATGCAGAATATATTTTTATATCTGCACTAAGTGGACAGAGATTACAAAAACTTTTTGAAATGATAGATATTGTCAGAGAAAATCAGACTTTAAGAATACAAACAGGTGTACTTAATGAAATAATCTCTGAGGCTACCGTTATGCAACAGCCACCATCCGACAAGGGCAAGAGGTTAAAGATTTTTTATACCACACAGGTGGCGGTCAAACCGCCTACATTCGTTATTTTTGTTAATATAAAGCAGCTTATGCATTTCTCCTATCAAAGATATTTGGAGAATAAGATTAGGGAGGCCTTTGGATTTAAGGGAACTTCTATCAGATTTATTATCAGAGAAAGAGGAGAGGATACAAAATAATGTTTAGGATTCTTCTTTTAATAATAGGATACTTTATCGGAAATATTGAGACCGGATATATATTCGGAAAGCTCAATAAAATGGATATAAGAAACTACGGCTCGGGGAATGCAGGTGCTACAAATACTCTTAGGGTACTTGGACCAAAGGCAGGACTTATAGTTTTTTTGGGAGATTTTTGTAAATCACTGATACCATGTCTGTTGGTAAGATTTATTTTTAGAGATAATGTCAGTCTCAGCTATGTGTATATGCTATATATTGGACTTGGAGTAGTACTTGGTCATAACTTCCCATTCTATCTTGGATTTAAGGGTGGAAAGGGAGTTGCTTCAACAGCAGGTATAATAATGGCTCTTGATTATAGAATTGCTTTTGTTTGTCTGGCTATATTTATCTTGATAGTTGCTATAACAAGATATGTATCACTTGCATCCATTTTTGTTATGATTATTTTTATAGGTATGGCACATTTTTTTGTAAGGACAGATTATGGCTTTGCAGATGGAAGTTCTCCTGTGGAATTTAGAATATTGGTTGCCGTTATAGGACTTTTGTCAATATTTATGCATAGAGCAAATATAAAGAGATTAGTAAGCGGAACTGAGAATAAAATCGGGAAAAAGGTGGAAAAATGAAAATTGCTGTTATTGGTTCGGGAACCTGGGGAATGGCACTTGCAAGGCTTCTGTCTGACAACGGACATAGCGTAAAGGTATGGTCAGCCATTGAAAGTGAAATAAAAGAGCTTAGAGAAAAGCGTACACATAAAAATCTGCCGGGGATTGTATTTGACGAAGATATTTTATTTGAAGATGATTTGGAACTTGCGATGAAGGATGCCGAGATTTGCGTACTGTCCGTTCCGTCTATTTTTACAAGAAGTACGGCAAAAAGAATGGCGGCATTTTATAAAGAAGGTCAAATTATAGTAAATGTGGCAAAGGGTATTGAAGAAAGTACACTAAAGATACTTACAGATCAGATTTTAGATGAGATAAATAATGCCGTTGTGTCAGTACTTTCCGGTCCCAGCCATGCGGAGGAAGTGGTTAGACAATTGCCTACGACCTGTGTTGCGGGAGCTGATGATATAGAAACTGCAAAGCTCATACAATCCGCTTTTATGAGTCCGGTGTTCAGAGTATATACTTCCACCGATATGCTGGGTATTGAACTGGGAAGTTCATTAAAAAATGTAATTGCACTTGCTGCAGGTATATCGGACGGACTTGGATATGGTGATAATGCAAAGGCTGCACTTATAACCAGAGGAATAGTGGAGATAAGCAGACTGGGAACGGCAATGGGAGCCAATATTGAGACCTTTTACGGATTATCAGGCATAGGAGATTTGATAGTAACCTGTGCAAGTAAGCATAGCAGAAACAGAAAAGCCGGTATGCTTATGGGACAGGGAAGAACTATGGATGAGGCTATGAAAGAGGTGGAGATGGTTGTGGAGGGTGTGTATTCAGCCAAGGCAGCCAAGGCTCTGGCTGATAAATATAATATATGTATGCCCATAGTAAATGAGGTAAATGCGGTACTTTTTGATAATAAAGATCCGAAGCAGGCGGTGGATGCACTGATGCTTAGAGATAAGATATCGGAAAGCATCGGAATGTAAAAAGAGGGATGAGTTAAAGTATAAACTTTTGCTCATCCAGTTTAATTTTATTTTGCCTGCTGTAAATCCGCCCTCGGTGTGGCAATCATTGACCAGTTGGAGTGGTAAATCACAAAGCCCGGAGCGGCACCTGCAACTTTTTTAATATTTTTTCTTTGAATATAGTCTACTTCGACTTTTTCGGAATCCTTTGCCTTTGAATAAAAGGCTGCAAGTGCGGCTGCCTCTTCATATACTCTGTCAGGAAGGTCCTCCTCATTATTTGATTTTAAAATCACATGTGAGCCGGGAATACCTTTGGCATGAAACCACCAGTCATTCCCTGTAGCAAGTTTAAAAGTAAGCTCCTCATTCTGATAATTGTTTTTACCTACATAAATGTCATATCTGTCGCTTGAAATATAGTGATATGGATGTGAGGAGGTCTTTTTTTGCTTTGAAGAAGAATGTTTTTTGATATAACCAAAGTCAATGAGCTCCTGGCGTATCTGTGAAAGGCTCTCATCATCACTTGATACTTCCAGTGCGGTCTGTATGGATAGCAGATGCTCCATATCTTTTTTGGTATTGACTATCTCTTCGCTGAGTGCCTTGGTTGTTCGACTTAGCTTTGCATATTTATCATAGTATTTCTTGGCATTTTCTTTAGCCGATTTATGCTTATCAAGCGGTATAGTGATTTCCTTATTATCATCATAAAAATTTTCTGTGGTAAATGAACTTTCTCCCCCCTTTAAACTGTAACCATAAGTATTTAATAAATCACCGTAAACTCTGTAGATATCTTTTTTATCAGCATCCTGTAACTGTTTTTCTTGTAAATCAAACTTTTTTGACGCTCTTTCAAGTGCAGTATTTACAATACGACGCAAATCAGAGCTTTTTTGCCTGTTAAGTACAAAGGCTTCTCTAAAAGAGTAGAAATTGTAAAGCATTTCACTTACAGAGTCAAAAAAAACTTTTTTATATTCTTCATTTTCATAAGAAAAAAGATTTATAGAAGAAAATTCAAATGCCTCTTCGCCACGATATATGATATTGGGAGAGAAATTATGTAAGGAAATATCTTCCAATAAATTTTTAATTGTATGAAACAGATGTGTATATTCAAGTTCATTAAGTGATGTGGAAGGGGCTTGAGAAGAAAGTGATGCACGAATAAGGATTTCTTCTGCAATAAGCGGGCTTATACCGGCAAAGTTCATATATATTGACTTTGAGAGAGCATACTCCTTTGATTTTAATATACCTACAAACTCATCCATATCCACAGAAAGTAAATCATTTTTCTTTAATTCATCCGGAAGAAAGTACTGTCTTCCGGGCAAAACCTCTCTAAGTGAACTCATATTTGCGGAAATTCTTTTTATTGAATCGATTATTTTATTATTTTCATCTGTAAATATTATATTTGAATGTTTGCCCATTATTTCCACATACATTTTTTTGTGGCTGATATCACCGAGCTCATTTAAATGCTCAAGTTCAAAACATAATATTCTTTCCAAGTCCATTTGAGATATATCAATTATTTTTGCCGTTCCTATGTATTTTCTAAGAAGCATTAAAAATGCCGGAGCAACTTTGGGAGCGGGTTTATTTACATCCGTAAGGTATACAAGTGGAAGTGAAGCACTTGCAGATACCAAAAGTCTATAAGTTTTTGCATTATTTTTAACTGTAAAAATAAGCTCGTTTTCTTCCGGCATGGAAATTTTTGAAATTCTGCCGCCTACAAGCTTTGTATTCAATTCATATGATAAATTTGATATTACTATGCCGTCAAAAGCCATTTTATTACCTCTATCCTAAACTTAAATCTTAATAGTAATTTTAAAAATACATTATACCACAGTATATCTATATATACTGCATTATTTAGAGAAATAAATGAAACTGAAATTTATAGATATTATGTTTTAATAATTTTATATATATTATGTTTTAATAATAATTATGCAACAAAAATATTGAATGTAATTTTCATCACTTTGTTAAAAACTTGAACAAAGTTATTTTAGGATATTACAGAATTTATATTGATGTAGAAAAATTGCATGTATTCATAAGAAAACACAAAATTCCTTTATTATTTATATGCACTATGATAGAATAACAAACATGATGGATGAAAAAATACACATATCAATGTATATTCTCATTTATTATTATCTGAAAATATAAGAAAAATGCTAAATAAGTCTGTACTAAGGGTTTTAAAACTCTTTTTTTACATCTTTGAGTTAGGTGATACTTACTAATTAAAGCAATTATCATCAATGCATAAATTTACAGAAAATAATTTGGAAGCGAATATCAAATTGATTGTCTTTAGAAAGGAGGCATTAAAAGTATAGTTTACTAAGATTATTTTTCATTCCATATAATATTAGATGTTACTACACTTATACTAGAGGGGGTACTTATTTTGTGAAAAGAACATTCAATAGAATAGCTACATTGATGTTTGCTTCTACATTAGCATTCGTGAATACATTTCCAAGCCAAGGGGCTGTTACAAAGGGGAAGTGGGAATTATCAGGTGATACCTGGAAATTTTATAATGAAAAGAATGAAGTCCATAAGGGCTGGGTTGAAACTTCTTCAGGATGGTATTATCTTGATCCTGAAACAGGGGACATGAAGACCGGATGGCAAAATATAAATGGAGTAGATTATTATTTTGACTCTGACAAGGATGGGGTATCGGGACATATGCATACCGGATGGTATAAAAATCCGGAAGGCAAATGGTATTTTTTCAATCCTGATCCTGCAACAGGTGGAGGAATGCTTACCGGATGGCAGTGGGTAGACGGATATTGCTATTATTTTGATCCTGCACCGGGAAAAGATGGTGGCGGAATGGTTGTCGGTAAGACCACACCTGACGGATTTAAGATTAATGAAAACGGTCAATGGACTGATGACTCAGGGAAAGTACAGTATGTTGCAGGAAAGGGGTTCTCAACAAGTAATTCCGGAACTGCCGGAGGGGCTTCCAATACTTCTACCGATACATCAAAAGACTCCAAGTCAAGGAGAGAAAAATCATCAGGACAGAGACGAAGCCATGGTGGAAGCGGTTCGGGCAGATCATCAGGAGGAGCAGGGCAGTCAAGCAATCCAAATGAAAAGCCGAAAACACCTGAAAATAAGGAAGAGAGTAAGCCGAGCGAGAAGCCTAAAACACCTGAAAACAGGGAAGAGAGTAAGCCAAGCGAGAAGCCTAAAACACCTGAAAACAGGGAAGAGAGTAAGCCAAGCGAGAAGCCGAAGGCACCTGAAAACAGGGAAGAAAGTAAGCCAAGCGAGAAGCCTAAAACACCTGAAAATAAGGAAGAAAGTAAGCCAAGCGAGAGCGAAAAGCCGAAGGCACCTGAAAACAAGGAAGAGAGTAAGCCAAGCGAGAGCGAAAAACCGAAGGCACCTGAAAATAAGGAAGAGGGTAAGCCAAGCGAGAGCGAAAAGCCTAAGACACCTGAAAACAAGGAAGAGGGTAAGCCAAGCGAGAGTGAAAAACCGAAGGCACCTGAAAATAAGGAAGAGGGTAAGCCAAGCGAGAGCGAAAAGCCTAAGACACCTGAAAATAAGGGAGAGAATAAGCCAAGTGAGAGTGAAAATGCTCTTACGGACGGTGAATGGTATGGAACAGCTACCTGGAGCAGATACAAGCTTCAAAGAGGTTCAAATATCGTTAAGGTAACTATAAAGGACGGAAAGATCGAGAAGGTAGATTCTGTAGTATATACAGATGATGATAAGATAGCGGGAAGCTATGAAAGAAAGAGGGATTATCTTCTTGAGAAGTTTAAGGGACTTGAAAATGTTGACGGAATCAAAAAGCAGCTAAGTGAAAGAAAGGGCGAGATTTTTGATGCAGTCAGCGGAGCAACAGAAACAGCGCAGGGACATGTAAGTGCGGTTGAGAATGCCCTTGAGAGATCAAAGAAGTTTAAAAAAGACCAAAAAGTTCAAAGAATTGACTATATTGAGTTTAAAACAAGACCTGACAGTGTTGCAACAGGTCAGAGCCTTGATCTTTCAAAAACAGTGCTTAAGCTTCATTTAAAGGGTGGAGAGGTAAAAGAGATAACACCTGCAGAGTTTGCAGAGTATGGAATAGTTACCGATCCTCTACATGGAAGCGCATTGCCGTCATTACTTGAGTTTGTACATGTACATTTTAAGAATGCGGATTCACTTATAGATATACAAAGTGAGATTCAGGTAAGAAAGAAACTTGGTAAAAAATATCCTGATAAGATAGTGATCTCATATGAGAGCGGAGAAACAAAGGATATCACATTAACTAAGGATGAATATCGCTATACAGTTGAGGCTAAGGGAAAGATAAAAGAAATGACAATCTACTCCGGAGAAGAGGAGCTTGGAAAGGCAAAGTATGACAGAGATCTTTCACAGTGGCGTTTCAATATGAAAGAGATAGCCCATCCGGGATATGATGCATGGGGATATGATGTATATGCGGTAATAGTTGATGTATCAAAGGATACCTCGGAGATAGCATCATTTGCACTTGAGACAAAGCTTATAAAGAAGAACTACTATGTAGGAGACAGCCTTGAAATCGGAGGCCTTGAGATAAATGCCGTTACAAAGAACGGAAACAATAAGGCATTTGTAGGCTGGGAAGCATGTAAGACAGGAGGATTCACCTCAGATCCTGATAACGGATATGTGTTTACAAGTGCTGATATAGGTGAGAAGACTATCACTATTAGAAAGAGCATAGGCGGACAGACTGTAGAAAAAACATTTACAGTAAATGTATCTGATCCAAAGAAGCAGGCACCTGCAAAGATTGAACTTTACGCCGGAGAGAAGAAGCTTACAACAGTAAATGTAGACTTTAATAAGTTTAGAGAGGCGCAGGGGTATTTAAAGATATTTAATGTTGAGATACCTAAAGAGTATGAAAACTGGACTAAGGATACCTTCACTGTAAAAGCATACAATGAGGACGGAGTATTACTTGAGAGCAAGGTAGGAAAGAAATACTCTGTACTTACAGTGGACTTTGCCAACTACAGAGCATTCCATGAAAGCGGCGGCTATGTATGGATAGGCTTTAAGTTTGTGGAAACTCCACAGAAAGAGCAGGTATTACCGGCTGCAGTTGAATTATATGATAAGCAGGAACTTATTTACAATAAAACAGGTATTACAAAGCAGGAGTTTGAAGGAAGTAATGCACATTTAGTGCTGGATGTCACAATACCTAAAAAGTATGAGAATAAATGGAATGAGGATACATTTACAGTAAAAGTACTTGATTCCAACGGCATACAGCTTAATTACAGCCTTACAAAGAGCGACAATATCTTAAATATCAAACTTGTAGATTATCACAGCCCGCAGTTTGGAAACGGAAGTATAGGACTAAGGTTTAAATACGAAGGTGGTGAAAGTGAAGCCGAAACTATAAAGACTGCAAAGGGAGAGGCTCAGATGGAGACTTTCTTCTATAAGGCAAAAGTTTTGGTAACATATAATGAAAAAACAGGAAAAATTATAAAGGTTGAAGATGACGGCACAAACCCAGGAAATACCCATAACAGAGTTTTCTGGAATATGTCGCTTGAAATGTTTGATAAACTTGTAGGTAAGACAAAGGACAGCGTGGATACTGTTGATGCCGTTACAGGGGCAACACTTTCATCAAATGCCATTAAAAATGCCGTAAAGGATGCATTCCCTAAGCCACCTGTATCCGAAGAAACCAATATGGATAAATTGGATCTGGTAGTGGACGGAAAGACACATACTTATTATTACAAAAAGTATGATCCTAAAAATACCAATATGACATTTATTGTAAATGGTAAGGATGTAACCAATAAGGCTAATCTGGTAAGAAATCCATATGTACCTAAGGTATACTATTATGTAGAGGATGATCAAAAACTTACAGGAAACCTATACGGTACTGCTGATTTCCCATACTCATACTTCTATTTAAGAGAGCTTTTAGCTATAAGAACTGCGCCTTCATTCGGAGGTGATCCTACTATAGGACAGGAGCCTA
Organism: Lachnospiraceae oral taxon 107 str. F0167; assembly: GCA_000209465.1. Classification (GTDB taxonomy): domain Bacteria; phylum Bacillota; class Clostridia; order Lachnospirales; family Lachnospiraceae; genus Lachnoanaerobaculum. The sequence goes on along the minus strand of GL890583.1, from coordinate 684,932 downwards.
CTCCATTGCAAATGATGAGCTTTGGAGGAAGATATGATGCAGTAAGTTCTTCCAAAATAGGAAGCTATGGCAAATTTGCTACAGCGGCTTATACTGACAAAACCGAAACAGGATATAAGATTAAGGGAGTTAAAACACCGGTTCAGGTAGATGCTGATCTGTATACAAAAGTAAAACTTTTGGCAGCTGTAGGTGCAGAAAATCATACAGCACTTATTCCGGCAATTACAAGTATGACTGCTCCGGATTCAGTTACCGGAATAAGCAGAGAGGTTACAAAAACAGAATTGCCTACTTATAAGGTTATTAATTATGATTCTACAATCTCTGAAATGAAGGCAAGTGAGAATACTCTTGAAATAAATGCCAATCCTTCAGATGTAAGAGTTTCACTCACAGATCAAAGCGAGTATGGAAATTATCAAATCAAACTTGAAGGTCTGCCTGAGGAAATAAAGACTGATAAGAATGTACTCGGTGTAACATTTGAGGCAGGAAGCAGTAAGAGAAATGCTAAAGTTTTCGGATTATCACATGTTGACAATATTATTGCTGACGGTGAGCTTGCATTCTCAGTGGAGATGGGAAAATATGGCGGCAATTTAGCACATAAGCGTTTTGCTTCATTACCGGGTGATAAGATTTACAAAATTACATATTTATTAAGTGATCACAAGAAGTTTGAGATAGACGGATTGGAATTATATATTCCTAAGAGACTTCGAAGCAGTCATATACCTGCTATAGCATCAAAAACAGAGTTTAGTGCGGAAAACGGGGCAGATGTAACATTTGATATGAGAAAGATGCCTTATGAGGGATATGAGATTGGTGATCTATACTTCGGTTCAAAAGATAATGCTAAGAAACTTGTTGAAGGAAGCGATTATACATTTGATAAAACAAATGAAACTCTTTCAATTAAGAGTACGGAAAACACCGGTATGGGAGAGTATACAGTTATCTTAAAAGATGCAAATAAAAAAGACGGATACTGCTCCACAAGCTTTAAGTTTGAACTTGGTGAAGCAAAAGAGAAAGAAGAAGGACAGGACAATATAGTAAAAGATGTTGTAGAGAATGTTACAATGTTCGGATACTATGCAAGCCTCAGAGTAACCTTCAATAAAAAGACCGGAGTTATTGTAAGTGTAGAAGACAATGAAACAAGCCCGGGAGCTAATGCCGGATTCTGGTCAAATGCATTAAGAATGTTGCCTAATTTTGTCGGAAAGAAAGCATCTGAAATTGATTCTGTAGACAGTATAAGCGGTGCAACAGTATCATCAGTTGCTATAAAAAAGGCTGTTAAAAAAGCGTTTGCAGACCAAAGCGGCTTTAGAATGGCAAACAGAGATATGGCTGCACAGCAGAGACTTGCTACAGACAGTAATGCCACAAAGCCTGTAGAAGAAAAAAGAAATGATTCAGAAAATGATAGAGAAGATTTAACAATTTCTCCAAATCATGCAGGAAGAAAAGGCATTATGAAAAATAAAATCTTGGGACTATATGATCCTAAAAATCTGATTGTTAAATAGTAAATATTTACTTTCAAGAAGGCGATGCTTTATGTGGGCATCGCTTTTTTATTATTTTACCATTACAATATGGACATTGAGTTTTAACAATGATTGTGATATTATAAAAACAGTTTGTCTATAAAAAATAGAAGGCATTGCCTAAGAATAAGTGAGGTGTATTATGACTATTTTGTTATCATCATTTATAGGAAGTTTAGTTAAGGCTATTATTTTTGGGATTTTAGCTTTTATAGGTATAAAGCTGGGCAAAAAAGTAAGAGATATGAGAGAAGGAAAGTAACAGATATATGAGCAACACAAGTGTACACAGTGAAAAAGGGGTAAACCGGATAAGAAAAAAATTTCTTGATTTTTTTGAGGAGAAAGGTCATCTGTCAATGAAGAGCTTCTCTTTGGTTCCTCATAATGATAATTCACTACTATTGATTAACTCAGGTATGGCACCGCTTAAGCCATATTTTACCGGACAGGAAATACCGCCAAGAAAAAGAGTATGTACATGTCAAAAATGTATTCGTACAGGAGATATAGAGAATGTAGGAAAGACAGCAAGACATGGTACATTTTTTGAAATGCTTGGAAATTTCTCATTCGGAGATTATTTCAAGCATGAAGCAATAGCATGGACCTGGGAGTTTTTGACAGAGGTGGCAGGTCTTGATGCAAACAGACTTTATCCTTCCGTCTATTTAGAGGATGATGAGGCATTTGAGATCTGGAATAAAGAAATAGGAATTCCGGCTGAGAGAATATTTAAGTTCGGAAAAGAGGATAACTTTTGGGAGCATGGAGAGGGACCTTGTGGACCTTGCTCAGAAGTTTATTATGACAGAGGTGAGAAGTACGGATGCGGAAAACCTTCATGTACGGTAGGCTGTGATTGTGACAGATATATGGAAGTCTGGAACAATGTATTTTCACAGTTTAACTCTGACGGAAAGGGTAATTACACAGAACTTGTACAAAAGAATATAGATACAGGTATGGGACTTGAAAGGCTTGCGGTAGCACTTCAGGATGTAGAGTCTATCTTTGAGGTTGATACAATAAAGAGTCTGCTTGATCGAGTGGCAGCTTTGGCAAAGACCTCATATAAAGAGGATGCAAAGAAGGATATATCACTTCGTCTTATTACAGACCATATCAGATCATGCACATTTATGATCTCAGACGGCATTATGCCAAGTAATGAAGGCAGAGGTTATGTACTTAGAAGACTCTTAAGAAGAGCGGCAAGACATGGAAGAATGCTTGGTATAAAGGATACATTCCTTGCATCTCTTGCAAATACGGTAATAGAGCTCTCAAAGGACGGCTATCCTGAACTTGAAGAGAAAAAAGAGATGATTCTTAAGGTTCTTACCGAGGAAGAGAACAAATTTGATAAGACCATAGATCAGGGACTTTCAATTCTTTCAGAGATAGAGGAAAATCTTACAAAGAGCGGTGAAAAGGTGATTTCCGGTGAGGATGCATTCAGACTGTACGATACTTACGGTTTCCCTCTTGACCTCACAAAGGAGATAATTGAAGAAAAGGGCTTTACTGTAGATGAGGCAGGCTTTAATAAGGCTATGGAGGCTCAGAGAAACCAGGCAAGAGCAGCCAGAAAAGCTACAAATTATATGGGTGCGGATGTTACCATATATCAATCACTTGATCCGAAGCTTACCTCAGTATTTGAGGGCTATGACAGTCTTTTGGATACAGGAAAGATAACAGCACTTACAACAGAGGATGAGATAGTCGAAGCTATAGCTGAAGGTGATCATGGTACTATTATTCTTGATAAGACTTCATTTTATGCTACCATGGGTGGACAAAATGCCGATATAGGTCTTATAAAGAAAGATGATGCAGTATTTAATGTGGTTGATGTTATCAAGCTTTCAGGTGATAAGATAGGACATGTAGGATTTGTAACTAAGGGCATGTTTAAGCTTGGTGATACAGTGGAGACTGTTGTAGATGCCGATAACAGGAAGAAAACAGCGGCAAATCACTCCGCAACTCACCTTTTACATAAGGCACTTAGAGAGGTGCTTGGAAACCATGTAGAGCAGGCGGGAAGCTATGTAGCTGCAGACAGACTTAGATTTGACTTTACACATTTTAAGAGCCTTACAAAGGAAGAAATTGCAAATGTAGAGGAAATTGTAAATGCTGAGATAAATAAGGCGCTTCCTGTAGTTACTGATGTGATGAATGTGGAGGATGCTAAAAAGAGCGGTGCAATGGCACTCTTTGGTGAAAAATACCGGGGTGATGTAAGAGTTGTCAGCATGGGAGATTTTTCAAAGGAGCTTTGCGGTGGTACTCATGTACATAATACAGCAGATATTAAGCTTTTTAAGGTTCTTTCAGAAAACGGTATTGCAGCAGGTGTTAGAAGAATAGAAGCACTCACAGGTGAAGGTGTTATCGAATTCTATCAGGATATAGAGAGCAGAATGCAAAAAATGGCTGAACTCTTAAAAACAGGTGAAGCCGAGCTTATTACAAAGGCTGAGAGTTTGCTTGATGAAATGAAAACTCTTAAGTCGGAGAATGAGAAGCTTAAAGCAAAGCTTGCAAGTGAGGCACTTGGAGACAGTGCGGAAAATATTGAAACAATAAACGGAGTTAAGTTCATCGCAATGCAGGTAAGCGGAGTTGAGATGAATGAACTTAGAAACCTTGGAGATAAGCTTAAGAATGATGTGGATGACGGCATGGTTGTTCTTGCATCAGATGTGGACGGCAAGGTTAATCTCTTATGTATGGCAGGAGATAATGCTCTTAAAGCAGGGGCACATGCCGGAAATATTATCAAAGCCATTGCTACACTTGTAGGTGGAGGCGGCGGTGGTAGACCGAATATCGCTCAGGCAGGTGGAAAGAATCCTGCAGGTATCAAGGATGCCCTTGATAAGGCAAAGGAAGAGTTTAAATCACAGTTAGCATAGGGGGAAAATATTATGCGAATTATATGTGCAAAAGATTATAAAGAAATGAGTGAAATGGCGGCAGATGTAATAGGAGCACAAGTGCTTTTAAAGCCTGATGCCGTACTTGGACTGGCTACAGGCTCAACACCTATCGGAACTTATGAAGAGCTTGTAAGAAGATATGAGGCAGGCAGACTTGATTTCAGTAAAATAAAGACTGTAAATCTTGATGAGTACAGAGGGCTTACAAGAGATAATGATCAAAGTTATTATTATTTTATGCATTCACATCTTTTTGACCATATAAACATAAATAAAAATAATACAAAGGTACCTGACGGTATGGAGCCGGATGCAATAAAGGCAGGTCAGGATTATGAAAATATCATAAAAAATCACGGTGGTATAGATTTACAGCTTCTGGGACTTGGAAATAACGGACATATAGGCTTTAACGAGCCATGTGATGAATTTATTGATAAGACTCATGTTGTGGATTTGACAGAGAGTACAATTGAAGCAAATAAGAGATTTTTTGCAAGCGCAGATGATGTTCCGAAACAGGCTTATACAATGGGAATCGGAAGTATTATGAGAGCAAAGCGTGTACTTATGATTGTAAGCGGTAAGGGAAAGGCGGATATAGTGAAAGAAGCATTCTTTGGACCTATCACGCCTAAGGTACCTGCATCCATACTACAATTGCACAATGACTTTATTCTTATAGGTGATGCGGAGGCTTTATCATGCTTATAAAAAATGCGATAGTATTTGATCCGGATAGAGTATTCAGAAACAGAGAGATAAATATTTCCGGAGAAAAGTTTGTAGAGTCATCATTTATGAATCTCGGGTTTGCATCGGAAAATGATAAAAAGCAGGTGGATGCTACAGGGCTTTATGCGATACCGGGACTTATAGATATACATTTTCACGGTTGTATGGGTGATGATTTTTGTGATGCAAAGGAAGACACCATAAAAAATATAGCAGAGTATGAAGCTAAAGTGGGAGTAACAAGTATATGCCCTGCTACCATGACTATTTCCAAAGATGAGTTGAAAGAAATCATGAAAAAAGCCGCAGCATATACCGGTGATACAGGTGCCAAGCTTGTTGGTATAAATATGGAAGGTCCTTTTATCAGTGAGGCAAAAAAGGGAGCCCAGTCATCAAAGTATATATTAAACACAGATGTGGATTTTTTTAATGAATTAAATGAGCTGTCGGGTAATCTTATAAAGCTTGTAGATATTGCTCCTGAGGGTGAGGGTGCTATGGACTTTATAGCAGGTGTAAAAGATAAGGTTATTGTATCCATAGCACATACTATGGCAAATTATGATATAGCTACAAAGGCTTTTGAAGAGGGTGCATCACATGTAACACATCTGTACAATGCAATGCCTCCCTTTACACATAGAGAACCGGGAGTAATCGGTGCCGCTATTGACAATGACAGGGTATGTGTAGAGCTTATTTGTGACGGTATACATATTCATCCGGCTGTAGTGAGAGCTACATTTAAGATGTTTGGAGATGAGAGAGTTATACTTATAAGTGACAGTATGAGAGCATGTGGACTTAGTGACGGCGAGTATACACTTGGAGGTCAAAAGGTATTTGTTACCGGAAGGAAGGCGGTACTTGATGACGGAACTATAGCAGGTTCTGTTACAAATCTTTTTGAATGTATGAAGAGAGCGGTACAGGATATGCATATCAGACTTGAGGACGCTATAGCAGCCGCTACTATAAATCCTGCAAAACAAATCGGTATATATGATAAAGTAGGAAGTATTGAAGACGGAAAATACGCTGATTTGGTTTTAATGGACAAGTCATTAAATATCAAAGCAGTATATGTGCATGGTAAAGAGATATATAGTGAACTATAAATTGTTTAAGGCAAAGTGAAAACTTTGCCTTTTATTTTGTTGTTATCAGATTATATATAATTTTATTAGAATTAATCAGATATTTTACAAGAAGTGCTAAATGAAAATAATGTGTTATTTAGATTTAGCTTGATTAGATAAGTAAATAATATTAAATATAAGATAAAAAAGTTGTACATTTATTCAAATTGTGCTAAAATTTAGATGTGAGCTTTATTGAAAATACGTTGTTTTCTAAGGGGAGGTTTTCTTGAATGAGTGTACAATTATTGGATAAGACTAGAAAGATTAACAAGTTATTACACAATAATAATTCACAGAAAGTAGTATTTAATGATATTTGTGATGTATTATCAGAAATACTGGAGGCAAATAGTCTTGTTATTAGTAAAAAGGGGAAGGTATTAGGAGTTGGAACACATAAGGGCACATCTGAAATCACGGAGCTTATCGCGGATAAGGTCGGAGGATTTATAGATGAAATGCTTAATGAAAGACTACTCTCAATATTGTCCACTAAAGAGAATGTTAATCTGGCAACACTGGGGTTTGACGAGAAAAATGTCAATAGATTTCAGGCTATTATAAGCCCGATTGATATTGCAGGTTCAAGACTTGGTACTGTATTTATTTACAAAGAGGAAAATGGCTTTGATATAGATGACATAATATTAAGTGAGTATGGTACAACAGTAGTAGGACTTGAAATGATGAGAAGTGTAAATGAGGAGAATGCAGAGGAGAACAGAAAGATTGCAATTGTAAAATCTGCAATATCCACACTTAGCTTTTCAGAACTGGAAGCTATAATACATATCTTCGATGAATTAAACGGAAATGAGGGTGTGCTTGTAGCAAGTAAGATAGCTGACAGAGTAGGAATTACCAGATCGGTAATAGTAAATGCACTTAGAAAATTTGAAAGTGCAGGAGTAATAGAGAGCAGGTCATCAGGCATGAAGGGTACCTACATCAAGGTAATAAATGATGTAGTATTTGCAGAACTGGAAGAAATCAAGAAGGATCAAGGTATCAATTTAAAGTAAACATATAAGGGACCGGCAATGCCGGTCCTTTTTTCGTAAAAAGTACAATAGCTACGGATTGTATATGGTTGATATATTAAAATAAGTATAGAATAACAGATTAGGAGTGTAGTGTATATGAAATATGAAGAACTTGATTTTTTTGAATTTTTTGAAAGTGAGCCGACTTATCTTTTTGAAAAAGAGGCGGGGATTTGCAGTTACTCATATGAAAAAGATGATTTTAAAATAAGGGCGTCTTTATCATGTTATGAAGACTATATGAGAGTATTTATTTCTTATAAAGAAAGTACGGTTTACAGCGGTGAGATAAGAAATATAGAAGAAATAAGGAAGTTTGATACAGATATACTTAAAGTAATAACAGACAGGAATTGGATATTTTTAAAAAAGTGGCCCAATATTGGAATTGATTTTGATGAAAGGTTGGAATAGAAATTATAATTAAACTACAAAACAGTATAAAAAATCAGGAGATACTATGGATAATATAAATTTTAAACTTCCAAAAATCTATGAAAAGTTTTTAAAGGAAATAAAGGGAAGTGACGGATTTTCAATAGAAAATACAGGTGTGATACTTTATGAAGAAGAAGATTTGCCGGAAAGAAATCTGACATATGAAGTTTTCGAATATGAGCCTGAATTTTTTATGATAGGTCAAGATGGAGATTTGGCTTTCTTTATAAAAAAGGACTCGGACGATACCATATATAAAAATGATTTAGGTACACTTGGTTCGCTTGAAATGGAGAAATTATCCTCAGATATATATAAATTTATAGAGTATGCAAAAGAACATTATGATGATATGTAAAGGAATGAGAAGTAAAAATGAATGAATTTCTAAAAGAATATATAAGCTTAAAAGAAAATTTTGTAAAACAAAATGAGAGTAGTGAAAGTGTATTGGCACTATATGAATTTGCAGACAGATTGTCAAAGTATACTGAAAAAGAAGCCACGGAAGTGCTGGTAGATGTATATCAACAGCTGTATATGATGGAGAGTGCATATAAACTGTATGCAGGTATTAAAATTATTACCGAAATTTAAATATCATCCTGATCCTGTAGGCACAGGGGCATTTATAGAAGGAGAAGCAATGATATGTCCATGCTGTGGCAAGGAAAGCACCGTATATTATGCCACTATTCCATACAGTAGAGAAAATGTAGAAAATCTCTGTCCGGTTTGTATTTCAAACGGAGAAGCGGCAAAGAAGTTTGATGCTGAATTTATTCAAGATGCGGAATGGGATTTTGAACCTGATGAGGAAAAGAATGATGAACTGTTCCACAGAACACCGGGATATTTGAGCTGGCAAGGGGAATATTGGCTTTCCTGTTGTAATGATTACTGTGCATATCTTGGTAGTGTAGGTACAAAAGAATTAAAAGAAATGGGAATTGCAGAAGAAGTCTTTGAAGAGTACAATAAACGAAACGAGTTTGATGATATAGAAGAATATCTGGTAAAAGACGGATCTGTTTGCGGATACTTATTTAGATGTCTGCACTGTGGAAAACATCATCTGTGGGTGGATGCGGACTGATATTTTTGATTGTGAGATTAGAGCAGATTTAATATCATATAAGGAATAATCAAAATGGAAAATTTGGAAATTTTTGAAAAAGCTTGTAAGTATTTTTCTGACAATATATTTGAGTTTAAGGAGATACTGTCTGAAAAGATACCGACACTAAAGGATAGGGATTGGGAATTTGATAAGGGAAGTACAAAAGTATTTTAGGATATGTTTACGGAAGATATAAAAAAACTGATTATAAATAGGAGTATGGAATGAAATTTATGGATTGGGGTAATATGCGAAGCGGACTTGAGGCGTTATATTTTCTTGACAATGCCTTGACTGATCCTTCGGAGGAGTACCTTAGAATAATAACCAAAGAAGAAAGTGAAAGTTATTTAAGATATCTTATAGACAATGGTTCAGGTGATTCGCTATATGTGTTTTTTACAGAGGATGCTGTTTTAATAAAGGGATTTTCACATGAAAGCAGTTTGAGTCAGTTTGCTAAGGAAAAATTTGATAGAAGTGTTATTGAAAAGATATATGATGGTGTTGATGAAAAATATGTTTCGCTCTTTGATGACCGGGAAATAGATGAAACAACATTTTTCATTTGGTATGACGGTAAAATTCATCAAAATAAATTGTCTGATGATGACGGAAGTAAATGGATGTTGGGATATATATGTGAAACATATGATGACTTCAAGGAATTTGTAACAGACTATTATGAAATAGATTTTGATGAAAATTTGCTTGAAAAGTTATATACTGACGGTGAGCTGAGCGATAATGAATTATCAGAACTCGTAGGGGGTTAATCTTAATGGAACTCATTGATTATATGAGAAAAAGAAACCAAATGACTAAGGAGGAATGGGAAAATTCTTTTTATAAAAAAGAGCAGGAAATTCTTGTACTTAGACATGAAGGTGATGTCACAAGTAAGAGGAACGGTTTTTGGGAAGTAGCAATTTGCTGCTTGGCTTTTATAAGTTTGGAAACAGGAGAGCTACATAAAGAAGAGTGCCGTTTCGTGTTTGCCGCAAGTGAAAAAGAGTATGAAAATCATTTGATACCGGAATTTGATGATGAAGCTATTTATCATTTGAAGGTGCGTAAGAAGCTGCCTGAGGAATTGCCGGAGATTATGATAAAAAGACTTGATTTTCTTCTTGTGTCTGTAATAGAAAAAGATGTAAAAAATCCGGAGCTTGAAGAAATTCTCACTGAATATAAAAAGCCTGTAATCATAGGTGATGATATATTGGGTGAACCGGTATATGATAAAAAAATAAAAAGTTTTGAAGGACATATACTCTGGAACAATAAAAATGTTGATATTTCATTGGATGTCGATAAAGACAATAAATCGGGAATCACAAAGGCAAGAAAAGCTATGAAAGAAATGCTTAGTGACAGTAAAAGATGGGATACTGACATGAGAACATTTGCAGCCATAAAGCTCACAGATCTTGCAAGAGATTGGTGTGAATCTGAGGAAGAAGCCTTGAAAATCACAGAAGAAAGTTTTGCAAAAAGAATTACTCTCCGGTCAATTTCTATGACATCCGGAGGTTCGTTTACAGCATGTTTTAATGATGACGATATTTTTGCAGGACATTGTATTATTGTGAACGGAAGCTTGAAAAAAGGCATTTCATCTGCAAGTATGGGAGGATAGTTAAAAAGACATATATGATAAGAGAAATTAATATATCTGATGCAGAAGAAATACAAAAAATATGCAAAATTGCTTTAGGTTATGATGTTGATATAAGTACAGTAAAGAATCAAATAAATAAATTATCTTGTGATAATAAACATCATATTATTGCGGTATATGAAGATGATAATATACAAAAAGCTATTGGATTTGTCCATGCCCAAGTATATGAAAGTGTGTATAGTGATACCGGACTTAATATATTAGGTTTGGCTGTTGATCCCAAATTTCAGGGTAATGGAGTTGGTAAAAAATTAATGTACTATATTGAAAAATATGCTCTGGATAATAATATGGCTTTTATTAGGTTGAATTCAGCAAATTATCGTTTAGAAGCACATAAATTTTATGAGAATATAGGATATACATCGGATAAACTGCAAAAAAGATTTATAAAAATATTTTAATATTTAAGGAGAGAAAAAATGGGACTTAGAGCGAATTATCAGTATTTAAGTGATAAGGATTTGGTAGCACTTAAACAATTTGACAATGATGATGATATTTTTGAAACAGTGGAAGATTGGAATGAAAATGCCGAAATAATTCTTGATATTGATAAGAACTGGGATCTGCTTCACTACATGATGACAGGAATAACTGCCTCAGAACCTGTAGAAGACGATCCACTCAGTGAAGCTGTAGTTGGTGTGAATTCTATAGAAAAAATAGAAGATTTTATAGCCTATATCGAAAAGGATAGAGTTTCTGATATATTAAGAGCACTTGAAGATTTTGATATGGAAAGTGCATTGGAAAGCTTCAGTTTGAAAGAAGGAAAAGAAGCGGATCTTTATCCGAGTATTTGGGATTATGAAGATGAGGAAGATGAAATAAAAGAAGATCTGCTTGACTGTTTTGAAAGGATGAAAGATTTTTATAAGGAAATTTTGGAAGCGGATGGAAATGTATTGGTTACAATCTATTAAGGATTTGAAATATTTATTGTTACTGCTTGTACCTGTGGGAATATATCTTATTGTTATCGGTATTAAAAAAGTCAGAGGATTTGCTAAGGCTAACATGATATATGAAATGCCGGTTTCCTCTATAGATGGAAGTTTTATACTTGATGAAAGCGGCAAATATGATATATGGCTTTCAGGAAAGAAGTATTCAATATCCCCTATATATAATTTAGATATTAAACTTAAAAATAATGCTACAGGAAAGTTTATGCAATTATATCCGGATTTTTTTAGGACTACAGCAAACAGTTTTAAGGATGCCAGAGTCAAACTGTATACATTTGGTGCGGAGAGCGGAAGTTATAATATCTCATTAACAGACAGAGCGGAAACAAGAGAGAATATTATAAATAACAGGGGTATTGATTATAAGAAGTTCTCCATACAGATTCGTGAAAATGTTAAGGTTTTAACTATATTCTTGGGTGTTTTGGGTATAGTACTGGGACTTATGGCTATTGATGTGGGATTGGCATTTCCTCTTTTATATAAATTTTAAGGAGAAGAGCATGCAAATAAAAGTCTATATGGGCAGGAGCAGTATGTGCATGGGAGATGATGTAAACGCACCTAATCCCGCTACATTTATTTTGCCGGATACCTTGGCAGAGTTTGTAAATATTGTGTATGATAAGTTGCCTTTTGGAAGGTGGGATTGCTATTTGGGAAAATATATAAAGACCGATTCACCTGACTCAGGGCTTGAGGACGGAATATTGGTTTGGAAAATAAGATCCGGAGAGAGAGCACCGATAGTTGCAAGGTGTTATGATGAAAATGGAAAGGTTCTAATAAAGCATGATGATAACTGGCATGAAGAGATTGCAAACTACCCATATTTATATTTTTATAAGAGGGACTAGCATTGGAAACAGGTAATACTTATATTGTAAGAAAGAATATTTTTAACTTTAAGGTTGGTCAGATATTGACTCTAATAAGATACGGCTACCAAGCTTACTTTGGTGAATATAATTTTGTGTTTGCAGATATGGAAAATAAAAATATTTGTGTGGTTTTAAGAGGCGATGATAAAGAGGATATGAAAATATATCATCATTTAAATGAATATTTTGAGGAGCTTTATGATAACACGAATTTATAGTTTGGAGGAAATATGTCAACTTGGAGTGGTATAAGAAAAAAGTTGGAAGGTGAATATCTGGCAGATAGCTTGCGCGGACATATCAGTTATTTTGCAACTTCTTACAACAGATCACATGATCATGAGGGCAGGGCAGCTATAAGATATGATGGGAAAGAGATTATAAAAGGTTGCTATTATTATAATTGGACAAAGGCAGATCTTTTTCCGAAAGATGAAAAGTATGAAAAGCGTATGAAGGAAGAGTTTGCTTTTATGGATGATACCGCTATAAAACTGGGAGTGTTTGATCAAACATGCTTTTATGAAGCGTTTAAAGAGTTTGATAACCAAAGTATTGAAAAGAGTCTATACAGTGAAAACCTGCTTGTCAGAATATTTGCTGTTTTGGATAGAAGAGTCGGTAAAAGAAAACTTATATCCATGAAAGAAACTATAGAAAACGAAGACGATACATTTAAAGAGTTCTTTACTATCAGAATGAATGCGGAAGGGATATAGAAATGGATTTTATAATAGCCGAAGAAGGTGTACCTGTAAGTGTAGGTGCATATGGAGCCCAAATCGCATATTATGGAAGTGAGATTGTATTAAACTATGAGACTGAGCCGCCGATGGGGGATTTTATTTTTTCAGCTAAGCTTCCACTGTTAGATAAAGAACTACCGTTTTGGATGTATGGAAGAAATCTTGTATTCTTAGACGCATATTATGTAATTGTAGAGAGTGTTAAAAAGAAAACTTGGGATCCTATAACTACTGTAATCGTTGATATTCACACAGGAAAATATGCAAGTCTTAATCATTGGTATAGTGATATATCTGTGGAAGATGAAGTTGTGCTCAAAAACAGATATGATAAAAGTGTACTTACATTAAAGAGCGTAGACGTATTGGAATGGATACAATTATAGTTATAAGGGGCGATTATCGCCCCTTATTTTAAAAATCTCTTGTAATATTTTTTAGCCATTTATAGCTTTTATAATGCTTATAAATAAAAGGAATCTTTACAAACTCATCGGTACAAATAAGGAAATATACCCACATTGGCGGAAGCTTAAGAACAAAAGCCGATATAAAGCCGAGCGGAACCGAATAGCACCACATATCTATTATATCACAGAAAAATCCCCATTTGGAATCGCCACCCGATCTAAACACGCCACAAATCATTGCAGTATTGAATGCTTGGCCTACTATATAATACATATTTATAAAAAGCATTATACTAAGATAACTCTTTGCAGTAGGAGTTAAATCAGCCATAGTGAAAAATACCGGTCGTAAAAGAAATATAACTATTCCACCTACAACTGCCGACATACTTGTTATTTTTACGAAGTGTGAAGAATCAGACTTTATAGTATCGGTATTTCCGGAACCTATTGATTTTCCAAGGATAATTGCTCCTGCATCGGCTATACCGAAACATGCCACAGTACCAAGGTTTCTTGCAACCACAACTACTGCATTCGCCGCAACTATATCACTGTCAAGATGCCCCATAATAACAGAGTACATGGAAAAAGCCACTCCCCAAACTATCTCATTTCCGAAGGCAGGAAGAGAATATTTCATAAAATCAAAAAACAATATTTTATTTACTTCCAAAATATTTTTTATATGGAAATGAATGGCTTTCGGTATAAAATTATCTATGACACATATTGTAAATTCAACAGCTCTTGCAATTACGGTTGCCAGTGCAACACCAAGTATTCCAAGTTTTGGAGCACCAAACAGTCCAAAAATAAAAACTGCATTAAAGATAATATTTAAAATCAGTGCAACGGCATTTGTTACAGTTGAAAAATGAACTCTTTCTATACTTCTCATAGCACAAAGGTAGACTTGAGAAAAACTCATAAAAAGATATGAGAAGCTTACCATTCTAAGATAAGGTATACCTTCAGTGATTAAATTTATATCATTTGTAAAAATTCTCATTAAAACATGTGGAAAAAAGAATGCCATAATGAAAAACATACTTGATATAAATATGGATAGCTGCATACCGATACCCATAATATGTTCAATTGTCTTTGTATCTTTTTTCCCCCAGTATTGTGCGGCAAGCATGACAACACCTGAAGAAATACCTGTATAGACAAGTTGTAATATAAACATAACCTGGTTTGCCAGCGATCCGGCTGAAAGTGCATTTTGTCCTACAAACCCTAGCATTATTACATCGGCTGAATTTACAGCGGTTGTAACAATATTTTGTAAAACTATTGGGACGGCAAGCCTTAAAATATCTTTATTAAAAGATGAGTTGCCTTTTGTAACGGTGTACATACTGATCCTCCATACTAATAAATCTCTATATCCGTTAAAATATTTAGGTGATTTTAGAGTGTGATTTTACCATTATATGTGCAGTGAACTTACAAGTCAAATGATTAAAAAGAATATGTTAACATTCATTTTATAAAATGTTCATTTAGATATGATATAATGAAAATTTATTAATTATAATTTGTTTTATAAATATATAAAAATATGAGGGAAACTATGGAATTAAAAAAACGATTTGAATCTGATAAATTAAAAAGAATTCAAATTTTTACGGGAGCACAGTTAAAATATATAGCGTTTATTTCAATGCTTATTGATCATGTAAATAATGCTCTTATAACACCTATACTTGATGGTAGTGGATTTTTATTGTATTTGTCAAATATATTTTCAATATTGGGAAGAATCGCTTTTCCTATATTTGTGTTTTTTATAGTGGAGGGATTTTTTAAAACAAAAAACAGGAAGAAATATCTAATTACATTGATAGTATTCGGTATAATATCGGAAGTACCTTTTGATATGTTTACATCAAAAACATTCTTCAATCCATATTGGAATAATATGATGTTTACTCTGGCTCTATGCCTGATAACTATATGGATAATTGATGCTTTAAAAGAGAAAATTAAGATTAAAGCCTTATGGTATACAGTTTCGATTATAATAGTTATAATTTCAGGACTTTCAGCCATGGAACTTAGCCTTGACTATGATTACCACGCAGTAGTAGTAGCTTACATCTTTTATATTTTTTATGATAAGCCTCTGACCCGAGCAGGATTAGGTTATCTTTCCATTATAAAGGAGTTTTACTCATTTTTGGGGTTTGGTCTGACTTTAACTTATAATGGAAAAAGAGGTAAACAATATAAGTGGATTAATTATCTTTTTTATCCGATACACATACTTATTTTGGGTATTTTGCGTTTTTATTTAAATATTTAAATCCTATTGACAAACACAATACACTAATGTAAAATATGTACTTGCAATGTGTGTGTAGCTCAGCTGGATAGAGCACTTGGCTACGGACCAAGGTGTCGGGAGTTCGAATCTTCTCACGCACGTTATTAGAACCTCAGCAACCTTGCTGAGGTTTTTGTTTTATATTATAGGGTGATAACCCATATTTGATTAATAAATAAGTAAAAGGTAAAAATGGGAATAGTAAAAGCGACAAAGCTTATATTTGATTATATAACGAGAGATGAAGAGGATAATGTAGAGGATGTAAAAAGGGCTATCAATAATTTAAATATTGATATCACACAAAGTGATTTTGTGGCTATTTTAGGTCATAACGGTTCCGGAAAATCTACATTCGCAAAGCATTTAAACGGCATACTTTTGCCTACAGAGGGAACTGTTTATATCTCCGATTTGGATACGGCTAATGACGAAACACTTCTTGATTTGAGAAAGATGGTTGGAATGGTATTCCAAAATCCGGATAATCAAATCATAGGAAATGTGGTAGAAGAAGATGTGGCATTCGGACCTGAAAATATCGGTATTCCGACTGATGATATGTGGAAGAGGGTAGATAATGCATTGGAGGCTGTAGGTATGACGGCATACAGATATAAATCTCCAAATAAACTCTCAGGAGGACAAAAGCAGAGGGTAGCTATAGCCGGTATTATGGCAATGAAGCCCAAATGTATTGTTTTGGATGAGCCTACCGCAATGCTTGATCCGAATGGCAGGAAAGAAGTTATAAAAACAGTACTGGAGCTTAATAAAAAAGAAAATATTACGGTAATACTTATTACTCATTATATGGAAGAGGTCATAGGGGCTGACAGAGTTATAGTAATGGACGAAGGTCGGATAGTTATGGATGGAACACCTAAAGAGGTTTTCTCTCATGTTGAGGAGTTAAAAAAGTTAAGACTTGATGTACCAAGTACTACAGAACTGGCATTTGAGTTAAAGCAGGCAGGAGTTGACCTGCCTGACGGCATACTTACATTGGATGAATTGGTCGATAATCTTTTGCCTATACTAAAATAGGAACCGTTTGGAGATAAGAATGCAGGATAATGTGCAATTAGAAGCAAAAAAATTAAATTTCATATATGGAGAAGGAACAGCCTTTGAACAGTATGCTATAAAGGATGTTTCATTTAAAATAAAAAAGGGTGAGTTCGTAGGCATTATAGGACATACAGGTTCAGGGAAGTCAACTCTTATACAGCATTTAAACGGACTTATAAAAGCTACATCAGGTGAATTGCTGTTTAACGGAGAAAATATTTATACACAAAAGTATGATATGAAACTTTTAAGACAGAGAGTAGGACTTGTATTTCAGTATCCGGAACATCAGCTTTTTGAAGTGGATGTACTTTCAGATGTGATGTTCGGACCAAGAAATCAAAAGCTTCCTGAAAAGGAAGTGGAGTCTCGTGCAAAGGAGAGTCTTGCTTTAGTAGGTCTTGATGAAAGTTATTATAAAAAATCACCGTTTGAACTCTCAGGAGGACAAAAAAGAAGAGTGGCTATAGCGGGAGTTCTTGCGATGAATCCGGATGTACTCATTTTAGATGAGCCGACAGCGGGGCTTGATCCAAAGGGAAGAGATGAGCTTTTTGAGGAAATTATCGAGCTGAAAAAGTCAAGAGATATGACCATTATTTTGGTTTCACACAGCATGGAAGATGTTGCAAAATATGTTGACAGACTTCTTGTGATGAATAAAGGAGAATTAGTGCTTGACGGTACTCCCAAGGAAGTTTTTAAGCAGTATAAATTCCTTGAAAGTATCGGACTTAGTGCGCCTGGAATAACATATATTGTTGAAAGGCTGAAAAAAGAAGGCATTGATCTGGGAGATGATATCACCACAATACAAGAGGCAAGAGACAGGATATTAGAATATATTAAGAGAAAGGATAGAAATGATTAGAGATATTACATTGGGACAGTATTACCCAATAGACTCTGTAATACATAGACTGGACCCAAGAACCAAGCTTTTTGGCACCATGATTTTTATTATTTCTCTTTTTATAGCTGATTTATGGCTTGGATATGCACTGTCAACCCTGTTTTTGATAACAGCTATAGTTTTATCAAAGGTGCCGGTAAAATTTATGTTAAAGGGACTTAGAGCTGTTCTTATACTGTTAATTATAAGTGTCAGTTTTAATCTGTTTTTAACTGACGGAGAAGTTATATTCAAACTTTGGATACTTAAAATAACCAAAGAAGGTATCAGGGTTTCAATATTTATGGGGCTTCGATTGATTTTTTTGATAGTGGGTTCATCTATAATGACTCTTACTACAACACCCAATGCACTTACAGACGGACTTGAAAAGAGTATGGGATTTTTAAAGGTAATAAAGATACCTGTGCATGAGATATCTATGATGATGTCGATTGCACTTAGATTTATACCTATACTGATAGAGGAAACCGATAAAATAATGAAGGCACAGATGGCAAGAGGTGCTGATTTTGAATCGGGTAATATCGTGCAAAAGGCAAAGGCTATGGTGCCTCTCTTGGTACCGCTTTTTATTTCAGCTATGAGAAGAGCCACAGATCTTGCCATGGCAATGGAAGCCAGATGCTATCATGGCGGTGAGGGAAGAACAAAACTAAAGCCTTTAAAGTATAAAAAAATAGATATAATTGCATATTTATATTATTTAATATATTTAATGATATGCATTGCTTTGGCTTTTGTATTTAGAAAGTAGATTAATGAGAAGAATTAGACTTATAGTATCCTATGATGGTACGAATTACTGCGGTTGGCAAAAACAACCTAACGGAATCACTATAGAAGAGGTGCTAAATAATGCTATTACGAAGCTTACAGGCGAAGATATAGAAGTAATAGGTGCATCAAGAACCGATTCAGGTGTTCATGCATATGGGAATATAGCGGTATTTGATACAAATGCAAGAATAGCGGCAGATAAGTTTGCATTTGCAATAAATCAGAGATTGCCTGAGGATATCAGAATACAGTACTCGGATGAAGTGGAGTCGGGCTGGCATCCAAGAAAAAATGATTGTATAAAGACATATACATATAGGATATTAAACAGAAAAATTGATATACCTACCGAAAGGCTCTATGCACATTTTTGCTATTTTAACCTTGATGTGGAAAAAATGAGGGAGGCAAGCGGATACTTTATAGGAACACATGATTTTACAAGCTTTTGTTCTCAAAAGTCGCAGGCTTCATCACCGATAAGGACTATATTCTCATTGGAAATATTACAGGATGAGGATATGGTTACCATAGTTATACGAGGTGACGGATTCCTCTACAATATGATAAGGATTATAGCAGGTACACTTATAAAAGTAGGTATGGGAGTTTACCCTCCAAGTCATATCACTGAAATAATGAAGGCAAAAAACAGAAAGCTTGCCGGACAAACAATGCCTGCAAAGGGGCTTACATTGGTGGAAATAGAATATATTTAAAAAGGATGCGAGAATTCGCATCTTTTTTGTTTTGAAAATAATTATAAATGAATTTATCAAAGTGAGGGTATAAGATTAAAAAGTATTATAAACACATGGAAGAGGCATAGAAGATATTTTAGTATAAAATAATTAGCGATAATAGGAATTATTATTAGTTAAAACGACGAAATTACAAAAATAGTATTGCGTATACAATTATTTTATGTTAAATATAATAGCAGAGTGTTAGGGAATCCTATCAGTTGATTAAGGTCAAAGAAAATAATTGATAGTCATCTACCTACTCTTATTGGAACATAAAAAATATTTTTATATAAGGAGGACATTATGTCATTAATTAACAAGGAAGTTGGAGAGTTTAGCGTACAGGGATTTCATAAGGGAGATTTCGTTGAGGTATCTAAGAAGGACATTTTAGGAAAGTGGAGCATCTTCTTTTTCTATCCTGCAGATTTCACATTTGTTTGCCCTACAGAGTTAGAGGATTTACAGAAGAATTATAAGGAGTTTTCTGAGGCAGGATGTGAGGTTTACTCAGTTTCTACAGATACTCACTTCACACATAAGGCATGGCATGATCATTCAGAGCGTATCTCAAAGATCGAGTATCCAATGCTTGCAGATCCTACACATGTATTATCAAGAGATTTTGAAGTATATATCGAGGAGAACGGACTTGCAGAGAGAGGTTCTTTCATCATCAATCCTGATGGAAAGATCGTTTCATATGAGGTTAATGCAGGTGGAGTAGGAAGAAATGCAGAGGAACTTTTAAGAAAGCTTCGTGCTTGCCAGTTTGTTCATGAGCATGGTGATCAGGTTTGTCCTGCAAAGTGGCAGCCGGGTGCAGAAACATTGAAGCCAAGTCTTGATCTTGTAGGTCAGTTATAATATACGGGGAAATTATGAGTAAGAACATGTATGATGCAGTCATTGTAGGCGGAGGTCCTGCAGGTCTGACAGCGGCTATATATTTAGCCAGGGCATATTATCGTGTACTTGTTATAGAAAAAGAAAAGTTCGGCGGTCAGATTAGTCTGACTGCCGAGGTTGTAAACTATCCGGGCATTGAGCATATTTCAGGTGCTAAGCTTGGCGAGCAGATGAGAAAGCAGGCTGAGAACTTCGGTGCCGAATTCCTGCTTGCAACAGTAAACTCTATTGATATGGATGGGGATATTAAAAAAGTCCATACATCAAAGGGAGATATTGAATGCTTCGGAGTAATACTTGCAACAGGTGCTTCCCCGAGAATGATAGGATTTGAAGGAGAGGCTCAGTTTAAAGGTCATGGTGTTGCATACTGTGCAACCTGTGACGGAGAATTCTTTAAAGGAAAAGAAGTTTTCGTTGTAGGTGGAGGTTTTGCGGCAGCGGAAGAAAGCGTATTTTTAACAAAATATGCAAAGCATGTGACCATCTTGATAAGAGAGGCTGATTTTACCTGTGCAAAGACAACGGCGCAGCATGCCTATGATAATGAAAATATTACCGTACTTACACATACTGAAGTGGTAAGAGTGGAAGGCAATGATGTGCTTGAGAGAATAGTTTACAAAAACAATCAGACCGGTAAAGAAGAAGTTTTTGAAGATAAGAACGGTTTCGGTGTCTTTGTATTTGCAGGATATGAACCTGCAACTTCTATTGTAAAGGATTTTGGTATCCTTGATGAGAGAGGTTATGTAATTACCGATGAATCAAAGAAGACATCAATTGACGGCTTATATGCTGCAGGAGATGTTTGTATAAAACCTCTTAGACAGGTGGTTACTACAGTCGGTGATGCAGGTATTGCGGCAACGGAACTTGAAAAGTATATTTCTTCAATGCATAAAAAGACAGGTATCAAGCCGGTAGTTCCTATTCGTCAATCAGGTGCAGGAAAAGGAAGTCTTAAAAAGGAAGAGACTAAGGAAGAAGGATTGTTCAACTCAGATATGCTTGCACAGCTTAATACTGTATTCGGCAAGATGGAAAATAATATCTTGTTAAAGGTATATGTGAAGGATGATGATGTATCAAGAGAATTGCTTTCATATATGTCGGAACTTGGCAAGCTTACCGATAAGATTTCGATAGAAGAAATCAAGGATGAACAAAAGGCTCCTCTTGTAGAGATATATAAGGATGGAGAACATAGCGGACTTGCATTCCACGGTGTTCCGGGAGGACATGAATTTACTTCATTTATACTTGGTATATACAATGTATCAGGCCCCGGACAGGGATTAAGTGATGATATAAAAGAAAAGATACTTGCAATTAAAGAAAAGGTATCATTTAAAATTCTTGTATCATTAAGCTGCACGATGTGCCCGGATCTTGTTGTAGCGGTACAAAGAATTGCTTCATTAAATCCATTGGTGGACGCACAGGTTTATGATATAAATCATTTCGGTGATTTAAGAGAGAAGTATCATGTGATGAGTGTGCCATGTCTGGTAATGAATGAGGATAAAGTATTCTTCGGTAAAAAGAGCATAGAAGAAGTACTTGACTATATAAATAATTAAATATTGAAATCCATTGAAATAAAAAGGCTGAACTGTGATACAAAAGCAAAGAAATGTATCTGTTCAGCCTTGCTTTTTATATTAAAACAATGATAAAATACTGAATAGTCTGACATTTAAATTTATTATATGTTCAGTATTGCGGCTTTTAATTATTGTTTCTGAAAGCAGGATATTTATTGTTTTACTATTAAGGCAAGGGGAAGGATGATGAAACTTAATAAAAAAAGTATTGTAGAAAATAAGGCGACATGGGAAAAACTTGGCTATTCTCTACCAAAATATGATAGAGAAAAGGTAAGAAAAAATACAATGGAAAATCCGAACTGGATACATTTCGGAGCCGGAAATATTTTCAGGGCTTTTCAGGCTAATGTATTAAACAATCTTTTAAATGAAAATAAAACAGATACAGGTCTTATAGTTGCAGAAGGATTCGACTATGAGATAATTGACAAGGCTTTTAAGTCATTTGATGATTTGACAATCTATATGAAACTTTGCTGTGACGGTACAGTTGAAAAAAATATAGTCGGTTCGATAGTGGAATCATTGAGGGTTGATCCCCAAAATGCAGATTATGAGGTTTTAAAAGAGCTCTTTAGGAAGCCTTCACTTCAGATGGTAAGTTTTACTATTACAGAAAAGGGATATGCTGTAGCAGACGGAAATGGTAACACACCGGCAGGTATTGAGGCTGATTTTAAGGCAGGTCCATACAATGCTACAAGTTATATGGGCAAGGTGTGCGCAATGCTATATGAAAGATTTAAGGCCGGTGAACTTCCTGTAGCTATGGTAAGTATGGACAATTGCTCACATAATGGTGATAAATTAAAGGATGCTGTAAGAGCATTTGCAAAAAAATGGCAGGAAAACGGAGTATGTGACAATGGATTCCTTTCGTATGTCGAAGATGATAGGAAGGTCAGTTTCCCATGGTCAATGATTGATAAGATAACACCAAGACCTGCCGACTCTGTGATGGAAATGCTCATTAAAGACGGTATAGAGGAGGTAGACTTTGTAAAAACAAGCAAGAATACCTTTGTGGCTCCTTTTGTAAATGCGGAGGAAGCGGAATACCTGGTAATAGAGGATAATTTCCCAAATGGCAGACCAAAACTTGAGGATGGCGGTGTAATGTTTACAAAGCGTGAAGTCGTAGATGTGGTGGAGAGAATGAAGGTATGTACCTGTCTTAATCCTCTTCATACAACACTTGCAATCTATGGTTGCTTGCTCAGCTATAAAAAAATCAGTGATGAAATGAAGGATGATGAGCTTACAAAGCTTATAAAGATTATAGGATATAAAGAGGGTTTACCTGTAGTTACAGATCCGGGTATTATAAATCCTAAGGATTTTATTGATACTGTGGTGGAAGTAAGATTACCAAATCCATTTATGCCGGATACACCTCAAAGGATTGCCTGTGACACGTCACAAAAACTTGCAATAAGATTTGGTGAGACGATTAAAGCTTATAAAAACTCAGACAGCCTGAAGGTAGAAGATTTAAAGCTTATACCTCTTGTCTTTGCAGGCTGGGCAAGATATCTTATGGGAATAGATGATAATTTAAACAGCTTTGAATTAAGCCCGGATCCGATGCTTGAAAAGATGGTACCATTGGTTGAGAATATAAAAATCGGTGATGTGGATGTGCATTCAAAACTTGAGAAGCTGTTTAGTGATGCGTCCATATTCGGGGTAAATCTCTATGAGGTCGGTCTCGGAGAACAGACAGAGAAATACTTTGTGGAACTTATAGCAGAAAAGGGTGCAATAAGGGAAACATTAAGGAAGTATGTGGGGTGAAATAAAATAAACGTTGCTGTTATATAAATTGCAGCGTTTTTCTTTGCAATCTTTGGCAAAACGTGAATTTCCGTTGTTGTAGAGATTAAGGGATAAGTGGAATAGCAAGCATAGGAAAGAGGTAGCCTTTCCGTATTTTCAGCCTATTGCACGATTCGTGCTTGTCTGAAAATTGCCTGTTTGGAAGTGTCCCAAACCCTCTACGAAAGCAGAAAGGATATTAGAATAAATAGAGTAAGACGGAGTTGCATAAAAAAGAGTATAAGACTTGTGATTTGTATATAATTTTGCTATAATTATGTACAAAGAAAGGAGGCAAATACCATGCCACAAATCAGACCGATTACAGATTTAAGAAATACCACAGAAATATCGGAACTTTGCCATGCAAAAAATGAACCCCTTTTTATCACAAAAAACGGTTATGGAGATTTGGTTGTAATGAGCATTGAAGCATACGAAGAAATGCTTGAAACAGTACAGACAGATGCTGCAATAAATGAAGCGGAAAGAGAACTTGTTACAGGCGGTGAGCTTCTGGATGCACGTGATGCTCTTTTATCTTTAAGGAGAAAGCATTTTGGATAAATACCTTGTAAAGCTATATCCTCGTGCTTACCGGGACTTAGATGGAATCTACACCTATATCGCAGATACTCTGTTGGAGCCTACTACAGCTTCTAAAATGATTGATGAACTTGAAAATACTATTTTCAGTTTAGAAACCTTGCCGGAGCGTGGAGCAATTCGATGTATAGGAGCTTATGCAAATCGAGGATACAGGCAGCTGTTCCATAAAAATTACACCATCATTTACCGTGTTTTGAAAGAAAAGAAGGAAGTCTATATCATAACAGTTAGATACACACCGAGCAATTTATAACAACTCAATAGGAGAACGAAAAGACAGTCTGAAAAAACAGGATGTTTTTCATCGTAAGGCGTTAGTGATGAAACAATCGTGATTTTGTACTTTTTATTTGTTACACAGTTAAAGGGCAATTTTGAAGAAAAAGGTATATTCCCTGTGTTTTGTCAAAACCACCCTCTGAAAGCCTTGTATTTCAAGGGGGTTGAGGATTAATTATTAAAGTTTATGTAAATATTTAACTTAAATAAAACAATTACAGTAAGGAGAAATTTATGCAAATGACTTGGCGCTGGTATGGAGAAGGAAACGACTCCGTTACCTTAAAGCAAATCAAGCAGATACCGGGTGTTGAAGGTATTGTCTGGGCATTACATAACAAGGCTGCAGGAGAGGTTTGGGAAGTAAGCGAAATAGAAGAGGTCAGAAAGCAACTTGAGCCATATGGTTTTAATATGGATGTTGTTGAATCTGTGAATGTTCACGATGATATAAAGATAGGATTACCGACAAGAGATGCTTTGATAGAAAACTATAAAACAACTCTTAAGAATCTTGCAAAGTTTGGTGTAAAGGTGGTATGTTACAACTTTATGCCTGTATTTGACTGGACAAGAACAGATTTGCACCATGAACTTCCGGATGGATCAAATGCTCTTTTTTATGAGAAAAAAGTTATCAGAGAAGATCCTATTGAGATGGCAAAATATATTATAGAAGGTTCAAAGGGATATACAATGCCGGGATGGGAGCCGGAGAGACTTGAGCGTTTAAAGGAGCTTTTTGAGGCATATAAACCTGTTACAAAAGAAAAACTCTGGGAGAATTTAAAGTATTTCTTAGAGGCTATTATGCCTACTTGTGAAGAATGCAATATTAAGATGGCTATACATCAGGACGATCCGCCATGGGATATATTCGGACTTCCAAGACTTTTGGTTGATGAGGAAGCTATTGACAAATTTTTGAAACTTGTAGACAATCCGTATTCCGGACTTACACTCTGCTCAGGCTCACTTGGGGCAAATGAGCATAACAGGGTTGCAAATATAGTTAGAAAGCATAGTGACAGAATATACTTTGCACATATCAGAAATGTAAAGCATTATGAAGGGGGAGATTTCTCAGAGGTGTCACATAGAGATTGTGACGGAGATGTCGGAATCCTTGATATTATTAAAGCATATCATGACTGTGGATATACAGGTTATGTACGCCCTGACCACGGAAGACATATATGGGATGAGCAGTGTAGACCGGGATATGGTTTGTATGATAGAGCACTTGGTGTGATGTATATACTAGGTGTTTGGGATGCTTTAGAAAAATTTGATAGAAGATAGACAACTTTAAGTGAGGGATGACCTCCCTCTTTTTATATAAACTGATTAAATGAAATAATGTACAAATGTTAATTATTAGTTGTAATGAAAATTTTTGTATCTTAAATTACATTTAAGATTGTAAGAAAGTTGTAAAAAATTAGAAAGGTAAACGGCATTGCTTTGTTTTAAAAATAGTGTTATTATCCTAAATGTTCATCAAAGAAATAAAATAATGGGAGGGATATATGAAACGTATATTGACAACACTTACATTAGGAATAGGTTTAACTGCAGGTACAGTATTTGCAGCTAGTGCCGCTCCGTCACAGATAATAACACCATCGGCTACAACTGCCGGTACTACAAGAACTGCAACACCGTCTACAGCAACACCATCTACACCATCGAATTCAAGAAGATCAGGTGGTGGTTCAGGTGGATCAGGCGGTGGTTCAGGCTCTTCCGGCAGATCATCAAGAAATTCTGTAGCAAGTTCTTCTGCAGGTACATGGGTTAAGGATGCCAAGGGTTGGTGGCTTAACTATGGTGCAGGAAATTATGCAAAGAATACTTGGGTAAACAAGGATTCTAAGTGGTATTATTTCGATGCAGAGGGTTATATGCTTACATCATGGAGATTTATCAATAATAACTGGTATTATTTACATGATGACGGACATATGAACACAGGTTGGCTACTTACAGAGAACACTCGTAAGTGGTACTACTTCGATAGCACAGGTGCTATGTGGTACAATGCAACAACTCCTGACGGATACTATGTAGACAATAACGGTGTTTTTGTAGAAAGATAATCATATATGTAAATTAAGGAAGCGGATAGGTTTAGTGCCTATTCGCTTTTTATATGCAATAAAAACACAAATTTTACACCTTACATACACATTTTAAACATATATTTAAACGATAATACAAAACATAAGTAAGTACAGGTGTACAGGAAATGTCACAGACATTTGACGGCAGCTCTACACAAAACTTTATAACAGTGTATTATTCAAATACCGTTTCTGCAGGTAGTGAAATAAAGGTAGCGGATAAGGATGGAAATGTTGTATTAAGTTACACTGCAGAAAGAGAGTTCAGCTTTGCGATTATCTCATCAGATAAGCTTATAACAGGAGAGACATATACGGTAAGTGCCGGAGATAACAGTGAAGAGATAAATATAGCTGCAGGTGAAAATACCATTGGTCAAAGTGCCGGCGGCATGGGTGCACCTGACGGAATCGGTGGAAATCCTCCAAGTGGACAGCCGCCACAAAAGCCTAACGATGCAAACGGTAATGAAATTGAAATGCCTCAGTCACCGAATGGAGAATCTAATAAGTCGGATGATAATTAGATTTCAAAGCAAAAATACATTTGATAAATTTATACAAGATGATAAACTTACATGGAAGGAATTTAAACCTTCCATGTTTTTTAGATTAGGAGATTTATGGATATATACATGGCACCGATGGAGGGTGTAACAAATTATGTTTTTAGGAAAGTCTATATAAAACATTTCAAAGGAGTGGATAAGTTTTTTACTCCTTTCATTACACCACATATGAAAAAGGGATTTTCAAAATCAGAATTAATGGAACTAAATCGTGAATATAACAAGGGGCAATATCTTGTTCCACAGGTCCTTTTAAATAATGCAGAAGAATTTTTGAAACTTACGGATGAAATAAAGCAGATGGGATATAGCGAATTTAATATAAACCTTGGTTGTCCGTCCGCAACAGTGACATCAAAAAAAAGAGGTTCGGGTTTTTTACAGGATATAGATTCTCTTGATAAATTTTTTTATGCTATATTTGAAAAAAGAAAGAATATAAAGATTTCCATAAAGACAAGAATAGGCTTTTGTGATTATGATGAGTGGGATGAGTTGTTGAAAGTTTATAAAAAATATGATTTTAATGAAATAATAATACATCCAAGGCTTAGAAGTGATTTTTATAAGAATAATGTGTATTTACCGGCATTTTTAGATGCCGGAGGCAGGTTAAACACAAAACTTATATATAATGGGGATATAAATACATTAAATGACTATATTAAATTAAAGGAAAATTTAAAGAATAATATAGCGGATGGAATTATGGTCGGCAGGGGATTGGTAAGAAATCCTTTATTGGCGGAATCTATAAAAAGCGACAACAAAATTTTTGATTTAAGTAAAACAATAGATTTTGTGAATGATATAAGAGACGAATATTTATCACTTGATTTCGGAGAAAGAAATACATTGTTTAAGCTGAAAGAAATTTGGGGATTGATATTGTGTGAAGAAGAAAAATACTCCAAAGTATTAAAAAAGATTAGAAAATCAAATGCTGTAAAAGATTATAATAATATAATTGCCGAACTTAAAAATGTATAGGGCGGTATAAAAGTAATAAAGAGTTGCAGGCATATATTGATTAATTAGACTTTATAAAAAAGTAAGAAGTTTCATATATAAAATCATTGCGTAATGATAAAATTTACTATATACTTTAATAAGTATTGATAAAATTTTAAAATATTTTGGCAATATCAAAAATTTTCCGGGAGGTAGGTTTATGGCTTTATTAAATGGCATAGTTAGTACTGTTTTTGGTTGTTTTGCATTTATTTTCTATGTTTTATCTGTCATAGGAATGTAT
Organism: Lachnospiraceae oral taxon 107 str. F0167; assembly: GCA_000209465.1. GTDB lineage: Bacteria > Bacillota > Clostridia > Lachnospirales > Lachnospiraceae > Lachnoanaerobaculum. The sequence continues at coordinate 656,235 of GL890583.1, read as the reverse complement.
AAAGTCTTTGAGAAGATGAACATTGAGGGGTGGAGAGCAATTATCCCTTTGTACAATGATTACTTGTATGCAGAAAAAACCTGGGATCAGAAATATATTATATATCTTTGTTGTATATTCCTAGGTTCAAGAATCATAGGGGCGATATCAGGTATCGGAGGATTTATCGGAGGATTACTCTGGCTGGTAAGTGCAGCTTCATTCATATTTTATTGGGTTGCAAGAGGAAGATTTTGCTATTGGAAAGCAAAGGCATTCGGTCAAGATTTGGGCTTTGCGATAGGATTGTTACTTGCACCATTTGTATTTGAGATTATATTGGGATATGGAGAATACCAGTATCAGGGAAATGCTTATAGTGTAAGTGGAGAAAAGTATTAATAAATAGTAAAAGAGAAAGACTTAGGTCTTTCTTTTTTATTTGAGAAAAATAATTTCTTTTGTAGTATAATTTTATTATAAAGTATTTTGATAAAATTTATTTAAGGGACAGATAATATGATAAATGAAAAAAAAGTATATAGTGCGGAAGAAGTATATAAGAGTATTTTAAAGAGAATAATAAAACTTGAGTTGGAGCCGGGACAGCTTATAAGTGAAAATCAAATGTGTATAGACTATGGAGTATCCAGATCTATAATCAGGAATGCTTTTACAAAACTGGCACAGCTTAAATTTGTTGAGGTTAAGCCACAAAGGGGTACTTTTGTAACTCAAATAGATTTAAACTATATATCTGATTTATTGATGCTTAGAACTGCAGTGGAAAAAGAAGTTATATATGAGATGTTTACCAAGCTTGACGAATCTGCCAGACTTGAGCTTGTAGAAAAACTTGAAAAAAATATAGAAGAAGAAGAAAAATATATTGATGAAAAAGTTTATTCTCGTAAATTTGGAATACTTGACAGTGAATTTCATAAAACTATGATTGACAGTGTTAATAGATACGCTTTGGTAATAATACTTAGTGATATCATGCTGCATATATCAAGGTGGAGGAATTTTGATGTTAAATTTGCGGATAGAATACATGAACTTGTGGAGGAACATAAGAATATAGTAAAGGGAATAAAAAGTAATGATTTAAAAAAGGCACAGGAATGTATGGCAATTCATCTTGAGACTATTACAGATATATATGAAAGTGCAATAAAACAATATCCGAAATATTTTATATCAAAAAAGTAGATAGATGTAGAAAAATACAAATAATACTAAATTGGTAAAGAATACAAATATTACGGTAATATTATTTATAATATAGTATAATATTATTTTTAAACTACTTATAAATATGCGAAATAAACAAAAAAATATTTCAAATAGAAAAATAAATAAAAAATAAACATAAAATAATATATAAATATGTTTAAAATGCATATTTACAAATGGAATAATAATTGATAATCTAATTACATAAATGTTAGTTATATTATTAACATACTTATTTTTTGCGGTAACTTGTATACTAGTAGACAAGATATAAAGGAGAGAATTATGTACACATTGGGTGTTGATATAGGCTCAACTACATCCAAAGCGGTAATATTGGAGGATGGAGAAAATATAGTTGCATCTTCAATTGTTATAGCAACTGTAGGAACAGCAGGAGTAGAAGAGGCTGTAAAAAATGTACTAAACTTTTCAAAACTCGAACTAAATGACATTAAAGTAGTGGTTGCTACAGGATATGGAAGAATGAATTATGATGTAGCGGATTACAAGGTTAGTGAATTGACATGTCATGCATTAGGTGTACATAAGGAGTTCCCGAATGTCAGAACTGTAATTGATATCGGAGGTCAGGATGCCAAGGTAATATCTCTTGCAGCAAACGGTAAGATGACAAATTTTGTTATGAATGATAAATGTGCGGCAGGGACAGGTAGATTTCTTGATGTAATGGCTAATATATTAAATCTTGATATACAGGATTTGGAGGTGGAAGCCTTAAAATCAGATAATCCGGCAAATATATCAAGTACTTGTACAGTTTTTGCGGAATCGGAAGTCATATCACAGCTTGCTACAGGAAGAAATATTCCTGATTTGGTTGCAGGGATATGCAAATCTGTTGCAGTAAGGGTTGCCGCCCTGGCTAAACGAGTAGGTATAGTTGAAGAAGTGTGCATGAGCGGTGGAGTGGCAAAAAACTCGGGTGTGAGGAATGCTATGAGTAAAGAGCTTGGTGTAGATATAGTGTTTAGTAAGGATGCTCAACTTATGGGAGCACTTGGAGCCGCAATATACGGTTTTAAAAAGTTATAAATAAAAAATATTATAAAAAAGTAGGAGGAAAATAGTGGAAGAAGCTAAAAAACAAAAGCCTACAGTTGATCCAAATAGCGCAAAGGCTAGATTGGGCAGTATAGCAGCAAAAGCATATAGTGACTGTGTTGAGGCTAAAAAGCGAGGAGAATTGATAGGATGGTGTGCAAGTAATTTTCCGGTAGAGATACCTGAGACCTTGGGATTGTACGTATGTTACCCTGAGAATCAGGCGGCAGGTATTGCTGCCAGAGGCGGTGGAGAACGAATGTGCAGTGAGAGTGAAGGTGACGGATACTCTAATGATATATGCGCATATGCAAGAATTTCGCTTGCATATATGAAGCTGAAGGAAGCTCCTGAACAGGATATGCCACAGCCTGACTTTGTTCTATGTTGTAATAATATATGCAACTGCATGATTAAATGGTATGAAAACATAGCAAAAGAACTTAATATTCCTATGATTATGATTGATATACCTTTTAACCCTGATTATGAAGTTTCAGATGCTATGACAGCATATATCAGAAATCAGTTTTGGGATGCAATACATCAATTGGAGGAAATTACAGGTAAAAAATGGAGTAATGAAAGATATGAAGAGGTAAGAAAAATATCAGGAAGAAGCTCCAGAGCATGGCTTGAGGCTACAGCAACTGCCAAATATTCACCATCTCCGTTTAACGGATTTGATTTATTAAATCATATGGCGGTTATGGTTACTGCCAGAGGAAAACTTGAAGCTGCAGAAGCAATGGAAACACTTTTGCAGGAGTACAAGGATAATCATGAGAAGGGAGAGTCTACGTTTAAGGGAGAAGAAAAATATAGAATAATGTTTGAAGGTATAGCATGCTGGCCATGGCTTCGTGCTACCGCTACAGGACTTAAGAGTCGTGGAATCAATATGGTTACAACTATATATGCGGATGCTTTCGGATTTATCTATGATGACTTTGACGGAATGTGTAGAGCATATGCAAATGTTCCTAATTGTATGAATATAGAGCATGCAAGAGATAAGAGAACAAAACTTTGTAAAGACAATAGTGTTGAAGGACTTCTCGTTCACACAAACAGGTCCTGTAAACTTTGGTCAGGATTTATGTCTGAAATGAGCAGGCAAATAGGTGAAGAATGTGGTATTCCGGTTGTAAGCTTTGATGGAGACCAAGCAGATCCAAGAAATTTCTCAGAGGCTCAATATGATACGAGAGTTCAGGGATTGACAGAGATAATGGAAGCAAATAAGGAAATTTAAAGGGGGAGACTATGTGGCATTGTTTAGAAACTTTAAAAAAGATTAGTGCGTCTCCAAAGGAACAGCTTAATAAATACCTTGAAGAAGGAAAAAAAGTTATTGCTGTTGCACCGGTTTATACACCTGAGGAGATTATCCATGCTTTTGGATTTGTACCTATGGGGGTATGGGGTGCAGATATTGAAATTAATGAGTCGAAAAAATATTATCCTGCATTTATTTGCTCAATAATGCAGACAATATTGGAGCTGGGAATAAAGGGAAATTATAACGGAGTTAGTGCTATAGTAGTTCCTTCGCTATGTGACTCATTAAAAACTTTGGGACAAAATTGGAAATATGCGGTAAAGGACATTCCCTTTATACCAATGACCTATCCACAAAATAGAAAACCTGATTATGCTGTTGATTTCACATTGGAGATGTATAAGAGAGTAATAAGTGATTTGGAAAATATTACCGGAGAAAAGTTTGAAGAAGGTAAACTTAAAAACACTTATGAAATTTATAATGAGCATAATAGGGTGATGAGAGAATTCACAAAGGTTTCGGAAGAGTATGAAGTTTCGGCAACAGATAGAAGTGCTGTATTTAAAAGTTCATGGTTTATGCTTAAGGAAGAACATACAGAACTTGTTAAGGAATTGATTGAGCTTATAAAAAAAGAGGGTAAAATATCTAAGAAGCTAAGAATTTATACGACAGGAATATTGGCGGATGCACCGGATTTACTCAATATTTTTGACAGTAATAATATGCAAATCGTAGGTGATGATATAGCTTATGAATCAAGACAGTATAGAACAGATATACCTGATGGAAATGGTTTGTATGCTCTTGCAAAGAAGTTTTCGAATATGGACAACTGTACTCTTTTATATGATAAGGATAAGAGAAGGGTTGACTTTATTATTGAAGAAGCAAAGAAAAAAAGAGCTGACGGAATAGTAGTTCTTATGACAAAGTTTTGCGATCCTGAAGAATTTGATTATGTGCCTATAAAGAGGGCGGCAAATGAAGCAGGAATTCCACATATAAATATAGAAGTGGATAGGCAAATGAAAAATTATCAACAGGCAAATACTATTTTACAGACATTTGCTGATTTATTGATTTAGGGAGATGAATATGATTAATAAGGATAAGATGCCGGTAGTAATAGGCGTAGCATTCGTATGGTTTACAACTCAATTCGGTGGCGGATTCGCCTCAGGAAATCAGTTGAGGGCATTTTTTGTAAATTTTGGTATATGGGCCTTTTTGACCTGTATTTTAACACAGGCAATCGGAGCATTTTATCAATGGTATGCACTAAAGTATGCCAGAAAACATGAACTATATAATTATGCAAGCTTTAATAAGAGCTTTTACAGATTCAATGATAAATTCGGTAAAAAGGCCGGAGATGTTTTGTCGGTTGTTTTCAGTTCATTGTATGAATTAGTTTATTTAGTGACAATTTGTGTAGCACCTGCAGCAGCTTTTGCAACCGGTGTAGCAACAATGGAAAAATCATTCGGTATAAACCATTGGATTGGAACTGTCTTTACAGGATTATTTATATTTATTGTTGCGGTATATGGTACCAATGTGGTAAGAAAGGTTGCATCAACATTATCTGTACTTATAGTAGCAGGTTTATTCCTTGTTTATATTCCAAATATTTTTTTACAGTGGGGAGATATTGTATCAAATATTTCAGCAGAGATTGCTAATCCTGCACCTGTAGGCCCGGCTTTTGTAAAGGGTATAGTGTACGCAGCTTTCCAGTTGGGAGCAATAGGTTTGCTTGTACAGCATGCAAAACCTTTTGATTCTCCTGATTTAGCAAAAACATCTATGGTATATGGATTTTTTGTAAACGGTTTTATATGCTTATTGGCAGTTCTCGGGCTTACAGCTATTATAAATGAGCCTGATTTCGCAAAGGAATCCATTCCTCTGATTATACTTGTAAACAGAGGTTTTGCACCTGAAGTCTTAAGACCAATGATTTCAATACTTATTGTGTTGGGTTCAGTATCAACAGCTGTAAATATGATTGCAGGAATGAGCAATAGAATATGTTCATCTATAGATAAGAGTTTTGATCCTAATAACAAGCCGGGTGTAAATGTTATTGTTGTTACATTAGTATGCACATTACTTGCTTTCTTCATTGCACAACTTGGTCTTAATAAGATTGTTGCAGTAGGATATAAATATTTAGGCTATCTTACAATACCTGTAATTATGATACCTTATCTTATACATATGGCTATTACAAAATTTGATAAAGAATAATTTGAAGAGGGAGAAGAGATATGAGTAAACCTTTAGAGGGCGTAAAAGTAGTTGAATTGGCAACATTTATTGCAGCTTCCACATCAGGAAGATTTATGGCTGATTTGGGCGCAGATGTTATAAAGATAGAAACAGCAAAAGGTGATCCTTTAAGATATACTGCACCAAGTGAGGGAAGACCACTTGATATGTATGAGAATACTACTTGGGATCTTGAAAATGGAAATAAAAGATGTATTTCACTTGATATGAGAAATCCTGAAGGAAAGGAAGCTTTCTTTAAACTTCTTGATACTGCTGATGTACTTATAACCAATTGGAGAGTACAGGCACTTGAGAGAGCAGGACTTGATTATGAAACACTTAAGAAGAAATATCCAAAGCTTGTATATGCTATTTGTACAGGATATGGAGAGTTCGGACCTGACAAGGATCTTCCGGGATTTGATTTTACCGCATTTTTTGCAAGAGGCGGATACCTTGATTCTTTAAGGCAAAAAGGAAGTATACCTATGAATGTTGTTCCGGGGCTTGGAGATCATAATGTAGGAATGAATCTTGTTGCGGGAATTCTTGCAGCATTGTATCAGGCAAAGGTAAAGGGAGTAGGTGAAAAGGTTGAGACATCATTGTTTGAAAGTGCAATATTCAATTTTGGAATGATGATTCAGGCTTCCAATTATGAGGGAATTGCACAAAACTATCCTATAGATGTAAGAGAAAGCGCAAATCCGTTTAATGCTGCGTGGAGAACAAAAGACGATAGATTTATTCAGACTTGTATGCCGGATTATAATACATATTATAAAAAGTTTATGGCTGCAATAGGTAGAGAAGATATAGTGGAAAATGATAAATATTTCCCTGTTCAGAATCTACAGGCCAATAAACTTGGTACAGAAGTATATGATATTGTAATGGATGCAATTAATAAGAAAGATTTAGAGTATTGGAGAAGCGTATTTACAGAAGCTGATATTCCTTTCGCATTAGCACAAAATTGGATGGAAATAAGAAATGATAAGCAGGCTGAGGCAAATAACTGTTTCTATGATATGAAATATGAGAATGGAAACACAAGAAGATTGGTGAGACTTCCTGTAAAGTTTACTGAGATGGGAGTACCGGATTATAAAAGAGGTCCGTTTATAGGTGAGAACGGAAGAGAGGTACTTAAAGAAATCGGCTATAGCGATGCAGAAGTGGATAAGCTCATAGAAAGTAATGCTTTGTTTATCTGGGAGAAAAAATAATATAGCAAAAAAGGACTTTATAGTCCTTTTTTAGCAAGATTAAACTTGTATACAAGTATCTCATTAGCTTTAAAGGTAGAAAAATGTTTGTAAATATTATTGAAGTATTAAAAGATAATGCAAAAAAATATTCTGATAAGATAGCAATTGAAGATGAAAATAACAGCTTATCCTGGAAAGAACTTGATGAAAGCTCGGATAGAATTGCACGGTTTTTTTTTAAGATGGGGTATGAAAAAGGTTGTCACATCGGATTATCTGGGAAGAATAGTGTTGAGTGGGCAAAGATTTTCTTAGGTATTTTAAAATTTGGTGGTATACCTATTTTATTAAATATTCAGCTAAAGATATGCGAACTGAAAAAAATGGTGGAGCATTGTGATATTGAATGTATAGTATATGAAGAACAAATTAATACAGTTAAAAAATTGGATAATGGAAAAATAAAATGTATTTGTTTTGATGAAATAAAATATACATCAATTAATAAAGCTGATTTTAAAATGGAAAAGTTAAATATTGTTCCATCAGATACTGCATGTATAATTTTTACTTCAGGTTCTACATCTATGCCTAAGGCTGTGATGCTAAGTCATAAAAATATATTAAGTAATTCGAGTTCTATTGTTAAAGCATTGCACTGGAATAGTGATGACAAAATGTGTATATGTGTACCGATGTTTCATTGCTTCGGTCTTACAGCAGGTTTACTTTCAGGAATTGTAAGTAAAGCCTGCATGTATATAATGAGGGAATTTAGAAATAAAAAGGTATTTGAAGCTATAACTATCGGGAATTGTAATATTCTTAGCGGTGTTCCAAGTATGTTTCTTATTTTTTATGAAAAATATGGGGATAGGAGTTTTACAGGCTTAAAAAGTGGAATTATAGCCGGATCTCCAATATTGTTAAAAGATTACAGAAAAATTCTTGCTATGTTCCCTAAGATGAAATTGTTGACTTCCTACGGGCAGTCAGAAACTTCTCCCTGTGTTACTGTAACTGATTGGGATACTGATATAGAAAATATGCCGTTAAACAGCGGAAGTGCAATAGAAGGTGTAAGTGTAAAAATTGATAGTAACTTTGTTTTAAAAGGAGAAGAAAATATACTCTGTGGTGAAATTCTGGTAAAAGGTGTTAATGTTATGCAGGGGTATTACAATGATCCGGTTGAGAATGAAAAAGTATTTACAGATGACGGATGGCTTAGAACAGGAGATCTGGGATATCTGGATTGTGACGGGAATCTATACATTAAAGCCAGAAAAAAAGATGTTATTATCAAACTGGGAGAAAAAATATCTCCAATGGAAATAGAAGAGGTTGTGTACAAGATAGATGGCATAAAGCATGCAAAGGTATGTGGTATTCCGGAGAAAATAGTACAGGAAGAAGTTGCCCTGTGTATAGTTACCGATAGGGAAATTTCTGATGAATATATAATCGAATATTTAAAGCAGTATTTGGCAGAATATAAATTACCTAAAAAGATATTCAGATTTGATACTTTTCCAACCACATCAAATGGAAAAATTGATATTGCCACATTAAAAAATAGAATCAATGGAATATTAGACAAAGGAGAAAATCAATGTCAGAATGCTATTTTACAGAACAACATGAATTGATTAGAAAACTCGCAAAAGATTTTGCTGAAAGAGAGCTTACAAAGGAATTGCTTGATGAAGTGGAGGAAACCGGAGTTTTTCCGGAGGAAGTACTGCAAAAAATGGCTAAAGCAGGTTTTTTTGGTATAAAAATCCCAAAAGAGCTTGGAGGACAGGGAGCAGATGCAAGAAGTTATGTGCTTGTAATGTCTGAAATAGCAAAAGTATCCGGAGTTGCAAGTATATATGTATCAAGTCCAAACTCACTTTCAGGCGGTCCTCTTTTACTTGCAGGAAATGATGAGCAAAAAAGAAAATACTTAACACCTGTTGTAAGAGGTGAAAAAAAATTATCTTTTGCATTGACTGAGCCGGGAGCAGGATCTGATGCAGCAGGTATGACTACTACAGCTGTAAAAGACGGTGATTATTATATTTTAAACGGAAGAAAATGCTTTATTACAATGGCACCTTTATCAGATTATGCTGTAGTTTTTGCAAAGACAGATATGACTAAGGGAACAAGAGGAGTAAGTGCTTTTATAATTGATATGAAGCAGGAAGGTGTAAGCTGTGGTAAGCATGAGGATAAGATGGGGCTTATCGGTTGTGCAACATCTGATATTGTAATGGAAAATGTAAGGGTGCATAAGTCCAATTTGCTCGGAGAAGAAGGTAAAGGCTTTAATCTTGCTATGGCTACACTTGATACAGGTAGACTCGGAGTAGCATCACAGGCAATAGGTGTAGCTGAGGGATGTTTAGAGGAAGCATGTAAGTATGCAAAGGAAAGAAAGCAATTCGGGAAAAATATAGGTGCTTTCCAGGCAATAGGATTTACAATTGCAGATATGGCAACAAAGCTTGAGGCGGCAAAGCAGCTTACATACAGAGCGGCATATATGATGGATACAAAACAGGACTCTGGTATGGCTGCAAGTATGGCAAAGCTTTACTCTACAGAAGTTTGTAATGAAATAGCTGCAAAAGCTGTGCAGATACATGGTGGATACGGATATATCAAGGACTATAAAGTTGAGAGAATGTACCGTGATTGCAGGGTATTTACTATATATGAGGGAACAAGTCAAGTTCAACAGATTGTTATTAGCTCAAAATTATTAAAGAAATAAGGGAGGATACAAATGAAAATATGTGTATGTGCTAAACAAGTTCCTGATACAAATGAGGTAAGAATAGATCCTGTTAAAGGAACTTTGATTAGAGAAGGTGTTCCTTCAATATTAAATCCGGATGATGCAAATGCCTTGGAAGCTGCACTTCAAATAAAGGATAAATATCAAGATACAACAATATCTGTCATAAGCATGGGGCCTCCACAGGCGACTTATATGCTTAGGGAATGTCTGGCAATGGGTGCAGATGAAGCAGTGCTTTTGAGTGACAGAGCTTTTGGTGGTGCTGATACCTGTGCTACATCTACAACTATTGCGGCAGGTATTAAAATGCTTGGTGATGTGGATATAATTTTTGGTGGAAGACAGGCTATAGACGGAGATACTGCTCAAGTAGGACCACAGGTTGCTATGAGGCTAGGAATTCCGGTAGTTACATATGTACAAGAGATTGTGGATTATACCGGAGATAAAATAAAAGTTCAAAGACAATTAGAAGACGGATATGAGCTTATTGAAGTAAAACTGCCTTGTTTCTTAACCTGTGTAAAGGAATTAAATGAACCGAGATATATGAGTGTAGGTTCCATAGTTGATGCTTATAAGAAGGATATTAAAGTATACAATCATGAAGATGTAAATTTGGATCCAAAGGATTGTGGACTGAATGCTTCTCCAACACAGGTGTTTAGATCTTTTACTCCTCCTGTAAAAGGAAAAGGAGAGATGCTTCAAGGAAGTAACAAAGATATGGCAAAGGAACTTGTGATTAAACTTAAGGAAAAACATTTGATTTAAGGGGAGGAGAATATGTCAGTTGTAGTAATCGAAAAGGATTGTCGAGGATGTACTAAATGTGTTAAATCTTGTCCGTTTGATGCCATTACCATGGAAAATAAAAAAGCTGTGATAGGAATTGCATGTACTAGCTGTGGAACTTGCATCGAAGTATGTCCATTTGATGCAATAGTAAAAGATGAAATTGAAAAAGAAGAAAATGATTTAACATTATATCATGATATTTGGGTATTTGCAGAACAAAGACAGGGACAGTTACAGGATGTAGCATTGGAACTTTTGGGAGAAGGAAAAAAGCTTGCAAATGCAAGAGGCTGCGATCTATGTGCAGTTGTTTGCGGATCTAATCTTTCACATATTGTTGATGAGCTTTTTGCTCATGGTGCTCAAAAGGTATATTATATTGAGGATGACAGATTAAACCAATATACAACAGACGGATATTCTATCGCCATAGGTGACGCTATAGAGCAATATAAGCCGGAAATTGTTTTGTTGGGTGCAACTCATATAGGCAGAGATTTGGGACCATGTTTGGCTGTTAATTGCAATACCGGACTTACAGCAGATTGTACTAAGCTTGAAATCAATGAAGAAACTAAAGGTATAATGCAAACAAGACCTGCATTTGGCGGTAATTTAATGGCTACTATAGTTTGTCCGAATCATAGGCCTCAAATGTCTACAGTTCGTCCGGGAGTAATGGAAAGGGCTGAAAGAGTTGAAGGTTCCAAGGGAGAGTTGATAAAAGTACAGACCAAATTAAAAGATGAGGATATAAGAACAAAAGTTTTAGAAGTAATAAAAACAGTAAAAGAAAAAGTATCACTTACAGATGCAAAAGTTATAGTTTCAGGTGGAATGGGACTTGGAAATGCTGAAGGATTTAAACTTTTAGAAAAATTGGCAAAAGCTTTTGGAGGAACTGTTGCAGCTTCAAGAGCAGCAGTAGACGCAGGCTGGATTGATCATGCCTATCAAGTAGGTCAAACAGGTACTACCGTAAAGCCTAATATATACTTTGCATGTGGAATTTCAGGTGCTATACAGCATGCTGCAGGTATGCAAAATTCAGGATTGATAATAGCAATAAATACAAATGAAAATGCTCCTATTTTTGATATTGCAGATATTGGAATTACAGGAGATTTATACAAGGTTATACCTGAAATACTTGATGAAATTAATTTATAATGATAAACAGGGTTATTGCACAGTAGTGTGATAACCCTGTTCCGCCAGTATGATGAAACATTTATGGCTTATAAATCGGCTTATAAATCATTTTCATATTTAAAAATATTATATTGACATAAACTTATATGCTGTTTATAATTAAAACATAGTATAAATTAAGACAGTTTATGAATATATCTATAAATTACTAATCGTGAGAGTAATTTAGTATTTGGTGTATTCAAGTATTGATATAAAGATATTTTATCTTTATATATAATGGGCTATCAATAACGTTATAGGAATGACCTGATATTATTTACCGATATAGAACCTGTAACATGATAGCCCTCGTTTTATGTCCATCCGCCGTCTATGGTTATTATTTGACCGGTTAGATATTTTGAAGTAGCTATTTTGTATACTAAATCAGCAACTTCGGAGGTTTTTCCGGCTCTGCCAAGCGGGATTTCTTCAAAAATTGCTTCAAGCTCTTCTTTTTCAAAGTTTTTATTCATTTCTGTATCTATAAACCCTGGAGATATGGTATTTACTAAAATATTGCTTGGTGCAAGTTCCTTTGCCAATGCTTTTGTGAAAGTATTTAAACCGCCTTTTGAAGCGGAATAAGCGACTTCCATTGATGCCCCTATATTTCCCCATACCGATGATATATTTATAATATGACCGTTTTGTTTTTTTAGCATATATGGTATTACATATTTGGACATTAAAAAAGCGGAAGTAAGATTTGTGTTTATTATATTATTCCATTCTAAAATACCCATATCCTGCAAAAGCCCTATATATGAAATACCTGCATTATTTATTAAAATATCTATTCCTCCTAATTTGTTTGTTGATTCATATATAAATTTTTTGATTTCCTCCTCGTTTGATATATCACAGAGTTCTATATAAGAATCCACACCGTAGGAAGTAACCAAATTTTTTGTATCAGAGAGTCCGTTAAAATCAGATTTGGCACATCCTATAATATTATATTTATTTTTGGCAAACTCAAGCGCAATAGCCTTGCCTATGCCTCTTGAAATACCGGTTATAAGTATATTCATCCTATTATCCTTTTTAATTATTATAATTATGATTGCCGTGATTCATACTTGAAAAACTGCAGTTTATACCTTTTAGATATATTTTATAAAATAGCTGATATAATAGCAACTGTTAGAGCAAATTAAAAGAGTGATATAGGAGTTCCATCCAAGCGTGAGTGATATAGTTTGGAGTATATAGGATATCATAGTAAAAAAGCTGTCGTTATTGACAGCTTTTTACTATTTTACTATTGAATAATAAACCTCTATATGCAGTAAAAGCTTAGAAACTGCTTAAATAAAGACTTTATCAGATATAAAATGAAAGAGTAAAAATTCAATACCGCAGTTCGTACCTAAAAAACTGCAGTTTATACCTTTTTTATGAAAATATTAAGAATAGTGCTATAATCATAATTGTCAAAGCTAAGAGATGTTTGAGAGTTCAAACTTTCCATAATGTAAATGTATTGAGTGCTATATTTTAGAGTGATATGTTAGGTGATATAGGATATAAATTAGAGTGATTGATATTTACATTTTACAGAGTGGTTATGGAGTGATTTAGTGATATAAAAAGTTAGAGTCCCCCCACAGAGTGATATAGTAGACTTAGGGTGATATATAGACGCAATGTTAGAGCATTTATAGAGTGATAATGTTAGAATATTTTAGAGTGATATGGGTAAAGGTTAGAGTTTATAGAAATTTTAGAACAGTATAAAAGGCATAGTGTAGCGAACACTATGCCTTTTATACTGTTATCATATATATTTTGATGGAATACAAGGCATCATGTTATTGTACTCTTACAGTGCTCTCCATTGTTCTTGCTTTAAACGCCTTTTTACTTTTGTTACTTGATCCATAATTACCTCCGACTTGCATTACTATACAGTACTATACTTCACTATAACTAAATAGTACTATACACTTGTTGGTAACTATTATCTCGTTATTTATAACAGAATATAAGGCACTATATTATAAGTCGCTTACATTGATACAAATATTTAAATAAAATTTTATTTTATAGTAATTGAACTAAATATCTAAAATTGTATATAATAAAAGAAAAGGAGTAGGGCTTATGAGGAAGGTATTAAACAATATATTTTGGGTTTGTTGGCTTATTTCTACCATTGTAGTATGTTTAAATCAATTTACAAAAATTCTCAACTTGGATTATAAGAGTTTAATGCTCGTATATGCTATACAGTCAGCAGGAATTTTTTGGCATTTTATAACAGTGTCTGATTTTTTTAAAGATACGAGGGAGTATAAAATTGCAAGAGGTATGTGCATAGTGATAGCTTGTATTATTGTTTTATTTTATTTATTTATGTTCTTTATAAAATAAAAGATTGATAAAAGCGGTTGCCACAAACCCGAAATCATGTTTTATTATGGCAACCGCTTTTATTTTCTTCAAATTCCTTCTCTCTTTTTCTGATATCAAGTTCATCATCAACCAAATCCTGTAGTGAAATATTATCAACCACATTATTTATGGCATCTTCTACTTTTTTGAAAAGATTCTGTGTTACACAAAAATCCGAATGTACACAGGAACCGTTGCCATCCAGACAATCCACCGGAGAAAGAGAGCCCTCGGTGAGTCTGAGTATCTCACCTACAGTATATTCCTCAACAGGCTTGACTAAAAGATACCCTCCCTGAGCGCCTCTGATACTTTTCACAAGCTTTGCCTTAGATAGAATTGAAACTATTTGCTCTAAATATTTTTCTGAAATACCATATGATTTGGATACCTGATTTATTTTTGTAGGTGAATTTGAGTTTATGGCAAATTCAACCATCATTTTTAATGCATATCTACCTCTAGTAGAAATCTTCATTCAATCCTCTTTTCTATATAAACCGACAATATTTTATCAGAATAAATCTTGAAAAGCATGAGCGATATTATCAGTCTTATTTTATTCAATGTCTAGTATATAACTAGGAATTAATAGTATCATATCAAATATAGAAATAAATGTAAACCAACTATGGTGATATTCTCATAAAAATATGGTATAATGAGGACTTTAAGAGAGTATAAATTTGCATATATTATGTTTTAAGATAGAAAGGGCAAAGATGGAGAAGAATAATCATTTTTTTGACAATGCCGAAGCCATATTTAAAGGTATGAATACTTTTCTCACAACAAAAACTGTAGTGGGAGAGCCTATAGTTGTAGGAGAATCTACAATAATACCTCTTGTGGATGTCAGCTGCGGTATGGCTACAGGTACATTTGAAGAGAGCTCAAAGTCTAAAGGCGGTGGCGGAATGAGTGCCAAAATCACACCTACTGCAATGTTGATAATTCAGGATGGTAGAACAAAAGTTGTCAATATAAAAAATCAGGATGCCATCAGTAAGATCCTTGATATGGTTCCGGATCTTATAAATAAGGTGAGCAATAAATCCGATGTAGATAAGGAAACTACAAAAAAAGCTGAAACTATATTAAATGACAG
This sequence comes from Lachnospiraceae oral taxon 107 str. F0167, assembly GCA_000209465.1. Taxonomy (GTDB): domain Bacteria; phylum Bacillota; class Clostridia; order Lachnospirales; family Lachnospiraceae; genus Lachnoanaerobaculum. The sequence goes on along the minus strand of GL890583.1, from coordinate 640,897 downwards.
TGAAAGTAAATATATTGATTGACATTATACAGAGTTTTGGTATATACTAAGTAGGTATGCCGCTCAATGTTGGTTTCAAGCTTGTTTACAAGCACCAATTTTGGCGAGTAATGATAAGAGGAGGTATCCTTATGTACGCAATTATTGCTACAGGTGGTAAGCAGTATAAGGTTTCAGAAGGAGATATCATTAGAGTAGAGAAACTTGGAAAAGCAGACGGTGAGGCTGTTACATTTGATCAGGTTCTTGCACTAAACGATGGAGAACTTAAAGTTGGAACACCTACTGTAACAGGAGCAAGTGTCAGTGCATCCGTTCTTAAAGAGGGTAAGGCTAAGAAGGTTATTGTATACAAGTACAAGGCTAAAAAAGGTCACCACAAGAAGAATGGTCACAGACAGCAGTATACAGAAGTTAAGATTGAAAAGATTAATGCATAATCTTTATGATTGATGTTATTGCATTTGCTAAAAACGGCAAATATACCGGTTTGAAAGTTTCAGGTCATGCAGGCTTTGATGAGAACGGTAGGGATATAGTTTGTGCTGCGGTATCGGTTTTGACACTGAACCTGGCAAATTCTATTGAACATTTTTGTGATGATGACTTTAGTGTTGATTCATCTGACGGTTTCTTTCATCTTATATTGCAGGATAGAAGTGAAAAATCGGGAGTGTTACTGGATTCGTGTATTCTTGGTCTTATGGATATAGGAGAGGAATACGGTGATTTTATTAAGATTAATTTACAGGAGGTCAAGTAAATGTTTAAAATGAACCTTCAGCTTTTCGCTCATAAAAAGGGAGTTGGATCTACAAAGAACGGTCGTGACTCTGAGTCAAAAAGACTTGGTGCTAAGAGAGCAGACGGACAGTTTGTTTTAGCTGGAAATATACTATACAGACAGAGAGGTACAAAAATTCATCCGGGACTTAATGTAGGTCGTGGTGGTGATGATACTTTGTTCGCTACAGTTGATGGTGTAGTTCGTTTTGAAAGAAAGGGCAGAGACAGAAAGCAGGTTTCTGTTTACCCAAGAGCTATTGCTGAATAAGAGTTGAGACAGGAGGCTTCATACAGATGTATGAGGCCTTCTTTAATACAAAGAGGTATTTATGTTTGCTGATAGTGCAAAAATTTTTATAAAATCAGGAAAAGGCGGGGATGGACATGTAAGCTTTAGAAGAGAGCTTTTTGTGGCTGCCGGCGGACCTGACGGTGGAGATGGCGGAAAAGGTGGAGATATCATCTTTGAAGTGGACGAAGGTCTGAATACTCTTACCGATTTTAGAATGAAAAGAAAGTATGTGGCAGGAGACGGAGAACCGGGAGGCAAGAGAAAATGCCATGGAGCTGATGCTAAAAGTCTTACTTTAAAAGTGCCTGAGGGTACGGTTATTAAGGACTTTGAAACCGGTAAGGTTATTGCGGATATGTCCGGAGGAAATAAAAGAGAGGTAATACTTAGAGGCGGAAAGGGCGGATTTGGAAATATGAATTTTGCCACAGCTACTATGCAGGTGCCGAAGTTTGCAAAGCCCGGACAGCCCGGAAAAGAAATGTTTGTTCTTTTAGAGCTTAAAGTTATTGCCGATGTAGGTCTTGTGGGTTTCCCAAATGTCGGAAAGTCAACACTTCTTTCAAGAGTAAGTAATGCAAAGCCTAAGATTGCAAATTATCATTTTACAACTCTGGATCCACATCTTGGAGTGGTAGATGTAAAGGGTGCCGGAGGCTTTGTTATGGCGGATATTCCGGGACTTATAGAGGGTGCGAGCGAGGGCGTCGGACTCGGTCATGATTTCCTAAAACATATTGAAAGAACAAAGGTGCTTGTACATGTGGTGGATGCGGCTTCTACTGAAGGAAGAGATCCGGTAGAGGATATAAAAACTATAATGAATGAGCTTAAAAACTATGATGAAAATCTGCTTAAAAGGCCTCAGCTTATTGCCGCCAATAAGATAGATGCAATCTATGATGAAGAGAATAATGAAATAGAAAGAATTCAGGCGGCTTTTCCGGATATCAAGGTTTTCCCCATATCGGGAGTAAGCGGAAAAGGTATACAAGAACTCCTATATGAGTTGGTAAATGTTCTTAGTACCATTGACAGAACGGTAAAAGTGTTTGAAAAAGAGTTTGAAATAGATTATTCAAGTGATAAGAATTTGCCGTTTACAGTGGAAAAAGATGAGAACGGAGTATTTGTGGTGGAAGGTCCAAGAATTGAAAAAATGCTTGGATATACGAATCTTGATTCTGAGAAGGGATTTGATTTCTTCCAAAAGTTTTTAAAAACATCAGGAGTACTTGAAAAACTTGAGGAAGCCGGAATAGTGGATGGGGATACTGTTCGTATGTATGGCCATGAGTTTGACTATTATAAATAAACAGGAGAAAAATGAATAGTAAACAAAGAGCATATTTAAAGGGTTTGGCAATGAATATTGATCCTATAATGCAAATAGGAAAGGCATCTTTGACTGAGGAGAATGTTTTTGCCATTGCAGAGGCGATGGAGCCGAGAGAATTGATTAAGATATCAGTTTTGAAAAATTGTACAGATGATCCTAAGATGATTGCAAATGAGATTGCAAACCTGACAAGAAGTGAAGTTGTTCAGGTTATAGGAAAGAAAATTGTATTGTATAAGCAGGCTGATGAACCGAAGAACAGAAAGATAAAACTTCCAAAATAATATGAAGAAAATAGGAATTCTTGGCGGTACATTTGATCCGATTCATTTCGGTCATTTGATACTGGCACAGGAAGCAAAGGATATCTGTAATCTTGATGAAGTGTGGTTTATGCCTGCAAAAACACCGCCACATAAGCTTGGAAAAAAAGTGAGTGATTTTTCTTTAAGAAAAGATATGATAAATCTTGCTATAAGAGAGCATAAGGGATTTTACTTCTCTGATTTTGAAAATACTTTGGAGGGAAATTCATACACATTTAACACATTGGAAAAGCTTCAAGATAAGTATTATAATGATAAGTTTTATTTTATTATGGGCGCGGATTCTTTTTATGAGATAGAAACCTGGAAAAATCCGGATATTATCCTTAAAGTTGTAGAGCTTATAGTTGCCTCAAGAGATTACAGTAATGAAAATTTGACATTGAAAAATCATTATGAATATCTAAAAAGTAAATATAAGATTAGAGGAATACATTTTTTAGATACAATGGATATTGATATTTCATCAACCCGTATCAGAGAGCTTTTGATATCCGGAGGTGATATAAAAAGGTATGTTCCGGAGGATGTTTGTAGATATATAAGAGAGAAGAGAATTTATGCTTGATTTGAATAGAGAAAAGATAGATCTTATAAAGTCGGATTTAAAAGAAAAGTTGTCAAAAAAAAGATATGAGCATACTCTTGGAGTGGCTTATGTATCTGCAGCACTGGCTATGTGCTATGGAGAAGATATTATAAAGGCGGAGCTTGCCGGTATTTTGCATGATGTGGCAAAGGCTGAAAAGGTTTCAAAGCTTAAGGAAGATATGGGAGGATTTATTGATCCTTATACTGATTCATCCTATGTGGATTTGATAGCGGATAAGGCTCCACAGATTTTACATGCTGTATATGCACCTTTTTTGGCAAAGAAGAATTATAATATAGAAGATAAAGATATCCTATCGGCTATAAGATGGCATACTACAGGTAAAAAAAATATGAGTATGCTTGAGAAAATCGTGTTTGTAGCAGATTATATAGAGCCGAACAGAAAGAAACTACCCGGACTTGATGAAATAAGGACATTGGCTTTTCATGATATAAAAAAGGCGGTGAAGAGAATTTCAAAGTCAACTATTGAATATTTAAGCAGTCAAAATATGTATATAGACAGATTTACATATGAATTAAGAGATGATGAGGTGTAGATGGAAGTAAAAGATATTGTAAAGAAGATTTATAATATAATAGAAGATAAAAAGGGTGAGGATATTAAAGTTATTGATATCACCAAAGTAAGTACTATTGCAGATTATTTTATAATTGCAAGTGCAAATAATGTAAATCAGGTTAGTTCCATATCCGATGAAATTGATTTTATTCTGGGCAAGGAAGGCATAATGCCTCATGCTATAGAAGGTAATAAGAATGCAACATGGATATTACTGGATTATAAAGATATCATTGTTCATATTTTCTTAAGAGAAGACAGAGCATTCTATGATTTGGACAGAATCTGGAGAGACGGAATAGAAGTTGAAATGTAGAGAAACAAAAAATGCTGCCAAATTTAAGTGGCAGCTTTTTTAAGCTCGCGATCGGACTCGAACCGACGACCTACTCATTACGAATGAGTTGCACTACCAACTGTGCTACACAAGCCTGTATTGGTATACTTGGTAATACCATTGTTATATAAATAAAGGAAGAGTCTGACTCTTCCTATTGATGACCAATCCGGGAATCGAACCCGGGTTTGTGCCGTGAGAGGGCACCGTCTTAGCCGCTTGACCAATTGGCCGAATACTCGGTTATTTACTTTTTGATGACCAATCCGGGAATCGAACCCGGGTTTGCGCCGTGAGAGGGCGCCGTCTTAGCCGCTTGACCAATTGGCCTTAAAATCGAGGTGACAAGATTCGAACTTGCGACCTCAGCGTCCCGAACGCTGCACTCCACCAAACTGAGCCACACCTCGAGATTTAAAGCAGGGGAAGAGGGGCTCGAACCCCCATTTACGGTTTTGGAGACCGTTGCTCTACCATTGAACTATTCCCCTCTGTAAGGTACTTTGATAATATACCAGTAAAGCTTAAATCTGTCAACAAAAAGTTTTATTTTTTTATAAAATAATTTGATTGAAAATTATTTTTTTAGTATTATAATCAAAGATAATATAAAAGGGGTGCTGATACGGCTGAGAGAGGTTTTCCTTAACCCATAACCTGATTCGGATAATGCCGGCGTAGGGATAAAAAACAGACTGCCGTATAGCAGTCTGTTTTTTTGGAGGTAGATATGAATGCAAGTGTAGCTATACAAACATTACCTGAAGTTTATGATAATGAAGAAATCGTCAGAATAGTGGATGAAGTCATAGCATATATAAAAGGAACAGGTCTAAAATATTATGTAGGTCCGTTTGAAACAACTATTGAAGGTGATTATGATGAGCTTATGGATATTGTAAAGGAATGTCAGCATATAGCAATAAGAGCGGGAGCACCGGCTGTTATGGCATATATCAAGGTCAGCTACAGACCGGATGGAGATTTGCTCACTATAGAAAGAAAGGTTACAAAACACCATTTAGATGAGAATAAATAAAAAAGATAATATATACCCTGTTGTTTTCGGCATTGTATTTTTATTGATTTGGCAAATATTATGTTCGGTAAAAATAATTCCGTCATATTTGATGCCTTCACCGCTACAAATAGTAATGGCATTGGCGGGAGATTTTACTCTGCTGATGTATCATCTGATATATACATTGGCAGAGAGTATACTGGGACTGATATTAGGAGTAATATTGGGGCTTATATTTGCACTATTGATGGACAGATTTTTAAAATTATATAAAATCTTTTATCCATTTATAATTATAAGTCAAACTATACCTACTATTGCGATTGCACCATTACTGGTACTTTGGTTTGGATATGATTTGTTGCCTAAGATCATATTGATAGTGCTGGTTACATTTTTTCCTATTACAATAGGTGTTTTTGAGAGTTTTAAAAGCACGGACAGGGATGAAATAAATTTGTTAAAATCAATGGGTGCAAGTGAATTTGATATATACAGATTTATTAAACTGCCCTCATCAATGGGAAAGTTCTTTGCCGCATTAAAAATATCGGCATCCTATTCGGTTGTGGGAGGTGTTATATCGGAATGGCTCGGAGGATTTAGGGGACTTGGAGTCTATATGACCAGAGTCAGAAAGGCATATGCCTTTGATAAGATGTTTGCGGTGATAATTATTATTTCGATACTTAGTTTATTATTATTAAAGGCGGTGGATTTATTACAGAAGATATCCATGCCATGGGAGGAGAAAAATGAAAAGAATAATTAGAAATTTTTTAGTAGCATTAAGTATAGGTGCAATGGCGTTAACAGCTACTGCCTGCGGAGATAAAAAGTCAGGCACTTCAGAGAATAAGAAATTGACTCTGGTGCTTGACTGGACACCTAATACAAATCATACAGGATTTTATGTTGCAATGGAAAAGGGATATTATAAGGATGCAGGAATAGAACTTGAAATAGTACAGCCGCCTGAGGACGGTGCGGAAGTCTTGGTATCAAGCGGTAAGGCAGACTTTGGTATATCTTTTCAGGATACTATGGCAGGAGCATTATCAGGGGATAATCCTCTTCCTATAAAAGCAATTGCGGCGATAACACAGCATAACACCTCAGGTATAATGTCAAGAAAGGGAGACGGTATTACATCTCCTAAGGGGCTTGAAGGGAAAAATTATGCGACCTGGGATATGCCTATAGAAAAGGCTGTATTACAAAATGTAGTGGAAAAGGATGGCGGAGATTTTTCCAAGGTTAATCTGATACCTTCCACAGTTACGGATGAGGTATCCGCACTTAGCAGTAAACAGGTGGATGCTATCTGGGTTTACTATGGCTGGGCAGGCATTGCAGCCAATACAAAGGGATTTGAATTTGATTATTTTGCATTTAAAGATATTAATCCTACTTTTGATTATTACACTCCTGTACTTTTTACAAATGATGATATGATAAAGAACAATAAGGAAGTTGTAAAAAGCTTTTTGGAAGCGACAAAAAAGGGATATGAGTTTGCGGCAAACAACTCAAAAGAGTCGGCTGAGATCCTTTTGAAGTATGCACCTGAGATAGATAAGGAACTGGCAATGGCATCTCAGGAATATTTATCAGCCTACTATATGGATGAGAATATTCCATGGGGATATATTGATGCCGAAAGATGGAAAAATTTCTATAGATGGTTAAATGAAAATAATCTGTTGGAAAGCCCTATAGATGAGGGAGCGGGACTTTATAATGAATTTATCACAAAATAGTGAAATACTCTTAGAGGTTGATAATATAAGCTTCGGATATGATGAAAAAAATATCATATCAAATATAAATTTAACTTTAAAGAAAAATGAACTTATATCACTTCTTGGTGTAAGCGGCAGCGGAAAGAGCACATTATTTAATATAATAGCCGGATTATTAACTCCTAGTGAAGGTAGAATAATATATAGGGGAGAGGATATAACCGGTAAATCAGGTTTAATAAGCTATTCATTTCAAAAGGATCTTTTACTGCCCTATATGACTATTGAAGAGAATGTTGCACTTCCTCTTTTGATTAAAAAAGAAAAAAAGAAGGAGGCTGTAAAAAAGGCAAATGAAATGCTTAAGGAATTTAAACTGGATGCTTATGCCAAAAAATATCCCAAGGAATTATCCGGAGGAATGAGGCAGAGGATAGCACTTATCAGAACCTACCTTTTTTCAAAGGATGTTTCGCTATTGGATGAACCGTTTTCAGCCCTTGATGCCATTACAAAGGATGAGATGCATGAGTGGTATATGGATATGAGAAAAAAATACAATATGTCCACCATATTTATAACTCATGATGTGGATGAGGCTTTGATTTTATCAGACAGGATATATATTCTTGGAAATGGGAATATAAAATCCGAGATAAAAATAAAAGCAAAAAACAGAGATAATTCATTTAAACTCAGCCAAGAGTTTTTGGATTATAAAAAAGAGGTTTTAAAAAATCTCGAAAACAGCAATAAAATCATTGCGGAAAAATAATTATTCAGCTTATACGGTTTGACTGTATAGGCTGATTTTTTTATACTTATATAAAGAAATTATTTTACAGTACGGATTTATAATAAAACAGGAGGGTTTATGGCAAAGAAGGGCTGGGTAAAGGATAGAGGGAAATGGTACTACTATGATACAAACGGTTCTATGAAAAAGGGCTGGATAAAGGACAAAGAAAAGTGGTATTACTTGCTTGATAATGGGGAGATGGTTGCAAACAGATGGTTACAGGATCCTAAAAGTTCCAAATGGTATTTTTTTAGAAGCAATGGTGAAATGCTTGTTTCGGGTTGGGCACAGGATAGTGCAGGGAAGTGGTATTATCTTAGAAGTAATGGAGAGATGGCTCTATCTCAGATGAGAAAGGGAAAGGACGGAAATAACTATTATCTGGGTTCTGACGGTGCTATGGCTACAAGAGGTGAAATAAATTGGGCAGGAAATTGGTATTATGTAAAAAGAAGCGGAGTTTGCGGGATAATTAAAAATATAGTGACAAAAAGAAACTTACTTGATCTGAATTGGAGGGAAAAACTGCTTACTGATAATATGTTGCTTAAACTAAATGCAGCCCTGTCGGAATACAGTATTATAGATAAAAACAGTCTGAGACATTTCCTTGCACAATGCTGTGTGGAGAGCGGATGTGGAGAGATATTACTTGAAAAGCACAGTTCTAAATTTCCATCACCACAGGAGTATTTTCGCAGCAGAGATTTTAAAGAATACAATAATGTACCGGGAAGTCCTGCGATGGAGGATGACGGTGCAAAATACCGTGGAGCAGGATATATACAAATAACTTGGAAGGATGCATACTATAAATTTGCAAAATATATAGGTGATGATGAAATATTAAACAGGGGATGTGAATATGTAGCCGCAAACTATGCATGGGAGTCTGCAGGATGGTTTTGGAGTGTATTTAAAAAGCTGAACACCCTTATAGAAAATGAACCGGATATAACAGTGGATAGGGTTACAAAGATAGTTAACGGAGGATATACGGCTCTGGAGAGAAGAATAGAGGCATATAACAGAACTTGTGAGGTGATTTAATATATATGTAACTTTATTTTTTCTCTTATATATCGTATAGTAGAAGAACAGCAATATGATGGAGGAAGAAATGTTAAAAGGTAAAAAACAAAAATACTTATTGACCATGGCTTGCTTGACTGCATGTATTTCAGTGGCATCAAGCGGTCCGGTTTTTGCGGCAAGAATTATAGGTCATGGTGCGGCAGGTTATAATAATACCGCTAACGGCACTGTTCCAAGTATACAGGTACAAAGCAGCAATTTTGAATTTCTTGGAACGGATATGTATACATATTCCAAGATGGAAAGTGATATAAATCTTTTAAAACAAAGATATGAGGGTGTCACTTCGGATACTATAGGTACCACACAGGATGGCAGAAATATCTATAGAATAGTTATAGGAAACAGACAGGCGGCTAAAAAGATTTTGGTTATAGGATCAATACATGCAAGAGAGTATATCACTACACCGCTTGTAATGAGACAGGTGCAGGAGATGCTTGATATAAGAGGCGGCGGAGACAATGTTTTAGATAATGTCTGCATACATTATGTTCCGATGCTTAATCCTGACGGTGTAGCAATTTCACAATATGGTGTGGACGGACTTAATAAGGAAGAGTCAAAGCAAAAGCTCAGGGAGATCATACAAAGCTGGTCTGAATGGGGACTTAATGAAAATCAGGATAAATATAACTGGTTTTTAAATAAATGGAAAAACAATCTGAATGGTGTTGATATAAACAGAAACTTCCCGACACAGGGATGGGCACAAAAGCCTGACAGCAGGAAAAAGCCTTCAAATGAGTTTTTTAAAGGTTTTTCAGGCGGCTCCGAATCTGAAACACAGGATTTGATGAAATTGGTAAATACCGAAAATTATAATGCGGTATTAAACTATCATACACAGGGGCAGATTATTTATTGGTCAAATCAACATGCAAGTGCAGAGGTATTGGCGCAGAATAAGGCAATGGCTGATATTACGGCGGCACATACAGGGTATAAGCTTGTGGCTCCTTCAGCCGACGGTTCCAAGTTTGGAACAGGATTTAAGGATTGGCTGGATTGGGAGAAGTCGATACCAAGTGTTACAGTGGAGGTCGGTATAGGTGTTTCACCTGTTCCGGAAATTCAGATAGAAACTATTTGGCAACAAAATAAGGGAGTGTTGCCTGATATTGTAAACTATGTCTTAAACGGACAGGTTCAAAACAAAACTGCGGGAGAAGTTCTTTCTCCATCAGTTCAGTTGGAGGCTGAGTAAATTTATAACAATGCTAAATTTTAGAAACATTATTTTAGAAGCGTTTATATGGTCATTTTTATGGGTGATCCTTGTTTCAATATCGGTTAGAATCTTCCCATTTACTATAGAACATGACTATCCCGAGGATGTAAGAAAAGTTGCTGCTATTAAGCCGCCATCAGGATCCCACAAAATTAAAGGATATATTTTTGCCGGATTAAGCTTTTTTATACTTATGGGAATGCTTATAGCTTTTTCGGTTTATGAATACAATTTATATAAATTAAATATATTTAAAATATTTTTTCATATATGGATTATCTGTATGACATGGAATATGGTTGATTTAATTGTAGTTGACTGGTTATTTATCTGCTTATTTTCATGTAAATACTTTGTTTTACCGGGAACTGAAGACTGTAAGGGGAATAAAAACTATAAGTTTCACGCTATAGGATTTGTAAAGGGAATATTTGCAATGAGTATTCTCTCAGTTATCTGCTCGCTATTTTCTTATCTTATACTAAGATTTTGTTTTTAAGTATAGAGGACTGTTGAAAAAAATGCCCATATAGCCTAAATTGCTGTATGGGCATTGAACCTTGTGAAAGAGCTTTTTAATTGATCTTTTTTAATTCATATAAATTCATCAATTCAAAGGTGTTAAAATCAGGTATCGGTGCAAATGAGCAATCGAGGTATTGTTTACTGTCCTTTGCACTCATGCTGAAAATATAATTATATCCCGCTTCAAAAAGATAATCAGGTGACAACTCGCTGCTTGGACCGTATATACCCTTAATCTTTGCATTCTTGCAGGTATTTAATATATCAAGATAGGAGTTATTAACTAAAGTGGAACCTGTCATTATTATGATATCCAGATTTTCAAGTACATCCTTATGATTCAGTGCATCGTCTCCGAGATGGAAGTATATATTCTTCGGATAGACTTCCGTATTATTTTTTGAAATATGATAGCTTAAAATCTGCTTTTCAGGTGTCAGGTCAAATGCATGGAATTCCTTGCATTTATTAAGGAAAAACTTTAGATAAACTCCATAACCGATAAGTCCTACCTTCATATCTTTGACATCATATCTGAAATTAAGTCCCTCACTACGCTCTATACCTCTATCCTTTAAAAGTTCTACACTGTTAAGAGGCTTGCTCATTAAACTGCTGAGCACTACAAGCAATGTTCTGACTGTTTCATCCTCCATTATTAAAAGTTCACTTATACACTGATCAAGAGGCTTTCCCAAAAGATTTTTTATTATAGCTTCATATTCATTAATAGGCTTTTCCTTGCCGATTCTAAGTGCAAAACTTATATTTTTATTATTATCCAAAGCCATTGCCCATTTGAATCCGAAAACAAATTCCTCCAAATTAGGCATAGTTATATTATATTGTTTGTAAAGAGCAAGGTTGATTTCAAGTATTCTTTGTATATCCTTCATAATTCTCCTTTATACTATAAAAACAAACCAACTGTTATTTCAGCGGTTTTCAATTCTTTGTAACAAACTTATTATATGTTAAAGAAATTTATTTGTAAAATGGTAATATTGCATACAGCATGCAAAAATACCGAATAATACTTAAAATCGTATAAAATACTTGATAATATATAAGTATTTTATATAATATAAATATATGATAAAGAGTCTAATATATAATTAACCGCAAATTGCTTAAATACAAGTGAAAAACTTTGTAGAATATTTTATTTAAAAAATAAGAATAAAGATGATATATGGAGCTGTATACAATATGGACTCCATAAAATTCCTTTTAAATAATAATAATCAGATAAAATATTTAATTTGCACAATTTAGCTTACTTTAAAACCTTGTATAGGATAATTAGCTATGATAGAATAGATTGTATAGTTTTGTGTATGACCTATTTTTATGAAAGTGGACATATATTTCAGATAAATCTTTCAATAAAGCAAATATAGGGGTAATTATATGAGTGAATTAACCGGGGAGTGGAAAGAAGTACTTAGTGGCGAGTTTAAAAAAGCTTATTATAGGAGCTTATATGAGTTTGTAAAAGAAGAGTACGGCAAGTATACTATATACCCTCCCGCAGATAAGATATTTGAAGCTTTACATCTTACAGCTTTATCGGATATAAAGGTAGTGATTTTGGGACAGGATCCGTATCATGGTGATAATCAAGCCCATGGTTTATCTTTTTCTGTTCCGCCGTCGCAAAAAAGGATTCCGCCATCCCTTGTAAATATTTATAAGGAACTTCAGGATGATGTGGGTACATATATACCTAATAACGGAAATCTTTTAAAATGGACAAACCAGGGTGTATTTTTATTAAATACGATATTGACCGTAAGAGCGCATAAGGCTTTTTCGCATCAGGGGAAGGGTTGGGAAAACTTTACCGATGCCATCATAAAAATAATAAATGATACAGATAGACCTATAGTTTTTATGTTATGGGGCAGTGCAGCCATATCAAAGTCAAAGATGTTAAATAATCCTAAGCATTTGGTATTAAAGACGGTGCATCCAAGCCCACTTTCGGCATATAGAGGATTTTTCGGTTGTAAACATTTTTCAAAGGCAAATGAATTTTTGATTAAAAACAATATATCTCCCATTGATTGGCAGATAGAAAATATTTAGAAGATAAGGTAGGAAGAATCAGTATGAGTATACTAGAAATACTAAAGGTCATAATTATCGGTATTGTAGAGGGTATAACAGAATGGCTACCAATAAGCTCCACAGGACATATTATTCTGGTTGAGCAGTTGTTTATGCTTAATGCCGGTGAGGAATTTAAGGCTATGTTTGAAGTTGTAATACAGCTTGGAGCTATTTTAGCCGTGGTTGTATTGTATTTTAAAAAGCTTAATCCTTTCAGCAAGGGCATTAATACCAAAAAGATGTATCTTACCATTGAACTTTGGAAAAAAATAATTGTGGCATGTATTCCGGCGGCTATGCTTGGTCTGTTAATAGATAAATGGGTGGAGGAACATCTGCGTAACGGTTTTGTTATCTCCATGGCTCTTATTATTTACGGTATATTATTTATTATGATAGAAAATTCCAATAAAAACAGGGTGTATAGTATCAGAAGTATACATTCAATAGACTATCAGACCGCATTATTTATCGGATTTTTCCAGGTGCTTGCATTGATACCGGGTACATCCAGATCCGGTGCAACCATTATAGGCGGTATGATTTTGGGGGCGACCAGATCCGTATCGGCTGAGTTTTCCTTTTTCCTGAGTATTCCTATAATGTTTGGAGCAAGCCTTTTAAAACTTGTAAAGTTCGGTTTCCACTATACTGCTGTAGAGGTGTTATATCTGATAATTGGAATGAGTGTTGCCTTTTTTGTATCACTTTTTTCTATAAGCTTTTTATTAAACTGGGTAAAGAAAAATGATTTTAAATTCTTCGGTTATTATAGAATTGGACTTGGTATTATAATAGTGGTTTGGTATCTTGTATCATCTTTGATGAGTATGAAGTAAAATAAACACTTTGACTTTTATCTTAAAATCAGGGCATATATTTATTATGAGCTTTTCATTATAAATATATGCCTTTTTCTTTGACATTCGGGTAAAAAAGAATTATCATAAATAAATTGTATATAGACTGATAGGAGGAGTATGCTAAGATTAGTCAGATATTTAAAAGATTATAAAAAGGAGTCGGTTCTTGCTCCATTATTTAAATTTTTAGAGGCGGCATTTGAACTTTTGGTTCCGCTTGTAATAGCAAAAATCATAGATGTCGGCATTGCAAACAAAGATTCCGAATATATTATAAAGATGGGTATTTTGCTGGTAAGTCTGGCTGTTATAGGACTTTCATCAGCCATTGTTGCTCAGTATTTCAGTGCAAAGGCTGCTACAGGCTTTGGAACAAAACTCAGGGATGATCTATTTGCTCATATTTTGAGCTTTTCACATGCAGAAACTGATATACTTGGAAGAGATACTTTGGTAACCAGAGTGACAAATGACAGTGATCAGGTACAAAACGGTGTAAACAGATTTTTCAGATTGGTTCTCAGATCTCCGTTTATAGTGGCAGGGGCATTTATAATGTCCTTTAATATTGATGCTAAAATGTCAATAATTGCATTTACCGTTATAGTGATTTTAGCGATAATAGTGTCTGTTATAATGTCTAAAAGCATCGGTCTATATAGAAATGTACAACGAAAACTTGATAAGGTGCTTGGAAAAACGGGAGAGAATCTTTCAGGCATCAGGGTTATTCGTGCTTTTTCAAAGGAAGAAGGTGAAGTATCAGAGTATAATGACGCTACAAAGGATTTGTATAATGATCAAGTAATGGTTGGAAATATATCGGCACTCTTAAACCCTCTTACATATGTGGTTGTAAATCTTGGTATAGTCGCTATATTGCAGGCAGGTGCAATACAGGTAAATATAGGAAACTTAAGTACAGGTCAGGTAGTCGCTCTTATAAATTATATGTCACAGATTTTGGTGGAGCTTGTAAAGCTTGCAAATCTTATAATCCTTTTAGCAAAAGCAAGTGCCTGTGCAAAGAGAATAAATGAGATATTTGATATAAAATCATCTATAAAAGGCGGAAAATTAAAACTTGAAATAAATAATTTTGAGGGAGATATTATATCATTTGAAGATGTCGGCTTTGCTTATCCTAAGGCAAAGCAGGAAGCACTTTCAGATATAAGCTTTTGTATAAAAAAAGGAGAAACGATAGGTATTATAGGAGGTACGGGCTCAGGTAAGAGTTCACTTATAAATCTTATTCCAAGATTTTATGATATCAGCAGAGGAAAAATAAAACTTGCGGGAAAGGATATTAAGGAGTACAGCCTTGAGTCTATAAGAGAAAATATAGCTTTGGTGGAACAAAAATCAAGACTGTTTCGAGGTGATATAAAAAGTAATCTGCTCTGGGGAGATAATAATGCATCCGAGCAGGAATTATATGAAGCTGCGACTATCGCACAGGCTGTGGATGTTATAAATTCCAAAGAAAATAAGCTTAATTCCGAGGTTGCAATGTATGGTAATAATTTCTCGGGAGGACAAAAACAAAGACTTTCAATTGCAAGAAGCTTGGTTAAAAAAGCCGGAATACTGATACTTGATGATTCATCATCCGCACTGGATTATGCTACCGACTCAAGACTCAGAAAGGCAATAAAACAGATAAAAAATATTACAACATTGATTGTAAGCCAAAGAATAGTATCTATAAAAAATGCAGACAGGATAATTGTACTGGATGACGGAAAAATAGTAGGTATCGGTACTCATGATAAGCTTTTAGAGTCTAATCCAATATACAGGGAGATATATAATTCACAGATTATGTCGGAGGAGGATTCAAATGAAAAATAATAAAAATACATTGAAAAGAATTTTGAATCTTCTGTTTCCATATAGATTCAGGATGTTTATAAGTTTATTACTGGCTGTGGTAATTGTACTTACAACACTTTATCTGCCGATACTTACAGGTAGGGCGGTAGATACTGTTATATCAAAAGGTAATGTGGATTTTATAAGGCTTACCAAAGTTATAATAACCATGATTATAATGATATTTGTAACTTCCCTTTCACAATGGTGTATGACTGCAATAAATAACGGAGTAGCATATCATATGGTAAGGGATATAAGAAATCAGGCTTTCAAAAAAATAATGAAGCTTCCTATATCCTATGTGGATTCTACAAGTCATGGTGAGATTATAAACAGGATTATAAATGATGTAGATCAGTTTTCGGAAGGTCTTTTGATGGGATTTGCACAGTTTTTTACAGGAATCCTTACTATAATACTTACTATAATTATATTGTTTACTATAAATGTGTATGTTACTTTGGTGGTGCTCTTGGTTACACCTATTGCAATGCTTGTTGCAGGTTTTATTGCAAAAAATACCTATAAACATTTTAAGTCACAATCTGAAAAAAGAGCGAAAATGACAGGAATTGTGGATGAAATGATTGCAGGGCTTTCTACTGTAAAAAACTTTAATATGGAGAACAGTATAAAGGAAGAGTTTAAAGAATCAGATGAAGAGCTAAGAGTGGCAAGTCAGAATGCAATATTTATCTCAGCTATAGCCTTTCCGGCTACAAGATTTGTAAATTCACTTGTATATGCAGGGGTTGCTATTTCAGGTGCATTGCTTGCTATTACCGGTAAAATGAGTGTAGGGCAGCTTACATCAGTACTCAGCTATGCCACACAGTATACAAAACCCTTTAATGAGATATCCGGAGTAGTGACTGAACTTCAAAACTCATTTGCCTGTGCAGCCAGAGTTTTTACACTTATTGATGAGGAGGAGATTCTTCCTGATAAGGATGTAAATAATATAATAAGTGATGTAGACGGAAATGTGGAAATGGAACATGTCTATTTCTCCTATGATAAGTCAAAAAAACTTATTGAGAATCTGAATCTAAATGTAAAAGCAGGACAGAGAATTGCAATAGTGGGGCCTACAGGCAGCGGAAAGTCCACTATAATAAATCTTTTGATGCGTTTTTACGATATCGACAGCGGAAGTATAAGAATTGAAGGAAAAAATATAAATGATATAACAAGGAAGTCTATAAGAGAAAATTTCGGCATGGTATTGCAGGAAACTTGGCTTAAAAACGCCTCTGTCAGAGATAATATTGCTTTCGGCAAACCTGATGCGGACTTTGAGGAGATAGTTGCCGCAGCAAAAGAAAGTTATGCGGACGGCTTTATAAAAAGATTACCTAAAGGTTATGATACCATAGTCAGTGAAGGTGGAGAAAATCTGTCGGCAGGACAAAGGCAGCTTTTATGCATTGCAAGAATAATGCTTGTACTTCCGCCAATGCTGATACTTGATGAGGCTACATCAAGTATTGATACAATGACCGAGGCAAGAATAAGTAAGGCGTTTGATAAAATGATGACAGGAAGAACAAGCTTTGTGGTAGCACACAGACTTTCAACCATAAAAAATGCTGATATGATACTTGTACTTAAAGACGGACATATAATAGAGCAGGGAAATCATAAGGAGCTTATGGAAATGAAGGGCTTTTATTATGATTTAAACAATGCGGTATAAAGAAAGAGGAATATATGAGAAAATTGGCACTAAGCGATGATATACTGCTTAGCGTAGACAAACCGGCAAGATATATAGGCGGTGAGTTAAATTCAAGAGATAAAAAGATAGAGGATATAGATATCAGATTTGTTATGTGCTTTCCCGATGTTTATGAAATAGGGATGAGTCATATAGGTATGCAGATACTTTATGATATGTTAAATAGAAGAGAAGATACATTTTGTGAAAGACTTTTTTCCCCATGGATGGATTTGGATAAAATAATGAGAGAAAAGAACATACCTCTTTTCAGTCTGGAAAGTCAGGAGAATGTAAAGGATGCAAACTTTTTAGGCATCACTCTCCAATATGAGATGTGTTATACAAATATATTGCAAATACTGGAGCTTTCACATATTCCGATATATGCAAAGGATAGAGGAGAGGAATATCCTATAGTAATAGGTGGCGGTCCTTGTTCATACAATCCCGAACCTTTGGCTGATTTCTTTGATATATTTTATATCGGAGAGGGTGAAGTGGTATATGATGAATTGCTTGATTTATACAAGGAATGTAAGAAGAATGAACTTTCAAAACATGAATTTTTACTAAAGGTATCAAATCTTGACGGTATGTATATACCGCAGTTTTATGATGTAAGTTATAAAGATGACGGTACAATAAAATTATTCACACCGAAGTATGAAAATGTACCGGATGTTGTGCACAGAGTGGTGGTACAAAATCTGGATACAGTTTCCTATCTTTCAAAACCTGTAGTACCCTTTATTAAGATTACTCAGGATAGAGTGGTACTTGAGATAATGAGAGGATGTATAAGAGGTTGCAGATTTTGCCAGGCGGGAAATGTGTATAGACCTCAGAGAGAACATTCACTTGAGTATCTTATAAATTATGCTAAAACCATGCTTGATATCACCGGAGCAGAGGAGATATCACTCAGTTCTTTAAGCTCAAGTGATTACAGTCAGTTGGATAAATTGCTTGATTTCCTGCTTGAATATACTAAGGACAGAGGAATCAATATCTCACTTCCTTCTCTTAGAATAGATGCATTTTCACTGGATGTAATGAGTAAGGTTCAGGATGTGAAAAAAAGTTCTCTGACCTTTGCCCCTGAGGCGGGTACACAAAGACTTAGGGATGTAATAAATAAGGGAATTACCGAGGAAGATATTCTTGACGGCTCGATGGAGGCGTTTAAGGGAGGATGGAATAAGGTAAAGCTTTATTTTATGCTGGGACTTCCTACAGAAAAGGATGATGATATTAAGGGAATACCTCTTCTTTGTGAGAAAATAGCGGAGAACTATTATTCTATACCTAAGGATGAAAGGATAGGCAAGGTGTCTATTACGGCAAGTTCATCATTTTTTGTACCGAAGCCTTTTACTCCGTTCCAATGGGCAAAGATGGAAACGGAGGAGGAGTATCTAAGAAGAGCGCATCTTGTAAAGGATACATTTAGAGAGCAGCTGAATCAAAAAAGTATGAAATATCAATATCATGATGCAGAGGTCACCTTACTTGAGGGGCTTATGGCAAGAGGTGACAGAAAAATTGCGGATGTAATAGTAAATGCATATAAAAACGGTGCTCTATATGATTCATGGTCTGATCAGTTTAATATTGAATACTGGCAGAAGGCATATGAGCAAAGCGGTATAGATCCGACCTTTTATACTTTGAGAGAGCGAGATATTGATGAGATATTCCCATGGGATTTTATTGACTCGGGAGTAACAAAGAACTTTCTTATCAGAGAATGGAAAACCGCACATGAAGATAAGATTTCGCCAAACTGCAGACAGCAATGTCTTGGATGCGGTGCAAGGAAATATAATGGAGGTGTTTGCTTTGAAGGTGAGAATTAAGTTTGAAAAGACGGAACAGATGCGTTTTATCGGACATCTTGATTTGATGAGATATTTTCAAAAAGCTATGCGAAGAGCAGATATTCCGATAAAATACAGCGAGGGATTTTCACCTCATCAGATAATGTCCTTTGGTGCTCCCTTAAGTATGGGAGTATCCGGGCTTGGTGAATATATGGATATAGAACTTAAAGAAGGCAGCCATATTTCCTCAAAGGAAGCTATAAAAAGGCTTAATGATATGATGTGCACGGGAATGAAGGTCACAAAATTTTTGCAGATACCGGATAATTCAAAGCCTGCAATGGCACTTATGGATACGGCTGATTTTAAGGCTGAGTTTAAATCAGAGGTAAGTGAAAATGATATAAAATCAGCCATTGATAAGCTGATGTCAAAAGAGTCTATTTTGCTTACAAAAGTTTCTAAAAAGAAAAAGAAAAATCAGTATGGAAAATTTGTAGAGGTTGAAACCACATCGGTTATAGATATAAAGCCATATATATATAAGCTTGAAGTTATAGAAAATGGTGTATTTATGCATCTATCACAGGGAAGCACAAATAATATAAAGCCGGCAGCCGTAATGGATTTTTTATATGAAGAGGGTTTGACGGCTGCAAAAAAGAATGAGTATTATTTATACAGATTAGATATGTATACTGAGGAGGGGAAGTCTCTGGATGAGTACGGCTGTGAAATTATCTAAGCTTTTAATTACAAGGTATAAAAATAAACTTTTTGCAATATCCTATGAAAACAATAAGCCGAATGAAATAGAATATATCGAGGAAAATTCTTTACTGGGCAGTATTCATATAGGTAAAGTAAAAAAAATAGCTACAAATATAAATGCCGCCTTTGTAGAGATAGAGTTTAATTCTGAGCGTCAAATGGTGTATTTTGATATGGCTGAATTAAAGTATTTGATATTTGCTGATGAAAAAGAGCATAGTAAATTATATGAGGGAGATGATATTTTAATAAAGATTTCAAAACTTCCTATAAAGAACAAACTACCCGGTTCGACCGCCAATTTATCCGGTATTGAAAGTGAAATATCGGATAAAATAATGGCAAAGAAAAACTATATAAAGGCTCCGAGTATGCTCTATGCAGGTTCACAGGATTACATTGATATCATAAAAGACAGATTAAAATATTGTAAGTTTGATATAGTTACTGATATTGCAGAAGTTTATGAAGGGATAGTTGAGTTCTTTTCTGAGAATAATAAGAAGCTCTTAAAGAGAGTAAGACTTTATGAGGACAGTATGATAAGCCTAAATAAGCTGTATTCAATAGATACTCTTTTTGGTGAATTGTTAAGCAAAAAGGCATGGTTAAAGGATGGAGGTTATCTTTATATAGAATCAATGGAAGCATTGACGGTGGTTGATGTAAATACCGGAAAAAATGTTCAAAAAAAAGATGCAAATATAGTAAAGCTTAACACCAATCTTGAGGCGATAAAGGAAACGGCAAGGCAGCTCAGACTGAGAAATATTTCAGGCATTATTATTATTGATTTGATAAACACTACCGATAAATCAGAGATAGATTTGATTTATCATACAATGAAGGAGTATCTAAAAGAGGACAGACTTAATACTGTAGCAATAGATATTACAAAGCTGTGTCTTTTTGAGATAACCAGAAGAAAAAGAAAACCAAGTCTTGAAGAAATAATGAAAAAATGATTATATATTCCACTTACATATTTTAAGTATTGTATAACAGTATGGATTATAAACAAATATTGTCGTATAATAATTTTAAAGTTGACTAAAAATAATTATAAAAGTTATAATAAAGTTAGGCTCGTATAACTTTTATAATCACCGGCTTGCCGGATTAAGTGTGAAGGGGAAGATATGAAACTAGAATTTATTGGTGCGGACCATGAGGTTACAGGAAGTTGCCATTATGTAGAGGTTGGGGATAAGAAGTTTTTGGTAGACTATGGTATGGAACAGGGAATAAATGTGTATGAGAATGCACCGCTCCCCGTACCGCCGGCACAGATAGATTATCTTTTTGTGACACATGCTCATATTGATCATACCGGAATGATACCACAGCTTGTGGCAAGAGGTTTTAAGGGAGAGATTTATTCTTCAAACGCAACAATGGAGCTTTGTAAAATAATGCTTAGAGATTGTGCGCATATACAGGCTGAGGAAATAAAATGGAGAAACAGAAAGGCTGAAAGAGCCGGCAGACAAAAAGAGGTGCCTATCTATGAGATGGCTGATGTTGAAGAGAGTATAAAGCTCTTTAGAGGTGTCGACTATAATCAGAAAATAGATATTGATGAAAATATAAGTATAAGATTTATAGATGCGGGGCATATTCTTGGTTCGGCATCTATAGAGGTATGGCTTAAAGAGGGCAATGAGAGAAGAAAAATCGTATTTTCGGGAGATATAGGAAACTTTAATAAACCTTTGATCAGAGATCCGGAATATATAAAGGATGCCGATTATGTTTTGATGGAATCCACCTATGGTGACAGATTCCATGAAGCGGATGCCGACCATGTTGCAGATCTTGCAAAAATAATCGAGGATACATTGGAGCGAGGGGGAAATGTGGTGATACCTGCTTTTGCAGTAGGTAGAACACAGGAGTTGCTTTTCTTTATGAGACAGATAAAACAAAATAATCTTGTAAAGAATTTTCCGAATTTTCCGGTTTATGTGGACAGTCCTCTTGCAATAGAGGCTACGAATGTATTTAAGGACAATCTGCTTGAATGTTATGATGAGGAAACCAAGGCGTTGGTAGAAAGTGGCATAAATCCGATTGCTTTTCCAAACTTAAAAATGACTGTAAGCAGTGATGAATCCATGGCTATAAATATTGACAAATCACCGAAAGTTATTATATCGGCATCGGGTATGTGTGATGCCGGAAGAATCAGGCATCATTTAAAGCATAATTTGTGGAGAAGTGAATGCAGCGTGGTATTTGCTGGATATCAGGCATTTGGCACACTTGGAAGAGTATTGCAGGACAATGTTTCGGAAGTAAGGCTTTTTGGAGAAAATATATCTGTAAATGCACATATTGAAACTTTAAAAAGCATCAGTTCACATGCGGATAAAAACGGTCTTATACAGTGGATAAGTGCATTTGAGGAAAAACCGAAGGAAGTATTTATAGTTCACGGTGATGACAGGGTATGTGAGAGTTTTTCAAATGAACTTAAGAATAAATACAGTATAAATGCATCCGCACCATTTTCAGGATCGGTATTTGATCTGATAGCAGGTGAGTGGATAAAGAAGACAAAGGGTGTACCTGCAGCTGTAAGAGAAGTAAAAGAACAGGAGAGCAGTGTTTATTTAAGATTGCTTGGAGCAGGTGAAAGACTATTAAGAATAATAAGGGATAATAAACATGGTGCCAATAAGGATTTGGCAAAATTTGCGGATCAAATAAATGATCTGGCAAAAAAATGGGAAATATAGTAGGAGACAATGTGAAAAATTTTAGCAAAAAAACGGTGATAGCTGTTGCAGCGGTGGTTTTTGTGTTGCTTGTAATAGCGATAGTGGGAAAGCACACAAGTACAAAATCCATAGCCAATAATTTTGATCTTTCAACAGATAAAAAAAACAGTGATGAACCTTTGACAGATACAACATTTGCACTTGATACATTTATTACGGTATCCATATATAATGGCGGTGATGAGAATATATTAAAAGAGTCCATGGAGTTTATCAGAAACTATGAAATGATTTTCTCCGCAACTAATGAAGCTGCCGAGCTTTATAAATTAAACCACAGAGAAAAAGGTACTATGAGTGTAGAGGTAAGTGATGAGTTGGCTTATCTTATAGACAAGGCTCTTTATTACAGTGAAGTATCAAATGGAGCATTTGATATTACAACCGAGCCTTTAAAGGAATTATGGGATTTTAATGCAGAAGAACCGGAATTGCCGAGTGATGAAAGTATTGCGGAGGCTTTACCTAAAGTGGATTATAAAAAGATAAGTGTAGAGGGAAATACTGTAAACTTTATATCTGATGATACAAGAATAGATTTGGGTTCCATTGCGAAAGGATATATAGCAGATAAAACCAAGGAATATCTTTTAAGTAAGGGTGTGGACAGTGCCATTATAAATCTTGGAGGAAATGTCCTATGTATCGGAAAAAAGCCGAATGGAAATAATTTTACAATCGGTCTGCAAAAGCCCTATGCCGACAGAAATGAAACCGTGGCACTGCTCACAGTGGATGATGAATCGGTAGTATCCTCAGGAGTTTATGAAAGACATTTTGTAATAGACGGTAAGAACTATCATCATATTTTAAATCCGAAGACAGGTTATCCCTATGACAACGGGCTTGTGGAGGTAAGTATATTGACAAAATCCTCTACAGAAGCGGATGCACTCTCTACCACATGTTTTTCACTTGGAGTGGAAGAGGGAGTAAAGCTTTTGGACAGTTTACCGGATACCTATGGATATTTTATCCTTTCCGATTACAGTATAGTATATTCAGAAGGTGCTAAGGAACAGCTTGCCAAAGATTAAATTATTTTAAAAATATTTTAATAAGTAATACGGATTTTTTTGCTATAATATAAAAGTTTACAAATTCTATATTTGTGCTATATCCGATAACTAAATATTTGACTTTGATAGTCAAAGAGTATATATTAGTTTGAAGATAAATAATTTTTTGGAGATTAAAATGGATAGAAGAGAAGTATTGGCAAGTATTCCAAAGGCGGTAAATCTTTATATGATTCACTCGGATTTTACTAGATTGCCATTCGTTTATTGTGATGATGAAAGTTTTGATGATGTAGCTTTTTTATTTGATATAAAGGAAAATGCAGAAAAAAAATCTAAGGAATTATCAGAGAATAAGCAAAAGAATACTGTAGTGGAACTTAATCAGGAAGGTGTATTAAGAGCCTTTACACATATGGTTATAGCAGGTGTGAATGCAATTAAATACAATTATCAGGGAGAAGATTTTATAATCCAGCTTGATGAAATTGTAAAATTATCGGATTTCAGTGAGCTGCCTCCTGAGCAAAGACCTGTAGAGAACAGAACATTGCAGCTTACAATGCTTTATTTCAGTCAGGAGATAAGAGCAAATCTTGATAATCCGAATACACCTGAAATCCATGAAATGGAAGAAGAGATGATGGTGAATATTTTAAAGGCAAGATTCCTTGTACCTGTAAGAGAAACACAGGTTGACGGCGAAACTCAGATGCAGATGCTTATGCTAAAGATAGGAAATGGCGGCGGAAGTATGATACCTGTATTTACAGACAATATAGAGTTTGACAAGATGCCAAATGATGATACGGTTAAAAAAACTATCATAGATGCCAAGAATCTTATTAACTTCCCGCTTCCTCCTGAATGTGAGGGATTCCTTATAAATCCTATGGGAGTCAGCCTTCCGCTAAGTTCATCTATATTAAATAATTTAAGAAATATGGAAATAACACCGGCTGAAAAATAATAATTTATTAAAGCCGTCGTTTAAAGATTTAGCCCCATATAGCTGTGATTTGCTATATGGGGCTGTGTATTTATAAATTATTCTCTGTTTTTTATATCAATATAATTTTCACGCTCTTTCACTGCCATATATGCAGGTCTTATAATCTTATCGGTATTTATAAGTTCCTCAATTCTGTGTGCACTCCATCCGACTATTCTTGAGCAGGCAAATATAGGTGTATAAAGCTCTGTTGGTAAATCAAGCATCCCATAAACAAATCCGCTGTAGAAGTCTATATTTGCACTGACTCCCTTATATATATGCCTTTCATTGCCTATTACCTCCGGTGCAAGTCTTTCCACGGCACTGTAGAGTTTAAAATCATTATGTTTATTTTTTGCATCGGCAAGCTGCTCAACATATTTTTTGAAGATATTGGCACGAGGATCGGAAAGTGAGTATACCGCATGCCCCATTCCATATATCAAACCTGCCTTATCAAAAGCTTCTTTTCTTAAAAGTTTTAAAAGATATGCTCTGATTTCATCCTCATCATTTATATCACGAATATTTTTCTTCATATCCTTAAACATCTCAACAACCTTTATATTGGCACCGCCATGCTTCGGTCCTTTAAGTGAACCGAGGGCTGCAGCTATTGCAGAATATGTATCGGTACCTGATGAGGTTACAACATGAGTTGTAAATGTGGAGTTGTTACCTCCGCCATGCTCCATATGTAAAACCATTGCCAAGTCAAGAACCTTTGCCTCAAGATCGGAATATTTTTTATCCTCTCTAAGCATCAATAAAATATTTTCTGCAGTGGAGAGATTATTTGATGGACGATGTATATACATACTTTTATCTCTTATATAGTGATTATAGGCATGATAGCCGTAAACACACATCATAGGGAAGGTGGAGATAAGGTTTATACATTGTCTGAGTACATTTGAAAGTGAAGTATCATCAGCCTTTGTATCATAAGCATATAATGTAAGCACAGATCTTGAAAGTGTATTCATCATATCCTTACTGGGAGCCTTCATTATAATATCCCTTGTAAAATTCTTCGGCAATGATCTTTGTTCACCAAGTAAGCGGATAAAATCTTTAAGTTGATTTTCGGTCGGAAGATTTCCAAACAACATAAGATATGCTATTTCCTCAAATCCGAAACGGTTTTCTTTTAAAAATCCGTCCGTAAGTTCATGTATATCTATACCCTGATATCTTAATTCACCGTCACAGGGAATCTTTTCCCCGTTTTCTTTTTTAAAA
The DNA here is from genome assembly GCA_000209465.1 of Lachnospiraceae oral taxon 107 str. F0167. Taxonomy (GTDB): domain Bacteria; phylum Bacillota; class Clostridia; order Lachnospirales; family Lachnospiraceae; genus Lachnoanaerobaculum. The sequence goes on along the minus strand of GL890583.1, from coordinate 615,028 downwards.
GATGTTATTTCGGAAATACGGGTAAGTCCGGCTCTGACTCCTTCGCCTTTCAGATTTCTAAGCCCTCTTTGTACATCGTATTCTTTATACAAAGACTGGTCGATAGTTAAATTTTTACGGCACTTTAAGGTCAGATCCTCTATTTCCTTTGTAATTCTTTGATTGTAGCTCATATTTTCCTCCTTCTGATATTAAATAAAGTTAATACAATGTACAAAGGTATGCACTTATATAAAAAGTACAAGTATTATAATTATACATTATTTCAAGGAAAAATTGAATTAAAAAATTATATAAACTTGATAAATAATGATTCATGAAAAAAATGAAATTTATAAAAATGAAAAAATGTACATTTTTAGTAATGATTATGTATTAGGTTTTTTGCATCGGATGAAAACATATAATAAAAACAGGAAAAATTTCCCTGAAAAAAATTTAATAGAAAGAGTAAAAATATTCTCTGTAAAATAATCGTAAATAATATTAAAATAAGCTTACAAAATGGAACAGAACAAAGGGAGGAAAAAAATGAAATTGTTCAAAAAATTAATGGCATTATCAGTAGCATCTATATGTGCTATTTCATTAGCAGCATGTGGAGGTTCAAAACCTGCAGAGACAACAGCTGCAAGCAGCGAAGCAAAGGAAGAAAGCAAAGCGGCTGAGAGTGTTTCAGAGGCGGTAGCAGCTACAGGTAAGGATGCAAAGGACATCAAAGTAGGCATTTCAATTTACAAGTTTGATGACAACTTTATGACATTATACCGTAATGAGCTTGTTAGATATCTCACAGAGGAAGTTGGAATTCCGGCTGAGAATGTAGTTGTTCAGGACGGTAAAAACGACCAGGCTGAGCAGACAAACCAGATCAACAATTTTATTGCAACAAAAGTTGACGTTATGATTCTTAACTTAGTACAGTCATCTTCAGCACCTACAGTTACAGATCTTGCTAAGGAAGCAGGAATCCCTGTAGTATACATCAACCGTGAGCCGGATGAGGCAGAGGAGTCAAGATGGGCAGCAGACGGTATCAAAGCTACATATGTAGGTGCAGATGCTCGTCAGTCAGGAACATTCCAGGGTGAAGAGATTGCAGAACTTGCAAACAAGGGCGATATCAACGGTGACGGAACTGTTAAGTACATTATGATCCAGGGTGATCCTGAGAATATCGATGCTCAGTACAGAACAGAGTATTCGGTTAAGGCACTTACAGAGAAGAGCGGTTTAAAGGCTGAGGAACTTCTTATTCAAAGAGGTGACTGGGATCAGGCTAAGGGACAGCAGATTGCACAGGATGCACTTACACAGTATGGTACAGATGTAGAAGTTATCTTCTGTAACAATGATGCTATGGCACTTGGTGCACTTCAGGCTATCAGTGCAGCAGGCAGAAAAGTAGGCGAGGATATCTATATAGTAGGTGTTGATGCACTTGCAGAGGCAGTACAGAATGTATCGGAAGATAAGATGACAGGTACAGTATTTAATGACTTTATCAGCCAGGCACAGGCAGCAGCAAAGGCAGCTGTTTCATTCACAAAGGGTGAGAAGGTAGATACAAAGATTCCTGTAGATTATGTAAAGGTTACAAAAGAGAACGCAGCAGAGATATTGGAACTTGTAAAATAATAAAAGCAAATATTATGTAAACATCTTTCGGGTGTGCTGTTGCACACCCGATTTTTGAAAGGAGCAATGGATGTCAGAGTACAGATTGGAAATGAAAGGGGTTTCAAAAAGTTTCCCCGGTGTAAAAGCACTAGACAATATCCATCTTAATGTAAAACCGGGCAGCGTACATGCTCTTATGGGTGAAAATGGCGCAGGCAAGTCCACACTTATGAAATGTCTGTTTGGAATATATACAATGGATACCGGTGAGGTCTATGTAGACGGAGAAAAAATGAATATATTAAATCCTGATGATGCACTTCATAAGGGATTGGCAATGGTTCATCAGGAATTGCAGCCGGTACCGGCAAGATCCATTGCGGAAAATATGTTCCTTGGAAGATATCCCACAATAAATATCGGACCTCTAAAAGTAGTAGACCATAAGAAGATGGAAAATGAAGCCAATAAATGGCTTAAAGAAGTTAAACTTAATGTAAATCCAAATGCATTATTACAGACACTTTCTATTTCACAGATGCAGTCTGTGGAAATAGCAAAAGCTGTTTCAATGGGCGCAAAGATTATTATCTTAGACGAGCCCACATCATCACTTACAGAAAATGAAGTAAGCGGATTATTTAAAATAATAAGAGAATTAAAAGAAAAGGGAGTATCCCTCATATATATTTCACATAAAATGGCTGAAATAAGAGAGATAGCTGATGATATAACCATCATGAGAGACGGAACCTATGTAGGTACATGGGAGGTTAAAGATATCAGTGACGGTGAGATTATAAGACAGATGGTTGGTAGAGAACTTTCAAATATCTATCCTCCAAAAGATGATTTAGAAAAAGGTGAAGTTATACTGAAGGTGGATAACCTTACAAGTATACATGAAAATATATTCAGAAACTGCTCATTTGAACTTAGAAAAGGTGAGATACTCGGATTTGGCGGACTTGTAGGTGCAGGCAGAAGTGAGCTTATGGAAGCAATCTTCGGACTTAGAAGTATTAAATCCGGAAAAGTATATATGAAGGGCAAGGAGCAGACCATAGCAAGACCTAGAGATGCTATAAAAGACGGACTGGGAATGATTACAGAGGATAGAAGAGGTACAGGTATTCTTGGTTGCCTTTCAATAGCTGATAATGTGGCTATCTCCTCACTTAATAATTATCTTGTGGCAGGTATTGCACTGGATGACGGTAAGATTAAGCAGGTAGTGGATGAGAATGTAAGCAAATTGAGCATAAAGACTCCAAGTAATAAGACATTAATACAGTCTTTATCAGGAGGTAATCAGCAAAAGGTTATCATAGCAAGATGGCTTGCAAACAATCCTGATGTGCTTATAATGGATGAGCCTACAAGAGGTATAGATGTAGGTGCAAAGTATGAGATATATCAAATAATGATAAACTTGGCAAAACAGGGAAAGGGCATCATAATGATTTCTTCCGAGATGCCTGAGCTTATTGGAATGTCTGATAGAATAATTGTTATGTGCAATGGTGAAATTACCGGTGAAGTATCAAAAGAGGATGCTACACAGGAAAATATCATGGCATTGGCTACAAAATTTTAGGAGGAATACTTATGAATGCAAAATCTTTAGATATAAAGAAATTGTTATTGGATAATGGAATAATAATAGTTTTACTTTTGCTTGTTTTATTTACGGGTATAATGAAGGACAATTTCTTTTCAGCAAGTAACTTAAGAAATGTTTTGGTTAATGTGGCTCCAAGAGTTATAATTGCCTTCGGTGTTTCAGCATGTCTTATTACAAAGGGTACAGATCTTTCAGCAGGTCGTCTTGTAGGACTTTCCGCCTGTGTTGCAGGTACTCTTTTACAAAATAAGGACTATGCAGGAAAAATGTTTCCAAATCTCGGTGATATGAATATTTTTGTGGTACTCCTTATCGCTATAGCTATATGTGCGGTATTTGGATGCATTAACGGAATAGTTATAGCACATTTAAATGTTCCTGCATTTATCGGAACTCTTGGAATGCAGCTTATAGTATATGGTGTATGTCTTGTTTATACAAAGGCTGAGCCTATAGGCGGATACAGAAATGCATATACAGCAGTTGCTACAGGAAACTTTTTAAAGATACCTTATCTTTTCATCTATGCACTTGTTATCGGACTCATCATGTGGTTTGTATTTAATAAAACAAGACATGGTAAGTATATGTATGCAATAGGTGGAAACGAGGCGGCGGCAGAGGTTTCCGGTGTTAATGTAAAGAAGACAAAAATACTTATCTATACATCAGCAGCAGTGCTTTATGCAATCGCAGGTTTCCTTTTGGGAGCAAAATCAGGCGGTTCATCTGTAAATATGGGTGCTTCATATGAGCTTGAGGCAATCGCGGCTTGTACCATCGGTGGAGTATCTGTAAACGGTGGTATCGGTAGAATATCAGGTTGTGTAATCGGTGTTTTAGTTTTCGAGTTATTGAAATCCTCAATGCAATTCCTCGGAATCAAGCCGGATTTCCAGTTTATAGTGCAGGGTGTTATCATCGTTGTCGCTATAGCACTTGATATAAGAAAATATATACAGAAGAAGTAATTGATTAAATATAAAACTCCATTTACACCCCTTATTTGTATGATATAATGATACATATAGGGGGTGATTTTTTTGATTGATGTTAACGAGTTAATTGACAGTGAGGAATACTATATCGGATTGGCGGAAACATTATACTTGTCATCAATTCCCGGTATGAAAGAAAAGATAGTTGAAGGATTGAAGACTCACATAGAGGATTGTATACCTGAAGATCAGGTGGAGTGGTAATGTACTCTATTGTTTATACTAAAAAAGCGGTAGGTGATATTCACAATTTAAAATCTGCAAAGCTTGATGATAAGGCTAAGGCATTGATAGAATTAATAAGGAATGATCCATATAAGACTCCGCCTTCATATGAGAAATTACAAGGAGATTTGAAAGGGGCATATTACCGTAGGATAAATATAAAGCATAGGCTTGTTTACGAGGTATATGAGGAAGATAAAATAATTAAAATTATCAGTTTGTGGAGTCATTATGATTTTTAATAAAACAATTTCACATATATTCAAAATAACAATATAATATATTAATCAAGATTTGATGAAAGATATAGTAGGTGGTTAGAATGAGGGCAATTAATTTATTTAGTTTAACCAGAGAAATAGATAGGAATATTTTACAAAAATATGAAAGACTATTATCCAATAGAGACAAATATATACAAATACGTGATGAAGAAGTAGATATAATTAAAAAAATTGTTGATATTTTTCGTAAACAAAAACTAGAGAACTTTGTTTATGAAAATTGGTTTTATTCTTTTACAATACCTAATATAAGTAAGGAGTTTGATTTATTAAAAGTAGGTTTTGATAATAAAATAATAAATATTGAAATTAAAAGTCAAGAAGTTGATCAATTCAAGATTGAAAGGCAATTATGTCAAAATAGATACTATCTTTCGCACATAGGGTCAGAAATTTATAGTTTTACGTGTATGTTGGATAATAATTGTGATTTGAAAATTTTTAGATATGATAAAAAGCTTAAGGTATCAAATATAGATGAGTTGCTGGAATGTGTTAGAAAAATAGAAGATGCAGTGGATAGTAATATAGAAGATTTATTTAAACCAAAAGATTACCTTATCTCACCATTTAATGAAACTGAAAAGTTTGTAAAAGGGGAGTACTACTTGACTGGTCAACAAGAACAAATAAAAAATGAAATTATTGATAATATAACAAATGAGAAAATGCTATTAGGCATTCAAGGAGGAGCTGGAACAGGCAAAACTTTATTGCTTTATGATATAGCTAAAACTCTTTCTGCAGATTTTTCGGTAGGTATTATTCATTGTGGAAATCTAAATAATGGGCATAATTGTTTGAATAATGAATTTAAAAAAGAAAATATGAATATATCTATAATCTCTGCTAAAAAGATAACAGATGACTCAATATATAAATGTAGTGATTGGTTGAAGCACTGTGAAATAATTTGCATTGATGAAACACAGAGGATATATGAAAGTACACTTAAATTTATTTTAGAAACTTATGATAATAAAGGAACAAATATTAAAGGAATTATTTTTTCTTATGACCCAAAGCAGAAGATGTCAAGAAGTGAAATTGCAAATAATAATCTTAAAATTATAGAAGCCAGAGGTTCTAAGGAGTTAAAGTTGTTGGGAAAAATTAGGACTAACACCGGAATATATTTTTTTATAAAAAATATGATGGATTTAAAAAAGGAAAATAAAACTGTTTCATACACAGATATAGATATTGTATATGCAGAGGATAGGGAAGATTTTGTAAAATTAAGAGACTTTTATGTATATAAAGGATATACCTTTCTAGCATATACTCCCGCAAGCAAAAAATATGATAATGATTCTAATAAATATTTAAAGCAAAATAGTTATAATTATAAGTCATCACATGATGTAATTGGGCAGGAGTTTGATAAGATAATTATTTTAGTAGATAATAATTTTTTTTATAATTCAAAAGAAGAATTGGATGGGAAAGGACATCCTAATGAAGATTATTTGTTTGAAAGATTATTATATCAAAATATAACACGTGTAAAAGAAAAATTATGTATAATTGTACTCAATAATAAAGATGTATTTGAAAAGTTGATTGAGATAAAAGAAAAAAATTTATTTGGGTAGTTTTGGGCTTAGTAAGCGGTAATCAATTATCAGTAAAGCATAGAGAATATGAGCTTATTGCAATTATGAAGTTACCGGAGAATGTAGCATAGAACCTGATTGTTTATCGTTATATGAATTTTGTGAAAATATACTTATATCAATGTTAAACAGAGTGGGAAGCAATTCAGAGTTGTTCTGATGATATATTAGGTAGTTATGAAACTAGCTAAGCTTTTTCACAATTAAGTTAATAATTTTTATATATTTGTAAGATTTAAAGATATCTGCTAAAGACAGATGTTTTGTGGTATTATAGTAATGTTTCCTTTTGGGATGTGACTTATTTTTTTGCAAATCCATTATATCACAAACCGAGAGGAGATTTTTATATTCAGTAACAAAAAAGTGTCATATTTATACGGCTTTTGGCGTTTCGCAAACGCCTAAAATCATAAAATTAATAAAAGGAGAATTGTTATGGTAAATATAATTATTGGATCAACGCCAAAACCATTAGCCAGTGAAGAATTAAAAAAATATTTTCAAATGGATAGTGACTTAGAAGGATATTTATATATAGGATATCCGATAATAGGAACCGTAGAAGGGGCATACCCAATAGATGCATTATGGATTTCTAAAGAAAAGGGATTGGTTATTTTTAATTTAGTTGAAAATAAAAATATTGAAGGTTATGAAGAGATCCAAGATGACTGTGCCAATAAAGTTGAATCCAAATTAAAAGGATATAAACAATTGGTAAAAAAAAGACAATTATGTGTTGATATAAATGTGATAACATTTGCTCCATTTATTGGAACGTTAAAAGAGTATAATAAGGATTATCCTTTATGTAACGCTAATACCTTGGCAAAATGCATTTCAAAATTGGAATGGAAAGAGCAAGAGCATTATAATGACCTGGTTTCAGTTTTACAAGCAATTTCAACTATTAGAAAAGGTAAGAAGAGAAGAGAAGTTTTAAATGCTAACTCTAAGGGTGCTAAGCTAAAAGCGTTAGAAGACTCTATTGCTAATTTAGACAACAGGCAAAGTCAAGCGGTAATAGAAACGGTTGAAGGAGTACAAAGGATACGCGGATTAGCCGGATCGGGAAAAACAATAGTACTTGCGTTAAAAGCAGCTTATTTGCATGCTCAGCATCCTGACTGGAAAATAGCCATTACATTTAATACAAGATCGTTAAAAGGACAATTTAGACGATTAATTAATACATTTTATATAGAACAAACAAATGAAGAGCCTGATTGGGATAATTTGCAAATTATGCATGCGTGGGGCTCTCCTGGCGGTGGAGATCATAAAGGGATATACTATATTTTTTGTGCATTGAACAATGTGCCATATAGAGATTATAGCACAGCTAGAAATAGATTTGGTTCATCAGATCCTTTTGGAGAAACATGTAAAAAAGCATTAGATGAAGCAAAATCAAATGTCATGGAGATATTTGATGCTGTGTTAGTTGATGAAGCGCAAGATTTTTCACCAAGCTTTTTGAGGATGTGTTATGAGATGTTAAAGAACCCTAAAAGATTGGTTTACGCATATGATGAGTTGCAGAATTTAAGAACACAGTCTCTACCATCACCGGAAGAGATATTTGGTAATTTTGAAAACGGAACACCGAAAGTAAAATTTTATACTCCTGAGGAAGGAAAACCACAACAGGATATTATTCTTGAAAAGTGCTATAGAAATTCAAGACCGGTATTGGTGACAGCACATGCATTAGGTTTTGGAATATATAGAGAGAAGGAGACAAATTCAAAAACAGGGTTGGTACAAATGTTTGAGCAGCATTCTCTATGGAGGGATGTTGGATACAAGGTAAAAGAGGGAATTTTGGAAGATGGAAAGCATGTTGTTTTGGCAAGAACTGCATCAAGTAGTCCGGAATTCTTAGAAAAGCATTCTGATATTGATGATTTAATTAAATTCAAATCCTTTAAAAGTCAAGAAGAACAGAATAAATGGGTTGCTGAGCAAATAAAAATCAATTTAGTAGCAGATGAATTAAGAACAGATGATATTATTGTGATTAATCCCGATCCGTTAACTACAAAATTAAATGTAGCTACTATTCGAGCCATGCTTTTTGAAAAAGACATCAATTCTCACACTGCCGGAGTAGATACCACACTGGATATATTTTTTTTGGAAAACAATGATTCAGTTGTATTTACCGGTATTTATAGAGCTAAAGGAAACGAAGCAGCAATGGTGTATGTTATAAATGCTGAATCTTGTTATAATTCTGATTATGATTTAGCTAAGAAAAGGAATCAGTTATTTACAGCTATAACAAGAAGTAAAGCTTGGGTAAGAGTTTTAGGTGTTGGAGAAGATATGGATAAATTAATTGATGAATATAAAAAAATAAAGTCTCACAATTATACTTTAGATTTTATTTATCCGGAAAAATCTCAAAGAGAAAAAATGAATATTGTTAATCGAGATATGAGTGCAGCGGAAAAAAATAAAGTTCAGAAAAACAAAACAAATATAGAAAATTTAATTATGGAGCTTGAAAATGGAGGAATTTTCCCGGAAGACTTGGGAGAAGAACAGATTGCTCGTCTTGAAAAATTGTTAAAAAGAGGTGAGTAGTTCAAATGTTGACTGCAAAAAAAATTTATACACAAATAGAAAGAATAACAACTGATATAATTAGAACTGGGCTTTGTGATGATCAAAATTTCCCATCAATAAGGAAATATTCAGATGAAATTGAAGAGGTTGGTGTGAACACTTATGACAATAATATCTTTTTAAAAAGTATTCCATATAAAGACATGTATTTGGAGTTATGTACTAAAAGAACGTTCAATATAAAGATGATAGATGGAGCTTTAATACAGATGCAATATAGGTTTAGAAAAAATAAAATAGAGAGTCACCGATTGGCTTTTTTCCCAGCACCTGATTTAGAGATATTTCAAAACGAACCGGATTTTTATTTGGAAGATGAAATTTATAGTGATATTTTAGACAAGAGAGTAGTTTCTGTGCCTTTAAGATTTGATTTTGATGATGGAAAGGATAGTTATGGTAAGAAGATAAGCCGCCCTATTATTCATCCGGTTTCGCACTTAACTATAGGTCAGTATAAAAATTGCAGGATACCGGTATCATCTGCATTGACTCCATATCAGTTTTTAAAGTTTGTTATTATGAATTTTTATAACACTGCTTATACTTCATATAGTTCTCACTTTGCTGAATATAAGGATTGTTTTGATACGACACTATACCTTGAAGAAAAAGAGATAGTAAATGTATGTACACCTGTTTATAAAAAATAAAGTATCTTCGAATTAATACAAGGGTAGTAATCTGTTTTAATTTTTATAATTATTCACCAAACTAATAAACATCCCTTTATAATATATGAGTAAAGGGATGTAATTTAATAACATTATAATTTTCAGAAAATATTTGAAAACAACAAGTATGTTAAATACAGTAATAGTAAATGTATCGGATAGAACAAATACATCAAATATTTAAATGTTTTGCTTATATGAGTCTTCTTATTATTAAAGAAGAAAGTGAGGAATACTCCGACATATACACCAACTGCATTTGCTCTCATTGTAGGCAATGCTCTCATAATATCATTATTTATTTGGAACAAATGGAATAATAGCGGAAGTCTGCATATAACTATAATAAATATCCAAATAAATGCTTTTTTTAATATACTTAAATCCCTTAATAAATAGAACATAAAAATATATATTATATATACATAACTTCCTTCTGTATTCAGTATATAGGAGATTAATACCGCAGCCATTATTGGAGTGAGCCTTATTATTATATTTTTATCTTTTATTTTTTCATAAAAATAAAGTGCAACAAGACCGAGCCCCAATGTAAACATTATATTTAAGTCGATTTTATAAAAAGGAGTTACCTCAAGTTTACTAAACCCTGAAGCATATTCTTCTGACTGAATGAAAAGTATATATGGTATCTGTGAAATCAATGCAAATGTAAATACTCTTAAAATATACTTTTTTATATCTTTGGTATATCTGAAACCTACAGTGATACAGAACATAAAAATAGGTGCTGCTAACCTTCCTACGAATCCCATAATACCGGGAATTATGTCTATAACGATGTCACTTATAAGTTCTTCTTTGCCGGGAAATAAAATTGCCAAACTATCAGCAATTGCAACCCACAGTTGCCAAGGTATAATTCTTGGGATATGGTCGATTAACATTGAAATGATTGCAATTATTTTTAATCTTTTAGTATTCATAATAATTCCTCTACAAAATCATTCTCTCAAATTCTCCTCATAATACTTTTCAAGCACCGACATAAATTTACTCTGTGGTATATGATTTTGCACTGTCATATAGGGTTGGTCTGTGAGGGGGAGTTCTATTTTGTCAATATTCTTTCTATAGGATTGAATATCCATCCCCATCTTTTCCTTAAACAATCTGTTAAGATACCTGCTGTCTGAAAAGCCGGATTCACAGCATATATCACTGATTCTTAAGTTTGTTTTTGTAAGCAGCGAAAATGCATGATCAAATCTTATATTGTTTAAGTATGTTGTAAAATTCATTCCTGTCATTTTCTTTATAAAATGAGATATATAATAAGTTGATAATGATTCCAAATCTGCAATATCGGATAATGATATATTCTCTGAATGATGTTCAAAAATATAGTCTGTGATTCTTTGTAAAGGCTTTGCTTTTGAACGACTTTGCTTGGTGCTGTTCTCATCTATGATGGGATTTGCTATCTTGCTGAGTTGATATATTATATCAAGTGCCTTGGCACCTGCGCCCATCTCGGTAAATGGCAAATCACTGGCATAGCACATGGCACATTCAAAAATAGTCCTATATAAATTATTATACTCCTTGTTAAAGGCAATATGATTCTTTTTATATATTATATCAGGTCCAATATTCTTATAAAGCGCATGGTTTATTAAAAATATCACTATTTTATTATGGCTTTTATTGCTGTAAAATGAATGAGGCTGATATCTGTTTACAATATAGATATCATTTTTTTTGAGACTGAATACCTCATTGTCGATTACAATGTCAATATTTCCGTCAAGGAGCATACCGATTTCAAGATCCGAATGACAATGTACGCTTCTTGAAAGTATTTCAATCAATAACATAGCCAAAGAGTTGGTTTTTGTATGTCTGATGATCTCATATTCTGTTTTGGCGTTTTTATTAAATTCTAAATCCATAATACAAATTTCCCTATATAAAATACAGTAAAATAATCCGGCATCCGGTTAAGGAATAGATAAATAAATATTCAACGGATATATATTTGTCTATCAAATTGAGTATATTCTATAATATATATTATTTCAATATATAAATAGCAATATTAACATTATAGAATAACAAGATTATCTACATTTGAAGTAATAAATCAGTTATTATAAAAAGCACAAAGGAAATCGTTATAAAATACATACAATAAAATATTGGTAACAGCAAAGTCAAAATTTTTTTGGCTTTAATATCATACTTTTATTGCAATTTTGAAAGGAGACATATTTATGAAAGAATTTTTCCCGGGCATATCACCTGTAAAGTTTGAAGGAAGTGAGAGCAAAAATCCGCTAAGTTTCAAATACTATGATGCTAAAAGAGTGATAATGGGCAAGACAATGGAGGAACATCTATCCTTTGCTATGGCATGGTGGCATAATCTTTGTGCATCAGGAGTGGATATGTTCGGACAGGGTACTGCCGATAAGGGTTTTGGCGAAAGCTCTGGCACTATGGGGCATGCAAAAGCTAAAGTTGATGCCGGAATTGAATTTATGAAAAAACTCGGAATAAAGTATTATTGCTTCCATGATACAGATATTGTACCTGAGGATCAGGAAGATATAAATGTTACAAATGCAAGATTGGATGAGATCACAGACTATATCTTGGAAAAGACGAAGGGAAGCGATATAAAATGTCTTTGGACAACCTGCAATATGTTCGGAAATCCCAGATTTATGAACGGTGCGGGAAGTTCAAACAGTGCGGATGTATTCTGTTTTGCAGCTGCACAGGCAAAGAAGGGACTTGAAAATGCCGTAAAACTTGGAGCAAAGGGATTTGTATTCTGGGGAGGTCGTGAAGGTTATGAGACACTTCTAAATACAGATATGAAGCTTGAAGAGGAAAATATAGCAACACTCTTTACAATGTGCAGAGATTATGGACGCAGTATCGGTTTTAAGGGAGATTTTTATATTGAGCCAAAACCCAAGGAGCCTATGAAGCATCAGTATGATTTTGATGCCGCAACCGCCATAGGCTTTTTAAGAAAATACGGACTTGATAAAGATTTTAAATTAAATATAGAGGCAAATCACGCTACACTTGCAGGTCATACATTCCAGCATGAGCTGAGAGTTTCTGCAATTAACGGTATGCTTGGCTCTGTAGATGCAAATCAGGGTGATACTTTACTTGGATGGGATACAGACCAGTTCCCTACAAATATTTATGATACTACATTTGCAATGTATGAAATATTAAAGGCAGGTGGATTAAGCGGAGGATTAAACTTCGATTCAAAGAACCGCAGACCAAGTAATACAGCTGAGGATATGTTCTATGGATTTATAGCAGGAATGGATACATTTGCACTTGGACTTATAAAGGCTGCACAGATTATTGAAGATGGAAGAATAGATGAGTTTATTAAAGAAAGATATTCAAGCTACAGTACAGGTATAGGAGAGAAGATAAGAAATAAGTCAGTAACTTTGGAAGAATGTGCCGAGTATGCCGCAAAGCTTAAAAAGCCTGAATTGCCCGAATCAGGAAGACAGGAATATCTTGAAACAGTAGTAAATAATATATTGTTTAATTCAAAATTGTAAAATTATCCGATAAAAATAATCGGATTTAGAAAAGGAGGAATTTATGAAAATGAAGAAATTATTTGCATTTGTGATTGCCGGCATGTTGGCTTTTTCCCTGACAGCATGTACGGATGGAAATGAGCCTGCAACATCAAAGGCTGAACAGTCACAGGCGGAGAGTTCCAAAGAAGAGGGAAGCTCTGAAACTACAGAGTCAAAGGGTGGAAAGATAGGTATATCAATGCCTACCAAATCACTTGAGAGATGGAATCGTGACGGTTCATATCTTGAAAAAGAGTTTGAGAAGGCAGGATTTGAGGTTTCACTCACCTATTCGGACAATAAGATTGACCAGCAGGTTAAGGATATTGAGGGACTTATTGCAGATAAGGTAGATTTACTTGTAATAGCCGCAATAGACGGTGAATCACTTGCACAGGTTTTGGCTGAAGCAAAAAACCAGAATATTCCTGTTATTGCCTATGACAGACTTATTATGAATACTGATGCAATATCATACTATGTATCATTTGACAATTACACTGTAGGAAAGCTTCAGGGAGAATTTGTAGCTGAGAAGCTTGGTCTTGCAAATGCAGGAGATAAAAAGTTCAATATAGAGTTTACAGGAGGAGATCCTGCAGATAATAATGCGACATTCTTCTTTAACGGTGCTATGGATGTTATAAAGCCATATATTGAAAGCGGAACAGTTGTGGTACCTTCAGGTCAGACAGCATTTGAGCAGGTCGGAACGGCACAGTGGGATACTTCAAAGGCTTTATCAAGATTCCAAAATATTCTCGGTTCATACTATTCAGACGGAACTCAGCTGGATGCGGCGGTATGTTCAAACGACTCTACAGCACTTGGTGTTACACAGGCTATACAATCAGACTATGCGGGAAGCAATGAGATAATAATTACAGGACAGGACGGCGATGAAGCAAATCTTGCAAATATTATTGACGGCAAGCAGACAATGACCGTATACAAGGCTGTTGCAAATGAGGCAATAGCAACACTTAATCTCGGTGAGGCTATATTAAAAGGGGAAAAGCCGGATGAATCATTGATCAAAAAATCAGGCTGGAGCTTTGATTGCACATATGATACATCATCATATAATAACGGCTCTGCTGTGATACCTTCATATCTTTTGGTTCCGGTAACAGTTACTAAGGACAATATTCAAAAGGAATTGGTTGATACAGGATATTATACAATGGGAAGTGACGGATATCCGCATCCGGTACAGTAAATATTGATACTCTAGGTTTTATTAGCAGTACAGCGTTGGAGGCAAAGACATTTGCCTCCAATATCATAACATTGGCATATTTAACAGAAAGGCGGATATATTGAAAGACTGTATTTTGGAAATGAAAAATATTACAAAGGAATATCCCGGAGTGAAGGCTTTAGATAATGTCAATCTACAAATCAAAAGAGCCGGTATACATGCCTTGGTAGGAGAAAACGGAGCCGGAAAATCGACGCTTATGAATATTCTCTCCGGTACCATACCATATAATGAATATTCCGGTCAGATTTTTTATAATAATCAAGAGTGTAAATTTCAAAAGATACATGACAGTGAGAACCTTGGTATAGTAATAATACATCAAGAACTTGCACTTATTCCGGAGCTTACAATTGCCGAAAATATGTTTCTTGGTAATGAAAGAAAAAATAAATTCGGTGTTATAGATTGGAATGAGACATTTCATCGGGCTGATATAGCTATGAAGGCTGTGGGGTTGAATGAAAATACACATTCTCTTATAAAGGATATAGGAACAGGCAAGCAGCAACTTGTAGAGATTGCAAAGGCTATATCAAAAGATGTAAAACTTTTGATACTGGATGAGCCTACATCATCACTTAATGATGAAGACTCAAGGATGCTGTTGGATATGCTTATTCGTTTTAAGAAAGAAAAGGGAATTACATCCATTATTATCACTCATAAGTTACAGGAAGTGGCATATGTGGCGGATGAAATAACCGTGCTCAGAGACGGAATGACTATAGAAACCATAGACAGTGCGAATCATTGTATAAATGAAGAACGAATAATAAAAGGTATGGTAGGGCGTGAGCTTGAAGACAGATATCCTCAAAGAGAACATAAGATAAGTAATGAAATTATGTTTGAAGCCAGAAATTGGACTGTATATCATCCTATATATACTGAAAAATGTGTAGTTGATAATATAAACTTTTTTGTAAGAAAAGGTGAGGTCGTGGGATTTTCGGGATTGCAGGGAGCAGGAAGAACCGAACTTGCAAAATCACTTTTTGGAAGAAGCTATGGAAGTCATATTTCAGGTCAGGAATTTATTGCAAATAAGGAGGTCTTTCTTAAGAGTTCCAGAGATGCCATAGTAAACGGTCTGGCATATGTAACTGAGGATAGAAAGACTGACGGATTGATACTTTCTGAAACAATATCAAAAAATACCACTTTGGCAAGAATGGAAAAAATAGCCGACAAAAGAGGTGTGTTGGATATTGCAAAAGAAAATATGGTGGCAAAAGATTATGTAAAGGCAATGAAAACAAAGACTCCATCTGTTTTGCAAAAGGTGGGAAATCTTTCGGGAGGGAACCAGCAAAAGGTTCTATTGTCAAAATGGATGTTTGCCGAACCTGATGTTTTGTTTCTGGATGAGCCTACAAGAGGAATAGATGTAGGTGCAAAATATGAAATATACTCCATTATCAATGATATGGTCAGTCAGGGTAAATCAGTGGTAATGATTTCATCAGATCTTACGGAACTTTTAGGAATGTGTGACAGGATTTATGTTATGAATGAGGGAAAGATAACCGGAGAGTTCAGTGCAGAAGAAGCTACACAGGAAAAGATAATGAGTACAATCTTAAAGTCGGATTGTACACCGGTTGACAGGAGGTAAAAAGTGAATGCAAATAAATTTGTAAAAAAATATACTATGGTACTTGCACTTTTAGTTGTGTTTGTATTCTTTACATATCTGACAGGTGGAAGACTTCTTCTTGCACAGAATATTTCAAACCTGCTGTTGCAAAATGCATATGTTCTTATAATGGCTTGCGGTATGCTTCTTTGTATACTTACCGGAGGAAATGTAGATCTTTCAGTAGGATCGACTCTTTGTCTTTCAGCCGCACTTTCAGCTAAGATGCTGAGCATGGGAATAAATCCTTTAATTGCCATATTATCATCCGTTACAGTGGCATGCATTATCGGTGTATGGCAGGGATGGCTTATAGGATATATACATATACCTCCTTTTATATGTACATTGGCAGGTATGTTTTTATTCAGGGGTATAGCCAGAGTTATTTTGGATTCAAAGACTGTTGCTATAATGGATAAAAGATTTTTAAGCCTTTTTACATCATATATACAAATACCAGGACTTGATGTAAACCAAAGAGTTATTTCATCAATGGCTGTAGGAATACTTGTAGCTGTAGCTATTACCACCTATACATTTATTTCAGAGCGTAATAAGATAAAAAAAGGTTATGAGAGTGCAAGTATAAAGGCAACAGCAATAAGAGTGGCTATATTTGATCTTGTAATATTATTTTATGCATATAAGCTTATGAGTTATAAGGGTATACCTATAATGCTTATATGGATACTGGTAGTAGTTGCAATATTTGCATTTATTACAAGCAAAACAGTATTTGGAAGATATTTTTATGCAGTGGGAGGTAATGAAAAGGCTACCAGACTTTCAGGAATAGATCCGAGGAAGGTTTATTTCAGGGCATATTTTCTTATGAGTCTTTTGGCAGGACTGTCAGGACTTTTGGTAGGAGCGCGTATAGGTTCTGTAGATGGAAACATGGGAAGCTCATATGAAATGGATGCTATTGCATCCTGCTTTATAGGAGGCGCTTCAGCTTACGGTGGTTCAGGAACGGTACAGGGAATAATGATCGGAGCCATACTTCTTGGAGTAATAAATCAAGGTATGTCAATACTCGGTCTTCCGGATCAGTTCCAATATATTGTAAAAGGTGCCGTACTCTTAGGAGCAGTAGTATTTGATGTGGTTTCCAACCATAAAACAGGAAAATCATAATATAGGCTAAGCGGCTTTGACGCACTTAGTCATAAATAATAAAGTTATAGATAGGGGGAGCAATTGTTTGACAATATAGTTTCAAGAAAAAATACAAACTGTGCAAAATGGGATGAAATAATAGCCGATTGTGGTGTGGATGATCTGATACCTCTTACCGTGGCTGATATGGACTACAGAGTGGCGCCCGAAATAGTGAATGCGGTCATAGATGCGGCTAATCACGGTATTTACGGATATACTAATGTAAGTGATAAGTATATAGAATTGTCTGTAGAATGGGCAAAAAATAATTACGGTTTTTGCCCTGAAAATGAATGGATAGTCTATTGTCCAAGGATTATCCAGGCTATATCCTTAATAATACAAAATTACACAAAGAAAAATGATAAAATTCTTGTCTTTACACCACTTTATGATCCCATTCAAAATGCGGTAAGAATCAATGACAGAGAACTTGTAGAATGTTCTTTAGTACTGAATGACGGGCATTATAAGATAGACTTTGAGGATTTTGAGGAAAAAATAAAAGCCGGAGTAAAAATATTTATTTCAGTATCACCGCATAATCCCATAGGGAGAGTGTGGACAGAGGAAGAGATTAAAAAAACTGTAGATATATGCAAAAAATATGATGTACTTATAATATCCGATGAAACACATGCCGATTTTATTTGGAAGGGTAAATTTATAAGTTATGCTTCATTTTATGATATATATGAGAATATAATAATCGGTTTATCGACATCAAAGAATTTTAATATTGCCGGACTTGAAGCAAGCAATATAATAATAAAAAATGAAAATTTAAGAGATTTTTTTAAAAAGCTTTTACGGCAGGGCGGAATACATAATCCGAGTTATTTTTGTATACCGGCTGTTATAGCGGCATATGAATATGGTGAGGAATGGCTCTCACTTGTTAAAATCAAAATAAAAGAAAATATGGAATTTATAAAGAGCTTTTTTGAAAATGAGATGAAGGGCTTTAAGGTGATTGATTCTGAGGGAACTTTTCTTTCATGGGTGGATTACAGAGAATTAAAGATTTCAGAAGAAAAATTAAACGACCTTATGATAAATAAAGCACATATCGCATTTTCACTTGGAAGCGGATATGGAGAAGACGGAAGAGGATTTTTTAGAGTAAATGCAGCTCTACCAAAAGAACTGTTGAAAGAAGCTTTATTCAGATTTAAAAATAATATAAACTGGGAGATGTTTTATGAGTAAGACAAAGAGAAAACCTACAGTACTTCAAGCATTGTTTCCTATACTTTCAATGCTTATAATACTTGGTGTAGGAATTGCATTTTTAGATTTACCTGCTGAGCCATTGATCGTTTTGGCAGCAGTGGTATCAGGTATACAGGCAATTTTTCTAGGATATTCATATGATGATATAATGAATGAGATAGCAACCAAGATCGCAAAGGTTTGGGGGGCATTGTTAATTCTTATAATCGTGGGATTTATGATCGGTTCATGGATGCTTGGCGGCACTATACCGATGCTTATATACTATGGACTAAAACTTATTAGCCCTAAATATCTTGCACTTACAGCATTTTTACTTACAGCTATAGTATCTGTCCTTACAGGTACATCATGGGGTTCAGCCGGAACTATTGGAGTAGCCTTTATGGGTGTTGCAATAGGAATGGATGTAAACCTTGCATTAGTTGCAGGTGCTGTAGTTTCAGGTGCATATTTTGGTGACAAGCTTTCACCTCTTTCAGATACTACAAACCTTTCATCTGCAGTTTGTGGAGTAGATCTCTATGAGCATGTTTACAATCAGATGTGGACTACGGGAAGTGCTGCTATTTTGGCTATAATATTCTACTTTATCATGGGACAAGTAGGTGCGGTAAAAAATGTTGTAGTACCTGAGACTATAAATATTCTTACAGGTACATTGGACCAAATGTTTAGCTGGAATATTTTATTGTTGGTTCCGCTTGTAATAGTACTGGCAGGGTCTATTACAAAGAAGCCTACAATTCCTGTTATGCTTGTAGCATCAGCAATTGCTCTTATAAATGCGGCTGTTTTCCAAGGGGCAGACTTAAAGAGTATAGTAGATGTTACATTGAACGGATTTAATGTAGAGATGATAGGAATGACTAAGGATGAAGTTGCACCGGAACTTATAAGGCTTCTTCACAGAGGTGGTATGATGTCAATGATGAATACACTTCTTATTGCCGTATGTGCTATATCTTTTGCAGGTACTATGAGTGTTACCGGTGCTTTGGAAGTTGTTATTTCAAAGATGCTTGAAAAGATCAATTCAACATTTAAGCTTGTTGCATCAACAATAGTTACCTGTCTTATAATTACAGGTGTTACAAGTAATGGTCAGGTATCTATTTTGATGCCGGGTGAAGCGTTTAAAGATGCTTATATTAAGATGGGATTACATCCTAAGGTTTTATCAAGAACATTGGAGGATTCAGTGACTTGTACGGAATGTCTTATACCATGGACGGCAGCCGGTGCGTATATGGCTACAACTCTTGGTGTAGGAACATTAAATTATCTGCCATACGCTATTTTAAATTATTCAGGAATGATTTTTGCTCTGGTATGGGCTCTTACAGGTATAGGAATTGCAAGAGCCGATAAAAGTGAAAAATAATTGAATATCTTAGAAGATAAAATATCGGGTGAACAAAAGTCACCCGATATTTTGTACTTCTCTTTTAATTTTACACAATATTTGATATAATCAATAATCATAGAATATAAGGAGGCTTTTATGGCTGATACAATGGATATAAAAGAAAATTTTGAAATTGAAACAAATGAAACAGGAAGGCTAGGAGAGGTAAAGATTGCCGATGAGGTGGTAGCGGTTATTGCCGGTATTGCCGCAACAGAGGTAGAGGGTGTAGACTCTATGGCAGGAAATGTTACAAAGGATATTATGGGTAAGCTCTCAGGAAGCAAGATGGCAAAGAGCATGAAGGGTGTAAAGGTAGAGATAAATGAGGACAAGGTTTGTGTGGATTTATCTGTAAATGTAAGTTATAACTATAATATACCTGAGGTAAGTGAGAAGGTACAAGAGAGAGTA
The DNA here is from genome assembly GCA_000209465.1 of Lachnospiraceae oral taxon 107 str. F0167. Classification (GTDB taxonomy): domain Bacteria; phylum Bacillota; class Clostridia; order Lachnospirales; family Lachnospiraceae; genus Lachnoanaerobaculum. Next base: position 594,647 of record GL890583.1, on the reverse strand, counting down.
AAGAATGCTATCGAGAATATGACAGGACTTACAGTACTTGAAGTAAATATTAAGATAGCATATGTTGTTGCAAACTAATGAGGAATTTTTCAAGTTTATATATAAGAAAAATAGCATCTGTCGGAATGTTGACAGCACTTGCAATGGTACTTGGCTTTGTGGAAACTTTGATACCTATAAATTTGGGTATACCGGGTATGAAGATCGGTCTGGCAAATTTGATAGTTATCATTGCATTTTACTTGTTCGATATAAAGACCGGTGTAGTTGTTTCACTGCTTAGAATCGTACTTATAGCTATGACATTTGGAAATGTATCAATGATGATTTATTCGATTTCGGGTGCTACACTAAGTTTGCTTTGCATGATTATCGCAAAACAAATCAAAGGTTTTTCAATGGTTGGTATAAGTATTATAGGCGGTATAATGCATAATGTAGGACAGATAATATGTGCGGCTGTTGTTGTAAGAACCAATGGAGTTTTTACATATCTGCCTGTACTTTTAATTGCGGGTATAGTAAGCGGAATGCTTATCGGTATAGCAGCTTCACTTGTTATAGTGAGAGTTAAACCCTATATACGCAAATAGATGTTTAAAAGCTGTAAACAGTTTATCAGAAAATTTGTTTCAGTAAAAGTTGCAAGCTTGATTTTGAATCGGGCTTGTTTTTTGAGGATTTTAGAATGGAGAAAATATGGTAAATACAAAAATTGATGTAGTCTCAGGATTCCTTGGAGCAGGAAAAACTACATTTATAAAAAGACTTGTAGAGGGCAACAAGGATAAGGGAAAGACTATAATAATTGAGAATGAATTCGGTGAGATAGGTATTGACGGAGGATTTTTAAAAAATTCAGGCATAGAGATTAAAGAGATGAACTCAGGCTGTATATGCTGTTCTCTGGCAGGAGATTTTGAGGCATCACTTAGAGAGCTTTTATCTACGTATGAGCCTAACAGGGTTATTATAGAGCCAAGCGGAGTAGGAAAATTATCGGATGTGTTAAAGGCAATCTCGGATGTGGAAAAGGATCTTCATGTAGAATCAAATTCTGCTATAACAGTGGTGGATGTAAAAAAATGTAAGATGTATATGAAGAATTTCGGAGAGTTCTTTAATAATCAGATTCAATTTGCAAATACTATAATACTTTCAAGAACAGATCTTGTGGATAATAAAAAGATAGAAGAAGCTGTGGAACTTATCAAAAATATAAATCCTGATGCAACTATAGTTACAACTCCTTTAGATAAATTAAGCAATGAAAAAATAGAGGAGCTTTTGTCAAAGCCTATTGATTTAAAGAATGAATTACTTGAGGAATTGGCAAGGGAACATTCACATCACCATCATCATGAGGATAATGGGCATCACGACAGCCACGACCATCATGACCACGACGAACATTGCGGTTGCCATGAGCATGATCACCATGAGCATCACGAGCATACTGACAGCCACGACCATCATCATGACCACGAGCATAACCACGACGACCATTGCAGTTGCCATGAGCATGATCACCATGAGCATCACGAACATACTGACAGCCACGACCATCATCATGATCACAAGCATCATCACGACGACCATTGTGGTTGCCATGAACATGACCACCATGAGCATCACGAACATGATGAAAACCACGACCATAATCATGACCACGAGCATCATGAACATTGCGGTTGCGGTCATGACCACCATGATCATCACCATGCGGATGATATATTTGACAGCTGGGGTATGGAGCAGGTGCCGGCAATCAGCGAGGATAAATTAAAGGATATCTTAAACAGCTTTGAGGATGAAGAAAAATATGGTGTGGTACTCAGAGCAAAGGGTATGTTAAAGGATATTAACAGCGATGAGTGGTTCTATTTTGACCTTGTTCCGGGCGAGAGTGAGATCAGAAAAGGTGATGCTGAATATACCGGAAAGGTATGTGTTATCGGTGCAGGATTGAAAACAGAAGAATTAGAGAAGTGTTTTAGAGCTTAAATAATGGAGAGGTTATGGAAAAACTACCTATTTTTATTATAAACGGTTTTTTGGAAGCCGGTAAAACACAATTTATGAAATTTACAATGCAGCAGGAGTATTTTCAAACCGACGGAAATACTCTACTGATTGTTTGTGAAGAGGGTGAGGAAGAGTATAGTAAGGAATTACTGGATGCTACTCATACCACTGTGAAGTATATAGAGGATTTATCTGATTTTACCAAAGAGAAGATGGAAGAATTTACAAAAGAGGTAGATCCTGAAAGAGTTCTTATAGAATGGAACGGTCTATGGGAGCAGGATAAAATACAAATACCGGACAGCTGGTATGTAAATCAGATGATTACCGTATACGATACCTCCACACTTGATCTATATATTAAAAATAAAGATTTAAAGGCATATATGGGAAAGATGCTGAGAGATTCAGAACTGGTTATATGTAACAGAGCCGATGATATTGATGAGGATATCTTAAGCACATATCATCTTCAGATAAAGGCTATGGCACCTAATGCAGAAATTATTTTTGAAGGTGAACATGGAGAAATAACCGGAGATTTCAGTATAAATTTACCATACAATCTGGATGAGCCGAAACTTATTATAAAGCCTGAATACTATGGTATATTCTATGTGGATGCCATGGACAGAACGGAAAAATATGACGGAAAAGAAATTGAGTTTGTGGCTCAGGTTGTCAGACCTGATGGGATAGGTGAGGATGTACTTATTCCGGGCAGAAGGGCAATGACATGCTGTGAGGCGGATATCCAATTCTTAGGTTTTGTATGTAAATATAAGGGTGCAAAGAATTTTAAAAATAAGGATTGGGTTAAGATTAAGGGTAAAATAAAGTATGAAATGAGTCCGCAATATCGTGCAAAGGGACCTGTAATATATGCAAATGATATAGTACTTACAGGACCGATAGACGGATTGGTTCAGTTTTAGGAGAAATATGACAGATCTGGAATTGTTGGAAGAAGCAAAAAAAGCAAGAAAAATGGCGTATGTTCCATATTCAAAATTTAAAGTCGGTGCCGCGCTTATGACAAAGTCGGGTAAAATCATACATGGATGCAATATTGAAAATGCAGCCTACAGCCCATGTAATTGTGCGGAGAGAACAGCCTTTTTCAAGGCGGTGTCGGAAGGAATATATGATTTTTGCAAGATAGCGGTTGTTGGAGGGATTAAGGACGCAGATACATTATGTACTCCATGTGGAGTTTGCAGACAAGTGATGCAGGAATTTTGTAATCCCTTGGAGTTTGAAATCATAATGTCTGATGGTGGAAAAGTAAAATCTATGAAACTGGGAGAATTACTGCCATTTGGATTTGGACCGGATAATCTAAAAGGATAGTTTTAAAACCGGATAGATGAAAATGATATATTGGGAAGGTTTAATGAGGAAGACATTATTAAATAAATTTATTTTGGTGACTGCAATGGGTACGATACTTGTCAGCGGAGTCGGAAAAAATATTTTTATAAAAAATATTAATGCATTCACAACAAAAAAAGGTACTGTAGATGTAACCGGCCTGAATGTAAGATCAAGAGCGGGAACAGGAAACAATACCATTGCTACATTACAAAGAGATACCGGAGTAACGGTGCTGGATGAAGTAAACAGCGACGGTATGTATTGGTATAAGATATCTTTTAATGACGGATCAGGCGATAAGGAAGGGTATGTAGCAAAAAACTATATAAAGACTGAAACAACGGCTGTATATTCAATCGATAAGAACTTTGAAACTGAGATAGGGGATTTCCCGGAGAGTTATAAAAACAGACTTAGAGCTCTACATGCGGAATATCCTGATTGGAAGTTTGTTGTGCAAAATGTGGAAATTTCATGGGATGAAGTGATAAAGAATGAATCTGTTGTAGGTGTAAATCTTGTAACAAAGTCAGCTAAATCATCCTGGAAGTCAACTGCAAAGGGAGCATATAACTGGAGCAATAATACATGGCCGGGATTTGATTCCAACGAATGGGTGGCAGCCGGTGAAAGCATTATAAAATATTATATGGATCCAAGGAATTTCCTTGATTCGACAAATATATTTCAATTTTTAGGTCATGGTTATACTACCAGAGAACAGAACGAAGAAGGTGTGGAAAAAATGCTTAAGGGTACTTTTATGGAGAGTAAATCAAGCGTAAAAACCACAACAGCTCAAACTGCCGCAAGCAGTACACAGGCTGAAAGCACAAAGACTGAAATTAAACAGACGGAAAACACACAGGCTGAAATTAAGCAGGCTGAAAGTTCACAGGCGGTAGTTACGCAGGCTCAAAAAAGTACATATACAAAAAGTACTTCTGTAGGTTTTTCAACGGTAGATTCACCGGATAATGAAAAAATCATTGAGGATAAGCCAAATTCAGCTAAGGAATATGTGAGAGTTGATGCACCGATTGCCCCTTCAAATAAAAAAGATGTATCCGAAATTTCGCCGGTTGAAGAAACTACTGTGGGAGATAAGGACAGCGGTCCGGGTTATATGGAGACTGCGGCAACCACAGTATATGAGAGTACTACAGAATTTAATGATACGGAGCATGGTCCGGGAGTGGTAAATATTGACAGCATAAAGGAAAGCTTAAACAGTGCTGAGAATATACATGCATCAAGTGAAGCGACTTTATCCACAGAAAATGCCAATGCACTTTCAAACGGTACTACATATGTGGATATGATTATGGATGCGGCAAAAAGTTCCGGAGTAAATCCATATGTTATAGCCGCAATGCTTATACAGGAGCAGGGTGTTAAGGGAAGCTCGGGACTTATAAGCGGCAGCGGAGGTATTTATAATTTTTTTAATATAGAAGCATATAAATCCGGAAGTCAGTCTGCAACAAGCAGAGGTCTTGCATGGGCAGGAAGCGGAAATTCATATCTTCGACCGTGGAATACCAAAGCAAAGTCTATAATAGGCGGTGCAATGTTCTATGGAAGTAATTATGTGAAATCGGGACAGAATACCTTTTATTTAAAAAAGTTTAATGTTCTTGGAGAAAATAAATACAAACATCAATATATGACAAATATTGAAGGTGCAAAGAGTGAAGGTGCTATGCTCTCCAGAGCATATTCGGAGGAGGACAAAAAAGGAAACTTTACATTCTATATACCTGTATATAGAGATATGCCCGAAGTGCCTGAGACAATGCCTAATGGAGACGGAAATCCCAATAACAGATTGTCATCGCTAAGTGTAAGCGGATATAGTATAGAACCGGGATTTAGCAGTGATAATTATTCTTATACATTGAATTTACCGTCTAATATATCAAATATCAATATTAACGCAATTTCTTCAGATGTGAATGCAAGTGTAGTAGGTGGTGGAAATATCGAATTGAAAAATTCGGATTCGACAGTTGACATAATTGTTACGGCTCAAAATGGAACCAAGGAAAAATACAGCATAAATATAAAGCGAGGAAATTAATACTGTAGCTACATTTTATGTAGGATTAATGTCAGGGGATCAAGATGAAATATTTAAAAAAGCCTAATGTAAATATTATAATACCTTCTTTTTTAATTACACTGGTGTTTTCGATTATATTTGTATTTAACACATTTGCTATGGGTATCAGCATAAGCTTTGCAGATGTGAATGCAACAGTGGGTGACGAGGTAAATTTAGTAATGACTCTTTCATCGACAGATGGAAATATAGACAGTGCGAATATAATGCTCAGTTATGATGACAGTATATTGGAGTTTGTTTCAGGAACAAATGCACAGGGCGGTGCCGGAAGTATAAAGGTCACTTCAAATACCGGAAATGCCTCAAACAGTCAAAACTATTCTTTAAAGTTTAAGGCAAAGAATACCGGAAATGCTACTGTAGTAGTAAGTACATGGGAAGTATACGATACCGATTCAAAGATGGCTGTTATGCAATCACAGGGAAGCGGTAGAGTAAATATTAAGGAAGCTGAACAGACAACAGCTGAGGAATCTACAGTAGAAAAAAACAATGCAGTGGTTTCTACTGTTGCTGTTGATAAAAAGGATGCTTTATTATCTTCCTTAAAGGTGAGCCCGGGTAAGCTTGTGCCGGAGTTTAGCAGTAGTGTAAAAAACTATGATATGAGTATTGCCGGAAATATTTCAAATATTGCCGTTAATGCAAAGACAAGGCAGGAAGGAGCAAAAATTGTTATTACCGGAAATGACAATCTCGTAGTAGGAGTCAATGCCATAACAATAAAGGTAACATCACCTGACGGTTCTGCCGTAGAGAGCTATATAATAAATGTAAATAAGAGTGAAAATAAAAAATTACCGGAAGAATCCACCGTTGCACCGGAAGAACCTGTTCAAAGTGAAAGCACCGGTTCTGATATTATGCATTTGATTTCTACTGACAATGGCTTGAGATTAAACGGAATTGACTATCAGGTGTCGGATTCATTTGATAAAAATATGTTGCCTGAAGGTTTTGAAGAAGCAACATTTACATATAAGGGCAGGGATGTTAAAGCCGGAAAAATGAGAGAGCAGGATGTTTATATCCTATATCTGGTCGGAAATGACGGCTCGGGTGATTTCTACATTTATGATGATGAAACGGATACATGGGCGGTATATACACAATTAAGTACAAATCCAAAGAGTATCACTATAATGCCTACTGATGAAGATCTTGTCGTTCCTAGGGGATTTGTTGAAAGTATAATAAATATCAATGGTAAAAAGATTCGTGGATGGATATGGAGCGGTGATAATGAGAAGAGATACTGCGTTGTATATGCCATGAATTCTGACGGAAGAAAAGATTTCTACAGATATGATATGGAAGAAAGAACCATACAAAGATATTTTGCAGATCCGAATGTGGATACCGGTGTAACAACCGAAGAGTATAATATATTAGAAAAGAAATATAATCAAACCGTCGAATGGCTTAGAAATATAATTGCTCTTTCAGTTATACTTGGCATATTTATATTCGTTTTATTAATGCTTGGTGCTTCAAAGAAAAAGAAAGTATCAAAGACTGTACATAAACCTGCAAAAAAGAAAAACAAGAGTAATATAACTCCTAAAGTGGATTTGATACCGGAAGAAGAAATGAATGATGAAAGCCCTCTTGAGTATATGCCTCTCAGTCAGAAAAAAGAAGATGAAGATAAGGAAGAAGATGATGATATTGAATCAGATGATTTTGATGAGATTGATTTATCGGATAATTGGCTTCAGTCAGAGAAGGAATCAGAGGATTTTGAAGATCTGGATATTTAAAATACTAAAGATTATTTAATTGAATAGATATGTTATATAGAATAATGTTTTAGTCAAATAAAAGAGCGGGGTAAAACCGCTCTTTTATCGTTTAAAAATATTTTAGTGAGTTGATTTTCACTCCGCTTTTACAGCTTTTTATTGCCGTATTTAGGTTCTGTGGTAAGTCCTATACCAAGCTTTCCCAATGTTTTTACATCTATTTCAGAAAGCATTACACTTGAATGCATTTGAAGCCCTTTAAGCTTTGGAAGTGAATTTAGAGCTTTTCTTGCATTTTCATCCGTGGCGGCGGAAATAGAAAGTGCTATAAGAGCCTCGTCTGTATGAAGTCTGGGATTATTACCTCCAAGATAAGTGGTTTTTAACTCCTGTACAGGTGCAATAACACTTGGGGAGATAAGCTTTATTTCATCATCCACACCGCTTAAAGATTTTAATACATTTAAAATAAGTGCGGCACTTGCACCGAGAAGTTCTGAAGTTTTACCCGTAATAAGTTCACCGGTCTCAAGTTCTATTGCCGCAGCAGGCATATTTGTGGCTTCCGCTTTTAAAAGTGCGGCTGAAACGACCTTTCTGTCATCAATACTTGTCTTTGCCTGTTGCATTATAAGCTCAAGCTTATATATTTCATCAGCCTTACATTCGCCTTTTACAAAGCGACAAATAGAATTATAATATCTTCTTATAATTTCCTGTTTACTGGCTTCCTTACAGATTTCATCATCTATAATACAGTTTCCGACCATATTTACGCCCATATCTGTGGGAGATTTATAAGGACATTCACCAAATATTCCCTCAAAAATTGCCGTAAGAACAGGGAAGACTTCAATATCTCTGTTATAATTTACCGTTGTCTTGCCATAAGCTTCCAAGTGGAAAGGATCAATCATATTTACATCATTCAAATCGGCTGTTGCGGCCTCATAAGCAAGGTTTACAGGGTGCTTTAGAGGCAAATTCCATATAGGGAAGGTCTCAAATTTGGCATATCCCGCTTTTATACCTCTTTTATTTTCATGATAAAGCTGTGAAAGACAGGTAGCCATCTTACCTGAACCGGGACCGGGTGCTGTAACTATTACAAGAGGTCTGGAGGTTATTATATATTCATTTTTGCCATAACCGGCTTCACTTACTATATGAGCTACATTGCTTGGATAGCCGTCAATCAGATATAATCTGTAAACTTTTATACCGAGATTTTCCAATCTTTCCTTAAACTTATCGGCACTTTTTTGTCCGGAATACTGTGTTATACAAACACTTCCTACAAAAAGTCCCTTTCTTCTAAACTCATCTATAAGTCTTATAACATCGGCATCATAAGTAATGCCATGATCCTCTCTGATTTTATTTATATCTATATCAATTGCAGAGATGGAAATGATAATTTCAGCCTGATCCTTTAATTGAAGAAGCATCCTTAGCTTTGAATCCGGCTCAAAACCCGGAAGAACTCTGGATGCATGATAGTCATCAAAGAGCTTTCCGCCAAATTCAAGATAGAGTTTATCACCGAAGCCTGCAATTCGCTCCTTTATATGTTCCGACTGTGTTTTTAAATACATTTGATTATCAAAACCGATTTTCATAATACGCCTTCCTTTTTTATATTGAACTCTCATACGAAATCAAAAAAACATTATATCACTTTTTTAGAAGGTATTAAAGGGAAGAAGCAAAAAGTACAGATTTTAAATACGATAAATAACATTATAGATAATATTTTTATGTATTAAATTTAACCTTTACGGTCTAATAATACTTGTTAAAAATTATAAAACATAGTACAATTTGTTAAAGTGATGTCAAAGAATAATATAGTGCCTGAATATAAATAAAATCACTATGTTTGAAAACATTATTAAAATAAAATATAAATTAAAATATAGTTTGGAGGAAGATATGAGCAAAATTGTAGTAGTTGGGGCAAACCATGCCGGCACTTGTGCAATTAATACGATTACAGGTTTTAATGAGGGAGATGAGGTAGTGGTATTTGACCAAAATTCAAATATCAGTTTTTTGGGATGCGGTATGGCACTTTGGATAGGCGGACAGATTTCAAAGCCTGACGGTTTATTCTATTCAGATAAGCAAAAGCTTGAATCTCAAGGTGCAAAAGTAAATATGAACAGTAAGGTCGAGAAGGTGGACTTTGAGAAGAAGGTCGTTTGTGCAACCTTGGAAGATGGCAAAAAGGTTGAAGAAAGCTATGATAAGCTGATACTTGCTACAGGTTCATTGCCTATAGTGCCGGCGATACCGGGAAGAGATTTGGAAAATGTTCAGATGGTAAAGCTTTTCCAGAATGCAAAAGAAGTAATAGATAAGCTTAAAAATCCTGATATAAAGACAATTGCCGTTGTAGGTGCAGGTTATATCGGAGTGGAGCTTGCCGAAGCATTTGAGAGACATAATAAAAAGGTAATATTGGTTGATATTGCAAAGACTGCACTGTCAAGTTACTATGATGAGGAATTCAGTCAGTTGATGGATAAAAACCTTTCAGACCATGGAATACAACTTGCCTTTGGTGAAACTGTAAAAGAAATCAAGGGAAATGGCAAGGTTGAATCAATAGTAACAGATAAAAATGAGTATCAATGTGATATGGTTATTCTTGCAATCGGATTTAAGCCTAATACAGAGCTTGGAAAAGAATATCTTGAAACAATGCCAAACGGTGCATATATAGTTGACGATACTCAGGCAACAAGCATGAAAGATGTTTATGCTATAGGTGACTGTGCTACGGTTCGTTTTAATGCCACAGGAGAAAAGTCATATATCGCTCTTGCAACCAATGCTGTGCGTTCAGGAATTATAGCGGCATACAATGCTTGTGGCAAAAAGCTTGAGAGCATAGGTGTTCAAGGCTCAAATGCTATAGCAATTTATGATTTGAAGATGGTATCTACAGGAATTTGTGAGCAAAAAGCAAAGCAGCTCGGTATGGATGTTCTTTGTACTTCATTTGAAGACCTTCAAAAGGCTACATTTATAGAAACAACCAATCCTAAGGTAAAGATAAAGATAGTTTATAATGCAAAGACAAGAGTAATAGTAGGTGCACAGATGGCATCCACCTATGATATGTCAATGGGTATTCATATGTTCTCTCTTGCAATACAGGAAAAGGTAACTATAGATAAACTTAAGCTTTTGGATATTTTCTTCCTGCCACATTTTAACCAGCCATATAATTATATAACTATGGCGGCACTTTCAGCAAAATAAAATATATTTTTATATCAAGAAAGATTAACCTGTTTTAAAGAATAAATTTAAAATTTTATATATTATAAATAGGGTTTAAGTGATATACTTAAGCGACTAAAAAAGAAAGCAGGTTTTAATATATGAAAAAGCAATTATTGATAACAGGTATATGTGCGGCAATTGTATTGGCGGCATGTGGTAATAAAGGCGGAGCAAAGGAAGATACTACAGTTGCTGTTGAAAGCAGTGAGAGTATGTTTGAGGAAAGCTCAGGCAATATGATTGATGAGAGCAGCGCAGCTGTAAGCAAGGCAAAAATTCATTTAAAGTATTCAAATCTTGTAGACAGTGAAACAAGAGATAGAGTATCAAATGCATTAAAAAATGCAGGTCTTAGTGATGAAAAAATAAAAAACTTTTTTGCTGCTGTAGATGAGTATAATAATGCAGTCGGAAGTGAGAATCTTGTGCAGAGTATGACAACTATCGACGGGGCGTTTCCTACATATGAACAGGATAAATTGATAGATGCATGGCTTTTAAAGGGTGGATATGTAGGAAGAAACTGTAGAATAACCTCATATTCCTTAATAGGTGATTTTGTAAATGTCGGAAACAAGACTCCGGGCGATACCACAATGTTATTTAATGATTTTGAGTCCATTGAAAACAAAAAAATTTTTGAGGGTGATGATAAGTCAAAGTTTGATACATTATTCTCATATATTGATGTAACAAATACTCATGACACCAAAGTATTGGCTGAGGAAATAGTAAAATCATGGAAAGATAAGCAGATTACTTTTGATAATGATAAGATACATATAATATCTGTTTTTATGACCATGGATGACGGAATGAACAAGGTACAGGAATTTATAGGTCATACAGGTATTTTAGTTCAGGATGGAGATAAATATCTGTTTATTGAAAAGCTTGCATTTGAAATGCCGTATCAGGTTGATGAGTTTGACAGCTTACAGGATGTAAATGATTATCTGATGGGATATTATGATAATGAGGCTGAAGGTCTTACTGCAAAGCCGATTATTTTTATGGACGGCAAGGTGATGGATGAGTACAGGGTATTGGAGTAATATAAACCGAATTTGTTAAATTATTAAAGCATAAAAACTATAAAAAGGACTTCCGATTGGAGGTCCTTTTATAATGCAGAAAGCTAACAAGGACTTATTTATAAAGGCATAAAGCTTATATTTACAGATGCTTTACACTCTGTCTGCGTAAAAGCTGATAAGGCATTTTAAATGCGCTGCCTTTAAAAGATTCAGATGCAAAATACTCAAGTAAGAGTTGTGCAGCTTTTACTCCGGTGTCAAAAGTGGCGTGTCGGACAGTAGTAAGAGAAGGTCTTATAGCTGTAGCCAAAATACTGTCATCAACTCCTGTTACAGAGATATGCTCAGGTACCTGTATATTATTATCATACATAAAATCAATAGCACCTACGGCAATATTATCACAGGCACATAGTACAGCTGTCGGAAGAATAGAGGATTTTTCATATATCTGATTCATACCGACATATCCGTCGGCAATGGTAAAAGATTCTTGAAAGCTGATAAGATCTTGTGATGTATTTAATGAACATTCCCTAAGTCCCTTCATATAGCCGTCATATCTTTTATTTCCGGCGGATAAATCATGCAGTGGTCCTCCGATAAAAGCGATATTTTTATGCCCCATATTGTAAAGAAAATGTACCATATCACAGATAGCCTGCTGATTATCCATATTTACAGAGCTTATAGGAATCTTTAAGCCAAAATCCGGAATATCCTGACAGACATAGATTACAGGCTTATTATTTCTGTGAATCCAAAGCATATGTTCCTCAGGTATGTGTACATTTGCCATGATAATACCTTCTACCTGTTTGTTTTTTAAAACATCCAGAAAATGAATTTCTTTTTCAAGTTCTCCATTTGTTTCACATATAACCGTATTATATCCAAGGGGAGTTACAACACTGTTTACACCCTGCAAAATCCTGCCAAAAACATTATTTGATATATCAGGAAAGAGCACACCTATAAGTTTGTTTGATTTTTTATTATCCTTTTTTGCAGAGATATTAGGAGTATATCCCAGTTCCCTTATTGCCTCCATAACCTTAGTTTTTGTAGCAAGTGATACGGAATTGCTTTGGTTTATTACTCTGGAGATGGTGGAGATGGATACGCCTGCCGCTTTTGCCACTTCATTTATAGTAACCATATAAGCTCCTTTTATGAAAATAATAATGAAAATAAAAATAATTCTTTGAAAATCTATGAAAACAATATCATATTTGCATGAAAAATGCAAGAAAACACATACTTGCATAATCATTTATAAAAACTTTGGAGCATTTGCGAATAGGATATTTTTATTAAATAGTATAGTATAAAAACATAATTCGATAGCGGATAGGAGATGAGCTTATATGAAAAATATTTTCTACAAACCCGGGGATGGCTGGGTAGGGGATACCATTCCTTTTGCGCATGACGGTAAGTTTTATATTTTCTACCTTCATGATGAGAGAAAGGGAAATACAGAGGATGAGTATGGATATCGTACAAGCTGGAATCTTTTAATTACAGAGGACGGAGTAAATATAAAGGACTGTAAAGTAGTGCTTCCGGTAGGAGGGTACGATGATGCTGATTATGCCTGCTATACAGGTTCGGTGATAGAGGGAAATGACTCTAAATTCCATATGTTTTATACGGCACAGAATAATTATAATCCTAAATATCACAGAAACGGGAGACCTCTACAATATGTTGCGCATGCAATAAGTGAGGACCTTATACATTGGGAAAAACTGCCGGAACTGACATTCGGAGCGGATGAGTCAATATATGAACCATTTGACTGGCGTGATCCATTTGTTTTTTACAATGAAGAAGAAGAATGCTTTGATATGCTTCTTGCCGCCGGATTACAGGGCGCAAGTGAGAAAAACGGAGGCTGTGTAGGACTTTGCAGATCATATGATTTGATTCATTGGAAGGCAATGCAGCCGTTTTACAATCCTAAATCATATATGACACATGAATGTCCGGATTTATTTAAGATGGGGGATAAATGGTATCTTATTTATTCCACCTTCTCTGAAAAATTTGTGACACATTACAGGATGGCGGATAAAATAAGCGGACCTTGGACAGCTCCTATAGAAGATACCTTTGATGCCAGAGCATTTTATGCGGCTAAAACAGCACAGGCAAAAGATGTAAGGATGGCATTTGCCTGGGTACCTACAAAGCGTGGTGACAGTGATTTCGGTCAATATGAATGGGGCGGAAATCTTATAGCACATGAAATAAAACAGGACGAAGACGGGAAACTGAAGGTAAGACCTTCAAACGGTTTAATAAATATTTTTGAAAAAGAAATTACTGCAAATAACATTGAAGATATTGAAATAAAAAATGATGAGGGAGAAAAGGTATATGTAATTGAAGGAATGAAAGAAAATTGCCTTATAGAGGCGACTATAGAGTTTTGCGAAGGTAGCAGGGCATTTGGCATAGGCTTAAGACAGGATAAGGACTTTGCAAACGGATATTATCTTAGATTTGAACCGTTTTATAACAGAATTGTGGCTGATATGTGGCCAAGGCGTATAAGCGGAGTCAATCAATGGTATGTGGACGGGGATAAACCTTTTATGGTGGAACTTGAAAGACCTTTTGACTATAAAGCTTTGGAGGAAAATAAAGTAAATATAAAAGTTTTTGTGGAGGGCAGTATAATTTGTCTGTATGTAAATGATACCGTGGCATTGACAATGAGAGCTTATTCCACAGAAAGAAAGTATTGGGGATTTTTTGTAAAAGACGGAAGTATCAGGGTTTGTGATATTCATATGTATGAAACAAAATAAAGGAGAGAGATTATGTATAAGAAAATAGCAACAGTATGCCTCATAGCAGGAATGGTATTGACAGGCTGTGCGGGTAAGTCAGGGAGTACAACAAATTCATCAGAGGCGACAAGTAAGGACGGTAATGTAAGAGAGATACATTATTTTTCTTCAAGATCGGCATCGGATGATACCATGGTTACATTGCAGGAGATAACAGATAAGTATAATGAACAGGGTGGAAATATAAAGCTTGTTATCGACAGCAATGCCGACAGATCATCTTATGATCAAAAGCTTCGTACAATGATTGCAGGCGGTCAGATGCCGGATATGTTTGATTTGGATGCAACTCCTTATGCGAGTGAGCTTGGGGAGCAGAATATGCTTACAGATATGGATGCTTTTCTTGAGGAGATAGGTGAAAAAGACAGCTATATTCCACTGGCATTAAATTATGGAAGAACTGCCGAAGGAAAATTATATACTTTGCCTCTTGAACTTTCTACCGAGATGATTTGGTACAATGTTGATATGTTTAAGGAAGCAGGTATTGAGGCACCAAAGACATTGGATGAACTTTTAGAGGCATGCAAGGTATTAAATGAAAAAGGTTATACGGCTTTTGGAATAGGTGGAGGAGACGGCTGGCCGCTACTTCGTCTGCTTGCAACATATCCCTTCAGACTGTCGGGAAATGAATATTTAAATCAACTCTCATCAGGAGAGGCAAAGATGTCGGATGATGCGGGTATGAAGGCTGCAACATTTATGTCAGATATAGGAAAATATTTTCAACCCGGATTTTCCACAACTGATGTAGCTACAGGATTAAATCTTTTCTTAACCGGAAAGAGTGCAATGTATCCTACAGGTACATGGGAATTAAATTATTTCACAGATAAAAACAGACCTGAGGGCTTGAATGTAGATTATTTTTATATGCCTACAATAAAGGGTGCAAAGACGGAGGCAAATG
Organism: Lachnospiraceae oral taxon 107 str. F0167; assembly: GCA_000209465.1. GTDB lineage: Bacteria > Bacillota > Clostridia > Lachnospirales > Lachnospiraceae > Lachnoanaerobaculum. Next base: position 579,279 of record GL890583.1, on the reverse strand, counting down.
ATTACTGGGCATTTGGCGGTATAGGTCTTTCGGTAAATCCTAAGGTTTTTGATGATGAGTATAAGGATTATCTGACATTTATAGTTAAAAACTACAGTCCTGCTTACTTTGCTCATGAGCATCTTGCGCCGCAAAAGGTTGAAATGGGAGATAACAACAGCTTTGATCCTTTATTCTTAAAGGTAATGGAGGATACAAATAATATCGGTTCCACTGCCGCAAGACCTTGGGATGTGGTATTAAGTGAGGATGTAATAGCAACAATCAATGATAATCTTCCGGGGCTTTGCATGGGAGAGGAAACTCCTGATGAATTTGTAAAAGCTGTAGATGAAGCTCTAAAAGCAAATAAATAAAAGTATATTTTAAGGGGCAAATATATTTTGCCCCAAATCGCATACATTGGAATATCGGTGATTTTATGAAGATTTTAAGAGATAAAAAAGCAATTGCCATATTTTTGCTGCCTGCTTTTATTGTCTATTCTATTATAGTTATGATACCTATACTGGTTTCGATTTATTATAGTGCTCTTGAATGGAACGGTATAGGCAAAAAAACTTTTGTAGGCTTAAGTAATTATATAAAGCTGCTTGGTGACGGAGTATTCAGGCAGGCATTTTGGAATAATATAATTTACATTATTATTGTAATGGTATTGCAGCTTGGCTTTGGTTTTATTATAGCTGTTTTGCTTACATATTTAAAAAAGGGAAGAGGATTTATACAGACAGTATATTATATCCCCTCCGTTATAACGGTTATTGCCATATCACAATTATTTACAGGATTTTATTCGTATGAGCCTCTTGGACTTTTTAATATATTCAGAAAATTATTTGGAATGGAACCTATTGCCTTTCTAAGTGAATATAAAACCGTTTTGCCTGCGGTTGCATCCGTAGAGGGATGGCAGTATATAGGTATTTATATGATTATTTTTTATTCCGCATTGGTTTCAGTATCTCCTGATATATTGGAGGCTGCAAGAATAGACGGGGCGAGTGAATTGCAGATTCTTGTAAAAATAAGAATACCTGCAATAGCAAATGTAATTATGCTCTCATGTATATTAAGCCTTGTAGGAGCTTTAAGAGGATTTGCCGCACCTATGAATATGACAAAGGGCGGACCGAATCACAGATCTGAAATACTTGCAACGTATATGTATAAGAAGGCATTTACAAGCAGGGATTACGGATATGGCAGTGCCATTGCTGTGATAATTGTAATATTAAGCATATTGGGAGTTTTATTAATCAGCAAATATATGGACGGTGAAAACGAATAGGAGGATATATGAAAAGAAGTATTAGAAAAGTAATATATTGGTCCGTTATGATTTTATTTTTAATAATTCAGGGATATCCTATTATTTGGCTGATTATAGCGGGCTTTAGACCTAATATTGAGCTTTTGACGCAGCCTTTCAGTTTTCCAAAAAGCTTTACAATGGAAAACTTTATTAAAATATTTACCGAGAGCAATATTATTACCTATATAAAGAACAGTGCGATAATTTCTGTAATATCACTGGTATTTATAGTTTTAATAAGTTCAATGGCATCATTTGCCATTGCTAAAATGAAATTTATGGGAAGAAAAAATATATACAGATATTTTCTTATAGGTCTTACCATTCCTTATGCGGTTACATTGATTCCGCTGTTTACAATGTTTGCAAGAGTGGGGCTTATAAACACAAGAATCAGTGTTATATTGCCGCTTTTGGCATTTCAGCTTCCGGTATCAATAATGCTGTTTGTGAATTTTTATTCTTTTATTCCGGATGAGATTATAGAAGCGGCAGTTATAGACGGAGCAAATATCTACGGTATATATACAAAAATAATTATTCCACTGTCTTTAAATACTATAATGACAGTGCTTGCAATGAATTTTATTACAGTATGGAATGATTATACTTTCAGCCTTGTATTTATAAACAGTACGGAACTAAAAACAATATCCATAGGTCTTACAGATTTTATAGGACCGAGAGGTTTAAAAGACTGGGGCGCCACATATGCAGCCATATCAATGTCGGTATTCCCTACACTACTTATTTATTTTGGATTGAATAAAAAAATGACGGCAGGTATGACTTTGGGAGCGGTGAAATCATGAGTATAAAAGAATGTATTTTCAGACCTAAAAATCATTTTGCCCTAAAAAAAGGCTGGATAAACGATCCGAACGGTCTGGTATGGTTTCAGGGCAAATATCATTTATATTTTCAATGCAATCCATACAGTAATAATTGGGATAAAATGCATTGGGGGCATGCTACAAGCAATGATTTGATACATTGGGATGAATGTCCACCTGTTTTGATTCCTGATGAGGTATATGAAGATTATGATAAAGGGGGATGTTTTTCCGGTTCTGTAGTGGTTTTTGACAATAAAATATATGCTTTTTATACGGCTGTGGCCTTGGTGGACGGTGTGGTTTTACAAAGGCAGTGCATGGCATATTCAAATGACGGCTATAATTTTACAAAGCATGAAAAAAATCCTGTTATTGAATCAATGGGTATTGATTTTCGTGATCCGAAGGTAATATTTCATGACGGATATTGGCAAATGGTCGTGGGAGGTTCGGACGGTGCGGCTTGTGATTTAAAAAGTCATGGAAGAATATATTTGTTTCATTCAAAAGACTTATTTAACTGGACTTATAGCGGAATACTGTATGAGGCAAAAGACGGAGAGGGGACAATGTTTGAATGTCCGGATATTTTTGAAATAGACGGTAAATGGGTTATTACCGCTTCTCCTATGAATCGCACGGATTTTTTACCGACAATATATATGGTGGGAGATATAAATTTTAAAAACTGTATCTTTTATCATGATTACACCAAAACACAGGATTTCGGACCTCATTATTATGCATCACAGGTCTATAAAGATAAGTTTGATAGAGCAGTTTCAATGGCTTGGATAGGGGGATGGGAATGGATGCCCTGGATAAAGGATCACGGTCCTTCTACGGAAAACGGATATCGTGGTATTATGTCGTACCCAAGGCTTATCGATATGGACGGTAATAATCTAAAAATGCAGCCATACAGGCAGGATTTAGAAGAGAAAAGCATTGATTACAGCCATAAAAGCAAAGTATCCGACAGAGTTATATGTAATCTTTTGGATGAAATGTGTGATTATATTTATATACAGGGAAATATAAAAAGAGATAAAAACAGCACGGAGCTTAATTTTATAATTTTTGACAGTGAAGAAAATAAAATCATTATAAAGCTTGATTTTTTATTCGGGAATATTATCACTGATTTCAGTGAGGCTGATGAGTATATAAAGAGCGGTATAAGAATATATAAGGCTGATATACAGGAAAATCTTGATATAGATTTTGATATTATTAAAGACGGAAATGTTTTGGAGGTTTATCTTTTTGAAGGGAAATATAATTTTACTTCTATGATATATCCCTGTGATGGAAAAATCGGCATAGGTATAAAAGCCAAAGATGTGCTTGTTACATATAAGTTTAATAATATTTCGGAGTAATAAAACCAGGGTGAACTATAAAGTGATATCCCTACATATAAGAAAATATAATAGTAAAAACGATACTTTCCAAATCCTTTTAAGAGAAGAATTAGAGTATCGTTTTTTGATTTGAAAAAATATTTACTCGACTGCTTAATCCGAGTCTTGTTTTTACGAAAGAGCTAAACGGCTACAAGGATTGTAAAATTAAAAGTCTCAAGATATATAGTACCTGAACTGTGACTGTTTTTAAATATGACTGTATATTTTTATAAGTTATTTGCATCAAATTATTACTCTAATATGATATAATAAAGTAGTTATTACAATAAAAATATATAAGGGTGATTGGTGATGGGAATAACAATAAAAGAAAAGAGGGTGATATAATGAGAGAGAATCCAAGAGCGGGAGAGTTTTATAAGCATTTTAAAAACAAACTGTACCAGATAATTACTGTGGCGACACATTCTGAAAGTAAGGAATTATTGGTGATTTATCAGGCATTATATGGTGATTACGGAGTGTATGCAAGACCGCTTGATATGTTTTTAAGCGAAGTGGACAGAGAGAAATATCCCGATGTAAAACAAAAATACCGCTTTGAAAAAGTGGAAAATATATATGAGGAATCAATACGGATATCAAAAGAACTTGATAGTGTAAAAGAGGATAATTTAAAAAAAGAAAATTCTTTTACCGAAATAACCCATGAAGAATCAGAACCGGATATTAAAAATGAGGAAAGTTCCACAGGTTTTGCCAAAAACTATTTTATAGATTTTTTGGATGCGGAGGATTTTGAAACCAAAAAGAAGATACTTATTGAAAACAGAGATCGTATAAGTGATAAGGAGTTGGACGCAATATATGATATCTATGGCTTAAGAAGAAAAAATATTGATATTGAAATAGATATCTCAGATATGATATCTTATCTGGATATGCAACAACATTATGAGGGGAAAAGACTAAGGAAGTAAATGGCATTTGTAATTGAAGATGAATTAAAGAAATTGCCCGGACAACCCGGTGTATATATAATGCATGATAAAAAAGATGAGATTATATATGTCGGTAAGGCTATTTCACTAAAAAACAGGGTAAGGCAGTATTTTCAGTCAAGTAAGGATAAGAGCCCGAAGATAAAGCAGATGGTCTCAAAAATAGAGAGGTTTGAATATATTGTTACTGATTCCGAACTGGAAGCATTGGTACTTGAAAATAATCTTATCAAGGAGAACAGGCCAAGATATAATACAATGCTTAGGGATGATAAAACCTATCCATATATTAAGCTTACTGTAAAGGAAGAATATCCGAGATTGCAAATGGTCAGACAGATAAAAAAGGATAAAAACAGATATTTTGGACCTTTTTCAAGCGGCAATGCGGTAAGAGATACAATAAATCTTTTAAACAGAGTATATAAGCTTAGAACCTGCAGTAGAAATCTGCCAAAAGATATAGGAGCGGAGCGCCCCTGTCTTGATTATTTTATACATCAATGTGATGCACCATGTCAGAATTATATTTCAAAAGAGGATTATAATAAAAATGTGGTTGAAGCACTTAAATTTTTAAGCGGAGATTTTGATCCGATTATAAATAAAATAAGAGAAGAGATGGAGAGACTTTCATCGGAACTGAAGTTTGAGGATGCCGCAAAGCAAAGGGATTTGCTCAATTCCGTGCTTCATATTACACAAAAGCAAAAAATCACCTCTGATGATATCAAGGATAGAGATATTATTGCAATGGCAAGGGATGAAAGAGATGCCGTAGTACAGGTTTTCTTTATAAGAGAAGGCAAGATGGTCGGTAGAGAGCATCATTATATACAGGTGGCAATGGATGATGAGAAGGTGGATATACTGGAGAGTTTTATAAAGCAATTCTATGCGGGCACTCCATTTGTCCCAAGTCAGATAATGTCACAGTATGAGCTGAAGGATAATAAGCTTATAACTGAATGGTTATCATCAAAAAGAGGCTCAAAAGTAAATATCATTGTACCGAAGAAAGGTTCAAAAGAAAAGCTTGTTGAGCTGGCAAAGAAAAATGCAGAGATAGTTCTTACAAAAGACAGGGAAAAATTGCAAAGACAGGAAGCAAGAAGTGTCGGAGCGGTGAAGGAAATAGAAGAATTATTATCACTTTCAGGCTTAAGCAGAATGGAAGCTTATGATATTTCCAATATTTCGGGTGTTCAATCCGTCGGTTCTATGGTAGTATATGAGAATGGAATACCGAAAAAGAGTGATTATAGAAAATTTAAAATAAAAACAGTTATCGGACCAAATGATTATGCTTCAATGAAAGAGGTTCTTACAAGAAGGTTTGAAAACGGGATAGATAAAAATGATACCGGATTTAATAAATTACCGGATATCATACTGATGGATGGTGGAAGAGGACAGGTAAATATTTGTCTTCAAGTACTTGAGGAGTTCGGTCTTAATATTCCGGTTTGCGGAATGGTCAAGGATGATAATCACAGGACAAGAGGGCTTTATTATAATAATGTTGAAATACCTATAGATACACATTCTCAAGGATTTTTGTTAATTACAAGAATACAGGATGAGGCGCATAGATTTGCAATAGAGTATCACAGAAGTTTACGCTCAAAGACTCAGGTAAAATCTATATTGGATGATATAGAAGGTATCGGTACCGTGCGAAGGAAAGCACTTATGAAGCATTTTAAGGACATTGAAAATATCAAAAATGCAAGTCCGGATGAATTGATGTCTGTGGACGGAATGAATAAAAAATCTGCAAAGGCAGTATATGAATTCTTTTCAAATATTAAGTAAACTAAATGTTTGACTATATAGTTTAACATTAAAAATATAGCAAAAGGAGAATTTATGTTAAGACATATCGTAATGTGGAAGTTTAATGAGGGAATAAATATACCCCGATTAGGTGAGGAGATAAAAACCAGCCTTTTAGAGTTATGTGGCAGAATGAGTGAAGTGGAGCATGCTGATGTAGTATATAATATCCTACCTACAAGTACACATGATATTATTTTGATATTGGATGTAAAAGATAAGGCGGCACTTGATAAATATGCCTCATGCAGGGAGCATATAGCAATTGTAGACAGCCTGATAAAGCCGAACACAAATTCAAGAGTTGCAATTGACTATTTTGTGTAAAAGATAATTTTAAAAAATGTACAGATATTTAGAGCAGGCGGTTTTAAAGAAGACGCCTGCTTTTTAATAGCCGGATTTTTATTTAATTTGCTTATATCTTGTATCATTTGTTTATAATAAATATGTTTATGTATTTATTTTAATAATAAATATCTTAATATTGACTTTTATTAAAATAGTGCTATACTTTTTGTAAATTATAACTATATAAATGAGGGAGCTTATATATAGGCTGAGAGGGAAGTGTGACTTTCGACCGTTTACCTGATTTGGATAATGCCAACGTAGGGAGATTTTTTACTTTCTTTTCAGGAGATACATGGTCTGTATCTCATTTTTTATTGCAAAATTAAAAGCTGCAATATCATTTCTTCTAAATCTATAATTTCCCTAAAGCTGATAAAGTTATTATAAATTGACTTCTATTGCAATATTTGTATAGGCATAAATTTTATTTTAGGAGGATTACTATGAAGGAAAGTAGTATCAAAAAGTTATGTATTGCAGGTTTATTATGTGCGCTGGCAGTTGTAGGAAGCCTTTTCTCATTCCCTGTTTTGGGAAGTAAATGTGCACCTATTCAGCATATGATAAATATTCTATGTGCAGTATTACTCGGACCTGTTTATGGAGTGGGTGTAGCATTCGGTGCAAGCCTTATCAGAAATCTGCTTGGTATCGGAAGCCCTATGGCATTTCCGGGAAGTATGTTCGGAGCTTTGCTTTGCGGCATTATGTACTATAAAACAAAAAAACTTCTCCCGACACTTTTTGCAGAGGTATTCGGTACTGCAATACTTGGTGGATTTTGTGCATATCCTGTAGCCATATTTATAATGAGGAAAAATATGAAAGATATAGTATTTTATGCCTATATTATTCCATTCTTTATATCCACATTTGCAGGAAGCATAATAGCAGGAAGTTTACTTTATTCAATATTAAAAACTAATATCCTGTCACAATTTCAAATAGAGAAGAGTCAGAGGAAAATATGTTAAAAGAGATGCTTGAAAATGTAAGGAGCAAATCACCTCTGATACATAATATAACGAATTATGTGACAGCAAATGATTGTGCAAATATACTGCTTGCATGTGGTGCAAGTCCTATAATGGCTGATGAAATAGAGGAGGTTGAAGAAATCACTTCGATATGTTCAGGGCTTAATATAAATATAGGCACATTAAATAAAAGAACAATACCTGCAATGCTTGCAGCAGGAAAAAAATCAAATGAATTAGAACATCCGATAGTGCTTGATCCTGTAGGAGTCGGTGCATCAAGGCTTAGAACGGATACTGCAAAAGAACTTTTGGAACAAGTGAACTTTAGTTTAATAAGGGGGAACTTATCAGAAATCAAAGGTCTTGCATTTGGTAAAAGCTATACAAGGGGAGTTGATTCAATAGATTTTATCAATAAGGAAAATATTGACACGATAGTTGATTTTGCAAAAGAATTTGCAAAAAAAACATCTGCGGTAATAGTAATAACCTCTGCTATAGATATAGTAACCGACGGTGAGAAAGCCTATTGTGTATACAATGGTGATAAGATGATGAGCAGGATAACAGGCAGTGGATGCCAACTTTCCGCTATGATGGCAGCTTATATAAGTGCCAACAAACAGAATATATTATCTGCTGCACTTGCCTGTGTCTGTGCAATGGGATTATGCGGAGAAACAGCCAAACTTCGTATGGGCGAATCGAACGGAAACAGCAGCTATAGAAATTATTTGATAGATGCAGTATATAATCTGACTCCTGAGGATTTGCAAAAGGGAGCAAGATATGAAATTAGATAAAAAATATATGCATTTATATGCAATAACGGATAGGTCATGGACAGGAGAAAAATCCCTTTATGAGCAGATAGAAGAGGCTTTAAAAAACGGTGTAAGCTGCCTACAACTCAGGGAAAAAAATCTTGATGAAGATGAATTTATAAAAGAGGCTAAAAAGACAGCGGCTCTTTGTAAGAAGTACAGTATTCCTTTTATAGTAAATGATAATGTGAATGTTGCCATAGCATCAAATGCAGACGGTATACATATAGGACAGGATGATATGGATATCAAAAAGGTACGCTCTCTTGTAGGTGAAAAAATGATAATAGGGGTTTCCGCCCATACTGTAAAAGAGGCAATAGCGGCAGAGAAAAACGGTGCGGATTATATCGGTATAGGAGCGGTTTTTAATACATCAACTAAAAATGATGTTATGCAGGTTTCATATGAAAAATTAAAATCAATATGTGAGGCTGTAAGCATACCCAAAGTAGCAATAGGCGGAATAAACAGAGACAATATATTAAAACTTAAGGGTAGTAAAATAGACGGAGTTGCTGTTATATCTGCTATATTCGGAGCAAAAGATATAGGCAGTGCAATAAAGGAACTTGATATTCTTATAAAAGAATTATTTTAAGTAAATTTTATAAGCGGGGAGATTATTTATGAGAACAGCGCTAACGATAGCGGGGAGTGATTGCAGCGGTGGTGCAGGTATCCAGGCGGATATCAAAACCATGACTGCCAACGGTGTATATGCAATGAGTGTAATTACTGCATTGACTGCACAAAATACAACAGGAGTAACCGGAATTGTAAATATAGATTCGGATTTTGTAAAAAAACAGTTGGAGACGGTGTTTGAAGATATATATCCTGATGCGATAAAGATAGGTATGGTATCATCAGCTGAGATAGTAGAAGCCATTGCCTTTGAACTTATCAAGTATAATGCAAAAAACATAGTACTTGATCCGGTAATGGTAGCTACAAGCGGTTCAAAACTTATGGAGAACAATGCACTTAAAGATATGAGAGCAAAACTTTTTCCTCTTGCAAGAGTTATAACTCCAAATATATTGGAAGCTGAAGTGCTTTCAGGAATAAGCATTAAAGATGATAAGACTATGTTTGATGCCGCAAAAATAATTTATGAAAATCATGGTTGCGCAGTACTGTTAAAAGGGGGACACAGTATAAATGACGCCAATGATTTATTATATGAGAATGGAAAAGAAATGTGGTTTTTTGGTGAACATATAAATAATCCGAATACACATGGCACAGGCTGTACCCTGTCATCAGCTATAGCTTCAAATCTTGCCAAGGGGTATACATTGGAAGATTCGGTGAGAAAGGCAAAGGATTATATATCAGGTGCATTGCTTGCCATGCTTGATTTGGGAAAGGGAAGAGGTCCTATGAATCATGCCTTTAATCTTGGAGGCGAGTATGTAAAGGAGAGTAAATATGAATAAGCATACTTCAGTATTTGAAAACGGATTGATTTGGTTTGGGGCGGCGGTTTCCATAGCGGAGATTTTAACGGGAACCTATTTTGCTTCTTTGGGATTTTTAAAAGGTATACTTGCCATAGTGCTTGGGCATATAATAGGCTGTGGATTGCTCTTTTTGGCAGGACTTATAGGAGCAAAGACTGAAAAAAGTGCAATGGAAACAGTAAAGATGAGCTTTGGAAACAAAGGTAGTTTATTCTTTGCAATATTGAATGTGTTGCAATTGGTAGGCTGGACTGGAATAATGATTTATGACGGTGCACTGGCAACACAGGGGATATTAAATATAGGTCATATAATATGGTGTCTTATTATAGGCGGACTTATATTATTATGGATACTTATAGGTATTAAAAATCTGGGTAAAATAAATATAATAGCAATGTCGGCATTATTTATAATGACTATTATACTGAGCTTTATTATTTTTAGAGGTGGTATATCCTTAGAAGGTTCAGATGAAAGTATGAGTTTCGGTGCGGCACTTGAACTTTCGGTGGCAATGCCTCTGTCATGGCTTCCTTTAATCAGTGATTATACAAAGGAGGCAAAAGAACCTGTAAAAGCTACAGCAGCAAGCAGTATTATCTATGGGCTGGTCAGTACATGGATGTATATTATAGGTATGAGTGCAGCATTATTTACAATGGAATCGGATATTGCACAGATACTTCTAAAGGCGGGGCTTGGCATAGTAGGTCTTTTGATAGTAGTTCTTTCCACAGTAACCACAACATTTCTTGATGCATATTCAGCCGGAGTTTCAACAGAATCAATTATGGAAAAAATACCGGGTAAATGGGTGGCTGTAGCAGTTACAATTATAGGTACAGCAGGTGCCATCCTTGTACCAATGGATGATATAACATCTTTTTTATATCTTATAGGATCGGTTTTTGCACCTATGATATCAATACAGATAGTTGATTTCTTTATATTAAAGGCAGGGCATGAAAAAGAAAAATTTACCATGTCAAATATTTTTATATGGCTTGCAGGTTTTATAATATATCGTATCTTAATAAAGATAGATGCACCGATAGGAAGTACAATACCCGATATGTTGATAACAATGATTATCTGTATTTTGGTGAATAAAATCTTTATAAAAAAGCAGTAGTATGAGTATTTCTTAATACTAAAAGTTTATAAAATGTATAAATATTAGTACAATCCCTAGTATTTCACTAGGGATTGTTTTTTATGGAGAACATGAGAAAAAATTAACAAATATCCCTTGAATATTAAACTTAATGGTGATATTATCAAGCTATAAAGAAGTTAGTAAAACCTAACTGATTTGTTTATTATATAAGGAGGTACTTATGTGCTGGGATGGTTTTAAAGGTAGAAAATGGCGTGACGATGTAGATGTGCGTGATTTTATACAAAATAATTATACAATATACGACGGTGACGAAAGCTTTCTGGAGGGACCTACCGAAGCTACAAATAAGCTTTGGGGAGAACTTTCAAAACTTCAAAAAGAGGAGAGAGCAAAGGGCGGAGTACTCGATATGGAAACCGAGATTGTTTCCACACTTACAGCCTATGGTCCCGGATATATAAATGAGGAGTTGAAGGATCTTGAAAAGGTGGTGGGACTTCAAACCGATAAACCTCTAAAAAGAGCATTTATGCCTTTTGGCGGTATAAAGATGGCTGAACAGGCTGCAAGTACTTATGGATATCAGACAAATGAAAAGTTCCATAAGATATTTACAGAATATCATAGAACTCATAATCAGGCGGTTTTTGAGGCATATACAGATGAGATGCATGCCGCAAGACATAATAAAATTATTACAGGTCTGCCTGATACCTATGGCAGAGGAAGAATTGTCGGTGATTATAGAAGAGTGGCTTTATATGGAATTGATTTCCTTATAGAAAAAAAGCAGGAGGATTTAAAAAACTGCGGTGACGGCACAATGCTTGATGAAATAATCCGACTAAGGGATGAGCTTGGTATGCAGATAGGAGCTCTAAAGCAGATGAAGGAAATGGCAGCTGCATACGGGTATGATATTTCAAAGCCGGCTAAGGATGCAAGAGAGGCTGTACAGTGGCTATACTTCGGATACCTTGCAGCTATTAAAACACAAAACGGTGCGGCAATGAGTGTCGGAAGAATATCCACATTCCTTGATATCTATATCGAAAGAGATTTAAAAGCGGGCAAGCTTACTGAGAGTGAGGCACAGGAGCTTATCGACCATATAGTAATGAAATTCAGAATGGTAAAATTTGCAAGAGTTCCCTCATATAATCAACTGTTCTCAGGAGATCCGGTCTGGGCGACACTTGAGGTGGCAGGGCTAGGTATGGACGGCAGATCAATGGTTACAAAGAATGATTTCAGATTCTTACATACCCTTGAGAATATGGGACCTTCACCTGAGCCTAACTTAACAGTGCTTTACTCAAGCAGATTGCCGAAGGCTTTCAAAGAGTATGCATCGGCAATTTCTATAAGAACAAGTTCTGTACAGTATGAAAATGATGATGTAATGCGTCCGGTATGGGGAGATGATTATTCTATCTGCTGCTGTGTATCGGCAACGGAAACCGGAAAGGAAATGCAGTTTTTCGGAGCCAGAGCAAATCTTGCAAAATGTCTGCTCTATGCTGTTAACGGTGGTGTGGATGCAAAGACAAAGGAGCAGGTAGGACCGGCATACAGACCTATTACATCAGAATATCTTGATTATGATGAGGTTATGCAAAGGTATGATGTAATGATGGACTGGCTTGCAGGACTTTATGTAAACACATTAAATCTGATTCAATATATGCATGATAAATATTATTATGAAGCTGCCGAGATGGCACTTATTGATACGGATGTAAGAAGAACATTTGCAACAGGAATTGCAGGATTTTCACATGTGGTAGATTCGCTTTGTGCTATAAAATATGCCAAGGTAAAGACTGTTCGTGATGAAAACGGTATAGTTGTTGACTATGAGACCACAGGAGATTTCCCAAGATTTGGAAATGATGATGACAGAGCTGATGATATTGCGGTATGGCTTTTAAAGACCTTCCTTACAAAAATAAAGAAAAGACATACTTACAGAAATTCTGAGGCTACAACATCCATACTTACAATTACCTCAAATGTAGTATATGGTAAGGCTACAGGAAGTATGCCTGACGGAAGAAAAGCAGGAGAGCCGCTGGCACCGGGAGCAAATCCAAGCTATGGCGCAGAAAAGAACGGACTTTTAGCTTCACTTAATTCCCTTACAAAGCTGCCATATGAGTACGCACTTGACGGTATTTCAAATACACAGACTATAAACCCTTCGGCACTTGGACATGGAGAGGATGAGCAAAAGAAAAATCTCGCTCAGGTAATGGACGGATACTTTGACCAGGGTGCACATCATTTAAATGTCAATGTATTCGGAACGGAAAAGCTTATAGATGCTATGGAGCATCCTGAAAAGGAAGAGTACACTAACTTTACAATTAGAGTATCGGGTTATGCCGTGAAGTTCATTGACCTCACAAGAGAGCAGCAGCTGGATGTTATAGCAAGAACATGCCATGAAAGATTATAAGAAATTGTTTTAACCAAGGCGGTGGTAAATTAAGAATATAATACTGAAAATATATTAGTCTAAAAAACTATTGATATTGATAAAGCGAAAAACTTATCCGGTTGTCAGAATGCCCGACTGCAATCAGATAAGTTTTCGACTTTTACCGGTATAGTTTTCGCAATATAAGTATTATAAAAGTATTTTATACATATTACTTAAGGGAGGATATATGGAAGTAAGAGGAAATATACATTCATTTGAAACATTCGGACTGGTAGACGGTCCGGGAGTAAGATTTGTGGTATTTGTTCAAGGATGTCCTATGAGATGTCAGTTCTGTCATAATCCGGATACCTGGTCAACTAATGAAAATCAAGTATTGACTGCTCAGGAGGTATTTGAAAAAGCAATAAGGTATAGGCCATATTGGAAAGATCATGGCGGGATTACGGTAAGTGGCGGAGAGCCATTATTACAGATAGATTTTGTGACTGAACTTTTTAAAATATGTAAGGAAAACGGTGTAAATACCTGTCTTGATACTGCCGGAGGTCCTTTCAGAAAAGATACAAAATTTTTGAAAAAGTTTAAAACTTTGATGGAGTACACGGATCTTATAATGCTTGATATAAAGGAAATAAATAATAAAAGGCATGAGATTATCACCGGTATGAAAAATGACCATATTTTGGAAATGGCAAAAACCATGGATGAAATGGGAAAAAAGATGTGGATACGCCATGTACTGGTACCTGAGAGAAGCGATTATGATGAGGATTTAATTAAGCTTAGAGAATTTATTTCCGGTTTAAAAAATGTGGAAAAGGTGGAGGTTTTACCATACCACACACTTGGAAGGCATAAATGGGATAATCTGGGTATTGAATATAAGCTTGATGGAATAGCACCACCTACAGCACAAAGAGTGGAGAATGCAAATAGAATATTGAACGGATGATATAAATATAAAGTAAAAAAGAAGCCTTGTGTAAAAGCAGGGCTTTTTTGGGGATTAAAATATGTTGTTAATTTCAATTTGAAGTATATTTATATACTGTTTAGGGTAAACAGATACAGGCAAAGTATATAGCAGTATTTTTTAATAATATCCGACTTATCACATTTGAAAAGTCCAAGCTTTATAAAAACACTGGTTTACCATTTATTAGATTTTATTCAAGCAAGATTAGTGGTAAAATATTTTTAAATTAAAGAGCGATGAATAATAGTAATTATATGGTATATGAATCAGATATTTTATGGAGGAGAGGACATCAAAGCAATATGAGAATATTAATGTATGGGGCCGGTGTAATAGGTTCATTATATGCAATACTTTTTGCCAATGCAGGTTATGATGTCAGCATCTATGCAAGAGGTTACAGATTGGAAAAGCTAAGAGAAAAGGGGATGTTATATTTAGAAAATAGAAATATCAAAAAGGCGAGAGTTAAGCTATGTTCAAAGCTTTCAGACACTGATATTTATGATTTTATTTTCCTGACAGTCAGAAACGATCAGCTAAAAGAAGCATTGACGGAACTAAGAACTAATAAAAGTAAATGCATAGTAACTATGGTGAACAACCTTTTTGAATATAAAGAACTTGAGAAAATAGCAGGCAAGGGCAGGATACTTCCGGCATTTCCGGGAGCAGGTGGAAGTATCACAGATGATATACTGGATGCTTCACTTACTCCAAGATTTATACAGCCGACAACATTTGGAGAAATCACAGGTGTAAAGACCAAAAGAAGCAAATATCTTGCTCAAATATTAAAAAAATCAAAAATTCCCTATCAGGAAATAAGAGATATGCATAAATGGCAACTTTGTCATTTAGCAATGGTAATACCTATTGCAGATGCATATTATGAAGCAAGATGTGCAAAAAATGTAGGACTTGAAAAAGATATAGTGGAAAGAACAGCAAAAAGATTAAAAAGGAATTTTATCTTTTTGAAAAAAGATTTGGGAGAGATTTCACCTTGGAAACTTAATGTCTTTATAGCAGTACCTGTCAAGATATTGACTTTTGCGATAAGTTTTTTATTTAAAAGCAGTTTCGGCGATAAATTTATGTACCGTCATTCAATGAAGGCAAGGGATGAGATGATAAGGCTGCACAGGGAGTTTTATGGGTATATGTTGAGATGATTTATCTTACAGTAGAAAAAACACCTAAAAAATGGTATAATGCCATAAAATATTTAGAGAAAAAATTAAAAGTTAAGGAGATTGAAGATGGGTATTAAATTTGAGGAAGATATCAATAAAGACAATATTGAACTTTTATGTCATTGGTCCAATAAACTGGGCTCAGAGTTTCAGGAGCAATGGACCGGCCCTCAATATGAGAGCTTATACAGAGGATTATCTAAATAAATTTACAAAAAATTCGATTATATTAAATCTATAAATTCTGTTGTTATTGGAGGTGTTTTGGTGGATATTTGGGAAAAAATGCATGAAAGAGCAAAGGAGCAGTATCATCCGGAAGATACTTCTCCCTTTGTATATGCTCACCATGTGGTATGTGCTTTGGAAGCAGAGAATGGAGAAATCTTTGTTGGTTTTTGCATTGAGAGTTGTAGCGGAGTACTGAATCTATGTGCAGAAAGGGTGGCAGCTCTTAATATGTATGTAAATAGCTCTCAGACAAAGATTAAACGGCTGATAGCATTTCGTGATTCGGCTCCTAATGGAGGTGGAAGCGGAATGCCTTGTGGAGCATGCAGAGAATTTCTTTATCAGTTCAACGAAGAAAATGAAGATATGGAAATCATGATAGATTATGAAAAGAGAGAAACAATAACCTTGAAGGAATTAATGCCTAATTGGTGGGGAAAAGAACGCTACGCAAAAGCAAAGGAACTTTAATAGCTCCAGTTTTGCTTATCTGAACAAAACTAAATACTGAAGATATAAGGCGATAGAAATTAAAACATCTATCGTCTTTTATTAGAAAAAATTACATGAGAGGGCTTTGTGAGAATTGGAATAAGAGAGATAAGTAGTGCTGTCATAATTTAAAAAACATAATATGACAACTGAAGGCAAGTTATTGTGGTATAATAACTGTAGGAGATTAAGGCGATGAAAGATAATAGACTATTTAGGATACTATATTATGTTTTAGAAAAAGGAAAAGTTACAGCAAGTGAGCTTGCAGATAAATTTGAAGTATCGATCAGAACAATTTATAGAGATATTGACTCCATCGGCAGTGCCGGTATTCCCATCTATGCGTTGCAGGGAAAGGGCGGTGGGATAGAAATTGACAAAGATTTTGTTCTTAGTAAATCACTTCTTTCTAAAAGCGAAAAACAGCAAATTATGTCAGCTCTTCAGGGACTGGATAATACCGCAATACAACATGAGAATGAGCTTCTTACAAAACTTTCCGCACTTTTTAAGATGAAAAACACCAACTGGATAGAAGTTGATTTTAATAATTGGCAAAATAATAAGTTGCATGAAAAAACTTTTAACGGTATCAAATCTGCAATTTTAAGTAAAAACATGGTTTCATTCACATACTTTAGCAGCAATGAAAAAGAAACCAACAGAAGTGTTAAACCTGTGAGATTATTTTTTAAGAGTCAGGATTGGTATCTATATGCTTTCTGTTTGCTCAGAAATGATTTTAGATATTTTAAATTATCGAGGATAAAAAAATTGGAAATATATACCGAAAAGTTTGATGACAGCTTTGAAGATGTAATACTAAAAAAAGAAATGCAACATGAGAATACAGTGCATATAAAAGTTAAGTTTGACCGTAAGGTTGCTTTCAGGGTATATGATGAGTTAAGCGGACAAATCACAGAAGATCATGAAGGAAATTTATATTCCGAAATAGAAATTCCAAATGATTATAGCCTATATAATTATATTTTTTCTTTTGGAGACGGGGCAGAAGTATTAGAGCCGAAAGATATACGAATGAATATTAAAGAAATGATAGATAAAATGGCAAAAAAATATATAAATTGACAAATGGTGTCAAGTATTCTCCTGTATAATAAAATTAATTAAATGTAAAGGGAGGACTCGATAATAAAATATTAATGGAGAAAACAAGAAAAAAATCTTTATTGTGTAAAGCAAAAACCTATAATTGTAGAAGTGCTAAAGCAAAAATTTATTTTCCTAAAAGGTAAAAAAAACCGAATGTAGTAGATTTTTCAGATAGAATAGCCGCATTATATTCTCTTACCTATGAAATTAAAATGTTGTTTAAAAATGCAATGAAAATAAAATGGATAACGAGATTACAGATTTTACGGTATATCCATTAGAGGGCTTTTGGAAAAAAGTAAATGGAGAAGAGCTTGATAAAAACAAACCGGAATACACAGTGATGTTTAAACAACCTGATGTTATTACACAAGAGATGTTCACAGAGGCACTTGAGAATATAAAAAGAAAAAGCCTAATGCATTGTATGATGAGATAAGTTTTAGAGAAATAGAAGAGGGAAAATCTATTCAGATTTTACATACTGGAAGTTATGATGATGAGCCGAAATCATTTGAACTGATGAGTGAATTCGCCGGAAAACTCAATCTTACAAGAATAGGTGATTTTTATAAAGAAATATTTTTAAGTAATAAAAACAGGACATCAGAAGAAAAACAAAAAACCATATTAAGATATTCATTGAAATAGGAGGAATTTGTTATGCCAAGACCAATGACAAAAAATGATTTAATGGCTGCAGCCAAAGAAAACTATGAAAAGTTAAATGAATTTATCTCAAAAATAACTGAGGAAGAGTTAAATACACCGTTTGACTTTTCAAAAGATGAAAAGAAAAAAGAAGCCCATTGGAAAAGAGATAAGAATCTAAGAGATGTTTTAATCCATCTCTATGAATGGCATCAGCTTGTTTTGAATTGGGTACATTCCAACCAAAAGGGCGAAGAGAAACCGTTTTTACCATATCCTTATAATTGGAAGACCTACGGGGATATGAATGTGGAATTTTGGAAAAAACATCAAAAGACTTCTCTTGAAGAAGCAACTAAAATGTTTCATAAATCCCATAGCGATGTTTTACAGTTGGCTGAAACCTTTACAAACGAAGAACTCTTTTCAAAAGGTGTATATAAATGGGTTGGAGGAAGTACACTTGGTTCTTATTTTGTAAGTGCAACCGCAAGCCATTATGATTGGGCAATAAAAAAATTAAAAGCTCATCAGAAAAAATGTAAATCAAAATAATTGGAATAGGATAGTAAAGTGCATTTTATAAATGTAAAAGGAATACTATCTTCAAAGAATGGTGAAAATCAAATTGGGATCTATCCCGAGCATGCTGCTGTAGAGTATTTTGTAAAAGATCCGGTTGAATATAAGACAGAAGTGAGATAAAATATTACGCGGATGAAGAGTCATTTGCTAAAGCCGACACGAAGTTTGAACCTATATCTATGATTCCTATAGGGACATTTCCATTAGATGAAGAAAGAGATTTTAAAGAGAGTCCACATATCATTTTTACCGGTAAAATTATTGATGTAGATAGAAATCCGGTAGCTTCACCGGATGAACCAAATTACTGTGTAACTGTTGAAACACTAGAAATGAATATTACTGTATTTTTTATATCGAATGAGAATATTTCAGTTGGTGGTATTCTACATGGTGTAGCATGGCTGTACGGTGACATTTTAAGAAATGTTGAGTAAATATCGAGTATTGTAATGTTAGAAAAATCTATAATGTAGTCATTAAAGGCGATAGAATTTAAATCTATCGTCTTTTAATTTGTTTAGGCTTAGAAGCTTAATATTATATTTTTATATGTGTATAAATTGCCATATTATTGTAAGCATTATATAATGTATCTTAGGCTTACGATAGATAAAAGTTATAGTGCTTATAAATGGATAAAAAGGGGAAGGAAAATGAACAAACAACAGCTTGCAGCGAAGATTTGGGAGTCTGCAAATCAAATGAGATCAAAGATTGAGGCCAATGAATATAAGGATTATATTTTAGGCTTTATTTTTTATAAATATCTTTCTGACAAGGAAGAGCAGGACTTGTATAATAGAGGCTATGATGCAGATAATATAAAGGAGTATGTCAATGAAGAAGCGGATGACAGTTATTCAAGCAGGTCAAGTCTACAGCAGGATTTAGGGTATTTTATAGCATATAAAGATCTTTTTTCAACATGGATAAATATGGGTGCGGATTTTACCGTTGATAATGTTCGTACAGGATTGTCATCATTTAGCCGAAATATATCACCATCACATAAAAAGTTGTTTAACGGAATATTTACAACTCTTGAAGTCGGACTTTCAAAGCTTGGTGCGGATACTAAGTCGCAGACAAAGGCGGTAAGTGACCTTATACAGCTTATCAATGTAATCCCGATGAATAGTAGACATGATTATGATGTTTTGGGATTTATCTATGAGTACTTGATTGAGAGGTTTGCTTCAAATGCAGGGAAAAAGGCAGGAGAGTTTTATACACCGCATGAGGTGTCTCTTTTGATGTCGGAAATTATTGCCGAGTTTTTAAATAGGCGTGATACAATCAAAATATATGATCCGACCTCGGGGTTTCGTGTCATAATAATGACAGTGGCAAATAGTACAATAAATATAAGGGTTTTAAGACTTCTACCAAAGTTTAAATCTTTAAAATTAAAAGTCGGTGTATTGTTTAGAGTGACTATCTGAAAATAGTTGTTGTAAACAGTACACCGGCATAAAGGAGGAAGTATCTTGGATAATGAAATTAAATTATTTGAGGGAAATCAAATAAGGTCTTTGTGGGATAACGAAAAAGAAGAATGGTACTTTTCTGTAGTAGATGTTGTAGGTGTATTAACTGACAGTAAAAATCCAAGGGATTATTGGTATCGTGTTAAGAAGAGAATGAGCGAAGAAGAAAAAAGTGAGCTGTCGACATTTTGTCGACAACTGAAAATGGAATCTTCAGATGGGAAAAAATACAATACGGATGCTGCTGATATACAAGGTATTTTCCGTATTATTCAATCTATCCCTTCCCCAAAGGCTGAGCCTTTTAAGATGTGGTTGGCTGAAGTCGGTAAGGAAAGAATTGATGAAATAATCGATCCTGAACTTACAATCGACAGAGCTTTGGAGACATATTTGAAAAAAGGCTATATGAGAGAGTGGATTAACCAAAGATTGCAAGCTATACAAGTAAGAAAAGAGCTGACAGACTCTTGGCAAGACCATGGAGTAAAAGAAGGCAAGGATTTTGCCATTCTTACAAATGAAATTACAAAAGCGTGGTCAGATATGACGACAAGGCAGTATAAAGACTACAAAGGACTTAAAAATCAAAATTTAAGAGACAATATGTCTACAACGGAGCTTATATTAAATATGCTTGCAGAAACGGCAACTAAAGATATTGCCAATTCCACAAATCCAAAGGGACTTGAAGAAAACAAAAAAGTTGCAAGAGAAGGAGGAAGTATTGCAGGAGATGCAAGAAAATCAATTGAAGCAAAGACAGGTAAACCTGTTATAACTCCTAAAAATGCTATTGACTTCGCAAAACTTATTGATGATGTTTCAAAAGAAGTATCACATAAAAAAGATGAAGATAAGGACAAAGAGGATTAAGACATGAGATGGGTATTGAAGATTATCTTTTTCCTATTATTTTGCTACTTTCAATATTAGTTTCGTTTCTAAAATTCACAATTAATATAAGTGCAATAATATTAGGTGTCATATCTTTTTTAATTGTATTAGGCTCACTGGCCGCACTTATACAAAAAGATACCATAACCTTTATTCAGGGTTTTGTAATAGCGTTTCTAATAAGTCCTTACGGACTTCCGAAGATTGCTATGTGGGTTACGGCATATATTGAAGTAGCTATTGAAATATTAAAAGAGATATAGGAAAGACAGACGATGGAATAAATCTATCGTCTTTTTCTTTGCCCAAATATAAAGAGAGGAGATAAAACTGTGAGTATGTATTTGTTTGATGAACAGCCTATCATTGCAAATAAGACATTGGCAAGAGAAATAGGCTTAAATGAAGCTCTTATCTTGCAACAGATAAACTACTGGATAGAAATTAATAAGAAATCCGGCAATAACTATTATGACCGAAGATACTGGACATATAACTCCATAAGAGCATGGCAAGAAAATGACTTCGACTATATGAGCCTTGATACTGTAAAAAGAACTTTTGCAAAGCTCGAAAAAGCAGGATTTCTGCTTGTAGGAAACTATAATAAAGATCCGAGGGATAAGACCAAATGGTACACCATCAATACTGAGAAATTAGAAGAACTTTACACCAAGATTGAAGATAAAAAACAAAAAGAAGAATTAAAAGCCTTAGAAAAAGCTATACCCAATGCATTAGTGCAAAATGCACCAATGGAAAAGTGCAAAATCCACCAATGCATAAGTGCAGATTGCACCGATGCATTAGAGCAAAATCAACCAATGCAATGTGGCAATATGCCCCAACCATTACCAGAGATTACTACAAATAATTCATCAAATATTACTACAGATATCTCTTCATATAATTCCACCCATCATTCCATCATAGGTAAAAATGAAAAAAACAAGGAAAGGATGGAGGGAGAGGAGGGAAAAAACAAAGACATCTATGAAAAATATTTGGAAGAATTAAGAATACAGGTAGGATACTATGAATACCTTGAAGTAGGAGATAAATTCAAAGCAAAAGATTTTGACGAGATTGTAAAGATACTATCCGATGTAATGGTGCTTGATGATAGACAGCTTGTTACAATCAACCAAACAAGGCTACCGGCACAAATAGTAAAAGAAAGGTACAGGAAACTTAATTCCGAGCATTTGGAGTATTTAGTAAATGTGATTAAAGAAAATGAGTACAAGATAAGAAATATAAGGGCGTTTGTTCTGACGGCGGCATATAACGCTCCAAGCGGAATAGATGCACACTACTCTGCCCTTGTAAGCTATGATATGAGAGGAGGAATTTGATGGTAAACGAAGAAATAGCAAACAGAGTAATAAATATGGAAATCAATACTTTAAAAGCAACATCTCAAGAGATATTGAGTATGATTAAAAAATTACTGGAAAAGTCTAAGGCATATGGCAGTTTGGAAAATTTAGTTAAAGAAAAAGGAAACGAAGTAAAACTCAAAGATATGGTGAAAAAAGGACAGCTTGAAGAAATTCCTGTTGAAAAAGCAGAATTAAAGGAACTGAAAAAAGAGCTTAATCGGTATGGAGTAAAATTTTCAGTGATGAAAGACAAGGAAACAGGTAAATACTCCGTATTCTTCCAAGCTAAAGATATGAATGTAATGGATAAAGCATTTAAGCACGCTCTTTCAGTGTCAGAGAAAAAAGCTGAAAGAAAAGAATCCATACACAAAAACATTGAGAAGTTTAAGGAGATGACGAAAAGCACGGTTTCTAAGGACAAAGTTAAGAATAAACAAAAGGAGCAGAGCCTATGATTGACAAAATATTAAAGGACATCAAAGGCTTATTTAAGGTGCAGGATAAGGTAAGATTTGTAAAACAAAACATACCCTATCTTGCATTTTTCTATATAGGCAACATCTTTTCACATCATGTAAGAGCTTATACAGGTGGCGATATTATCGATAAAATCTTTCAAGGAATACTGGAAATAAATACTTTGAGTTTTCTTCCAAGTATTCATATAATGGATGTACTGACAGGAATCGTTGTTGCTGCTATAATTAAATTCATTATCTATACCAAAGGCAAAAATGCCAAGAAATTCAGACATGGAAAAGAGTATGGCTCGGCAAGATGGGGAAATAAAAAAGACATCGAGCCGTATGTAGATGAGAAGTTTCAAAACAACATCTTGCTTACCCAAACCGAAAGACTGACAATGAACGGCAGACCCTCTAATCCAAAGTATGCGAGAAATAAGAATGTGCTTGTTATAGGAGGATCAGGAAGTGGTAAGACTCGATTTTTTGTAAAACCCAACCTTATGCAAATGCACTCATCATATTGCGTAACCGATCCGAAAGGTACGATAGTTCTTGAATGTGGCAAAATGCTTGAAGATAATGGTTATGAGATAAAAATCTTAAATACAATTAACTTTAAAAAGAGTATGAAATATAATCCCTTTGCCTATATCCGTTCTGAAAAAGATATATTGAAACTGGTTCAAACAATCATTGCAAATACTAAAGGTGAGGGAGAAAAAGCAGGTGAAGATTTTTGGGTAAAAGCTGAAAAACTTTACTATACGGCTCTTATCGGCTATATCTTCTACGAAGCTCCAAGAGAAGAAAAGAACCTTGCTACTCTACTTGATATGATAGACGCTTCGGAAGTTCGAGAAGATGACGAAACCTATATGAATCCGATAGATAGACTATTTGAAGCTCTTGAAAAGAAAGAGCCGACACACTTTGCAGTTAAGCAATATAAGAAATACAAACTTGCAGCCGGAAAAACAGCGAAATCTATTCTTATTTCCTGTGGTGCAAGACTTGCTCCCTTTGATATTCAAGAACTTAGGGACTTGATGAAAGAAGATGAACTGGAGCTTGATACATTAGGTGATAGAAAGACCGCCCTATTTGTTATCATCTCAGATACCGATGATACCTTTAACTTTGTGGTATCCATTATGTATTCTCAGCTATTTAATTTATTGTGCGATAAAGCCGATGATGTATATGGTGGAAGATTGCCAGTTCATGTAAGATGTCTGCTTGATGAGTTTGCAAATATCGGCTTAATTCCAAAGTTTGAGAAGCTGATTGCAACCATCAGAAGTAGAGAGATTTCAGCAAGTATCATACTTCAGGCACAATCACAGTTAAAGGCAATCTATAAGGATAATGCCGATACCATCGTGGGCAACTGTGATAGTACCCTGTTTCTTGGCGGAAAGGAAAAAACAACATTAAAAGAGCTTTCCGAAACACTGGGAAAAGAAACGATAGATTTATATAACACATCGGAAACAAGAAGTAATCAAAAGAGCTTTGGACTTAATTACCAAAAGACAGGCAAGGAACTTATGAGCCAAGATGAGATTACCGTAATGGACGGCAGTAAATGTATCTTCCAGCTTAGGGGTGTACGCCCTTTCCTATCGGATAAATTCGATATTACAAAGCATAAGAATTATAAACTTTTGGAGGATTATGATAAGAAAAACCTGTTTGACATAGAAAGATATATGAAAAGGCGTGGAAAAGCAAAGCTTAACAAAGACACAGTTATTGTGAGATTGTAAAAATTTTGCTATGTATATGGTTGGGTATATTTGGTATAATTAATTCATTAGCTAAATTATAAATTGTGGAGGTGAGTAGAATTGCCTACTGTTGCTAAAATAAAAATCTATGATATACCGGAGTTAAGAAAACAACTTGATACTTTATACGACAAATCTTCACAAAAAGAAATTGCTAAGTGGGCATTAAAACTTGCAAAGCATATATTAGAACAATATGCCCCTTCATATGAAACAGATAAAACTATATTAAAAGGATATAGTATAAATGAATGTTGGCAAAAAGGTATAATGATAAAAATGTATGATTTGAGGCAAGTGGGATTTTCTATTCATAGGCTTGCTAAGGAACAAGAAAGCAATATTATATGTATGGCATTACGAGTTGTTGGGCAAGCCGTTGGAACTGCACATATGAAAGAACACGGAATGGTTGCTTCAGATTATGCTATAAAATGTTGCAACATCGCTTATCCGAATAATAAAGATAAAGTAGAGCAAGAACGCTTGTGGCAAATTAATGAGTTAAGAAAGATATGTAGTGAAACTGATAAAAGAGACTTGTAGCACTATTAATAAAATAAGATAAACACATCAGACGGTAGAAAGCAAAATCTCTATCGTCTTTTTTTATGCAAAAAATTTGGAGGAAAAGATGACAAGGATAAGAAGCCCAACTTAGTAATACAATCAAAACTATATACCAAAAGTTATCAGCGATTGAAAATTAAACTTTCAGTCGCTTTTTTATTGAGAAAAAGGAGAAATCAAAAATATGAAGCAGGAAATGATTAACATTAACGCCAATCTTGTAGATGAGCCGGTATTAAGTTCATTTGAAAAAGATGGAGAAGAAATAGCGGTGGCAAACTTCACTCTTGTAAAAAAGTATGGTAAAGGCAAGGAATATATCAACTGTGCCGCTTACGGTGAAAAGGTGGAAACAGCAAAAGGCTTTGAAAAAGGCGATCTCATTCATATCTTTGGATATTTCAAAGAGCGTGAAAAGGACGGTAAGACCTATAAAAACTTTGTAGTGAAGTCATACAACAAGATTGAAAATAAAAATACAGACAATGAAAATGAGGAGGAATAAATCATGGAGTTTTTTACACAGGCAGTAGATGTATTGAAAGTATTGGTAATGGCGGTAGGCGCAGGACTTGGAGCATGGGGTGTTATCAACCTTATGGAGGGATATGGTAATGACAATCCCGGAGCAAAATCACAGGGAATAAAGCAGCTTATGGCAGGGGGAGGAATAGTTTTAATAGGAATAAAACTGATTCCACTGCTTTCAAATGTAATAAAGTAAGGAGCAACTTATGTTTGGTATTTTCGATAAGATAGAAGAATTTTTCAGAGAGCTTCTGCTCGGAGGTATCAAGGCAAATTTAGAGTCCATGCTTATAGACATCAACAATCAAGTCGGAAATATTGCCACAGATGTAGGAAAGACACCTATGGGATGGAACTCAGAGGTATTTAGCTTTATTAAGAGGATTAACGACTCCGTTATAATCCCTATAGCGGGACTGATTATTACAGCAGTACTTTGTATCGAGCTTATCAATATGATCATGCAGAAAAACAATATGCACGATACGGACACCTTTGAGTTTTTCAAATACATCATCAAGATGTGGATTGCGGTGTGGCTCGTATCCCATGCCTTTGAGTTTTCAATGGCAGTCTTTGATGTGGCACAAAGTATGGTAAACAAGGCGGCAGGGGTGATAAACACCTCTGCTGTCGTTTCAGCCGACCAAATTGTTCAGATGGTGGATACTCTAAAAGAAAAAAGCCTTGGAGAATTGATGACGATTTTATTTGAAACTTCACTTGTAAAAGTTGCGATACAGGGAATATCCGTAGTTGTAATGCTTGTGGTTTACGGTAGAATGTTTGAAATCTATGTATATTCATCTGTTTCAGCTATTCCCTTTGCAACTATGGGAAACAGGGAATGGGGACAAATTGGAGCAAACTACATCAAAGGCTTGTTTGCTTTAGGACTTCAGGGGCTTATTCTAATGGTTTGCCTTGGAATTTATGCAGTACTTGTTAAGACAATAAATATCAGCGACATACACACAAGCATATTTATGATACTTGGATATGCCATATTGTTAGGACTGATGATGTTAAAGAGCGGGACGCTTGCAAAAAGTGTATTAAGCTCACATTAAAGCGGAAAGGAAGATAAGATGAATAAGAAAAATATAATATCGATACTTACAATCCTTGTAACAGGAATTGTGATTGTTGTGGAAAAAATTGTAACTAAAAGAAAAATAGAAGAAATTGAAGAAAAACTGATATACCTTGGAAGTGAATATAACGAAATTAACCTTAGGCAAGACAGATATAGCAAAATTAATCACGAGGCAATCTCAATGATAAGAGATGAGATATGCAGTGTTTACGAGCATATAGAAGAACTGTCCAATATACAGGAAGAAAAAGACAGAGCTGATGAGAATAAGGATAAAGAATATGGAAAGCCAAGCAAAGATAAAGATGTAGCGGAAAGCTCGGATATACCAAGAGATGGGAGGTAGCTTATGGCATATGTACCTATACCGAAAGATTTAAACAAGGTAAAGACAAAGGTAGCTCTTAATCTTACGCAAAGGCAACTCATAGGCTTTAGCGTTGCGGGGCTTATCGGAATACCTGTCTATTTATTTATGAGAAAGTATGTACCCAATGACATAGCAGTCATATTTCTTATCTTATCAACGCTACCCATATTTTTCATAACTATGTTTGAAAAAGACGGACTGAGCTTTGAGAAATATTTTAAGTATATCTATCTGCACAAGTTTTATCAGCCAAGTAAGCGTGTAAGAAAGGAGGTTTACCTTGAAAGACAAAAGAAAATTTCAGCAGATAAAGTTAGAAAGGAACAAAAAGGCATTAAAAAGAGGGGAACAGGATTTAAAACAAGATAAAACAAAGATGAAAAAAGAGAAAGGCGGATTTTTAAGTCTTATCTTAAAGAAAGAGCCTAAGCACTATACCGTTGAAGATACCATACCCTATCTTAGAATGTTAAAAAACGGAATATGCCAAATAGATGAAAGGCACTTTAATAAGAGTATCGTCTTTGAGGATATAAACTATCAGCTTGCCTTAGAAGAAGATAGGGACTTGATTTTTAACCAGTTTGCAAACTTTCTAAATTCCTTTGATCCAAGTGTCGGCATTGAGCTTTCCTATGTCAATCAGCTTGGAAGAAATGAGGAAATGAGATCTGCTATTCAGATACCGGATAAAAAAGACGGATTTGACGATATACGCCTTGAATTTCGGGAAATGCTTAAAAGTCAGATTGTAAAGGGAAATAACGGGCTGAAAAAATCAAAGTATGTAACATTTTCGGTAGAAGCGGACAATATGGAGCAGGCTATATCAAAACTTGAAAGACTGGAGATAGATATATTATCCAATCTTAAAAATATGGGAGTAAGGGCGGAAAGTCTTACAGGTGAGGAAAGGTTAAAGATACTTCATGATATGCTTAATCCAAGTAAGACTTTCAAGTTTTCCTACAAAGACCTAAAGAAAAAAGAAAGCACAAAGACATACATTACTCCCGATGAATTTAACTTTATGCCGGGCAGATACTTTAAGTTCGGTAAATTTATCGGAGCTACAAGCCATTTTCAAATCCTTGCAAGCGAGCTTTCAGACCGTATGCTGTCCGAGTTTTTGGATATTGACGATAACATTAACATCTCTTTTCATATAAGGGCAATCGAGCAGACGGAAGCTATTAAGATGGTGAAAAGAAAAAACACCGATATTGATAAGATGAGGATTGAGGAAAATAAAAAGGCGGTAAGGTCGGGATATGATATGGACATCTTGCCGTCAGACTTAATCACCTATGGGGAAGATGTAAAAAGCCTGTTAAAAGATTTGCAGACAAGAGATGAGAGAATGTTTGTTGTAACCATTGTCTTTATGAATTTTGCAAGGACAGTACAAAAACTTGAAAACAGTATTGCTCAGATAAGCTCCATTGCAAATAAGCATAACTGTAAGATTAAAAGGCTTGACCATGCACAGGAACAGGGGCTTGTAAGCGTACTTCCTCTTGGTGTAAATAAACTGGAGATTAACAGAGGCTTAACTTCCTCATCAACGGCGGTATTTATGCCTTTTACTACAGAAGAACTTTTTATCAATTCAAGTAACAGTCTGTACTATGGATTAAATGCCCTCAGCCATAACCTTATTATGGCAGACAGGAAGAAGCTCAAAAACCCGAACGGCTTAATCCTTGGAACACCGGGAAGCGGAAAGTCGTTCAGTGCTAAAAGAGAAATGGCAAATGCTATTCTTGTAACAGACGATGATGTAATTATCTGTGATCCAGAAGGAGAATACGGAAACCTTGTAAGGCAGTTTAATGGAGAAGTGATTAAGGTCAGTAGTAAGTCAAAGGACTATCTTAATCCGCTTGACATCAATATGAACTATGGAGATGGGGACGCACCCTTAAAAGATAAGGCAAACTTTATTATGTCCATGCTTGAGCTTGTAGTCGGCGGTAGCGGTCTTACGGCGGAAGAAAAATCCGTTATAGACAGATGTTTGCCGAGGATTTATGAAAAGTATTTTGAAAATCCGATAGCAGAAAATATGCCCATACTGGGGGATTTATACGATATGCTTAAAAATCAGGAAGAAAAGGTCGGAAAAAAACTTGCAACAGAGATGGAGATATATGTATCAGGCTCTTTAAATGTATTTAACCACAGGTCAAATGTGGACTTAAATAAGAAACTGCTTTGTTTTGACATAAAAGAGCTTGGAAGCCAACTAAAAAAGATAGGCATGCTCGTGATTCAGGATCAGGTTTGGAACAAGGTGTCCTTAAACAGGGGGAATAAGGCTACAAGATACTATATAGACGAGTTTCATCTGCTTTTAAAAGATGAGCAGACGGCTTCTTACTCCGTTGAGATTTGGAAAAGATTTCGTAAATGGGGAGGCATTCCCACAGGCATTACGCAGAATGTCAAAGACCTTTTGATGAGCAAGGAGATAGAAAACATCTTTGATAATACGGACTTTGTATTGATGTTAAATCAGGCAAGCGGGGACAGGGAGATACTTGCAAGAAAACTTAAAATCTCAAAACCTCAGCTTAAATATGTTACCAACTCCAATGCCGGAGAAGGACTGTTATTCTTTGGAAATACCATAGTTCCATTTATAGATAAGTTCCCGAAAGACACAATTCTCTATCAAAAGATGACTACCAAGCCAGAAGAAGTGAGGTGATAGCTTGTGGAAAAAAAATTAAAGCGAGATTTTAAAGAAAGGCAGACAGTTAAGGAAGAAGCAAAACTTTTAGGGAAAGAAAATGTCAGTACTGATGAAAGTAGCAGACTAAAGCATGGCGATGATTATAAGGGTAAGATTATCCATGATAAAGACAGGTTTAATAATAAGATACATCGAAAAACAAGTAAGAAAAATGTTGAAAATGAGCATATACAGGGTACTTCCAAGAAAAATGCAAGGTATTCAAAAGGTGCTGATGAAAATCAAAATACAACCATAACTGATAAAAGCAGATATGAAACCAATGATGATTTTACATCAAGTAAAGATGGCAAAGGATTGAAAGAGGTTAATAATCATAGCCCATCTGCTGAAATATCAGAAAAAGATGTAAACCCTATCTTTGATAAGCAAAAATCAGAGCTTCAAAGAAAAAGAAAAAGAAAAATGGCGGAAAAAGTCAGAAATAGATTAAATACTGATGGAAGATATAGCCAAAATGAAGAAACCTACGATCCGTTAGGAAAAGACCTTGATAATGACGGTATCATCGACAGGTATGACAATGACTTTAGGGACAGTGATTACTTTGAATCAACTTATGATGTGGAAGATAATCTTCATACAAAAGACAATGCAACGGAAAAATTATCCAAAAAGCATAAGTCTCAAAAGAAGCAGTATAAGAGGAAAAATTACTCAGATAAGCTATATACAAGAAATACAGATAATGCTCAAACGAAAGATAATGCCCAAAGTAAGGTGGAGGGCAAAAAGACAGGAAAAGAAACTATTGAAACTGTTAATAATAAAGAAAAGAAATACAGTCTTTCCCAAGAGCAAAAGAAAACTCTGATAAATGAAACAGCAAGAGTATCCGCCCTGTCGGGAATTGCTAAGGGAAGTGAAGCTATAAGGGACTATCTCTCTCATGGCAGTGATGAAAACCAGGGCGTTGAAACAGGAGAAAAGATTGCTGATGTAAACTCAAAGTTGATTCATGGGATTAAGAATTATGCTAATAAGAAAAAGTCTAAAAAGAGCTATAACCTTAGCAAAAAAAACTATAAAATCAGAAAGCGTAAATCTAAACTGGAGTTTAAGGAAGCCAAAGAGGAGTTAAAGAAAACTGATGAGTATAAGAAAGCAGATGCCTTTAAGAAGTTTCAAAAGTGTAAGCAGATGAAATCCTCCATAAGAAAACATAACAGATCAAGGTTTAGGGACAGGATTAAAGAGGGAGTTCTTAATACCTTAAAAAGCTCCAAAGATATGGTTATACGAAAAGCAAAGGGACTTATGATGATTGTCATAGGTCTTATTATTTTGGGAACTTTTGTCATTCAGTTTGCAGGCATATCAATGACAGGAATGATGAACTCTGCAAGCGGAGTTTTAACAACAACCTATCTTTCCGACCAAACTGTGCTTAGTGAAATCAATCAGCAGTTTTCGGGACTGGAGGAAGGTCTGCAAGACGAAATAGATTCCGTAGAAGAAAATCACCCCGGCTATGATGAATATATCGTAGAAAAAGAGGGAGAAATCGGACATAACACCCACGAACTTTTATCCTATATCACTTCAAGATATGGGGAAGTCAAGGATTCAAATGAAGTCCAAAGCATAATAAATGACCTTTTTCAGAAAATGTATATCCTGTCTTACAGGGAAGAAGTTGAAATAAGATACAGGACGGTTACCGAAACTTATACCGATGAAGATGGAAATGAGCATACTGAAAGTCATGAAGAAGCCTATGAATACAAAAAACTTATAGTTACTCTAAAGAAAAAAGAAATGGACAGTGTAATCAGAGAAATATTTGCCACCTATCCAGACAATGTTACCCATTATGAAGCTCTGCTTGCAACACAGGGGAACATGGGAGATGTGTTTGGAAGCGGAAGCGGTAATTTATCTGAGATTGTAGATAATCCCGACTTTTCAAATCCGGGGATTGCCTTTGATGATGTAACGGTAAAGGCAATCTTTAACGAAGCGGAGAAACATATAGGAAAAAGATATGTCTTTGGGGCGAATGGTCCGAATAACTTTGACTGTTCGTCCTTTGTGTGCTGGAGCTTTACCCATTCAGGAGTAAAAAATATGCCGAGAACCACAGCTTGGGGGATTTACAAGACCTACTGCAATCCCATATCGCCAAGTGAAGCAAAGGCGGGAGATATTATCTTCTTTAAGAACACCTATAACAGTGGCTCTCCAATATCCCATGTAGGAATCTATGCAGGGAACGGAATGATGATACACGCAGGCGATCCGATTCGCTTTGTCAGCATCAACACACCTTACTGGAAGGAGCATTTCTATGGTTTCGGTCGTGTAGGTAATTAATAAAATTTGCATTATCAAAAAATACCTTGACAGTTTTAGAAAAAAATAATATTATAAAGTGGTAAAAAATATTATTTTATAATAAAAGGAGAACGCATAATGAACTCAGATATGTTGCCGGAAAAAAGGAAAAAAACAATATTATGGAAGCTATCAAATTTTTATCTTCGGAAATTGGATTGGATGAAGTAAAAACCACTTTTAATTCTAAAACTAAAACGGCAAGTATAGTTGGTAATAAAGATGGAATTCAGTATACAACTACTCTTACTGAGCATACAAGTGGGCATATACAAACAAACTCAATGTTTGAAAAAAACTTAGGAAAAGATGGGCTTAAAAAACAAATTAAGGAACTTTATAGTCAAGGATACAAACAACGAGAAATAGCAGATATGCTTGGAGTTTCTCAATCAACAGTAAGTAATTATTTAAAAGATTGATAATATGATTTATCAAAAAAGGCGGAGTCTAATAATGGGCAATGCCTTTTTTTATTACCAAGGAGGTAAATTTGAAAAAAGAACTTACAACGGTAAAAAACAAAATACGGAAGTTAAAGGATAAAAAGGCTCTGATTGATGAAGAATTAGAGCCTTTGCTTATTAGGGAGGAAGAACTTGAAAACGAGGAGATTGTTGCCATTTGCAGAAAGAACAACATTACGATTGCTGACTTGATGGCAAAATTTAGGAAAAAACAATCGGAGATAAAAAAATCTGATGAGACGGAAAAAGAAACTGCAACTTTAATAAATAAAAACAATAATGAAAATGAGGAGAATACAGATGAAAACAACTAAAATCAAGTTAAGTATAGCGGTGATTATATGCCTTATGCTAAGTATATTTTCGACAACTTATATATTTGCACAAGGTGATGATAAACAGGAAGAGCAACCTGTTATCACAAAAATCATAGAAAAAGAAACTGAGCAAGATATACAAATAAGGTATCCTAATAAACTCACTGCCAAAGAGCCGCCACAGGATACAGGTACGGGAAACAGTCAAGGAGTAAATACAAATAAAGGTGTGCCGTCAACTCCGTCTAAGGCAACTGCAACACTTACAGAAAATGTAGATAATAAAAATGCCCCCTACCCTGTATATCAAGGCAGTAATGGAGAAAATTCAGATAAATATTCTGCCGACGCAAGGCAGTTTATCACCTTTAAGACTAAAAACGGCAAGACATTTCATCTTATTATAAATCACGATGAGGACAGTGAGAATGTAATGCTGCTTACCGAGGTTTCAGAAGATGATTTGCTCAATATGGTTGAAACAAAAGAAAAACCTAAAGAAGTAGTTAAGGAGGAACCTGTAAAAGAAGAGCTTAAAGAAGAAGCAAAACTTGATGAAAACAAAGATAAAAGTAGCACCGGAACATATATCTTGCTTGCTCTTGTTACACTTGGGGCTTTGGGAGCCGGCTACTACTTTAAGGTTGTGAAAAAGAAAGAAGAAAAGGAGATTGAAAACCTTGAAGAAGATGATGAAGATTTTTTCGCAGAATCTGAGAGAGATGAAGAAAATATAGGTGATGATACCAAAAATCAAGAAACTAAAAATGAAGAATCGGAAGATGAAACAGAAATAGACGAAAATGATGAGGAACTATATTAAAACAGTTTATCAAAATATTTAGGAGTAAAAGTAAGAAAGTATACTACAGGGTGGAAGAATAAAATCTTCCGCCCTATTTTAGTTAAATAGGAGGAAAAATAAAAAATGAAATTAGTGATAGCAGAAAAGCCGAGTGTTGCAATGTCCATTGCCAAAGTGATTGGAGCAAATAGCAAAAAAGACGGATATTGTGAAGGAAACGGATATAGAGTTTCTTGGTGTGTAGGACATTTAGTTCAGATGGCAAACCCGGATAGCTACAATGAAAAGTATGCAAAGTGGAATATAGAAGATTTGCCGATTATTCCAAGCGAATATAAATATGAGGTAGCAAAAGTAACGAAGAAGCAGTTTACTATCCTTAAAAAGCTGATGAATGATAAGGATATAGATACTGTTATCAATGCCTGTGATGCCGGACGAGAGGGAGAAAGCATATTTAGGCTTGTATATAGTGAAGCAAAATGCAAAAAGAATATGAAAAGACTTTGGATTTCATCAATGGAAGATAGTGCAATAAAAGAGGGATTTGAGAGTTTGAAAGACGGGAAAGACTATGACAACCTCTTTGAATCAGCATTATCAAGGGCGATAGCAGACTGGCTTGTCGGAATGAACATCAGCAGACTATATTCTTGTTTATATAAGCAAAATTATTCTGTTGGGAGAGTACAAACACCTACTCTTGCTATGATTGTAAAAAGAGATGATGAAATAAATAATTTTAAGAAAGAAAAATATTACACAGTAGAGCTTTCTCTTGATAGTTTTAATCTTTCAACGGATAGAATTGATAATCTTAAAATTGCTGAAGAATTAAAAAGTAGTATAGGAGATACAATTACAATAAAAGATGTTATCAGCAAAGAAAAAATAACTAAACCCGATTTGCCATTTGACCTTACAACACTTCAAAGAGAGTGTAATAAGTATTTCGGATACAGTGCAAAGCAGACACTTGATTATGCTCAAAACCTGTATGAAAAGAAATTTATCACCTATCCGAGAACGGACAGCAGATGTTTAACCGAAGATATGATTGTAAGCACAGTCAATAATATCTTAGGGAAAAATGACTTTGATACAGAGCGTATCAAGGTAGTCTTTAATTCAAGCAAGGTTACGGATCATCACGCAATTATTCCAACTGTATCATCGCTTAGTGAAGATGTATCCAATCTTCCTGAAAGCGAAGCAAAGGTATATATGCTTATATCTAATAAACTTCATGCAAGTGTAGGTTATCCATTAGTGGAAAACACAACGAAGATTGTGGCTTTATTTAACGACTTTGAGTTTACAAGTTCAGGAAAGATAATTAAAGACGAGGGATTTACGAAATATCTCAAAGAATACAAATCAAAGAAAAATGAAGATCCTGTTTTGCCAAGTGTAAGTGTCGGTGATGTTTTGAGCATTGAAAATACAGAAATTAAAGAAAAGTACACTCAATCTCCAAAGCATTTTACAGAAGATACTCTCCTAAAGGCTATGGAGATTGCAGGAAGTGAAGCATTGGAAAAAGGTGTAGAGGTAGAGAGAAAAGGTCTTGGTACTCCGGCAACAAGAGCAGGCATTATTGAGAACTTAATCTTTAAGGGATTGGTGGAGAGAGATAAGAAAAATCTAATAGCCACAAGCAAAGGGAAAAGTCTGATAGAAATTGTTGCAGATACTTTTAAGTCCGCTGAAACCACTGCTAAATGGGAAAGGGAATTATCTAAGATTGCACAGGGGAAATCGTCAAAAGAAGAGTTTTTAGATGGTATTGAAGCTGAAATAAAAAATGCCATTGCGAAATATAGAGAGGTTTAGCCTATGTTTGACACCTTAATAAAATTTGACAAAAACAGAGAAAAACTCGATTTTTATGCCACTGATAAAAGAGCGGTTAAGGAATTGCTTAAAAGAGAAACCTTTGGAGAACATATCTATGAACCTGCTTGCGGACAGAGGCATATAGGTAAAATTTTAGAAGAATACGGCTATAAGGTAAAAGCAACAGATATCTGCTACAGAGGTTATGGAGAAGAAAGAGAAGTAGATTTTTTTACAGTTAAAGAAAATGTCTTAGATATAGTAACAAATCCGCCCTATTTTTGTGCAGATAAGTTTATATTACACGCTTTTGAAATTTCCGCTCCGACTGTAAAAATAGCCATGCTTTTTCGACTGGCATTTTTGGAAGGACAAAAAAGATATGAACTGTTTAAAAAGTATCCGCCCAAAAGAGTATATGTATTTTCTAAAAGGCTTAATTGTGCAAAAAATGGCAAGTTTGAGAAACATAAAAGCAATGCTATAGCTTTTGCTTGGTTTATATGGGAGGTGTGCTATAAGGGTATTACAGAGCTTAAATGGATAGAATAAATTATTTTTATAGACGAAAGATTTAGTTGCAAAAATGAGAAGAAAGGAGAGATTATTATTGAGGAGTTAAAAATATTGGAGCTTTTCGGAGGCATAGGAGCGATAAGAAAGGCTTTAATAAGGCAGAATATACCGCATAGAGTAATTGATTATGTGGAGATAGATAAAAACTGTGTAAAAAGTTATAATGCCTTGTATAAGGCAAATTTTAAATCCAAAGACATTGTAGGTTATCATGCACCAAATGAAAATATAGACTTACTTATGCACGGCAGTCCTTGCCAAGATTTCAGCCGTGTGGGACAGAAAAAAGGTGGAGAAAAAGGAAGTGGCACAAGGAGCAGTCTTTTGTTTGAAACCATAAGGATAATTGAAAAAATGAATATGCGACCTAAAGTTGTGCTTTGGGAAAATGTAAAGGGAGTTCTCGACAAGAATATGAGGACTTCCTTTTTTCATTACTTGAGAGAAATGGAAAGACTTGGGTATGAAAGTAAGTATGAGATACTAAACGCAATGGACTTTGGTATACCTCAAAAAAGAGAGAGAATATTTGTCGTAAGTATCTTGGGTAAAAATAACTTTGATTTTAATAAACTGAATAAAACAAAGCCAAAAGATATATCCGAGTTTCTTGAAAAAGATGTATCATCTGTCTATGAGGTAAGACAGGAGTCAATGCTCAGATTTTTACGAAATGATCCTAAGAACAAGAATTTTAAGGGCAGACTGATGATTATAGACAAGTTTGCCTATACCATTTCAACCAAACAGGTAAGAGTGCCAAATTCGGGGGTAATAGACTTAGGAAACGGCAAGTATAGATATCTAACTGAAAGAGAATGTTTCAGACTTATGGGATTTGATGATGAAGATTTTGATAAGCTTAGAGCTATATATCACCCAAGGAAAGGTAAACTATCTTCGATTTTGTATAAGCAAGCCGGGAACAGTATTGTGGTGAATGTGCTTGAAGGAATATCGTATGAGTTATACAATAGATGAAAATATTGCTATGATAGTATAATATAAATAAAAAGTTTAGAAATTCTATAGCATAATCGAATCTAAAACATATTTGGAGTATTTTATAAAGACAATACAACAAGTTTTGTGATTTTGATATAATATTAGCAAAGTATAAAAAATAAAAGACATATTATTAGTCGTGAGTATACTTTGTAAAAAAAGGAGAATATTATGTGGAAATTTTATTATGATGAAGCATTCCATGATAGAAATATAACTGTAAAGGAAGACTTAATTAATATTTATAAAGAAAATAGTTCGGATATTTATGTAGGATTTTTTTGTGGATATACAGATACAAAAGAATCAGAGATTTGGAGAAAATATATTTTATTTGAGAATAAATACAAAAAAATATACACAATTGATAAAAATAAGGAACTTAAGGCTACTACAATCAGAAAGAAGAATTATAAAAATGGCTTTGCTTCGTTTGTGAACAATACAGTTAATTTCTATAGAGATTTTTTTAAAATTCTTAATGATAGTGAAATAGTTTTTCATATAAGTCTGTTTAGCAAAACGGAATTAATAGTTTTGGAATTTTTGAAAAATATTAATTTTCAAATGAAATTTCATGAAGATGCATTTTTATATTCTCTTATAAAGTTTCTATATAACTATAGAAACCCCAAATTATTAAAAAAAATGATAAATATTAAAGATAAAAATGATATAGAAAAAGTGCTAATTGATTTAAAAACTATGATAGAAAATGTTGTTGCAAAAGCTGAATCATCTAAAAAGAAAGTAACTGAAACAAACGCATTAAAACAGATTTTAAGTATTTTAGATACTGCATATATACCAAATTCTGAACAACCACAAATGAGTTGGAGATATGAACCAATATTTATTGGATTTAATAAATTACTTTGTGAAAGAGGAATTAATCGAACAGATGTAAATCTTCTGATTGATGAAGAAAATAATACACTTGAAGCAGCTGAAAAAATTGGGAACTATCATTCATGTAATAAAGGAAAGTCTCATGAATGTATAGGACTAAGAATTTCGGATATTTTGGCACATTTTTTTGGAGAATTGATTGTAGCACTTGAATGTGAGTTAAAAGAAGAAATTATATTAGAAGAGGATTTTAGTAAAATTGATTATGAAACAAAAAAATTACTTTCTCACAAGTGGTTTGAATGTTCTAAAGAACAGTTTTTATTATGGCAAGAAATTGAAACAATATTTTATAAATATCAATTGCATGAATGGACAGGATATGATGGAGTTTTTTGTGATTATCCTATTTTAGTATTCGCATTACTTGAATATATTTTTGAATATAAAACATATGAAGATTTTATAAAAGTAAAAGCAGAAGAACATTCGGAATATTTCAATACTTATTCTTGTCAAAAACTTGCATATATTTTTAAAAGAGGTGGAAGCGAGCCAGCATATATAAATTAAAGATAAAATAATCATTTATAAAATCTGTTTTCTGAATTTAGAAATAAAGTAAATGTTTTAGGCGATAGCAATATCGTCTTTTTTCATGCAATAAAATAAGGAGGTAGAGATGAGAACAAATGATTTTTACAACATTATCGAGCTTGTAAAAAGCGATGTTTTAAACAGTGAAGATGAGTATCTGAAACTGATGAAAGTCATTGGGAACAATCAAAGATACGACTTTTTAAGCCAACTAAGTATCTATGACAAAAATCCGAATGCAACCGCTTGTGCAAGTTTTGATATTTGGAGGGAAAGATTTAATCGTATAGTTATGAGGGGGCAAAGAGGTATTCCCGTCATAAATAATACCGGTACTTTTCAAAAGGTAGGATATATATTTGACATAAGTCAGACAGTATCTATGGATAAAAATGTAAATGAAGTGGAGCTTTGGTCATTTGACAGGGAAAAACACTCACAAGTCTTAAAGGATATGATTAATATCCAAGGCTACAGTGCAAGCGAGAGCTTAACTGAAAACCTGTATATACTCAGCAGAATTTATTCTGATGAAAGTATATATGAACTTGCTAATAATCTTAGGATAGCAGATAGTGATAGAAATTCATTTATTCACTTTATGAGAAACTCAATCTGCTATGCCGTATCAAACAGATTCAACCATAATTACCCTATTGATACGGATAGCGTTAGAGCAAACTTAAGATACTTGGACAGTATTTCACTGATTAGTGTAGGTACTTGTATTTC
Source organism: Lachnospiraceae oral taxon 107 str. F0167 (assembly GCA_000209465.1). GTDB lineage: Bacteria > Bacillota > Clostridia > Lachnospirales > Lachnospiraceae > Lachnoanaerobaculum. Next base: position 539,618 of record GL890583.1, on the reverse strand, counting down.
CAATGCTTGTAATAAAATAATAGAGTCCACTATGAAGATGACAAGAAGTTTATCTGTAAACTCGGTGCTGACAAAAAATATGAGTGCGGAGTATAATATAAATGGCAAAGAAAATAAAAATTTAGGAGGTAATGCAAATGCTGTTCGATCAAATGACCAAAGATATGCTGACAACGCAGAGCGAATTTTCAAAAATGGAAAGTACGGACGAGATAATAGACAAAATCAAAGAAATAACATTGAACCAATTGGAACAACAGGAGGATTTTATCAAGGAATTTCCCAATCCGATCTACGCAGTGATGGGATTGGACTTCTTGGCACAGAGCAAACAAGAGGGCAAATACAAGATGTTGATAGACCTCTACAAGGAGGACAAGCTGATAAACCACTTGATGTATATTCAAGTACAGGCAATCAATTTTATGAGAAAAGAAAAGCCGAAACTGATGAAAGCTTGGAATATAGAGAGCGAGGAAAATCCGCAGTACAAGGCGATGATATCAGCTCTAAAAGAAATGACAATCAAGGAAGTGGTGGAAGCTTAGAAAATACAGAAAACTTAACAGTGATACAAAAAGAGGGAGCAAATGATGCTTCCTTTTTTAATGCCGAAGATAATTCGAATATATTGATGACAGATGAAACAAGCGGAAATAGTGAAAATCTAAGTCCGAATTTTTCCAAAGAAGTGGATAAGGCGGTAGATGAGTATGAAATGATCAAAGAGGAAGCAATAAGCAGAATTGCCACATTAAAGCTTGAATTAGCCTTGCAATACACTAATATTGACATAGATGATTTTAGTGATGAGCAACTTGAAGAGATTATGAGTGCCATTAAGCAATATGATTTTTATAGTAATGAGATTGCCGAAATAGCAAATCCGAGGTTGCCTGTGTGGAAGATGGAGCAGTTAAAATGGCTTATTGACGATATGAAAAAAGGCGAGGCAGGTATCACTTCCGAGAAGATAAAGTATCTTAAAGCCTTGGATATAGATATTGCAAAGTTCAATGTTCTTAAGGGCTATCTTGTAAGAGACGAGGTGAGCATTGAGCAGATTAATGAAATTAAAAAAGACATCTCTTCTTTTAGTATGAGAGAATTTGTAGAAACTCTTAAAGCTTATGCAAGAAAAAATGAAAGTGAAAAAGTAGCTATTAAGGTCGGTACAGAATTTATTCTTGCAAATAAAACAGATAGTTTTGCCATAAGATTGGAGGACACCGGAAGAAAGGTGGAAGTAGGTGGAGAGATTTACAATCTTAACAGAGGTGTAAGCTTTGTAGAAAGTCAAAAGGTGGACAAATTAATCGATACCGACAAATATACTCCTTTAAAGATAGATGACTATCCCCTATCAAAGGAGCATGAAATTACAAAAGAAAAGATAGTACAGTCAAATCTGTTTGATTATATGAAACAAGGTATGTCGGTAAAGGACAATGCAAGCTTGGATTTATCTGTAGGAACAACCGTGTATATGAATCACGAAGAGTATACAATCAGCGATGTAAATATAAATGAGGAACTTGGCAATAGTACACTGGTTCTTGAGCCGGCAAGAACAGGTAATAATTACAGTCCTACCATAAAGTTTGAAAATTATGAGGAGCTTTTGGAGAAAATCAGCTTTGAAAGACCAAATCTTCTTATCGGAGATGAGGTTCATTACAAAGGCAAGAACTATACTGTAACAAGATTTGATGATATGAGAAATAACCTAAAGACAATTACAATCAAGGATAATACAGAATACTTCGGCGGTATGGTTACAGGATCGGAAGTAATTGCATACAGACTTGAAAGTGATTTGACAAGACTTTTTAATCTTCCGGAAAAAGAAGAGAAAGAAGAAATTAAAGAGAACATAAAAAATAAAATATCAAACTTTAAAATTACAGATGAGATTTTGCCGCAGAGTCTGACACCAAGTGAAAGATTGAATAATAATATTGCAGCAATCTCTATGCTTAACAGAGTGGAAAGCGGGGAAAGAGAGCTTGATATATCGGCACAGGAAGTATTGGCAAAGTATGTCGGCTGGGGCGGACTTTCCGAGGTCTTTGATGAAAGCAAGACCGGACAATGGGAAGTGGCAAGAAATTTCTTAAAAGATAATTTATCACAATTTGAATATGAATCTGTAAGAGAATCTACATTAACGAGTTTTTATACACCCAAAGTAGTGATTGACAGTATCTACTCTGCCCTATCAGATATGGGATTTAAGAGCGGAAATATCTTAGAGCCATCAATGGGAATAGGAAACTTTGTAGGAAATCTTTCTGATGAAATGAAAAGCAGTAAGTTTTACGGAGTGGAGCTTGACTCTGTTAGCGGTCGAATAGGAAAACTCTTATACCCTGAAAGTGATATACAGATTAAAGGACTTGAAGAAACTTCCTTTTCCAATAACTTTTTTGATGTAGCAATCGGCAATGTTCCATTCGGAGAATACAAGGTCAATGACAGGGAGTATAACAAAAATAACTTCCTAATCCATGATTATTTCTTTGCCAAGTCCATTGATAAAGTGAGAAATGGCGGTATCATCGCCTTTATCACATCAAGTGGAACGATGGATAAAAAGGACGAAAGTGTCAGACGATACCTTGCGGCAAGAGCTGAGTTTTTAGGAGCGATAAGACTTCCCAATGACACCTTTAAGGGTGTTGCCGGAACGGAAGTAACCTCAGATATTATTTTCCTAAAGAAAAGGGACAGTATCAGAGAACGAGATGAGGACTGGATACACCTATCTGAAGATGAAAAGGGATTAACATATAACAAATACTTTGTAGAAAATCCTCAAATGATACTTGGTTCTATGCAAGAAGTATCGGGAAGATTTGGAAATACCCTTACTTGCCTGCCAAAAGAAAATGGCAACTTAAAAGAATTGCTTGCAAGGGCAAGTACAGAAATATCTAAAGATGCAAGGTATGAAGAAATAGAGCTTTTAGATGATGAGATAAGCTCCGTTCTCGCAACAGATGATGTCAAAAACTTCTCCTATACCCTTATTAATGACGAAGTATATTACAGAGAAAACTCCCTTTTCATAAAAAAGGAAGTAACGGAGAAAAATAAGGAAAAGATTAAGGACTATCTTGAACTGAACTCTGCCTTAAAAGATGTGATATACAAGCAAAAGGAAGATTTTAGTGAAGATGAAATCAAGGTATCACAAGAAAAATTAAACGAAGTCTATGACAGTTTTTCTAAAAAGCATGGCTTTGTCAATAATCTGAGTAATACAAGAGCCTTAAAAGAAGATAGCAACTTCCCTTTGTTATCTTCCATAGAAATCCTTGATGAAGAAGAAAATTTTAAGGCAAAGAGTGATATTTTCAGCAAAAGGACTATCACAAAAGCAAAAGTTATAGACCATGTAGATACTTCCCTTGAAGCTCTTGTTTTGTCAGTTTCAGAAAAAGGATATGTGGATTTTGACTATATGAAAAATCTTACAGGCAAAAACAGGAATACCCTTATAGAAGAGTTAAGAGGAGAGATATTTTTAAATATTAGAGAAGAAAATACAAAATATAATCAAAAGCTTTCATTTGATTTGGAAGATGGTGATTTGCCCTTTGCTTGCAGCGACAACAGTAATTCCTTTAGGTATGCCTATGTTACAAAGGACGAGTATCTAAGTGGAAATATAAGGAAAAAGATATATATTGTAGATAACTATATCTCAAGATTAAAACAGGCGGAAAGAATGCTTTCATATGAAAGTGAAAAGACAGTTTTGGAGAAAGAAATAAATCGTCTTGAATATCAAAAGTTGGAACTTCAAAAAGTTATGCCTAAAGAACTTGAGGCAAGCGAAATTAATGTTCGTCTTGGTGCAACATGGATACCGGCAAAGGATATAGAAAAATTTATCTTTGAAACTTTAAAAACACCGGGATATGCAAGATGGGACATAAAGGTAAGATTCTCACATCTGACAAGTGAATGGAATATTGAGGGAAAAAGCAAAGACAGAGTAAATGATCTTGCTGAAATGACATACGGAACATCAAGGGTGAATGCCTACAAGCTGATTGAAGATGCCTTAAACTTAAAAGAAACAAAGGTATTTGATCAGATTATTAATGATGACGGTTCAAAGACCTCTATACTAAACAAGAAAGAAACCATGCTTGCCGGTCAAAAACAGGAGCTTTTAAAAGAAGAGTTTAAGAACTGGATATTTAACGACCAAGAGCGAAGAAACAGGCTTGTAAAGACATATAACGAGCGTTTTAACTCTATAAGAAATCGTGAATATGATGGTTCTAATCTATCCTTTGAGGGAATGAATACGGAAATAGAGCTTAGAACACATCAGAAAAATGCAATAGCAAGAAGTTTATATGGAGGAAACACCCTGCTTGCCCATGTGGTAGGAAGCGGAAAAACTTTTGAAATGGTGGCAAGTGCAATGGAAAGTAAAAGGCTTGGAATGTGTACCAAGTCTTTATTTGTAGTGCCTAATCATCTTACAGGACAGATCGGCAGAGAGTTTATGCAACTTTATCCGAGTGCGAACATTATGGTAGCAGATAAGAAAGACTTTGAACCGAAAAACAGAAAAAGATTTATAGGAAAGATTGCCACAGGGAAATATGATGCGGTTGTTATCGGACATACGCAGTTTGAAAAAATTCCGATGTCTAAGGAATATCAGCAAAAGCACATTCAGGATCAAATTGACGAAATTATCGCCTATGTTGAAGAATATAAGCATGACAGAAATCAAAATTTCACAGTAAAAGAACTTCAAAAAACAAAGAAAAAGCTGGAGGTAAGGCTTGAAAAATTAAATGATGATTTTAAGAAAGATGATGTAATTACATTTGAGGAGCTTGGCGTAGATAAGCTATTTGTAGACGAGGCACATAGTTTTAAAAACTTGTATCTTTATACAAAGATGAGAAATGTGGCAGGTATAGGACAATCCGAAGCCTTTAAGTCCTCCGATATGTTTATGAAATGCAGATACATGGATGAAATGACAGGCGGGAAAGGCATTGTCTTTGCGACAGGAACACCTGTAAGTAATTCAATGACGGAGCTTTACACCATGCAGCGTTATCTTCAGTATGAAAGCCTAAAGAAAAATCAGATGGAACATTTTGACTCATGGGCTTCCACTTTTGGAGAAACACAGTCCGCTTTTGAGCTTTCTCCCGAGGGGACGGGATACAGGGTAAAGACAAGATTTTCAAAGTTCTACAATCTACCTGAGCTTATGAGTATGTTTAAGGAAGTCGCTGATATTCAGACCGCTGATATGTTAAATCTCCCTACTCCTAAAGCACATTATGAGGTGATTAAAACCTTGCCGAGTGAGGAACAAAAGGAAATATTAAAGAGCCTTTCTGAAAGAGCGGATAAGGTGAGAAATAGGACTGTAGAGCCTGATGAAGATAATATGCTTAAAATTACCAATGACGGTAAGAAACTTGCACTTGACCAAAGGTTAATCAATCCCCTACTTCCAGATGATGAAAATTCAAAAGTAAATGTCTGCGTGAAAAATGTCTTTGCAATATGGGATAAGACAAAAGAGAACAGGTCAACACAGTTACTTTTTTCCGATATGTCAACTCCGAAAGGTGATGGAGAGTTTAATATTTACGATGATATTAGAGAAAAACTTGTGGCATTGGGAATACCGAAAGAAGAAATTGCCTTTATTCATGAAGCAAATTCCGATAAGCAAAAAGATGAACTCTTTTCAAAGGTAAGAAAGGGTGATGTAAGGATATTACTTGGCTCTACGCAGAAGATGGGTGCCGGCACTAATGTGCAAAACAAGCTGATTGCACTCCATGACCTTGATGTGCCTTGGCGTCCTGCCGATTTGGAGCAAAGAGCGGGAAGAATTGTAAGACAGGGCAATGAGAATAAAGAGGTGAATATCTACCGTTATGTTACGGAGAATACCTTTGATGCGTATCTATGGCAGACCATAGAGAATAAGCAGAAGTTTATTTCTCAAATTATGACCAGTAAGACACCTGTCAGAGTTGCTGAAGATGTGGACGAGAGTAGCTTAAATTATGCAGAAATTAAGGCTCTTGCGACAGGGGATAAGAGAATTAAGGAGAAGATGGATTTGGACAATGAGGTTACTAAACTTAAAATGCTTGAAGCAAATTATAAGTCCAACCGTTACAGATTAGAGGATAAGGTTGCTAAAAACTATCCGGAAGAAATTGCAAGGACAGAAAAACTCATTGAAGCGGTAAAGAAAGATATAACAGAGGTTGAGCCACAAGGAGAAAGCGAAAATAAGTTTACTTCTATTACTATCTTTGGTGAGAAAATTACGGATAAAAAGATTGCCGGAGAAAAGCTCCTTGAAGCGATTAAGACAGTAAAAATCAACGAAAACAAGGTAATCGGGAAATACAGAAATATGGATTTAGAGATAAGCTATAACTTTTTAACCAATGCCCACGATTTCAGTTTAAACGGTGCTGCAAAGCATTTAGGAGAGCTTGGAACAAGTGCAGACGGCAATATTACAAGACTGGATAATGTACTTGAAAAAATGCCTAAAAAGTTAAACAAACTTGAAGAAAAGCTCATCAGTACAAAAGAACAGCTTGAAAATGCCAAAGAGGAATTAAAAAAGCCTTTTGAAAAATCCGAGGAATTAAAGAATAAGGTGCTTCGCTTGGCAGAGTTAAATAAGCTACTCGATATGGGAGAAGTAGAAGAAAAGAGAAACGACAATCCTTTAATTGAAGATGTAAAAAGAGCTATTATAGATTTCTGTAAAAGGGAATATGAGGACGATAGCTATACCTATGAAAACTTTGATATGCTTTTTCCTGATTTAAGTCATATCGGAATTGCCTATACTACAACGCCGAATGAAAAGCACGAGATACAGTATGAGATAGACTTAAAAGAGCTTACTTCCACTCAATATATAAATGGTAAAGCTATCACCACGATTGATTATCTTAAAAATTTAGGAAGTGAAGAAAAAGCATTGGAATTTCTAAAACAAGAAATGGAATATGGAGATTTCGGGGAGTTTGTTTCTATTGATGATAATGACCTTAAAAACGTACTGGGACTTGAAATAGATGATGACGGAAATATCTATGATCCGCTTGAAAAAGATATGGATAATGACGGCATAATTGACAGGTATGACAATGACTTTAGGGACAGTGATTATTATGAATCGGTATATGATGTGGAGAATAATTTTCATGGCAAAGAGGAAAAATCCTCTATTTTAGGGCAGATACGAGCTTATCAAAATGAAGAAAAAGAAACCGAAATAAAAGAAAACAAAGAAAAAGAATATGGTGAAAGATAAGGGGCTATAGTAAGCTCCTTTTTACTTTTAACAGAAAATATGGAGGTATATTATGAGTTATAGGGAAATGAAAACTATTTTGGAGCAAATGGCAAAGGAAAACTATGAGGACTTTGTAAAGGCACTTATAAGTTTTGAAAAAGGCATAAATGACAAGGTAGCTTTAGACAAGCTGTATACAAAGTATGTAGAAAATGACAATATGAGTCTGCTTAATGATGAGTTTGATTATATGATTGATGAACTTAGAGAAAACGGGCAATTTAGAGAAACAAAAACAGTAGAAAAAGACTCTGATGACTTAGTAAATATTGTAGGAAATGTGGTTGGCGAAGTAGATGTTGTAGAAAGAGAAAATAAGAATGGAGAAACCTTTAAGGTAGTGAATTTCTCCGTAGTATCAAAAAATGATGAGGGGAACAAAGTATATCACAACTGCTCCGCTTATGGAGAAAAGAGCGATATACCTAAAGACTTTAAGCAAGGAAATTTCGTAAAACTCTTTGGACAAATCAGAACTTCCGTTGACGACAACAGCAAGGAGCATACAAATGTGAGAATACTTTCCTCGAAGCTCCTAAAAGCCAAAGAGCAGATGCAAGACTATGGAAAAGAAAATGAAAAAATAAAAAGTGATATAAAGGCTCTCAAAGAGGAAATTAAAGAAAGAAAACAAGATTTATATTACGCAGATTCCTTTGAACAATCAGCTCAGATAAGGAAAGACATTGAGAATATTGAGAAGAAACTTGCTTACATGGAAAAGAAATTATATATCGGACAAGAAAAATCTATGGATAAAGGTTTGGTAAAAGGAAAATACGAAAATTCAAGAAAAAATTCCGTACTTGGAGCAATAGAAAAAAATAAATCTGAAGAAAAAGAAAAGGTAAATAATGCAAAGAAACTAATCCAACAAAACGAAAGATAATATTGAAAGATGAGAAATACTCGGTGTAGTCTTCGGACTGCACCGAGTTTATTTTTTTGTAAAAATAGTTCGATAAAAGAGAAAAAATACTACATATAATGTTACTTATGTGGTATAATATTTCCCGGTACGAAATGGTTAAGAAAACTGGAGGAGTATCGTGTCAAGATTGAGTTATAAGAAATTGTTTAAAAAATTGATAGATATAGATATGAAAAATTGTGAGCTTATCGAAAAGGCTAAGTTAAGCAAAAGCACATTTTATAAGATAAAAAATGGTGATAATGTAACAACTGATGTATTGCTAAGAATATGCGATGTGTTAGAGTGCGATATATCAGAGATTGTTGAGTGTATAAGCATCGATGATGGAGGAAAAAGAGGTGTCTAAGTTTACAGTTATAGATTTATTTTCAGGAGCAGGAGGATTATCCAAACATTTTTTAGTTAATATCTTTTATTCTGATAGCATAAGATATTTGTAAAAATAAATGAGGTAGAAAATGGAAAATAAAAAGTTAAAGTTTATTGACCTTTTTGCTGGAATTGGTGGATTTAGATTAGGTTTTGAAGACGCAGGTTGTAAGTGTGTTTTTAGCTCAGAGATAGACGAACATGCTTGTGAAATGTACGAATTAAATTTCGGTGAAAATCCAAAATGTGATATAACAAAGCTCAACATTAAAGATATCCCCGATTTTGATATTCTATGTGCGGGATTTCCTTGTCAAGCATTTTCAATTTGCGGAAAGCAAAAAGGATTTTATGATGAAACAAGGGGAACATTGTTTTTTGATATTTGTAGGATTATAGAAGAAAAAAGACCAAAAACATTTATTTTAGAAAATGTATCAAATCTTGAGAAACATGATTCAGGAAGAACACTTACTGTCATGCTATCTGTACTGTCAGAACTAGGTTATACAGTTGTTTACAAGGTACTTAATGCAAGAAATTTTGGAGTTCCACAAAATAGGGAAAGAATCATTATAGTAGGTAATATAGATGGAAGAATTTTTGATTTTACAAAATTAAAAATGAATACTGTGGAAACAATGAAACCATTTTTAGATAAGGCGGCTGATTTTGAAATACTTCCAAGGGACAGCTACACAATTCTTGAAGATTCATTAATAAAAAAACAAATGAAATCCGGATTAATATTTTGTGGTTATAGAAATAAAAAAATAAGAACAGTAGGTGTTAGACCTGGTACGGAACATCTGTCCAGAGTTCATAAGCAGCCAAATAGAATTTATTCGTCCTCTGGTATACATCCTACATTAGCTTCCCAAGAATCTAGTGGACGATATTTTATTAAAGTCGGTGATATGGTTAGAAAACTTACAATGGATGAATGCTTTAGATTCATGGGGTTTCCAGAGAATTATAAAAAAATAGGAAGTACAGCAAATCTTTATGCTCGCATAGGAAACTCAATTTGTGTGAATATGGTAAAAGCCGTAGCAGAAGAAATTGTAAATCAATTTTTTATTGAAGGAGAAGTAATGGATAGAGAAACAAAATTTTTAGAAGAAAAGTATAATGAAGCTGAACAAATAAGCAAGTTAGAAGATATTGGTTTGACAGACATTCAGATTAAAATGGTTAAAACTGTTGTCGACAAAGAAGAGACTTTTAAAGGGGTATTCACTGTCTTATTAACAAGTTTAGTATATAAAAGCTTGCATCCCGAGCAAGATGTGAGGAGGCATCAAGCCAATATGGTAAATGGATATAGTGGGAGAAGTTTTGACACCAAGTATATAACACCATTTATGAAACAGAAAAGATTTCTTGGTGCAATGAAAGAGTCAGGATGGCTAACTAGAAGTCTTGAACAAAATATTCCATATGGATTAGACTTCCCGGGGAAAATTCAGAATAAAAACATAAAGGCGGCATTTTTAAATATTCTTAACGATGTGGAAGAAAACGGGGCTGATTCTGAAAAATATGTAATTGCTATGATGGCATATAGCATTAAGTGTAAAAAAGATAAGACAGTGATTCTTGTAAATCCTATAGAAAAGGAAACATCTTTAACAATTAATGAGATAATGGAATCATTACGCAAACATTTTTATTTTCAATATAAGAGCCGAGGTGCTTCTATACTTCCGGTAGTCGCATTATATAGTATATATCAGTGTATTATAGAAGAGCTGAAACGCTTTAATGGGATGACTTTAGATAAATTGGCATCTCATAATAGCTGTGATAGGAGCAGTGGAGAAACTGGCGATATTGTCGTTCGTAATGCTGCTGATAATTCTATTTATGAAGTGGTTGAGGTTAAATTTGATATACCCGTCAATGCGATTATGGTTGAAGATGCATATAAAAAAATAAGTGAAAGACCGGTACAAAGATATTACTTACTAAGTACAGTGGTTCCAAGCGAGGAAGAAAGAGTAGCAATTGATGAAATGATTTGTAAAATCAGGGAAGAACATGGCTGTCAAATTATAGTGAACGGCGTATTTCCTACTCTTAAATATTATCTAAGATTGCTTGATAATACAGATGTATTTGTAGAAAAATATGTAAAAAACCTATCTGATAATACTGAGATTAATTTTGAACATAAGATTGCATGGAATAAGGTTTGTGTGGATGATTAATTTTCTAAAATTACCACATTATTTTAGGAGGTAACCACATGTGGAAAGACAGTGAGACAGAACTTGATTTTCTGGATTATGATTATTTAATACAAACGGTTCAAAACATTATTAAAGATGATGCCCTTTTACCTGCCAGTATTGGGGTATATGGTGATTGGGGAAGTGGAAAGTCAAGCCTAATGTATATGTGTAAAGAACGTCTAATTAATGAAGATAAGAAAATAAAGTGCTTGGTATTTAATGGTTGGTTATTTGAAAATTACGAAGAAGCAAAAACGGCAATATTAGGTACTATTCTTGATGAAATATATGAAGAAAAAAATCTAACCAAAAAGGCTAAAGATATCATTAAAGGTCTATACAAAAGCGTTGATAAATTTAAATTTATTAAAAGTACATTAAAGTATGGGACTGATTTTCTAATGACAGGAGGAATAAGTTCTTTACTTGGCATTACAATAAATCAGGTTTTGAAAAGTAGTCAAGAAAAAATAGAAGCTACCGATATAGAAAACATTCAATCTAGTATTGAAAACGAGTTAAACAATAAGGACTTACGTGAAGATATCAAAAAATTTCAAAAAGAATTTGCCTCTTTATTGGAAGAATCAAAAATCAGCCGCCTAGTTGTTTTTATAGACGAATTAGATAGATGTAGACCGGATACCATATTAGACACTCTTGAAGCAATAAAACTATTTCTTTTTGAGGGAAAGGTTGCTTTTGTAATAGGTGCTGATGAACGTCATATTTCATATGCAGTTAAAAGTAAATTTAAAGACATTGAAGGTATTCAAATTGATATTGGAAAAGAATATTTAGAAAAATTGATACAGTATCCTATTCGTATTCCGCAATTAAATGCTGATGAAGTGGAGATATATATAGCTTGCTTACTTTTACAATCAGAATTAGAAGAAAATGATTTTCAAAGAGTCTTATCTCGGATAATTGATAAGAAAAAAGAAGATTTTGAAAAATTCAAGATTGATTCAGTTTGTAAATCTTTTAGCGAGACAGAATGTATCCATGAGAAAATTGTAGAATCACTTTCTATTGCAAATCAATTGGCTTTTGTTTTGTCTAATGGATTGCATGGGAACCCTCGACAGTGTAAACGCTTCTTAAATTCAATGTATATGAGACTACAAATGGCTTCTTACAAGAGAAAGCAATTGGATAGAAAAATTCTTGCTAAGATAATGATGTTGGAATATATAAAACCGAGGATTTTTAATAAAATTGCAGAAATGGCAGCAAATAATACTTTAAGTAAAGAATTAGAGCTGTTTGAAAATGGAACTTCAGAAAATGCTTATGAATTGAAAATTTGGAGAGAAGATAGTTGGTTTTTGAATTGGTGTAAAATAAAACCAGAACTATCTAAGGAAAATCTTAACACATATTTTTACTTTACTAGAACTTCGCTAGACGAAAAAATTAGCCGTATTTCTACTTTCCTTTCACCGGTAGCACAGGAAATATTGGAACAATTATTATCAAAAACAGATGTTAAGCTTCAACAAGCTATTAAATCTGCAGCAAATATATCAGACTCTGATGCTGCAACAATTCTTGAAGCTATGCATTCCTCAATGTTAGCAGAAACCACAATATCTAGTGAACTAATTAAAGCATTTTTACAATTTGCTCAAAAAAGAATAGAATTAACTAATGATACTCTAAGTTACTTACAATCATTTAGCGGTTCACAAATATCTCTGGGCTGTGTTGGTTATATAGCTGATTTCGCAAATAAAACAAATAAAAAGGTAGAAATTATAGAGATAGCATCTCAATGGGATAAAAATAAGTCGGGATTACGGGTTAGTATAGAAAGGTCATTAGAAAAATAGAAAAAGAGGAGGGACTATGGGAACATCTAGTATTTTTAATGGTAGAAATGATAGAAATCCCTTATTACCAGAAGATTATAGCCCTAATCAAGATGAAGGTTCTGATATCATTGAACCAGTTAGATGGCAAACTGTTAAATCAGACATGTCTAAGTATATCAATAGCAGAGGTGGATACGGCTCTATAAAACACATTGCTCGCCAGTATGTTAGAGCAGCCGGAGGTTCTCAAAGTATGTCATCACAGGCATATTCAGGAAGAAAAGCTGGTGGGAATCTGGGAAATTTTTTATATGGCATTGCTACTGATGGTGTAAAAGTAACATTCAAAAATTTTGGTATTGAATATGAAGGAAAATCTATAGAAGAGATTTTTTCTAAATTAGTAGATGTAATTGCACCAGATTCAGACACTAAAGAAGATGTTGTTGCAAAAGAAGCTACGCAAGAGGCATTATCTAAAATATTTGACTATGTTGAAAATAATGAGATGAATATAGGTTGCCTTAACAGTATGCCATTAGAATTTATGAATGAAGCTTTGAAAGAATATATAGGTGCGTACATTTGGATTACTATGATGAAAGATTTGAGCAGTCGTTTAGAGATGTACATTACTAACGCAGATGATGCATATGCTATTGAATGTGAATTCAAAGATATGATTATGGGAATTGTGGATGTTGAATTTAATAAACAAGGTAACATAATAAGCAAGGATATTTCATCTACAATTGCTGATATGCATGAACGTTGTCTAAACGTTATGGAGGGAATCTTATGAAAATAGTTTGCCGAATAGATAAAACAGATAATTTCAAGGCTGATGAAAAAGCAGAGAATATTGATTTTTTTAATCCTAATTCTTTTTCATATACATTTTGGAATAATAAAAACAGGTTGCCTTATTGGTATAGTCAACAGGCATTGGATTTACTTTATATTTCTATGACTGTTTTTGCTGCAGATAGATTATGTTTAAGAAAAAATGCATATGATGGGTGGAGCAGAGAATTTTTAATTTTTATTCCTGTTCTTGAATATGATATGTGGCAAAATGCAAAATCAACTCTTGAGGAAATGCTAAATTTTTTAAGTGGAGATAAATGGGGGTTTATTTTTAGAAAAAGGATCTTATCTGAAAATGAAAAGACAAATTTCAATAGATGGGAAAAATCAAAGCTACAAGTTAAAGACTATGATCAAATTTGTATGTTTTCAGGTGGAATGGATTCATTCATTGGAGCAATTGATTTACTGGAAAGTACAGATAACAAAACATTATTTGTGAGTCACTATGGTGGGGGGAAAGGAACTAAAGAATTTCAAGATATTCTTAAAGAAAAATTTATTAAGAAATATAAATTAGAATCAAGAGATTTTCATCAATATTATGCAAAAGTTACAGCGGGTGTTGAAGATACCACTCGAACTCGTTCTTTTATGTTTTTCTCTCATGCATTAGCCGTTGCATCATGTTTAAAAAAATCTCTCCACCTAATTATACCTGAAAATGGATTTATTTCATTAAATATCCCTAGTACATTTTCTCGAATAGGTACTAGTAGTACTAGGACAACACATCCACACTATATGACTTTATTTCAGGAATTATTAGATTTGATTGGAATAAAAGTAAAATTAGATAATCCGTATCAGTTCAAGACAAAGGGGGAAATGCTATTGGATTGTAAAAATAAGCTTTTTGTTAAAGAAAATTTAGAGAATACAATGTCTTGTTCACATCCTGATAATGGTAGAATGCAAAAGGAAATAGAAGCTCGACATTGTGGATATTGTTTGCCCTGTGTAATAAGACAAGCAGCTATTATGCATGCAGGCATTATAGATAACAGTTCTTATAGAGATAGTAAATTTGTTGGAGGCAATGCATCGAAAACTTGTTTAAATTCTTATCGTTTAGGGCAAAGAAAATTTAATCCTAAGTATGCTTTTATGACCATTCAATCTAGCGGAACTATAAAATACAATATTGAAGATTATGCAAGCTTGTATATTAGAGGTATGAAGGAATTAAAAAATTATTTGGAGGCGTTGGATGGCTGATTTTTATATGGATATGCACATGCATTTTGATTTATATAAAAATAAATATGAAGTTTTGAAATATATTGAAGAAAATAAATCTTATACTATTGCGGTTACTAATTTACCAGATTTATACAAGAGATATTATGCAGAGAATTGGAATTATAAATATATTAGATTAGCATTAGGCTTTCATCCGGAATTGGCGGCAGAATATAATACTCAAATTAGAATTTTTCAAGATTTTTTTCAAACAACTCGCTATATTGGAGAAATTGGTTTGGACTATTCTGCTAAAAACATAGGAACTAAAGTAAAGCAAAGAGAAGTATTTAAACAAATTATTGATTTATGTAAAGTAGATAAAAATAAGGTAATAAGTGTTCATACACGCAAGGCAGAGATTGACTGTTTAGAGATTCTTGAAGGATTTGCAGGGAAAGTAATGTTTCATTGGTACACTGGAAATATAAGAGAGTTAAAAATTGCATTATCAAGAGGGTATTTTTTCTCAATAAATCATCAAATGATAAAAAGCCAAAATGGAAAAAATATTATTAAAATGATTCCACTTGATAGAGTCGTCATTGAAAGTGATGCCCCATTTACAGATGGACTTCACACAACCTATAACATCTCTTTTATAAATGATATCATTGAATATTTACACATCAGTAAAGAACTAGATAAACAACTAATTTATGCAAGATTAAAAGAGAATTTTAGAAAAATTTTTGTGGTATAATTAGTTGTAACACCTTGACCTAATAAGTTAAAATAATAGCAGGAAAGAGGTAATTACTATGAATAAACATATTTAATCAGAATTCAAGAAGAAGATTATTCGTCTTCATCTTGAGAATGGGAAAACCATCCCGTAGCCTGACAATTCAAGTTTTAAAGAGATATATCTTATCTTATCTGAGATTGGTGAACAGACTTTTTAATAAAAATAAGTGGGGTGAGAAAGGAGAGAGTCTTACCTCTCCATCTCTTTCCCCATATATTTCTCGTAGTTTTTCCGTATCTGATATAGCTCTTTCATATTATCTTTTACAGAAGAATACTCTTGCATTAGGGTATTCTTTTTTTCGTGCAATAAATCAAGCTCGCTCAAAATATCCTTAGAGTCCGGCATTTTGGAATAGGATTTTTTAAGGTTGGACAGATCCTTTTCATATAGGATAATTTGTGATTTGTATTCTTCAAAAAAGGCTCTGTCTTTCTTATCAGCCTTATAAGTTTGATATATTTGTCGGTACTTTTTGACAGTATGGATTTGTTCCATAGTGGCAGATAGAGCGGATATTTTACTGTCAATAGCCTTGATTTCATCTTGGATATCCTGCCTTTTATTGGCACTCCCCTTGATAAATTCGTCAAGTTGAGCAAAGGACTTAAAGCCCTGCTCTCTCATAAAAATTACCATATCGGCTGCTACTTTCAGATTGTGTTTTGTTGCCCAGTATTCATAGCCCTTACTTTCCTTGACCTTTTCGTTGTTTGCGATATCAATAATATTTCCTACACGCTGTTTGACAGTATAGCTCCTTTGATTATCCTTGTTTGTAATCCTCTCTTTTATTCTTTCCTCAGTATAATCTTCCCCTATTGTCTTTGCTCTTGTAAATCTTTCCTTGTCTTTGTGCTTAAATGCAATGTGATTGCCATGTTTGATTTCATAACCAAGCTCAGCCATTTTTTGTAGAAATTCTTCCCAGTCCTTAGACTGTTTTATAGTTTTATCAATATCAAATTGAAGCCTGCTCTTCCACGAGTTGCCGCTTTTAAATTGTTTATTTTCATACCATGACTTACCATTCGTCTTATATTTTTTCCTATAAATTTCATAATGCTCATCTATAACAGAAAGATTATTTTCTTCACATAACTTATCGCTTTGATATCTGATTTTATGATAGCTCCTTTTATTAGACTGATAGCACTTGCCTGTAGCCATATTCACATTATTGAAAATTATGTGGTTGTGGATATGCCCCCTATCAATATGAGTGCTAAGCACAAATTCATACTCATCTTTCAAGATTTTCTTACACAATTCAAGACCGATTTGATGTGCTTTTTCGGGAGTAGTTTCCCCAGGCAAAAAAGACTGGATAAGATGTCTCGCAAGTACAGTACCTCTGATATTATGCTCTTCCCTTCTTTTCATAAATTGAGTGTGTGCGGTAGATGCATGGCATTTATTAGTGCTGATTAATACTTCGTCATCAGTTTTGTCTGGATTAGCTATATAGCTTATAGCAAGGTTAAGAGTTGATTTTATGGGATGTATCTTTGTAATAGCCATATTGTTTAATCGCTTTCTTTTGCCTTGTTTAAAAGCAGGGTGTGTATTTGCCAAAGCTCCTTTGAAAAATTCTCTATTTGTTTTTTCATATCATTGATGTCATCACGATAGATTATACCTGTTGAATTTATATGCTTTGCAATTTGATTAATGTTATTTGTGGCATTGTAAAGTAAACCTTGTAAGTCTGCAAAAGGTTCTAAATCTACAATGTAAATCTCCTTTTCAAGCACGCACTTTCTTATAAAAAGGCTCATATTTTTGCACTTAGCAAGCTTCCTTTTCTTTTCAAACAAGGCTTTTTCTTCATCATTTAATCTTACTATAAGTTGTATATTTCGTTCTCTGTTTTCCACTGGTATCAGTCCTCCTTTGGTGTTTAGTTGGGGTCTTAGGGTACTCCCTAACAAGCAAAAATTGATAAAAAAAAGAAGCGAGGTATATTTCCTGCTTCATCAATTTTTCCGTCTTTGGCTATCCAAAGACTGTGCTTGCTACAAAAGTGTAGTTAATAATTCAAGCATTAAGCGTTTATTCTTTTATAAACTCAGTATAACATAAAATTTTAGCAAAGTCAGCATAAGAATGAAGAACTAAGACAAATGACAAAAATAATGGTTCCTGATGTCAATATAAAAACAAAAATTTAAAAAATACAATAAATTGACAAATAATACTTGACACGAAGATGATTGCCATTTATAATAATGACAGAATCAAATAATAATTTTGTCGATTTACTTTCGATTTTAATTTTATATGATGTAAATTGACATAAATACAATAAGTGGAGGAAATGACAATGATTAAAGTAAAAAGAACTAGGATGGGAAAGGATGAAGTACAGTTTGATGTTAGAAGAGGTAACGTGAGAACAAGAAGAAACATAAATTGTTCGGATGAGATAGCTAAGATTATCGAAGACATTTTGTTGATAATTAATGACAATGATGAGTTGTCAAATGTGGGAGATCAGTTGATTGTGCATGATATTTATAATGCTGTGTACGATAAATATCAACTTGAACCTACAAGCTTGAGTGCAGATGACACTGAAAAGGTGAATAAGGTAGTTAATAATGTTGTACTGATTTTAGATTCACTGAACAAGAAAAAATCATATTCCCCTAAAATGCCAGCAGCGGAATTACTAAAAAAAATAGAGTCAGAGAATGAGGGAAATTTAATAAAAACTTTGCTTCTTGGACAGTTTGGATATGGAAAGTCAACCATCATAAAAGCTATGAGTAACTTTGGAGAAGAAGTAGATTTTCCTGTTATTGATACTTCGAGAACTACAAGCTATACAACGCACTATATATTTAAGAGTGATGCTTCTTCTTTAGGATTTAGATTTAGTGTTGATTTTAAGGATGAAGAAAAAATATTCAATCTTGTGAGTGACGGTGTTTATAGAGCGGTAGATAAAATTTTTAATAGTTTAGGGGATAATGACGACAAGTATAAAACTCGAGACAAAGCCATGCATGAATTTGTAAATGATCCAAATCAGCTATTTAAAATTGAGTATATTCTTGGGAAATATTATAAGACAGATCAGACGGAAAAAAGAGCAAGTAAAAAAGAGCAAGCAAAATTTTGGGATGATATCTTTGAGAGAATTTATTCGTGTTGCCAAGATTTTTATTATGGGGATCATAAAGCAGATGAAGAGTTAAGTAGTGGACTATTTAAAAAAAATCTCAAAGATGAATTTATAAAAGATGAAGATTCTGTAGATGTGTTAGATGATATTACTTTTGAATTGGTAAAAAATTTAAGAAATAAATTGTTTGAAATATGCAAGGAGCAAGAAGAAAAAAATCTAGGTTCTATTGAAAAAGATGGAGACTCAATAGTTGGATTTAAAGTAGATGATTATGATATTCAAAATATAAGCGATTATATAGTTCCGTTTGCATCTACCCATTCTGATAACTTTACCAAGATAGTTACTCCTCTTGTAGAGAGGATGGTAATAGAGGTTCCTTATAACAATAAAATTGGAAGCGAATATAAAAATAAAGTGCTCTGTGTAACAGATACTGTAGGATTTGAACATAGTAAAACAGAAGATTCTAAAAGCTTGGAAGGAAGTACGGATTATAAGTACAGTGTATTTGATATTATAGCTGTTGTAGACAAAGCTACCGGTTCAATGTCAGGAACTACTGAAAATATATTGAACGAGCTCTATAACAATGCGAATAAAAGCAAGATAATGATCTTATATACTTTTTATGACGAGTTCAAAAAAAAAGATTTTGAAGATGATGAAGATAAGAAAATGTATCTGATTGATTTGCAAAATACAACAATAAAAAAGTTGGACGATGAATTGCTGTCAACTAAATTTGCTGAAGAACTTTCACAAAAGAATCGCACCTTATTTTTGAAAGACTTATGCAGCGAAGAATCAAACAAAAAATCAAAGTGTATGGATAAGTTACTCTCTAATTTAGAACAGCGATTTGAAGGTTTGTATGATTTCAAGAAGCTTGATGTAGTTGATAGCAAAAGAAGTTTGATCGATTTCAATTATAGAAAATTAGCACTGGTTTTCAACAAGGTTAGAGAAACATACATTGCCCAACAACAAGATATATATATGAGAAATTATCCACACTACAAAACTACAGAAGCTCTAACTAATAGGCTTTCAAATGGAGGAACATATTTCATAGGTAGTACGAGAACTTTGAAACCTATTGATGATTTTTGTTCAACTATGATGAGTGACATGGACAAGTTTATAAAAAATCCAAAAAGCATCAATTTTGAAACTAAAGACACCATTCAAAATCACGAACAAAAGGTTTTGGATTGGTTCAAAGAAGAAGTGAGTAGTGAAATAAAAACTCTTTCTAAAGAGTATTTTGTAGATATGAGAAGAAGTTCTTGGAGAGAATTGTATATGTACCATGGAACTGGCTCAGACTATGAGAGGAGACAAGGTATTATGATGGAGCTTAATGCAATTCTTCCGCCCCTTATCACAGAAAATAATACATTTGCTGACAAATGGATAGAAAGGGTGGAAAAAATATTTGAAGAAGTTCTATATAAAATGAAGGTTCAAGCAAATGGATAAGGAGGTATAAGTGGAAAAGGTAAGGTGTCCATATTGTAATCAAAGAATTTTTGATGTGAAAGATAGAGATAAAATAGAGACTACAATCAGCATCAAATGTTCGAGGTGCAGAAACTTAGTAATGTTTCCTTCTGAATATTCTAAACCAAAAAGTAGTTATATCGAGCAAAGGAAATAACAAAATTACCAAATAGCCGAATAATGACTTCAAAAGTCATTGTTCGGTTTTTTTTATGCCTATTTTTAGGAGGATTCTATGGAGAAAATTCGTAGTCCTCCTTTTTTGTTTTCAATAAAAGCCGGCAAAAACAAGTGTTTGAAAACAATTTAGGAGGATTAGAATGGAAAGCACAAAATATATCTATGTAAATGGCGAAAAGATTTATGTAAGTGATGAGATTTATAAGGTTTATAAAAAGCAGAAGAACAGAGAAGAATATCTCAGAAGACTTGATGTAGAGTTCTTAGATTTTAGCTTTGCTGAGAATTACAGTATCAAAGATATTGAAGATAAGAGGATCAATGTAGAGAAGATTGTGGAAACTAATCTTCTAATTGATCAACTCCAAAAGGCAATGGAAACTCTAAGCGATGATGAAAGAGAAATCATTAAAAGGATTTATTTTGATGATGAGTCTTTACGAAAAGTTGCAAAGTCCAGAAATGTTTCGCATCCGTCTCTTATCAAAAAAAGAGATCGAATACTGAAAAAGTTAAGGGAAATAATTGGCAAGTAAAAATAACTTGAAGGGTGGCTATTGTAGATACCATTTTTGCCATAAAATATCTTGATTCTTTTTTGGGATTAAAGGTTACCAAGAAGTCTCGTTTTTAAGGTTTATATATAGAGGGGCTTATCGCCTTTCTCAAATTCAAAAGAACAAATCCTCCCGACAGATTTTATGGTCGGGATTGTACCTTGAAAACTTAATAGACCAAGGCAGGACATTATCTGTTTGTCGAGAATTATGACCTACGCCATGACTTTTCTGCTGATTAATTCGGTTTAAATGAATACCGGAAATTCCGAGGATAGAAGAAAATGAGCGATAAATAGGATTACATAAAAGATAAGTGTGGCATCTTATCTCTATGAAACAAACGGTGATAATGATACTTCAACAGTTTATGCCGGCTCGTCTGGAATAAGAGGCGGTGGTGAGAGTCCAATGTAGCAGCCAATGCACCTGCCAATGTCAAAAAACTTAAAATATCAATAATGAGGTTTGATTATGGAAAAAAATAAAAAAGTCATAACGACAAAAGATAAGAAACAAGCGATAAAGAAAGATTACTCTAAAAATATAACCTACTCTACAAGCAAAAATGAAAGGGTTGATTTACTGGATATTGTTGAGATGTATTTGTGCAAATCATGTATTAAGCTATAAGGTGCTGACAAAAAATATAAGGTGCGGTAAAATACAGGTGGTAGAAGAAAACTCCTTAATGACTGTTTGCCCAAATATAATTTAAGGAGGATTCACAATGGATAACTACGCTTGTATGTATCTTCGTCTATCAAGAGAAGACGGAGACAGCTATGAGAGCAATTCTATTTCAAATCAAAGACAAATAATCAAGACCTATGCAAAGGAAAATGACTTTAAGATAATCCGTGAATATGTAGATGACGGCTTTTCCGGCTCAAATTTTGAACGACCGGATTTTAAAAATATGATAGCAGACCTTAAAGACGGTAAGTTCAAAACAATCATAGTAAAAGACCTCTCACGATTTGGCAGAGATTATATTGAGTCCGGCAAATATTTGCAAAAGATATTCCCTGAAAAAGGGATTCGCTTTATTTCCATAAATGACAATTATGACAGTGAAAATGCTGATGTGAGCGACACACATCTGATACTTCCTATTAGAAATTTTATCAATGACAGTTATTGTAGAGATATCTCTATGAAAGTGAAATCATCTAAGGAAGTAAAAAGAAAAAACGGCGAATTTATAGGAGCATTTGCACCTTTCGGCTACAAGAAAGATGATAAAAATAAACATCAACTTGTGATAGATAAGGAAGTATCACATATAATAGAGCGAATTTTTGATATGAAAATTGAGGGATATTCATCAAAAGCCATAGCAGATTTTCTAAACAGTATAGGGACAGTTACACCGGCAAAACACAAAGAAAATAACGGAGATAATTTTAATACCGGATTTACAGTCAAAAATGCAAGGTGGGACGCAAAAATGGTAAACAGAGTTATTTCCAATAAGGTATATACAGGTGTTTTGGAACAGGGAAAAACTGTAAAGCTCAATTACAAGTCCAAAAAAGAAATAGATGTGTCAAAAGATGACTGGATAACAATAGAAAATGCTCATAAAGCTATAATATCAAAGACAATATTTGCACTGGCAAATAAGATGCTACTTCGTGATGTAAAAGGAACTAAGGACATACCAAGTATCCTATCGGGAATGCTGTTTTGTAAAGATTGTAAAAGTCCTATGGTTAAGAGAAAGGTAAAATCAAAAGACGGCTACAACATCTTTTATATATGTTCTGAATACAATCATAGCGGAAATTGCAGCAGACACAGTATAAAAGAAGATTATGTTGTAGGTGCCGCAATTCATGCACTTAATGATTACCTATCAAAGTACAATGACTTATTGAACAAAGTAAGTAAAATTGACATTACAGAAATTTCATTTGATGTTGATTTTAAACATTTAAGCTCTGAAAAAAGAAAGTATGAGAGATTAAGGCAGTCTTTATATACGGATTTGGAAGAGGAACTTATTACAACTGAAGAATTTGAAAAGTTCAGAGGGAATTATCTTATCAAGATTAGGGAGATTGAAAAGCAGATTATTACAAAGCAAAAAATAATAGAAGAATTAAAAACAAACTTAAGTGATAGGCGTAATAATGCTTTATCAATAATACCTGATAATGAAGGAAACGATCTGAGCAGATTATCCTTGGTATCTTTTGTTGACAGTATTCAAATCGGAGAAGACGGAGCAATAAACTTTGTATTTAATAACATCGAAACGATGAATTTGCTACAGGCTATTGTGGATAGTGAAGGCATTGAAGACAAAAAAGCTGTTAATACAAATCTCATACCTATAAGTAAGCTTGTAGGAGAGCATTTGGAAAATAACACTCAAAAATCTGCAATGGGAGGTGTTTGTTAATGGCAAGGACTTCCAAAAGATATGCATCAAATAATGATGAACAGGCGGAAAAAGTATTTTACAAGGCTGGAATATACACAAGACTGTCAAGTGAAAGGAAAGAACAGTGGCGTGAGAAGTCATCTTCAATAGAAGCACAGATACTTTGTTGTAAGGAATACGCACTTAAAGAAAATATCAAGGTTTTAAATACCTATACGGATTATGAATATTCCGGCACAAATTTTGAAAGACCGGGGTTTCAAGAAATGATGAGAGATATCAAGGAAAGAAAGATAAACTGCATTATCATAAGGGATTTATCAAGGCTCGGTAGAGAATACCTTGAAATGGGAAGACTTATAGATAAGGTATTTCCTTTTTTGGGAGTAAGATTCATATCGGTAGATGACAAGGTGGATACCGTTAAGGATTTGGATTTTAAGAAGTCCTTTGAGGTTACACTCAAAAATATAGTCAACGATATGTATGCCAAAGATATTTCCGTAAAGATAAAAACAAGTAAACATAACAGAGCAAGGAACGGATATTTCATAGGTTCTGTTCCCCCATTCGGATATAAGGTGGTGAAATTAAAAGAGGGGCAAAAACTTGAAGTCGACGAAAATGTAAGTTTTATAGTTAAGGAGATATTCAAGCTTTCATTAGAGGGGAAAAGCCAGTATGATGTTACAAAATATCTGAATAAAAAAGGTTACACAACTGCAATGACCTACTACAAGACCGGCAGATTATATAGAGAAGAAGGCGATTTTGAATGGAATGTGGGTACTGTATCAAAACTTCTCACAAATGTGGTCTATACCGGAAAATTGATACAAGGCATAATGCAACAGAATTTAGCAAAAGGAGTAAAACAACACCATGTAGATGAAAAAGATTACATTATTGCTGAAAATGCTCACGAAGCCATTATTTCAAAAGAAGATTATGAAAAATTGCAAAGAGTTAGGAAAGAGAGAAAAGCCAATCATTATTTCAGCTACCCTGCTCATGATTTTGAAAGAGATTATGAGAATAGGTTCAAGGGTTTGGTTATCAACAATGAAACGGGGAAATCACTCTTTAGAAGAACAAGAATCTACGGTAAAAACCATGATAGATTATGCTACCTTTTTCAAAATGATACTCATACCGGCTCAATTAATCCCGAAAAGAAAGTGTTTATTATGGAAAAAGACTTGGACAAGGCTTTATCTGAAAAAGTATCCGAGTTTATTACTAAGGCAGTGAGCAAAAAAAGTCTTGTGGACAAGGTAGAAAGCAGATTCAATAAAAGTATTTTAAACTGTAATAAAGCCATTTCTAAATACAAGGCAAAGATTGAAAAAGAAGAGATAGGAGTACAAAAAGCCTATGAAGAATATAGCTTAGGTAAGCTCGACAGAGAAGAATATTCTTTAAAAAGAGAAATAGCAC
Source organism: Lachnospiraceae oral taxon 107 str. F0167 (assembly GCA_000209465.1). Lineage (GTDB taxonomy): Bacteria > Bacillota > Clostridia > Lachnospirales > Lachnospiraceae > Lachnoanaerobaculum. The sequence continues at coordinate 514,830 of GL890583.1, read as the reverse complement.
TTAGCCACATAGACACAATTAACAATGAAGTTGTTGCCATTGAAAATATTGTAAGCGATCTTAAAAAAGAAAAACAGAAAGCCGTTAAGTGGATTAATGATGTGTTTTCAGCAAAAATGATAGAAAAACTTCCAAGTGATTTAATTCACGGTCTTGTGGAAAAAATAATCGTCTATGGGAAGCATAACTTTGAAATCATCTTTAAATTCAATATGGATAAACTGACAGGAGGTGCTAATAATGAGTAAGATTGCATTATACATCAGATTATCTGTTGAAGACCAAATGAAAAAAGATGAAAGTGAAAGTATTATAAATCAAAGATGCTATATCAATGATTTCCTTGATAGAAATGTTGAATTTAAGGGCTTTTCTAAAGAAGAATATGTTGATGACGGATATACAGGCACAAATGAAAAAAGACCGGCTTTTCAAAGAATGCTTGAAGAGGTAAAGCAAGGAAAGATTAATGCGATTATTGTAAAAGACTTGTCGAGATTTATGAGAGATTATATTGCCCTTGGAGATTATCTTGAAAATATATTTCCTTTTCTCGGTATAAGGTTTATCGCTATTAATGACGGGTATGACAGTTTCAAAGAAAAAGGAAACGGTACAGACCTTGATATTCAGTTTAAAGGTCTTTTGTATGACTTTTACACAAAAGATATTTCGCAAAAGGTTAAGACAGTTACAACTCAGCTGAAGAACCAAGGCAAGTTTCTTGCTTGGAGTCCCCCGCTTGGCTATATGAAAGATCCGAATGATAAACACAAAATCATTATTGATAAAAAAACCTCTTGGATAGTAAGAAAAGTATTTGATTTGGCACTTAAAGGTCTTTCGACAAGGAAGATTGCGACAGTTATGAATGCTGAAAATATACCTACACCTAACGAGAGAAAAAAAGAACTTACCAATATGGACTATGAATATGTGATAGTGTCATCTAAAAACAGAAATAATCCCACATGGACAAACGGGACTGTAACGGATATATTAGCCAATGAAAACTATACGGGAACTTATGTCTTTAATATGCAGGAAAAGTCCGTGGTAACTCCTGGGAGCTTTAAATTCAATCCTAAAGATGAATGGGGACGAGTATACAACCACCATGAAGCCATTGTTACACAAGAAGAATTTGATGAAGTTCAACATATCAAGAAAATTAACATATTTATGAAAGGTAAGAATACTGACTATGAGTGGAGAAAAAAATCACCGCTACAGGGTTTTGTAAGATGCCCTACTTGCAACCATATCTTAGGCTGTGTGCAAAGTAAGAGAAAAAGACTTGACGGCAGTATAAGGGTTCATAGCTATTTTTCTTGTAGAATCTGCAAGTGCAATAATGTAGAACACAAAAATTCAAGAGTTGATAAATTGGAAGAACAGGTCTTTGCTCTTATTAAAGGAAAGTATGGTGAAGTCGAAACAAAGCCTGAAGATAAAATATCCGCTAAAGATTTGGAAAAGAAGATAGAAAAGCTTCAACTAAAGAAAATGTCGGATTTTGAAAGATATAAGCTTGGTAAGATGACAAAAGACAAATTCATTCAAAGTAAAGAACAGACTGACAAAGAAATTGAAATAATCAAAGATAAGATAAAACTCTTATCTCAAAAAAAAGAAACCATACAAAGCGATAAACTGACACGAGAACTTATGGAAAAGTATGTTAAAGCTGCTATCTGTGAGGGGAATGAAGTCAAGGAAATCATATGGAGGTAATGACTTTAGGGAGTGAGAAATCACTTCCTTTTGTTATGTTTTGGGTGAAATATGGGCAATTTTCTGTAAAAAATAACTGTATTTCCTAATATGTGGTATAATGAAGAGTAAAATTAAAATGCTATGAAATCATAGAAAGGAAACCGGAATTTGCCATTAAATAAATTTATCACCAACTTGACACGAGAGGGAAGTGGCAGTTTACTTATAAATATAGGAAAAACGGCAGCAAAATATCTGGATGATGCCAATCGCATACAGTATTATGCACAGGAATATAATTTAAATACCTATAATCTTACAAGAATGAATCTGGTAATGCGTGGTATACTTCCGGCAAATATATTTACAAGGAATGGCGATACTTTAAAAGAAGACTGGCCATATTTTGATGAATCGGATCCTCACAGCACCTATGAACCGCTGTATGTGGATGCTGTAGTATCAAATCCACCATACTCTCAAAGATGGGATCCCACAGGTAAGGATAGCGATCCCAGATATGTCAGATATGGAATAGCTCCAAAGTCAAAGGCGGACTATGCATTCCTTTTGCATGATCTTTATCATTTACAGCCGAATGGAATAATGACGATAGTACTGCCTCATGGTGTACTTTTTAGAGGTGGCGAAGAGGGAAATATCCGAAAGAATCTGATAGAACAAAATAATATAGATGCAATAATCGGATTACCGGCAAATATATTCTTTGGAACAGGTATACCGACTATAGTTATGGTACTTAGGCAAAAAAGAGAAAATACCGACATATTGATAATAGATGCATCAAAGGGATTTAAAAAGGATGGTAAGAATAATAAATTGCGTGCCTGCGATATAAGAAAGATAGTGGACACTATAAAAGAGAGAAAAAATGTAGAAAAATATTCAAAGGTTGTAAGTCTTAAAGATATTCGTAAAAATGACTATAACCTGAACATCCCCCGTTATGTAGATTCATCAGAAGAAACGGAAAGCTATGATATATATGCTTCAATGTTTGGTGGGATACCAGAGAATGAACTTGAAAGGTTTGAGTCATATTGGAAAGTATTCCCGTCATTAAAAGGAGAACTTTTTACAGGAGAAGAGTATTTATCCTTAAAATCTGAGAATATAAAAGAGACTATTAAAAACAATAATGATGTACTGAAGTTTATAGAGGAGTATAGAGAAAAATTTGTTGACTTGGGAGAATACTTAGATAAAACATTGATAGATGGAGCAAGTACCATAAATATAGCAAAAACCAGGGAGGATATTGCCAATAGTATCTTTTACAGATATAAAGATATTGCGCTAATTGATCCTTATGGAGCTTATGAGATATTTGAAGAAAAGTTTACCGCAATTGCAGGAGATATTGAACTTATACAAACAGAGGGATTAAATGCAATAACACAGGTAGATCCGAATATGGTTATAAAGAAAAAGAACAGTAAGGATGTGGAAGTACAAGAAGGTTGGAAGGGGCATATACTTCCATTTGAACTGGTACAGGATATTTGTCTATCTGAAATAAAAAGGAATCTAAAAGAAAAACAGGAAAAACTCTTAGAGATACCTTCTTTATATGAGGAAATTCTGGAATCAATGAGTGAAGATGATAAGGAAAGCATATCGGAAGCATTAAATGATACCAATGATGCCTTTGTTTTTAAGAATATAAAGATGGTTATAAAATCTTTAAAATCAGATGGGGAATCAAAGGAGCTTATTGAAGCTTTACAAAAAGCTGAAGGGCTGAATAATGAAGAGAAAAAGCTGAAAACTGAAATAAAACAATGTGAAGATGAACTTCATCTGGAAACAAAGAAAAAAATAGAGAATTTGACAGAGGATGAGGTGAAACATCTCTTACATGAAAAATGGTCAAGGCCCATTGTAAACGGTATACTTGACTTATCAAATAATATGCTAAAGATATTTACAAAGAATATAGAAGCACTTTCCACAAAGTATGAGATTACCATGGACGATTTGGAAAAAGAGATAAAGGAAACCGAAAAGTCACTGGCAGCCATGCTTTCAGAACTTACCGGCTCGGAGCGAGATATGGAGGGCATCAATGAGTTTATAAAGCTATTGGGAGGTATAGATGAGTAGAGTACCAAGAATAAGATTTAAAGGCTTTGAAGAAGATTGGGAACAGCGTAAGCTGTCATCACTATGTGATAAATTTACAGATGGAGATTGGATTGAGGCAAAAGACCAAAGTAATTCAGGTGTTCGTTTAATACAAACAGGCAATGTGGGAGTTGCGGAGTATCTTGATAAACCTAACAATAAAAAATGGATATCAAATGACACTTTTGAAGCACTGAATTGTGAGGAAGTGTTCGAGGGAGATATTCTAATTTCAAGATTGCCTGAACCAGCTGGAAGAGCTTGTATCATTCCGAAGTTGGCTTCAAAAATGATTACTGCGGTTGATTGTACGATAGTAAGAGTTTCTAATGATACGAGCAATAAGTATTTACTTCAATATCTATCTTCACAGAAATATTTTGATGAAGTAAATACTTGTCTTGCGGGTGGAACAAGACAAAGAATTAGTCGAAGTGGCCTTGCAAATTTCGATGTGGCGATACCCGTTAAAAAGAGTGAACAAGAAGCTATTGGAGCATATTTTTCCAACCTCGACCACCTTATCACCCTTCATCAACGAAAGCTTGAAAAGTTAAAAATCATAAAAAAATCAATGCTTGAAAATCTTTTTCCAAAAAATGGAGAAAATACTCCACGAATTAGATTTTCCGGATTTACTGAAGATTGGGAACAGCGTAAGTTGGGGGAATGCTTTACTGAGAGAATAGAAAGCATGCCAGATGGAGAGCTTATCTCTGTTACCATAAATGATGGTGTTAAAAAGTTTTCGGAATTAGGCAGGCATGATAATTCTAATGATGATAAATCTAAGTACAAAAAAGTGTGCATTGGTGATATTGCATATAATTCTATGAGAATGTGGCAAGGAGCAAGTGGATACTCTTATTATAATGGTATTGTAAGTCCAGCATACACTGTTCTATCAGCAAATTATAACGTAAACTCTAAGTTTATAGCATATCAATTCAAGTTGCCGAAAATGATACATACTTTTAAGATTAATTCTCAAGGTATTACATCAGATAACTGGAACTTAAAGTTTCCAGTACTGAGTTATATTGAAATATATATATCAAAGCAGATAGAAGAACAAAGTAAAATTGCTGTTTTTTTAGAGTCCCTCGACCACCTTATCACCCTTCATCAAAGTAAGTTAGAAAAATTGCAAAAAATAAAGAAATCCATGCTTGAAAGTATGTTTGTATAGCTTATTATATAGATTGATTTAATATATGGTATACTTCTCTTAATAAAAACTATTACTGCATCTAATATTAAGCTAATATATTAATATTTTCTGATATTTACCAAAAAATCTAAAGAATATTATAGAAAAAGTGTTCTATATATTGGGAACAGCGTAAGTTGGGGGAAGTAGCCAATATTGTTGGTGGTGGTACTCCAAGTACATCAAATGAAAAATATTGGGATGGTAATATTGATTGGTATGCTCCTGCTGAAATCGGTGAACAGATATATGCATTTTGGAGTATAAGAAAAATAACTGAAGAAGGATTGAAACATAGTTCAGCAAAATTACTTCCTGCATTTAAAACGGTTTTATTTACGAGTCGTGCCGGGATTGGTAATATGGCTGTTTTACAGAAAGATGGTGCTACAAATCAAGGTTTTCAGTCAATTGTATGTAATGATTGTTTAGTTCCATATTTTGTTTTTTCAATGGGATTTCAGATTAAGAAGAAGGCGGAACGAGTTGCAGCTGGCTCTACTTTTTCTGAAATATCAGGTAAACAACTTTGTGATTTAGAAATTATGGTAACCACTGATAAAGAACAACTTAAAATTGGTAGTTACTTTCAGTCCCTCGACCACCTTATCACCCTTCATCAGAGTAAGTCTTTTAAGTGTTTTTTTGTTGATGTGGCTTGTTGCACATTATCTTGGGAACAGCGTAAGTTGGGGGAGATAGGTTCTGTAGCTATGTGCCGGAGAATATTCAAACATCAGACTACAGAATCAGGAGAGATTCCGTTCTTTAAGATTGGAAACTTTGGTGGCACTCCAGATGCTTTTATTTCAAAGGATTTATTTGAAGACTTTAAAGCTAAATACCCTTATCCAGAAAAGGGAGCTGTTTTAATTTCTGCTTCTGGAAGCATTGGTAGAACCGTTGTATTTACTGGTAAAGACGAGTATTTTCAGGATTCAAATATTGTATGGCTAAAACATGATAATAGTATCACTAATTCTTTTCTCTACCATTTATATTCAATAGTTAGGTGGGTTGGAATAGAAGGTACTACGATTAAACGACTCTACAATGATAATATACTAAAAACAGAAGCTATCATACCATTAGTGTCAGAACAGCAGAAAATATCAGATTATCTTGATGCAGTAGACCACCTTATCACCCTTCATCAACTGGAGCCTTATTACCTGATTTTTAAGGCAATAGCTTACAGAATTATAGATTATGCAGAGTATAAGTTTTTTAATGTAAAAATCAATTTAATACATGATATTCTATGAATCAATACTGCGTAAATACGCAATATTAATTCGTAGAGTGAATGAAAATGTTTTATAAATAATATAATATTTTTATCATAGGGTTAGCTCTTTTCCTGTAAGTGAAATTGTATCAGTTTTTTAACTTTTGAAGCAAAAACCATAGTGCGAAGCTACTGAGGAAAAGTGCGTATTACCGCAAAATTCTACATAGGAGAATTGAAGTATGGAAATTAAAAGAGATTATTACTTAAATCAGCTTATAAATAAAATGCATAATGGATTAATAAAGGTAGTGACGGGTATGAGAAGATGTGGAAAATCATATCTTTTGTTTAACCTGTTTAGAGAATACCTTATTTCAAAGGGTATAGATAAAAGTCATATAATTGAATTTTCGTTTGATACTTTTGAAAACAAGAAATTTTGTAATCCGGATATTTTATATCCTTATCTGAAAGAGCTTATTAAAGATGATGTAATGTATTATATATTGCTTGATGAGGTTCAACTATTGGGTGAATTTGAATCGATTTTAAACAGCTTAATAAGGATGAAAAATGTAGATGTATATGTTACCGGAAGTAATGCACATTTTCTGTCAAAAGATGTAATTACAGAATTTAGGGGTAGGGGAGATGAAATACATATGTATCCCTTAAGTTTTTCGGAGTTTATGTCTGTATATTCCGGTGAAAAGCTTGACGGTTGGAATGAATATATATTATATGGCGGTATTCCTTTGGTACTTAATATTTTAACTCCCGAGCAGAAGGTTTCATTCTTAAAATCATTGTTTGAGGAAACTTATATATCGGATATTATAGGAAGGCATAATGTAAGAAATAGAGCTGAGCTGGAAGATTTATTGAATATAATTTCATCAGCTATAGGTTCACTGACTAATCCGGAGAAATTGTCGAAAACTTTTAAGTCGGTAAAAAATAAAAATATCAGTAGCAACACTATTAAGCGTTATATAGAATACCTCAGTGATTCTTTCCTTATTGATACTGCATTTCGTTATGATATAAAGGGAAAAAAAATATAGGCAGTCCTGTTAAATATTATTTTACTGATATGGGTTTAAGAAATGCCAGACTAAATTTCAGACAGATTGAAGAAACTCACAGTATGGAGAATATTATATTCAATGAATTAAAAATTCGAGGTTTTAACGTAGATGTTGGGGTAATTATAGAAAACGGAAAGAATGAAAAGGGAATAAGTACTCGAAAGCAACTTGAAATTGACTTCGTATGTAATAAGGCTTCAAAGCGATATTATATACAATCGGCATATTCTATTCCGGATGAAGCTAAAATGATGCAGGAACAACGTTCATTGATGCTGACGGGAGATTTTTTTAAACGAATTATTATAACAAAGGATACGGCCGCACCACATTATAATGAGTCGGGTGTACTTATTATGAGTATATATGACTTTTTATTGAATGCAAACAGTTTGGATATTTAGTTTTATTATAAAACTTAACAGGAGTAATATGGATTATTTTACAAAAGAAGCAGACTTTGAAAATGCAGTTATTGCCTTATTGCAAAACTATGGCTGGGAACAAAAAGTACTTAAAAATTATACTGAAAAAGAACTTATAAAAAACTGGGCAGGTATACTCTTTGAAAATAACAGAGATATTGACAGGTTGAATAATATCCCTCTTATAGATGAAGAGATGGATGAGTTGATAGAAAAAATAAGAGAACTGAAGACTCCTTTGGCACTTAACAGTTTCATCAACGGTAAGACTGTAGCTATTACAAGAAAAAATCCTGAAGATAAGCTTCATTTTAATAAAGAGGTCAGCTTAAAGATATATGACAGAAATGAGATTGCGGCGGGACAGAGCAGGTATCAGATAGTACAGCAACCTAAATTTTTTAGAAAAGACAGTATCAGGCAGGACAGGCGTGGAGACTTGATGCTTCTTATAAACGGTATGCCTGTTTTCCATATTGAGCTTAAAAGATCCGGGGTTCCGGTACAAGAAGCTGCAAATCAAATAAAAAAGTATGCTTATGAGGGTGTTTTTACAGGTTTGTTTGCGCTTGTTCAGGTTTTTGTGGCTATGAATCCCGATGAAACCCTTTATTTTGCAAATCCGGGGCCTGATGGAGATTTTAAACCCGACTTTTATTTTCATTGGGCGGATGCCAATAACAATCCTATGAATTATTGGAAGGATGTTGTAGAGAGACTTTTGTCAATTCCGATGGCACATCAGCTTATAGGCTTTTATACTGTTGCGGATGGAGGTGACGGTGCTCTAAAGGTGATGCGTAGCTATCAATACTATGCTTCAAATAAGATTTCAGACAAGGTGGCAAAGAATGACTGGAAGGAACATAATCAAAGAGGTGGATATATTTGGCATACCACAGGTTCAGGAAAGACAATGACTTCCTTTAAATCGGCACAGCTTATAGCTAATTCAAAGGATGCCGACAAGGTTGTATTTTTGATGGATCGCAAGGAACTTGGTGCACAATCATTACAGGAGTACAAAGACTTTGCAGATAATGAAGATGATGTTCAAGGCACTGATGACACAAATATGCTTATAACAAAGCTAAGGAGTAATGATCCTAAAAACACTCTTATAGTTTCATCCATTCAAAAGATGAGCAGGATAAAGGAAGATGAGATAGGCAGGATGCGTGCCAGGGATATTGAGGATATGCAGAGCAAAAGGGTAGTATTTATAATTGATGAGTGCCATCGCTCAACCTTTGGAGAGATGCTTGTAACTATAAAAAATACATTTCCGAATGCATTATTTTTCGGATTTACCGGAACTCCGGTTTTTTGCGAGAATGAAAAGAGTATGAGTACAACTACAGATATCTTTGGCGATGAACTGCACAGATATAGTATTGCTGACGGTATCCGTGATAAAAATGTACTTGGTTTTGATCCGACCATGGTATGTGTATACCCTGATATTGAACTTAGAAAGAAGGTGGCTATAGAACAGGCCGGTGCAAGTTCAGAGGCAGAGGCTATAAAAGATCCTAATAAGCAAAAAACATATTATAGATTTATGGCTGCTTCAGAGGTGCCTATGGCAGGTTTTATATCAGAGGACGGCACATATCAAAAGGGTATTGAGGACTACATAAAAAAGGAAGCTTGGGAAAATGACAAGTATCAATACAGTATCGTTGACCATATAATGAAACATTGGATGACTTTAAGCAGGAATAATAAGTTTCATGCCATATTTGCAACTTCAAGTATACCTGAAGCCATCAGATATTATAAAAAGTTTCGAGAAAGATATAAGGATTTGCGGGTGACAGGCCTTTTTGATCCGACTATTGACAATGCAGGCGGAGACCGGTCATTGGAGAAGGAAGACGGTATTGTAGAGATGTTAAAGGATTACAATACATGGTATGGCACCAACTGGGATATTGCAAGATATGCTAAGTTTAAATTGGAGGTATCTGACAGACTGGCACATAAGGGGCAATTTATCCGTATAAAGCCGGAATCTCAGCTTGATTTATTGATAGTGGTGAATCAAATGCTTACAGGATTTGATTCTAAATGGGTAAATACATTATATCTTGATAAGGTTATGGTGTATCAAAATTTGATACAGGCATTTTCAAGAACCAACAGGCTTTTTAATATCAATGAAAAGCCTTTCGGATCTATAAAGTATTACAGAATGCCTCATACCATGAAAAAGAATGTGGAAAATGCCATGAAGCTTTACTCCGGTGACAGACCGCAGGGGCTCTTTGCGGATCATTTGCCGGATAATATTGAACATATGAATATCACATTTAAGGATATGCTTGCAGTGTTCAAGCAGGCAAATATTGCCGATATGCAAAGATTACCTGATGATACGGAGTCAAAGGCAAAGTTTGCAAAGCTTTTTAGAGAGTTTTCCACATATTTGCAGGCTGCAAAGATTCAGGGATTTAGCTGGGATATAAAAGAATATTCTGTAAAGATTGATGATGAAGATAACAGGACTGAGATTATCACAGTGATTCCAAGTGAAGAAGAATATAATGTGCTTTTACAAAGATATAAGGAGCTAAGCAGACCTGTTGATGATATGGGAGATGGCGACGGTGAGATTACATTTACAATTGATCCATATCTTAGTGAGCAAAACACAGGAATCATAGATAATAATTATATGAATTCAAGATTTGAAAAATGGCAAAAGCAGTTGGATGATCCGAATATAAGCAAGGAGGAGAAGGAAGCCACTCTGGAAGAACTTCACAAATCTTTTGCAATGCTTTCTCAGGAAGAGCAAAAGTATGCAAATATGTTTCTACATGATATACAGTCAGGTGATGCAAAACTTGGCAAAGATATGACTTTCAGGGATTATATTGTTCAGTATGCGAAGAATAAGGAAATGTCACAGATCAAAAAGGTTGTAAAATATCTTGGGGTTGAAGAAGGTTTACTTATAGAAATTAAGAAGGCGAAAGTTACAGAGAATAATCTTGACGAATTTGGACGATTTGATGCATTAAAAAAATCTATAGCAAATGATCCTGCTACAAAGTATTATACTAAACTTGAAGGAAAAAAATTACCGCCATTTGTAGTACGAAATAATGCGGAAAAATTATTAAAAGATTTTATTCTTAATGATATTGAAATTAAGGATCCTGAGGATGAGTAGAACAATTTAACATCAGAGATTTATAATATCCTTAGGCGTGTCCTTCATCGGTAGGAAGGAGAAATATGCCTAAGGATTTTCAAACAACAGATTTATTAAAGGACTTTTATAAGGAATGGATAGCCATATACAAAGAAGGTGCCATCAGAGATGTGACATTGTCAAAATATAGGATGAGTCTTATTTGGGTGGAAAAGCTTGTTCCAAACCTTCGGCTATGTGATATAACAAGGGTTGAATATCAACAGATTATTAATGATTATGCAAAAGAGCATGAGCGTCAGACTACCATGGATTTTCATCATCAGCTAAAAGGTGCCATTTTGGATGCGGTAGATGAGGGACTTGTACCAAAAGATCCGACAAGAAAAGTTATTATAAAGGGCAGGATTCCGTCAAAAAAGAAAATTAAGTATTTAAACCAGTTTGAACTGCACAGCCTTTTAAAGAGCCTGACTCTGGGGGATGAAGTGAGTTGGGACTGGTTTATTTTACTTTTGGCTAAGACAGGAATGAGATTTTCAGAAGGACTTGCAATAACACCTAATGACTTTGATTTTGCACATCAGACGGTATCTGTTAATAAGACGTGGAATTATAAGGAAGGTGGAGGTTTTTCACCCACAAAAAACAAGTCATCAGTACGAAAGGTGCAGATTGACTGGCAGGTAGTTATGCAATTTGCAACCTTGGTAAAAGATCTTCCGTCAGATAAGCCTATTTTTGTAAAGGATGGCAAGGTCTATAATTCTACAGTCAATGATATTTTGGTAAGATATTGCAAAAAATTAAATATACCTATTATTTCAGTACATGGTCTTCGCCATACACATGCCTCCATTTTACTATATGCCGGAGTTTCTATTGCCAGTGTAGCAAGAAGGCTTGGGCATGCCAGTATGACCACTACACAGAAAACATATCTTCATGTGATACAGGAACTGGAGAATCAGGATATAGACCTTGTGATGAGATCGCTTTCAAATCTTTTATAAAGAAAGCATTGTATATAGGAGTGCCTGTAATATAGTTTTATAACCGATGGAGGACTGTTGTGGTATATTTAAAATCCAATACACAATATATAATATAATACAATGTAGATTCAAGATAAGTAGACAGTAGAATTAAAAAGATCTACTGTGTTAGGTTCATTTAGGAGTAAATCATGGACAAAAATTTAAACAAATTTATATATGATAGACACAGCAATATTATTTTTAGCCTTCAAAACAGCAGAATAAGGGGAATTAAATTCCATAATAAAACACTTACTCTAAAGCCGGATACATTATTTAGATATATCGACAATGAAGAAAAAGAATATACAGGTGAAATCTGTTTTAAAAATTGTGATTTGGACCTATGCAGTGTATTGATTTTTAATAAAACATTAGGTAAAGGTCGCTTCATGGGGAATGCTGTATCTTTAGAGGAATTTATGGGAAGTCATAAAGATTCAGAGTTTGAAATTATTACAGAAGGGTACTTTGGAAATACAACTACTTACTCAGGATGGCTTTGGGATGAAGGGAAAAATCCTGTATCAGCTATTATGTATATCTGGAATAGCGGGAATATGGAGTATTGTATTGATGGAGAAATATAGTTTTTTATTTAAGTATTTCAATTGTATAAAATTAGGTGTATAATACCTCCAAAATATAATTAAAGGAGAAAAGCTTATGAAAGCTAATTATGATATAGTTGTTATCGGTTTTGGTAAGGCGGGAAAGACACTTGCCGCAAAGTTTAGTAAGGCAGGCAAGAGTGTTGCTTTGGTTGAAAAAGATGAGAATATGTATGGAGGTACCTGCATAAATGTGGGCTGTATTCCTTCAAAGCGCCTTATAACAGATGCGTCTAAATCTCCAACAGGGGAGTTTGAGAAAAGAGCACAGTACTACAAGGTGACAGTTGAAGAAAAGAAAAAACTGACAGCTGCTCTTAATAAGGCAAATTATGATAAGATAGCAAGTACAGGTGTGGATATCATTGACGGAACGGCATCTTTTAAAGATGATCATCATATCATTGTTTCAACTAAAGACGGAAATATTGAAATTGAAGCCAAGAAGTTTATTATAAATACAGGTTCTGTTACTGTAATACCAAAGATTGAAGGTGTGGACAGTAAAGGTGTATATACATCTGAGTCTATTATGAATCTTGAGGAATTACCGAAAAAACTTGCTATCGTAGGTGGTGGTTATATTGGACTTGAATTTGCTTCTATGTATGCTGATTTTGGCAGTAAGGTAACCATAGTTCAGGATGGTGAAGTATTCTTACAAAGAGAAGATGAGGATATTGCAAAGGCTATTCGTGAAGTATTGGAAGCTAAGGGTGTAGAGATTGTTACAGGTGCAAAGGTAACTAAGGCAAAAGAAGGTGAATTATATTATGAGGTTGCAGGAGAGTCAAAGATTTTGGACTCTGATGCCATCTTACTTGCTGTAGGTCGTAGACCGAATACTGACGGTCTTGGATGCGAAAATGCAGGGGTTAAGCTGAATGATAGGGGTGCCGTAGAGACTGATGAGCATCTTAAAACAAGTGCAAATAACATCTGGGCTGCAGGTGATGTATGCGGTAAGCTCCAATTTACATATATTTCTTTGGATGACAGTAGAATTATATGGGATGAGATAATGGGAGAGGATAAGAGAACTACTGAGAACAGAGGAGCTTTCTCTTATTCAGTATTTATCAATCCGCCGTTTTCAAGAGTTGGAATGAGCGAAAAGGATGCAAAGGCTGCAGGAATTGAGTATAGAGTTTTAAGCCTTAGTGCAAATGCCATTCCAAAGGCAAAGGTTTTAAGAAAAACAGATGGAATACTAAAGGCATTGGTTGCAGCGGATGGAACTGTTCTGGGTGCAGAACTTTTCTGTGAAGAGTCCTATGAGATGATTAATTTTATAAAGCTTGCAATGGATTATGGAATAAAGGCAAAGGATATAGCAAACTTTATATTTACACATCCTACAATGTCTGAGAGTTTAAATGATTTATTTGCAATGTAAATTTTAAATAAAAAAAAGATATGTAATAAACGGGCTGTCGTTTGAAAGAGTATAATACCAAATATTAGTGAAATTTATTTTAATTTACTGTATTTTGTATATTCTTAAACGGCAGTTCATTTTTATTCTTTGTTGATTTTAATATAGTATTATGATAAGATTTTCTTAATGAACATAGATTTTATGCTTTGCATAGGAAGTCGGGTGAGAATCCCGCACAGGGACGCTACTGTGATAATTAACAGATTCTTATATGCCACTGATTTTATTTATAAAATTGGGAAGGGAGAATCTTCCGATAAAATAAATTTTACCGGAATTTAAGTCAGGATACATCTATGTGATATGTGGTTGAGATGTGAGAAATTTATATTTTAAATGATGAGTTTTAATTATAGAATTTTAGAGCATCTTATTTACGCATATATCAGAAACTGAGTTTTACGATCCCGGAAACTTTCAGTAATAAATTTTTATAATTTTTAGTTAATCATTTTATAATGTATTTGTATGCTTATAATTTGGTTTACTGATTGTGTTTATAATCTATTAACTGTTTTACAAAGGGATCATCGGGTTTGACAATCTTTACACCTTTGTTAGGCAGTTATTTTTTTGAGGAAATTTATATGGCTCATCAACATGGAGGTTATTTCAGCATAGATTTATATGCTTTTAATTCAAAGCTAAAAAAAATAAATCCCGAGTACAAGCTTATATCTGCTTTAATAACACTTATTTTAACAATAGTATTTAACAATATTTTTGTATCCGCATATATACTTTTTTTAATGTTTTTTATAACTGTAAATCTAGGTGGTATGGATATTTTTGAATATATTTCAATGCTTCTTGCACCTCTTGGTTTTATAGTTCTTGCAAGTATAAGTATTGCCTTTGGCTTATCATTTGAACAAGCAGGAGAGTTTTATATTAAAATTTTTAATATCTATATCCATACTTCAAGAATACAGCTTATAGAAGCTTTTGAACTTATGATAAAGGTGCTTGCCTGTGTAAGCATTATGCAAAGCCTTATATTATCAACCATGCCATATGAAATAATAAATGCTTTAAGAAGTATGCATGTACCTAAACTTATAATAGAACTTATGAATCTTATTTACAGATTTATATTTATACTTATAGAAAGTTATATAAATATGCGTAATTCCGCAATTTCAAGACTTGGATATCATAATTTTAAGTCATCGATCTTTACTTTCGGAAATATGGCGGGAAATATACTTGTAGTCTCTTTAAAAAAAGCTAATGCATACTATACCGCAATGGAGGCAAGATGCTTTGACGGTGATTTAAATTTTCTACAAGAAGAAAAAAAGCTTAAAAAAAAGAACCTGGTATTAACAGTGTTGAATATTTTAATTATGTTTGCTATATGGATTTTTACATTAAATTACGGCTTTTAATATATATAATTAAAAGTTGAAAGAGATTTTTTAAAACTCCATAAAATACGGTTCAGTCGGGAATTTATAGATTCAGGATGGTTTTATTATTAGCTTAATTATATCTGATGAAATTTATATTTACTTGTACTGATATCAGAACAATAAAGGTTAATTTATATGAATAATATTATATTAAAAGCGGAAAATCTTCATTACTCCTATACTAAAGAGCATGAAGTATTAAAGGGTGTATCTCTTGATATATATGAGGGTGAAAGGCTTGCCATACTTGGAGCCAACGGTTCAGGAAAGTCAACTTTCTTTTTAAATATAAACGGAGTGTTAAAGCCTGAAAGCGGGGCTGTATATTACAGGGATAAGCTTATAAATAAGAGTTCTATAAAGGAACTCAGAAAAAATGTAGGCATTGTATTTCAGGATGCGGACAATCAGATAATAGCTTCCACAGTAAGAGCCGAGGTCAGCTTCGGACCTATGAATCTTGGCTTAAGCAAGGATGAGGTTACAAAAAGAGTACAGGATTCCTTAAATTATATGGGGATATCACATCTTATAGACAGACCGCCACATTATCTGAGCGGTGGAGAGAAAAAAAGAGTAAGTATAGCAGATATTATAGCAATGGATTCTGAAATTATTATATTTGATGAACCGACAGCATCACTGGATCCGCAAAATATTTCCATATTTGAAGAAGTTCTTGGTAAGATGAGTCTGGATAACAGAACTCTTATTATTTCTACACATGATTTGGAATTTGCATTTCGCTGGGCAGACAGGATAGTGGTATTTTGTGCCGGAAATATAATAGCGGACTCGGATCCCATTACCGTATTGGCGAATCAAGAAGTTTTAAAAAAGGCAAATCTGAAAAAGCCCATACTTCTTGAAGTTTTTGAAACACTTGTGGAAAATTCCGTATTTAAAGCGGATGCTAAACCGGCAAGAAATATTGAAGATTTTAGAAAAATGTTTATTTCTCAAATCTCTTGATTTGAGTTTATAAAATATATTTTTTCAAAGGAGGATTACATGAAAAAACAGGAGAAACTAATTATTGCTCCGGCAATTATACTTGCTTTTAGCTTTGCGTTACCATTCAGTGCCAATGCTATGCACATTATGGAGGGCTTTTTGCCTGTAGGGCATGTTATAGCATGGAGCCTTATAGCATTGCCTTTTTTAATAGCGGGGTATATGTCAATTAAAAAGACAATAGCAAAGGACAGGAAGTCAATTACACTTTTAGCTATGTCGGGAGCATTCGTATTTGTACTGTCTTCACTTAAGATTCCTTCAGTTTCAGGTTCCTGCTCACATATGACAGGTACGGGACTTGCAGCTATTCTTTTCGGTCCCAGTGCGGTAAGTATACTTGGTATTATAGTTCTTATATTCCAGGCACTTCTTTTGGCACATGGAGGATTTACCACACTTGGTGCCAACACATTTTCAATGGCTATAGCAGGACCTTTTGTATCATTTATAGTATATAAGATTTGTAAAAAGTCAAAGGTAAATGATAATGTTTCTATTTTCTTAGCGGCTTTTTTAGGTGATTTACTGACATATGTTGTAACAGCATTCCAGCTTGCCATTGCATATCCTATGAAGGAAGGCGGAGTAATGGCTTCTGCAGGTGAGTTTTTACTTGTATTTGCCCCTACACAGCTTCCGCTTGCTATAATAGAGGGATTACTTACCGTGGTTATAGTGATAGGACTTAAGACTTATGCTGAGTCTGAGCTTAAGGAGATAGGATTTTTAGCAGGAGGTGTTAAATAATGTCAAAGAATAAAAAACTTGTTATAAGCTTACTTGTAATAGCAGTATTGATAGCTATAGTACCCTTATTTATGCTAAAGAATGCCGAATTTGGCGGCTCTGATGATGCCGGAAGCGAAGTGGTTGCACAGATACAGGGCGGAGAATATGAGCCGTGGTTTGAGCCGATTATAGAAACAGCTCTTGGAAAGGAACTTCCGGGAGAGGTTGAAAGTCTTCTTTTTTGTGTACAAACAGGTATAGGAGTTGGAATAATCGCCTATTATATGGGAAGATTTGTTGAGAGAAAAAAACACGAAGATAATAAAAAATAAAAATCTTCTTGCTTTTTTTCAAAAAAGTATTATCATATATACAGCTAAACACATAGTTTATTGTGAATGATACACATTTTTAGGATAGGATGCTCAAAGATGAGTCTTTGGAGTATTTCTATCCTTTTTCGTATCAAAGCTTGGTATAGTATAATAGAAAGGATTTGCCAGATTATTTAGCTGAAGGCCGGTGAGAAAATGATAAGAATAGGTATTTTAGGATATGGAAACCTTGGAAGAGGAATTGAAAGTGCTATAAAGCATACAAAAGATATGAAGCTTGTGGCGGTATTTACCAGGAGAGATCCTGCAAGTGTAGACATTCTTACAGATAATGCAAAAGTGGAAAGCATTGATAATATACTTGAATATCAAAATGAGATAGATGTTTTGATACTTTGTGGAGGAAGTGCCACTGATTTGCCGAAGCAGACACCCGAGTATGCAAAATATTTTAATGTGGTAGACAGCTTTGACACTCATGCAAATATACCTGAGCATTTTGCAAATGTAGATAATGCTGCAAAGGCAAGCCGCCATTTCGGGCTTATTTCAGTAGGCTGGGATCCGGGTATGTTTTCTCTTAACAGATTATATGCAAATGCAATACTTCCTACAGGAGGTGATTATACATTCTGGGGCAAGGGAGTAAGCCAGGGACATTCCGATGCAATCAGAAGAATAGATGGAGTAATTGATGCAAGACAGTATACAGTTCCTGTAGAGTCGGCGCTTGATGCGGCAAGAAGCGGTAAGAATCCGGAACTTACTACAAGACAAAAGCATACAAGAGAGTGTTATGTGGCTGTAAAAGAAGATGCAGATAAGGCAAAAATAGAAAATGAGATAAAGACAATGCCAAATTACTTTGCAGACTATGATACAACAGTACATTTTGTATCATTGGAAGAATTAAAGAAGAATCACTCAAAACTTCCACATGGAGGATTTGTAATCAGAACAGGTAAGACAGGTTGGGAAAATGAGCATAATCATGTGATTGAGTACAGCTTAAAGCTTGATTCAAATCCTGAGTTTACAGCTTCCGTAATAGTTGCATATTCAAGAGCTGCATATAGAATGCATAAGGAAGGTAAGATAGGAGCACATACCGTATTTGATATTGCACCGGCATATCTTCTTGATATGTCAGCTGATGAAATGCTTGCACATTTATTATAAAAACATATAGATAAAAAGGGCTGTTTTTCAGCTCTTTTTTATTGTTAGGGCAAGGCCCTGTTCTCACAAGAGAACAAATAAACCACCTGCTATGCGGGTGGTTGAAATAGCTTTAGCGTTATGTGAAAAACCCCCCAATTTGATATAATATAAAAGGTTCGCCAACCAATAAATATATCAAAGGGGGTATCCAAATGGATAGTAATAGTTTATCACATACATCATGGAATTGTAAGTATCATATAGTATTTGCACCAAAATATAGAAGAAAGATAATATATGGAGAGCTAAAGCAGGATATAGCAAATATATTGAGCATGTTATGTAAAAGAAAAGAAGTACATATAGTGAAAGCAGAAGTATGTCCGGATCACATACATATGCTGGTAGAGATTCCGCCAAAAATGAGTGTATCAGATTTTGTAGGATATATAAAAGGAAAAAGTACACTAATGATATTTGAAAGACATGCAAATCTAAAATACAAGTATGGGAATAGACATTTTTGGTGTAGGGGATATTATGTAGATACGGTAGGAAAAAATGCAAAAAAGATAGAAGAATACATAAGAAACCAGCTAAATGAAGATATGTTATATGACCAAATGAGTATGAAAGAATATATAGACCCGTTTACGGGTGAGCCGGTAATAAAAAGCAATAAGAAAAAATAAGCCCAAGGGGCTAAGCAAGTAAATGATGTGCAGTTGGCGAACTTTCGATGAGTCTTTAGACTCAAGCGCAGGTAAAGAGCC
>GL890583.1:348421-495322 GCA_000209465.1 Lachnospiraceae oral taxon 107 str. F0167 | reverse complement strand
AGAGCTAAAGCAGGATATAGCAAATATATTGAGCATGTTANGTAAAAAGAAAAGAAGTACATATAGTGAAAGCAGAAGTATGTCCGGATCACATACATATGCTGGTAGAGATTCCGCCAAAAATGAGTGTATCAGATTTTGTAGGATATATAAAAGGAAAAAGTACACTAATGATATTTGAAAGACATGCAAATCTAAAATACAAGTATGGGAATAGACATTTTTGGTGTAGGGGATATTATGTAGATACGGTAGGAAAAAATGCAAAAAAGATAGAAGAATACATAAGAAACCAGCTAAATGAAGATATGTTATATGACCAAATGAGTATGAAAGAATATATAGACCCGTTTACGGGTGAGCCGGTAATAAAAAGCAATAAGAAAAAATAAGCCCAAGGGGCTAAGCAAGTAAATGATGTGCAGTTGGCGAACTTTCGATGAGTCTTTAGACTCAAGCGCAGGTAAAGAGCCCTTATAGGGCGAAACAACAAACCACCGGCTAAGCCGGTGGTACTGATTGTGAAAAAAACTGTTGAAAGATATTTACTTTAATATGGCTAAGTTTAAATAATTGTATGGTATGTGGTATAATTACATTAATATAAAAATAATAATGAGCTTATATTTTTATAATAGCTGTATAAATATTTACAGGAGGGCTGTATGGAGGAATTATTGAGAAAATATATAATAAAAAATTACAGATATTTTATTGCTATATGTGTTGTCTATTACTTATGTCCGATACTTATGCTCTTAGGGAATGATGTTATAGTACTAATGAGTTTATCAATAAAATATATACCTTTTGTGGTCTTAATAACATCCATTATATTTGCGTCTAAGAATAATTTTCATTTGTACTTTTTTTGTATAACGGCAATATTATGGATTCCGGTTTTAATTATAAAATTTGACTTTATAATTATCATGATAATACTTTTTATTATAAGTCTGACAGGTCAGCTTTTGGGTATGATAATATATAAATTTTTAAACAGATAAAATGATTGGTTAAACATTGGCTAAAAATATAAATTAAATAATTATTATATAAAAATACATAGTATTATAGTATTTATTTGATACAATGATAGCAATAACAATAATGCATTTAGATAAGGAGGTACTGTGATGGATTATTTAAGAAAATATTTTTGCTTTATTATTATCGCCATTGTATATTATTTATTGCCGACTTTCTGTATAGTTGATACCGGAAGCGGTATGTTTGTTTTATTTTTGATACTTCCTGCTTTTACATTTTTTACAGCAGTATTTTTCACATTAATTAAGGGATTTAAATGGTATTATTCTTTTATTGTAGCGGCATTATGGCTCCCCAATATTATTATTCTGAACGGATCTGCGGCAATTTATGCCATTATATTCTTTGTACTAAGTCTTGTCGGTCAGCTGGTAGCATTTGCTATGTCCAAAATTTTGCTTAGACGATAGTTGTTTTATTTTGAAAATTTAAAGATTGTATAAAGCATAAAGTTACCGTTTTAAATGATGGTATAATTTTTTGATAATATATAAACCGCTATGGAGAGAGTATGGAAGAATTTTTGAAAAAAAGTCTGGTACAAAAGTATAAGTATACTATTGTAATAGTTGTAGTATATTATATATTGCCTATTTTTGTTTATTTATTGCCTGTAAGACATCCGTCAGATAGTATGATATATGCATTGTATTTGTGGTGTATTATTATACCATTGGTTATATTTATTTCTTCAATAATATTTGCAATATATAATGGTCTGCAATGGTATTTTTCATTGCGGGTAGCTGTTTTATGGCTGCTGTATATGGTAGTTTTCGGGGCTCAATCACTTGCATTTGCCGGTGTATATTTTGTGATAAGCTTAGTCGGGCAGTGCATAGGTGCATGGTTTAAAGATAAAAAAATAGTGTTATAATATTTAAAACACCCTCCATTATAGTCTTTTTAGTAAAGAGCATATTTTAGAGGGTGTTTTACTTTAAATTTTCTTTTTTATTATAAAAAATATAAGACTGAGTAAAATAATTATAATGCCTATAAGAAAATTCAAATGGACTTTTCTTTTGCCGGTATCAGGGGTTTTATTGACAATATTATTTACTTCAGCTTGAGTGGAGATGACGGACTCTTTAATTTCAACTATCTTAGACTCTGAGTTTGTAAAGCTTCCGTTATGAATGTATTCTGCCATTCTCTCAGCCATATAAGAGTCATCTTTGATAACTAAAGTATCGATTTCAGTGCCGTCAACTTCAAGTATCCAAGGAGAAATACCTCCGGTACTGTCGTAGGATACGAGGTATAGTCTGCCGATTTTTAAAGTGTCCGAATAATTAATATCATTAGCACTGCATAAAACCACATCCTCGCTGTTTTGGTTAAAATTCCCTTTTATACTTGTTTTTTGAATAAAGGTAAAATCGGTATTGCTTTTTGCTTTTAATTCTCCGATATAGACGGTAGCGGTCGAAGAGTTTAAAAGTCCCTCAGGAATATCCCCGGCATAGATATTTATCGGAATAACTGTAAAGATAAACAATAAAAACAAGAAAAATAATTTACGATAAATAATATCAATCACCCCTTTCAAAATTATGTTGTAAAGAAATTATACTATATATAAGCGGATGTGAGAATACATATTTCTTCTTAATACAGGGCATCCTTACATATCATAAAAATGGGTAAAAAAAGTATGATTCCTACAAAAAGCACTACATACTCCAATCTCATATTATATACGGTATGCTTAATTTCATTTCGGTTTAAATATTTTAAGAGAAAGAAATTGATTCCCGTAATAATAATATGGAACAACAAAAGGGCAATATACTGCTGTTTTTCAATCTTAAAAAGGTAGGGACTGAGTTTACTTAAAATAACCAATCCGCCAAAATAATCCGCCATAACAATAATAATTCCATATCCTTTAAAACTTATCATTTTTCATCCTCCAAATCTTTATAAATCCGCTTTATTTCATCAAAAAGCCATAATTGTACGGGAATTATAATACAATAATCGTTTCCCAAATAAATTTTATTATACTACCTTTAAGTCTTTTTATACAGTCGGATATCTATTAAAACATTGAGGGAGGGAAGAGAATATAACATCCAATATAAGATTTTTTCATTGACATTGCCCGGCTATTTTGTTATTATTTTGGGGTAGTAACGCCTATACATGAGATATGGATACTCCAACCTTACCTTATGTATACGGTAAGATTTTTTTCAAAGGAGAAAGCAAATGATTACAAAAGAGAAAAAGACAGCTATCATGGAAGAGTATGCAAGAAAAGCAGGAGACACAGGTTCACCTGAAGTTCAGATAGCAGTTCTTACAGCAAGAATCACAGAGTTGACAGAGCATTTAAAGGCAAATCCTAAGGATCACCACTCAAGAAGAGGTCTTTTGAAGATGGTAGGTAGGAGAAGAAATCTTTTACAGTATCTTAAGAATAAGGATCTTGAGGGTTATCGTGCACTTATAGAGAAGCTTGGACTTAGAAAGTAATAAAAAGTCTTTAGTTTTAAGGATTTCGTTCAAGGAAAATTCTTTGAAAGCCTTGCGTGATTATCATATCATTGGTGGAGAGTTTTTCTCCACCTTTTTTAGGATATTGGAGCAAGAAGTTATTCTATGTGACCAAATATGTTCTAACATATTATTATAATTTATTGATGGCTTGTAGCCGAAGCTAGTGATAAGCACTAAAATTTTATTTTAGTTTTTATCACTAGTTCATATTTTTATGTTTCAAGAAGGTTTCTTCTCGAATATCGGCAAGCCAAAAGGAGATGAAATGAGTAAGGAATTTAAAAGTTATTCAATGGAACTCGCAGGTCGTACTCTCAGAGTTGATATAGGCAGAGTGGCTGCGCAGGCAAATGGTGCCGCATTGATGCATTATGGTGAAACAACGGTTTTATCTACAGCTACCGCATCAGATAAACCAAGAGAAGGAATTGATTTTTTCCCTCTTTCAGTAGAGTATGAAGAGAAAATGTATGCGGTAGGTAAGATGCCCGGTGGATACAACAAGAGAGAAGGAAAGGCAAGCGAAAATGCAATACTTACATCAAGAGTAATTGACAGACCTATGCGACCGCTTTTCCCGAAGGATTACAGAAATGATGTTACATTAAACAATCTTGTAATGTCTGTTGATCCTGATTGTTCACCTGAGCTTACAGCTATGCTCGGTTCTGCTATAGCAACTGCAATATCCGATATTCCCTTTGACGGTCCATGTGCTACAACACAGATCGGTATGGTGGGCGGATTCTTTGTGGTGAACCCTAATGAGGAACAGATGGCTGTATCAGATCTTAAGCTTACTGTAGCTTCTACCAGAGATAAGGTAATAATGATTGAAGCGGGTGCAAATGAGATACCTGATGAGAAGATGATCGAGGCTATATATAAGGCTGATTCGGTAAATAAAGAAATTATTGAATTTATAGATAAGATTGTTGCGGAAGTAGGTAAGGAAAAGCATGCCTATACAGCATTTAGTATTCCTGAGGAACTTACTGCCGCCATTAAGGAGATAGTACCTCCACAGGAGATGGAAGTAGCCGTTTTCACAGATGAGAAGCAGGTAAGAGAAGAGAATATAAAGGCTATTACACAAAGACTTGAAGAAGCTTTTGCAGATAAGGAAGAATGGTTATCCTTACTAGGTGAGGCTATTTATCAGTATCAGAAAAAGACTGTAAGAAAAATGATTCTTAAAGATCAAAAAAGACCTGACGGCAGAGCTATGAATCAGATTCGTACACTTGCCGCTGAGACTGATATTATCCCGAGAGTGCATGGTTCTGCAATGTTTACAAGAGGACAGACTCAAATCTGTAATATAGTTACACTTGCACCTTTATCGGAGGCTCAAAAGATTGACGGGCTCAATCTTTTGGAAACAACAAAAAGATATATTCACCAGTACAATTTCCCTTCATATTCAGTAGGTGAGACCAGACCTTCAAGAGGACCGGGAAGAAGAGAAATCGGACATGGTGCTTTGGCTGAGCGTGCACTTATTCCTGTACTTCCTACGCCTGAGGAATTCCCATATGCTATAAGATCCGTATCTGAGACTTTTGAATCAAACGGTTCTACATCTATGGCATCTACCTGCTCTTCATGTATGGCGCTTATGGCTGCAGGTGTTCCTATAAAGAGAATGGTGGCAGGTATATCCTGCGGTCTTGTAACGGGAGATAGTGATGATGACTATGTTCTTCTTACAGATATTCAAGGACTTGAAGATTTCTTTGGAGATATGGACTTTAAGGTAACAGGAACAGATATGGGTATCACTGCAATACAGATGGATATAAAGATTCACGGACTTACTCAGGATATTGTAAAGGGTGCTATTGCAAAATGTCATGAAGCAAGAGATTTTATCTTAAATACATGTATGAGACCTTGTATATCAGAGCCTAGAAAAGAAATAAGCAAGTATGCGCCTAAGATTGCACAGATACAGATAAACCCTTCTAAGATCGGTGATGTTGTAGGTAAGCAGGGTAAGACTATAAATAAGATAATTGAAGATACCGGAGTAAAGATTGATATAAGCGAAGAAGGTCTGGTATCGGTAGCAGGTACTGATCAGGCAATGATTGATAAGGCTATTGATATTATCAGAGGTATTACAATAGAAATCGAAGCCGGAATGATTATGAGAGGAACCGTGGTTCGTATGCTGGAGTTTGGTGCATTTGTTGAATTGGCTCCGGGTAAGGACGGTATGGTTCATATCTCAAAACTTTCGGATAAGAGAGTTGAGAAGGTGGAAGATGTTGTCAAAGTAGGTAATGAAGTTACTGTAAAGGTAATAAAGGTTGACCCTATGAAGGGAAGAATTGATTTATCTATGAAAACTTCAGACCTGATCTAAAGTATTTTTGATTTAAAATATTCTTTGCAGAGAAAGGTGGGACTATGGAAGAGAACATAAAAGAAGTATTATTTGATCTTGTATCAAGAAAACAGTTCCGACAATTAAAAGATGAACTCTGCGATATGAATGAGTTTGATATTGCTTCATTTTTGGAAGAACTGGATTCTGAAAAGCAAATAATTATATTTAGAATGCTTCCTAAAGAACTGGCAAGTGATGTGTTTGCCTGTTTGGAGATAGAGACACAGAGTCATATTATTAACAGTATTACAGATAAAGAGCTGGCATATATAATTGAAGAATTGTATGTAGATGATGCCGTAGATATGCTTGAGGAGCTTCCGGCAACAGTTGTAAAAAGGGTTTTGCAAAATGCCGCTCCCAGCACAAGATTACAGATAAATGAATTTTTGAAATACCCTGAAAATTCGGCAGGATCTATAATGACTGCCGAATATATAGGGTTAAAGAAAAATATGACTGTAGAAGAGGCATTTGCCTATATCAGAAAGCATGGATATGATAAGGAAACTATATATACCTGCTATGTAATGGATGCAAAGCGAATGCTTGAGGGTGTGGTAACTGTTAAAGAGCTTTTGATGAATGACTATGAAGTCAAAATCGAAGATATCATGGATACCAATGTCATAAAGGCTGTTACTACTGATGATAAGGAAGAGATTGCCGATTTATTCAATAAATACGATTTATTATCATTACCTGTAGTTGACCATGAAAACAGGCTTGTAGGTATTGTTACCATTGATGATGCTGTGGATGTTATGGAAGAAGAGGCCACAGAGGACTTTGAGAAGATGGCTGCTATGCTTCCGTCTGAGAAGCCTTACTTAAAAACAAGTGTATTGGAGCTTGCAAAGAACAGAATTACATGGCTTTTGGTGCTTATGATAAGTTCAATGCTGACAGGTGGAATACTTACAAGATATGAGGATGCATTCAAAGTAATGCCTTTGCTCGTTTCGTTTGTTCCTATGCTTACAGATACCGGAGGCAATGCAGGTTCACAGTCATCTACTATGATCATCCGTGGTATGACGATAGGTGAAGTAGCAAGTTCGGATATATTTAAAGTTATATGGAAAGAGGCAAGAGTATCCGTTGTTGTAGGTTTAATACTTGGACTTGTAAACTTTATAAGACTTGTTATTCAGTATCCGGGACAGCCTCTTGTAGCGCTTACAGTTGTTTTGGCATTGTTTGCTACAGTGTTTTTGGCCAAGGTCATAGGTGGAATACTTCCTATACTTGCAAAAAGACTTAAGCTTGATCCGGCTATTATGGCTGCACCGCTCATTACTACTATAGTTGATGCGGTGTCACTGGTTATTTATTTCCAGATTGCGGTAGAGCTTTTGCATATCAAATAATTATGAATTTTTTCTTAGGCTAAACACTAAAAAGTTTAGCCTTTTTTCATTCTTTATACACTTATTTATGATAAAATATCTGTATAAAGATAAGAAGGACTTTGAGTAATGAATATATATGGCAACTATGAAAAATATCTTGAAATGATTTTAGAAAGCTTTTCAAAAGATGTATATGCACTCAATGAGGAGCATAAGAACAAAACCGGATATAAGCTTTTTGAGCATTTTATATCAAGAATCAAGACTAATGAGAGTATGATAGAAAAATGCGAAAGAAAGGATTTGGAGCCTACCACATACAATGCATTAAAAGAAATAAAAGATGCAATAGGTGTAAGAATCGTATGCGGATTCGTTGATGATATATATACTCTTGTAAATATGTTTAAAAAGATGAAAAACATTAAGGTGGTTGAAGAAAAGGACTATATACTTAATGTAAAGCCTAACGGTTATCGTTCTTATCATATAATACTTGAGATTATTACAGAGTATCCCGATTGTGAAAACAATGATATGGGAAGGTACTATATTGAGATTCAATTAAGGACTATTGCCATGGATTCATGGGCATCTCTTGAGCATCAGATGAAGTATAAAAAAAATATAAGTAATCATGAGAGGATTACAAAGGAACTCAAAAGATGTGCGGATGAATTGGCATCCTGTGACTTAAATATGCAAACAATAAGGAATTTAATAGAGGAGTCGGATAGCAATGAGAATATTATTAGCTGAAGATGAAGTTGGTCTATCAAGGGCATATGCTACTGCATTCAGAATGCAGGGATATGAGGTTGTGCAGGCGTTTGATGGAGAAAGAGCTCTTGAGCTTGCAAGCAGTGAAATATTTGATTTGATGATTTTTGATATAATGATGCCTAAGATGACAGGTCTTGAGGTGTTAAAGAAAATAAGAGATGCCGGTAATAGCACATATATAATTATTCTTACCGCAATGAGCGAGCTAAATGATAAGATAGAAGGGCTGGACCTCGGTGCGGATGAATATCTTACAAAGCCTATTGATCTTGGTGAGTTACTTGCCAGGATTCGTTCACTGGAAAGAAGAATAGATAAAAACTTTAATGAGAATATACTGACCTTTGGCAGTGTAAAATTAAATGTCGCAGAGCAGGAATTATCAGCCAAGAATTCCATTATTCTGGCAGGTAAAGAGACCAAGCTTATGGAAGTTCTTATGTTAAATAAGAATAAAAAGCTCTCAACGGATTATATCTACAATCATGTATGGTCAAAGGATGAGGACTCGGATGCCGGATATGTCTGGATATATATATCCTATCTGAAACAAAAGTTAAAGGCAATCAATGCGAATATAGAAATTATGGGAGAAGAGAATTGTGAATTCGAATTAGTTGAGGTGTAATTTGTTTAGGAAGCTGCGTATACAATTTATTTTAGTTGCTACTGTGGCGGTATGTCTTATGCTCATTTCCGTCATAGTTGTTTTGAATGCTTCAAAATATGCAACTTCAGAAAAAAGAATAAATAAAATACTCGATTTATTATCGGAAAATAATGGAGTGCTTCCCGAAGAAGAAGTAATAGAAAAAATACTGGGTAAGAAAACAAATCCGGATATTGTATTTCAATACCGCTATTTTAGTGCCGAGGTGGATGAAAGTAATAAGGTAATCACTATGAACACCGAGCATATAGCAACATTATCGGAAACTGATGTGATTTTTTATGCAAAAAAGATTCTCTCGGGAGGTAAGACTTATGGAAGTTTTGCAACTACAGACGGTCAAAAATTTGCATATAAATTTAATTTTAATGACAGTGATGGCAGTAAGCTTATTGTAGTACTTGATATAACAAGATATTCGGAAGACAGGGCTGATTTGATTGAAACTTCGGTATTTATTTTCTTTTCAAATCTGGTATTTTTTATAATAATATTTGTTATATTCTCCGGTAAGGTTATGATGCCTTTCATGGAAAATTATAGAAATCAGAGAGCGTTTATAACAAATGCAAGCCATGAATTAAAGACTCCCATAGCCATTATCTCTGCAAATAATGATCTTGGAGAAATGATAAACGGAGAAAACGAATGGACTCAGAGCACCAGAGAGCAGATACAGCGTTTGACGGAGCTTATAAACAGGCTTGTGGTACTTGCAAGATTTGAAGAGCAGACAAATGTTGTTACTGCAAATATCAATTTATCATATATTGTGGACAAAGCTTCGAAATCTTTTAAATCTCTGGCTCTAAAAGGCGGAAAACATTTTGAATCGAATATTCAAAGCAATATATATATATCAGGAGATGAAAGTGCCGTATATGAACTGGTAAATATACTTATAGATAATGCAAACAAATACTGTGATGACGGAGGCACTATAGGTGTAAGGCTTTCACAGCAGGGATTGACCTTTAAAAAGGCTAAGATGGTTGTATATAATACATATAAAGACGGTAAAAACATAGATTATTCAAAATTTTTTGAAAGGTTTTACAGAGAAGATCAGTCACATAACAGCAGTATTTCAGGATATGGTGTAGGACTGTCCATTGCAAGAAATATTGTAAACAGACATAAGGGTAAGATTCATATATCGTATAAGAATAATATAATTTATTTTAATATTTATTTTAATATAGCGGCAAATAGCGAAGAAAAATAAAATAATCTATTGACAATTACCAAGTTCTCTGATACCCTATACAGGGTAAA
Organism: Lachnospiraceae oral taxon 107 str. F0167; assembly: GCA_000209465.1. Taxonomy (GTDB): domain Bacteria; phylum Bacillota; class Clostridia; order Lachnospirales; family Lachnospiraceae; genus Lachnoanaerobaculum. The sequence continues at coordinate 485,295 of GL890583.1, read as the reverse complement.
ACGACCGTAGACAGTAGGTGCCTTTGGGCTTAAAGTAATACCTACCGAGGAAGTGACTAAGTACGTTAATGTATTCTCACTCTCTGTCTTGCGGCAGGGAGTTTTTTATGTATGAATTTACACTTATTGCTTTTACGGGTTTTACTGAAACTATAAAGGAGGTTAGAAATGGCAAAGATCGAATTAAAACAGCCTATAGTTAAGGAAATTACCGAGCTTTTAGATGGCGCACAGGCAGCTGTAGTCGTTGACTACCGTGGTCTTACTGCTGAACAGGATACAAAGCTTCGTAAGGAACTTAGAGAAGCAGGTGTAACTTATAAGGTTTATAAGAACACAATGATTCGTATAGCTGCTAAGGGCACTCCATTTGAGACATTGTACAGCTCACTTGAGGGACCTACAGCAATTGCAGTTTCAAAAGAAGATGCAACTGCACCGGCTAGAATACTTTACAATTTCTCTAAGACTGCTCCAAAGCTTGAGTTAAAAGCGGGAGTTGTAGACGGTGTAACATATGACCAGGACGGTATTAAGGTTATAGCTACAATACCATCAAGAGACGAGTTGATTGGAAGACTTCTTGGAAGCATTCAGTCAACTATTACAAACTTCGCTCGTGTGCTTAATCAGATTGCTGAGAGCAAGGAAGCGTAAATAAAACAAATATTGGAGGATTATTAAATGGCAAAGTTAACAACTGCAGAGTTTATCGATGCAATTAAGGAATTATCAGTTCTTGAATTAAATGAGCTTGTAAAGGCTTGTGAGGAAGAGTTTGGAGTATCAGCAGCAGCAGGCGTTGTAGTTGCAGCAGCAGGTGCAGGCGCAGCAGCAGCTGAGGAGAAGACAGAGTTTGATGTAGAGCTTACAGCAGCAGGTGACCAGAAGGTTAAGGTTATCAAGGTTGTTCGTGAGGTTACAGGACTTGGACTTAAGGAAGCAAAGGATCTTGTTGACGGAGCTCCTAAGGTTCTTAAGGCAGAGGTTTCTAAGGATGAGGCTGAGGCTATCAAGAAGCAGCTTGAGGAAGTTGGAGCACAGGTTACTCTTAAGTAATTTTATAAAATTTGGGCGGTTGCATTGCAGCCGCTTTTTTATTTACCTTTATAATTTATAAAACTAAAAAGCTTAGAGTATATTCTTATATAATTTCCAACAAAATATATTATATGATATAATATAGCCCGATATAAATAGTGGAAAGGAATATATATTATATGATAATGTTAAAAAATGTCAGATTATTGGATCCTTGTACAAGGACTGATGATATAAGAGATATACTGATTTCTGAGGGAAGAATAAGAAAAATAGATAAAGACCTGTACTTGGATGCCACCCTCATGGCAAGGGCGAATGGTGAAAGACTTAAGGTCTATGACTGCAGCGGTCTTTGTGCGGCTCCTGGATTTGTAGATGTTCATGTGCATCTTAGAGAGCCGGGATTTGAATATAAAGAAGATATAGCAAGTGGAGCGAGAGCTGCAGCCAAGGGAGGATTTACCACTATTGTAGCAATGGCAAATACAAAGCCGCCTATTGATACGGCTGAAACTGTATTTGAGGTATTAAAGAAGGGAAGAAACACTCCAATCAATGTTAAAACATGTGCCTGCATCACAAAGGGAATGAAGGGTGAAGAACTGGCTGATTTAAAGGAGCTTAGAGAAGCCGGAGCTGTAGGATTTACCGATGACGGCAGACCTCTTTTAGATGAGAATCTTGCAAGAGAAGCTATGAAGGTTGCAAGAAATATAAAGATGCCGCTTTCATTCCATGAGGAGGATCCGAAGTTTATCAAAGAAAACGGTATAAATCACGGAGTTTCATCTGAAGAAATGAAAATTTACGGATCCGATAGACAGGCTGAGATATCCATGGTGGCAAGAGATTGCAAGCTTGCCAAAGAAACCGGTGCAACCATAAGCATTCAACATATAAGCGCAAAGGAAAGTGTGGAGCTTGTAAGAAAGGCAAAAAAAGCGGGACTTCGGGTATTTGCAGAGGCTACCCCACATCATTTCTCACTTATAGATAAGGATGTAATAAAGTACGGAACATTGGCAAAAATGAATCCGCCTTTAAGAGAAGAGGCTGACAGGATGGCAATTATTGAGGGTTTGAAGGATGGAACAATTGATATTATTGCTACAGATCATGCACCTCACAGTATAGAAGAAAAAAATAAAGATTTTGTAGATGCACCAAGCGGTATAATCGGACTTGAAACCAGCTTTTCACTTGGCTATATGAACCTTGTAAAACCGGGGCATTTATCACTTCTTGAACTTATTAACAGAATGAGCTATCAGCCTGCAAGACTTTATAATATGGACAGAGGTATTCTAAGAGAGGATGAAATAGCGGATATTGTAGTTTTTGATATAAATAAAGAATGGAAGTATGATAAGAGCGAGAGCAAATCAAGCAATTCACCCTGGCTTGGCTCTACATTGCAGGGAAAGATAGTATATACTATTTGTCAGGGCAATGTTGTTTATGAGAATGTGGATTAAATTCCGATATAAGGAGATTATATGAAGGATAATAACTGTGCTTATTGTATGCAGGGGGATTTGTTATTAAAGTTCGGATATCCGGTCGGTAAGATGGAGAGCGGATATTTATATATCTTTAAAGAGCAGACGAAGATGGGAAGAGTTATATTTGCATACAAGGACCATGTAAGCGAAATTGTAGATATTTCCGATGAAGAAAGAAATCAATTTTTCTTTGATGTAAACAGTATATCAAAGGCTCTGCATAAAATTTTTTCGCCAAGTAAGATAAATTACGGGATGTATGGAGATACGGGATGTCATCTTCATATACATCTCGTTCCAAAATATGAGGGTGGTGATGAATGGGGATTCACATTTACTATGAATCCTGACAAAAAATATTTGGCGGATAGTGAATATGAAGCTATGGCAAAGATTCTTAGGAGAGAATTGAATATTAAAGAATAAATTTATACAACGAGAAACAGCAGCCGAAAGGCTGCTGTTTCCCTGTTAGAGTGATATAGGAGTGCATAATGCACATTTTGTAGTGAGAGGTCAACGCAAGAAAACTCTCAACTACGAGTCATATAATAACATAAACCCGCGATATATGCAATAGGTAAGAAGTTAATATTTCATGAACTTTAAGTAACAAGAGCTACATAAATAAAAGTTAAATATTAAATTATTTGTACAATTCAACTTGTTAAAGCAAAAAGTGAAACATATATTCAAATTTTAGTATAAAGATAATGAATAAAATAAATGATAATGATAAATAAATATAATATAAATTTACAGTTTAAGTCTTTTAGTATTCAAAATGGTTTTATTATGTATACTAAAAGTGTAAAATATTGTTTTTAGAACGGTATTGTGTTATACTACCACTATAACATTTATAACTTGCTTGAAGTAAGGATTCACCTTTTTATTAAAAGTGAATTTGAAAAACATAAATTTGACAAATTTTTATTTTGGAGTGTAAGTATGGATGTAATCATAGATTTTCATAGTGAAGAGGCTATATATGTACAGCTTTGCAATCAGATAATCGTAGGGATTGCAACAAATAAATATCATGAAGGTGATATGTTGCCGTCGGTACGACAGTTGGCTGAAGAAATAGGCATCAATATGCATACCGTAAACAAAGCCTATGCTACTTTAAAGAGAGAAGGCTTTGTACAGCTTGACAGAAGAAAAGGCGCAGTGATAAAGATAGATGCAGATAAACTTAGGGTATTAAACAGTATGAGAAAAGAGTTTGGCGTAGTAGTGGCAAGAGGTATATGCAATGGTGTCAGCAGAAGCGAAGCACATGAACTTATAGATGAACTGTATAATGAGTTTGAAGTATAGGAATTTGAGGAGATATAATAACAAAGATGTTATGTGAAAAATGTAAAATTAGGGAAGCAAATGTCTTTTACACTGAGATAATAGATGGTGATCAAAAAAATGAACATCATTTATGTACTGTATGTGCCAGAGAGTTTGACCAATATTCAAGTATATTTGATAAAGACTTCAGCTTTTCAAAATTATTGTCAGGAATATTGGGGGATGTATTTGAAAAGGAAAACAATGAGTATAAGCAGATAATATGTCCCACATGCAGTACCAGCTATGATGATTTTATAAAAAATTCCATGTTTGGTTGCAAGGACTGCTTTGAAGTGTTTAATTTACTTATAAATGATAATATAAAGCAGATTCATGGCAATGATACACATATAGGTAAGATTCCCAAAAATCATCATAAGAATGACAAGATGCTCCCAAGATCATTGGTCACAGATAGTATTGATACTATTTTTTCAAAAGAGGACCAAAAGATTGAGAACCTTAAGCATAGGCTTGAGGATGCCATCAGGAAAGAAGATTTTGTTCAGGCTGCCCTACTTAGAGACAGAATAAAGACTATCAAAGAGGATAATGAAGATGTGGTATGATAATGTATCCTTAACGACGGATTATAATTATGTATGCAGCAGGATAAGGCTTGCAAGAAACTTTGACAATGCATTGTTTCCAAATAAGCTCTCCGACAGTGAAGCCAAGAAGCTTATTGACAATACATTGAATGAATTATCAAATATTTCTACCGATTTGGGTATCAATACAAATGCAAATATACTTGACAGAGTTTCTGAAATAGAAAGGATGTCAATGTATGACAGAAAAATACTGAATCTGACATTGGCAAAGAAAAAGACACCCACAGGTATTATATTAAATGACAGTGAAGATATCAGTATAGTTATAAATGGTGATGACCATATACGCTTGCAGACATTTTCAGTAGGTATATCACTGTATTATTTATCTGAAAAAGCAAACAGAATAGATGACTATATAAACGGACATTTTGATTATGCGTTTAATGATAAGTACGGATATTTAACTACCTACCCCACAAATATAGGAACGGGGATGCGTGCAGCCGTAATACTTCATCTGCCGGCATCCACACAAAGTAAGGGCTTTTCAAAGCTTGTATCAGGTGTGGGGAGGTTTGGAGTATCTGTAAGAGGGTTACATGGTGAAGGCAAGGAGAATTTCGGAGCATTGTTTGAAATCAGTAATCCGAAGACTCTGGGTATTTCCGAGAAGGAGATAATTGATACAATTACAAAAGTTGCCAATCAGTTAAATACAAATGAGAGGAAACTCAGAGAATCATTTCTAATCGAAAAAAGATTGGAGAAGCAGGATGAAGCATATAAATCCTTCGGAGTTTTAAAATATGCAAGAAAATTATCCTTAAAGGATGCACTGAGCTTTATAAGTTCGCTTATGATGGGAAGTGCTGACGGACTTATAAAACTGACTAATCAGAATAAATTATATTCGCTGATGATAGGCTCACAGGCATCAAATCTTTTAAAAATGACGGGAAGACCGCTAAATGAAGATGAGATAGACGAAATAAGAGCGGAGTACATAAGGGAAAATATAGGGGAATTACAATAGAAAGGAAAACGAATGGCTGAAAGATATACATCCCAGGCAAAAGAAGCTATTAAGTATGCCGAGATGGCTGCTAAAGAATTATCGCAAAACTATGTCGGCACTGAACATCTCCTTCTTGGACTTGTTCAGGAGGGAAGCGGTGTTGCCGCAAAAATACTTGAAAATAACGGAATAACGGAAGAGAAAATCTTAAATTTAATAGATCAGCTTATAGTATCAAATTATAATGTGGCAATAGAGAGTAAGCAAAATTATTCTCCTCTTGCAATAGGTGTGCTTCAAAACGCCTATAGGGAGGCTACAAGATATAAGTCCGCTCTTATAGGTACGGAGCATATACTTATAGCTATAATAAAGGACAGTGCATGCATTGCACATAAGCTTCTTTTGACCATGAATATAAATATTCAAAGAATATATATGGAAATCTTATCCGCAATGGGAGAGGAAACCGAGAGAAAGGAAAACTATGAAAAGACAAGCAATAAATCCGCCTCTTTATCCACTCCTACACTTGATAAGTATTCCAGAGATTTAACAGAATTTGCAAGAATAGGTAAACTGGATCCTGTTATAGGCAGGGATAATGAAACCAATAGGGTTATGCAGATTTTATCAAGAAGAACCAAGAACAATCCTGTACTTATAGGAGAACCGGGAGTCGGAAAAACCGCAGTAGTTGAGGGACTCGCTTCTCGTATTATTTCAAAGGAGGTTCCGGATACATTACTTGATAAAAGACTGGTGACTCTTGACCTTCCTGCAATGATTGCAGGTTCAAAATACCGTGGAGAGTTTGAAGAAAGAATCAAAAAAGTAATAAATGAGGTGGTAAGTGCCGGAAATGTATTACTTTTCCTGGATGAACTCCATACAATCATCGGTGCAGGCGGTGCCGAGGGTGCTGTAGATGCATCAAATATATTAAAACCTTTGCTTGCAAGAGGAGAGTTGCAGCTTATAGGTGCAACTACCATAGATGAATACAGAAAGCATATAGAAAAGGATTCGGCACTTGAGAGAAGATTCCAGCCTATAATAGTGGAAGAGCCTTCTTTAGAGGATGCTACAAAGATACTTATGGGACTTAAGCATAAGTATGAGGAGCATCATGCTGTATCTATTACCGACAGGGCTATAGAGAGTGCGGTTAAGCTTTCAAAAAGATATATTTCAGACAGATTTTTACCTGATAAGGCTATCGACCTTGTGGATGAGGCTGCTTCAAAAACAAGGATAAGCAATTATATGGAGCCTGAAAAGATTAAGGAAATCAAGGCTGAAATAGAAAAAATGGAAAAAGAAAAAGAAGATGCGGTAGGCGCTGAAGAATTTGAAAAAGCAGGTGAGATAAAGGAAAAGCAGGAAAAACTCAGAGAAAAACAAAATAAACTGCGTGAAAAATGGATTGAGGATAAGAAGAATAAAAAACTTATCGTGGATGAAGATGAGATAGCGGATGTTGTTGCTCTTTGGACAAAGATTCCTGTAAAAAAGATTACCGAAAATGACTCTCAAAGACTGAATAATCTTGAAAAGGTATTACATGAGAGAGTTGTAGGGCAGGAAGAGGCTGTAAATGCCGTTGCAAGAGCTATAAGAAGAGGTAGAGTCGGACTTAAAGATCCTAAAAGACCTATTGGCTCATTCTTATTCTTGGGACCTACAGGTGTAGGTAAGACTGAACTTTCAAAGGCACTTGCCTATAGTATGTTCGGCTCTGAAAATGCTCTTATTCGTGTTGATATGAGTGAATATATGGAGAAACATTCTGTTTCCAAGATGGTCGGCTCACCTCCGGGATATGTAGGATATGATGAGGGTGGACAGCTTTCTGAAAAGGTCAGAAGAAACCCTTATTCCGTGATACTTTTTGATGAGATTGAAAAGGCACATCCTGATGTATTTAATATCCTTTTACAGGTACTTGATGACGGGCATATCACTGATTCAAGCGGTAGAACGGTTGATTTTAAAAACACCGTAATTATCCTTACTTCAAATGCCGGAGCACAGAGAATAGTTGAACCTAAGCAGCTTGGATTTGCTTCAAACTCCGATAATGAAAAGGACTATTCGGTTATGAAGACCAATGTTATGGATGAAGTTAAACAGATGTTTAAACCTGAGTTTTTAAACAGAATTGACGAGACCATAGTATTCCACCAGCTTACTCGTGAAAATCTTAAGGAAATTCTTGATATATTGCTTAAGGAAATCAATAACAGACTTCTGGAACAAATGCAGATGAGCTTAAAGCTTACAGAAAAAGCCAAAGAGTTCCTTATTGATAAGGGCTATGATAAAAAGTACGGTGCCAGACCTTTAAAGAGAGCTCTGCAAAATGAGATAGAGGATAAGATGGCTGAAGAGATACTTGCAGGAAATGTAAAGCAGGGTGACAGCCTAAAGGTGGATTGTAAGGGTGAGGATAAAGAAAGAGAACTTATCTTTAAACCTGTAGTAAAGAAAACCAAAACTAAAGAACTTATAACACAGTAACTATTTTAACCGGTTGATATTTGCAAAGCATATATCAGCCGGTTTTTTAAAATAAAATATAAAAATTCAAAAATATAAATATAAATATCCCAAATATATGCTATGATATAGGATATATAAGTTTATTGTATTTCTTGAAGGTGAATATATGAATAAGACAATAATAGAGGTTAAGGGACTGTATAAATTCTATAAAGCAGGTGAGAATATAGTACATGCTTTGGACGGTTTAGACTTTACAATAAACAAGGGAGAGTTCGTGGCAATAGTCGGTCCGTCAGGTTCCGGAAAATCTACGCTTTTAAATATGCTTGCGGGGCTTGAAAAGCCTACAAAGGGGGAAATAATAATAGGCGGAACACATCTGGAAAAACTTAAGGAAAATCAGCTGGTTGCTTTTAGAAGAAATAATGTCGGATTTATTTTCCAGTCCTATAATCTTTTGCCCACTATGAATGCTCTTGACAATGTGGCATTGCCGCTGGTATTTAGAGGGATGGACAATAAAAAAAGAATAGAAATAGCCAAGCAATATCTGACCTTGGTAGGACTTGAAAAACAGATGTATCAAAACGGTAATGCAATGAGCGGAGGACAGCAACAAAGAGTGGGTATTGCCAGAGCACTCGCCATGCAGCCGAAGATAATTTTTGCAGATGAGCCCACAGGAAATCTTGATACAAAGACTACTGCTGAAGTTTTGGAACTTATGAAGCAGATTGTAAAAGAGGAAGATCAGACTCTGATTATGGTAACTCATGATGTTGATATAGCCAAGGTGGCAGACAGACAAATTAAAATCGTAGATGGAAAGGCGGTATAGCGGGATGAAAATGGTAAAGAAAATTTGGGGACTGATGATGATTCTTATTATGGCAATTATTTTACCAATGCAATCCTTTGCCAAATTAAGAAATATCGAGAGCAATAATGTTTTTCATCAGGACAAAGTGCCTGTAGGTAAAACAGGTAAAATAATGAATGTTACATTCTATGTGGAAACAGGTTCAGATTATGCTGATGCATGGGCAGGTATTGCCTATGATGATGAAGAAGACGAAAATATAGAATTTCCTTTTGAACTTACCTCAGAAACTACGGACAGAAAACATATAGGTAAGATAACAAAGGGCAAGAAAAAGAGTGTCACTATTTCGGCAAGAGTAAGAAGAGATATACCTGAAGGTTATTATGGCATTGCGGTATATTTGGCTGATGAACAAAATGGAGGCAAGGGAGTACAGGAATATATAAATGTATATATCCAAAAATCAAGTACCACTGAGAGCAGTGAAGCTGAGGTGGTAAAGGATGTGGAATTTACTATAGGAGAGGGGCAGTCAACACCGAGAGGTGCATATCCGGATGTTTTAAATTTCAGCTTAAATATGGCAAACACAGGAAAGCTTACAGCATTTGATGTGACCGCACATATGGTAATGGATAAGGACAGTACCGTTTTCCCCTTTGAAATAAACGATGCCAATTATGACAGGCATTTTGACAAGATTGAAAGTGGTGGTATGACAAGCCTTGATTACAGCTTTGCCATACAAAAAAACACCTATACCGGATATTATCCTATAAAACTTGAAATAACATATCGTGACAGTACGGAAGGAGCTATAAAAAAGGCAGAAGAACAGTTCTTTGTACATGTAAAAAATAAAGAAAAGGATGAAACCACCTCTTCTCCGGGAGAATTTAATCCAAATGACAGAACAAAGGCAAGAATTGTGGTGGACAGCTATAAAACTATTCCTGAGGAGGTATATGCCGGAGAGAATTTTGAACTGATTTTGGTTATGAAAAATGCTTCCGCAAGTGTACCCGCAAGTAATATTTTGTTTACCCTTGAGTCTGAAAAAGCAAGTGAAAGTGCGGTATTCAGTATACTGGAGGGTTCAAGCTCACATGCGGTCAATTCTTTGCCTGCAAACCAAACTACGGAACTTAGGCTTAAAATGAGTGCAAGAGCCGGTGTTGACCAGAGGTCATATACCATCACTATAAATGAGCAGTATGATTCACCCGAGTTTAAGAATGCTACAGATAAGGTGACTGTGGATATCCCGGTAAAGCAGATAGCAAGAATGAATATAGGAAGTTTTGAGATAAATCCGGAAACTATCGGTGTGGGTGATGATGCAAATGTTACATTCCAGATAAATAATACCGGAAAAGTTATACTTTATAATCTTATGGCTAAATTCAAAGCGGATTCTATAAAAGAAAATGAGGCATATGTAGGAAATATAAAGCCCGGAGAAACAGGAAATGTGGATGTAAATCTTACCGGAAAAGCAACAACAGCGGATGACGGAAAGATACATCTTACAATCAGCTATGAGGATGAAAACGGAAATGTAAAGGAGGAGACCAGAGAATTTATATTAAATGTAAATGAGGAATTACCGTCAGATTTAGATATAATCGATCCAGAAATTCCGGATGAGCCTGTTTCAAGATTTAATCCTTTACCGTTTATTATCGGCGGAATAATTATAATTATCATTGTAGCAACTGTTATAGTGTTGAAGAGAAAAGGTAAAAAGGAGCAAATGTAAATGAAACTACTTGATTTACTTAAATTAAGTATTTCAAATCTAAAGAGAAGAAAGTTAAGGACAGTACTTACAGTACTTGGTGTACTGATAGGTACGGCTTCCGTGGTTACCATGCTTTCACTGGGGATAGGGCTTGATGAATTAAACCGTGAGAGTATGGCTAAGTACGGATCATTAAAGGCAATAGATGTTACAGTACCGTTTAACAGACAAAATGATCCTTCAAAAAAAAGCGAACCATTGTATATAAAAGATGATACTCTTGATATATTTGCAAATATTGCACATGTAGACGGTGTATCCCCGGTACTTACCACATCGGTTATTATAATGCAGGGACCATATATGCAAAATGCCCAGATAACCGGAGTCGGAGAGGATTATATGAAGGAGATAGAGCTTGCAAGCGGACATCTTCCGACAGATAAAAAAACACTTGAACTTATATATGGAAATTTTGTTATAAAGGATTTTTATAACCCCAAAAAGCCTAATGAATCATATTATGAGTCAAATAAGCTTGCAAATGTAGATTACTATAAGCCTATGTTTGTGATTTTCGATACGGAAACTTATGAGAAATCTATATTTGGCGGAGAAAATGCCCCCAAGCCTCCTAAGAAATATATTATTGATACTGCAGGAGTGGTAAAGGGGGGAACTACCATGGATGATTATAATAATTATAATAATTACAGTTTCGGCATCTATTGTAATATTGATGCCCTGAAGGTAATGCTAAAGAAAATCTATAAGCATAAGGCAATCCCCGGTCAGCCTACAACAAAAAAAGGTAAGCCTTTAAAATATTTGGTCTATGATTCGGCAAAAGTATATGTGGATGATATGAAAAATGTAATTACAGTACAAAAGCAAATCAGTGATATGGGCTATCAGGCTGAGTCACAAATGCAATGGATTGAGCAAAATAAGGCATCCACCAATATGATTCAAATGGTGCTTGGAGGTATAGGCGCTGTATCGCTTTTTGTTGCTTCCATAGGTATTGCAAATACTATGATGATGAGTATTTATGAAAGAACCAAGGAAATAGGTATCATGAAGGTTTTAGGCTGTGATATGAACCGTATCAGGGATATGTTTCTTATAGAATCAGGTGCTATCGGGCTTATCGGCGGAGTCACCGGTGTGATTTTCAGTTTTATTGTATCAATGATAATTAATGCTCTTGGAGTAGCATCGGTTGTAGCGGAAGTGGATGGAAATATTTCCAGAATACCTCCATGGCTTGTAATATCGGCAATTATTTTTGCAATTGTTATAGGTATGGTAGCGGGATTTTTCCCTTCTCTTAGGGCTATGAAGCTCAGTCCTCTTACAGCACTTAGAAATGATTAAATATAATAAAACTATTGTTGATTTAATATATATTTTATTATAAAATTTAAATAATCAATATGTTTACAACAGTTTTTGACTATTATATATGAACTGTTATTGGAGGGCTTATGGCAAATTTAGTTACCGGTGGTGCCGGTTATATTGGAAGTCACACCTGTGTTGAATTATTGGATGCAGGATATGAAGTTGTTGTAGTGGATAATCTGGTAAATTCCTCAAGGGAATCCTTGAAAAGAGTTGAAGAGATCACCGGAAAGTCTTTGCGTTTTTATGAAGTGGATTTATTAAACCAAAAGGCTCTTACAAAGGTGTTTAAAGAAAATGATATAGATGCGGTTATACATTTTGCAGGACTTAAGGCTGTAGGAGAATCGGTTTATAAGCCGCTTGAGTACTATCATAATAATATTACCGGAACTCTTATTCTCTGTGAGGTAATGAGAGAATTCGGCGTTGATAAGATAGTATTTTCATCAAGTGCCACAGTTTATGGAGATCCTAAGATTGTTCCTATTACCGAGGATGCACCTCTTGGAGTTATTACAAATCCATACGGCAGAACAAAGGGAATGCTTGAGCAGATACTTACAGATTGCCATACGGCAAATGATAAATTTTCTGTAATGCTGCTTAGATATTTTAATCCTATCGGGGCTCATGAGTCGGGAAGAATAGGTGAGAATCCAAAGGGTATTCCAAACAATCTTCTACCATATATTACACAGGTGGCTGTAGGTAAGCTTGTATGTCTTGGAGTATTTGGAAATGACTATAATACAAAAGACGGTACCTGTGTAAGAGATTATATCCATGTTGTGGACCTTGCAAAGGGACATGTAAAGGCACTTGAAAAGATTATAAAAGATCCCGGAAAGGTGGATATATATAATCTTGGAACAGGTATCGGATACAGTGTGCTGGATGTTATAAATGCCTTTGAAAAGGTAAATGATATAAAGATAAACTATGTATTTAAGGATAGAAGAGCCGGGGATGTACCTGCATGCTACGCGGATCCTTCCCTCGCATTTAAAGAGCTTGGCTGGAAGGCTGAGAAAAACATAGAGGATATGTGCAGAGATTCATTCAGATGGCAAAAAGCAAATCCGAATGGATTTGAGGAAGACAATTCTGATATAATTATCAGAAAAGATGCTTCCGTTATTAAAAAATAAATATTAATATGTGGCTGCTCGCTCTTATTCGGGCAGCCACTGATAAAGGAGATTATGCTTAGTAAAATACATACGGCAGGTCTTTTAGGCATCAATGCATTTCATGTCTGTTGTGAAACCGATATCGGAGATGGTCTACCCGGCATTATTCTAATCGGGTCTTTATCAGGTGAAGTAAAAGAAGCGGCAGACAGAGTAAGGACCGCCATCAAAAATTCTAATTTTTCTTTTTATCCACGAAAAATCGTTATAAATCTTTCCCCTGCAGAAATTAAAAAAGAAGGCTGTGCTTATGATTTGCCGATTGCAATATCAATACTTGAAGCACTCGGCATTATAAAATCAGATATATTAAGAAAATCAATGTTTGTAGGTGAGCTGTCACTAAGCGGAGAGTTATTGCCGATAAAGGGAATACTTCCAATAGTTATATTTGCAAAAGATATGGGCTTTAAAAATATATTTCTTCCCTATGATAATCTTGCTGAGGCAAATATAGTAAAAGATATAAAAAATATAGGTATAAAAAATCTAAAAGATCTTATAGAAATTCTAAATGGTGAAAAAACATATACAGAAAATATTCCGAAACAAAATCCCACAATAAAAGAATACAGTGATTTCTCAGATGTAAACGGTCAGATTCTGTTAAAAAGAGCTGTACAAATAGCTGTAGCAGGCAGGCATAATATATTATTTATAGGTCCGGCAGGTACAGGAAAAAGTATGATTGCACAAAGAATACCGGGTATAATGCCGAATATGACTGATGAAGAATCACTTGAAGTTTCAAAAATATACAGTGTATGCGGACTGTTAAATTCAAAAGAACCGGTATTAAAGATAAGACCATATAGAGCACCACATCATACAGTGTCGCCACAGGCATTATCAGGAGGTGGAAGAGTTCCAAAGCCCGGAGAGATATCTTTGGCACATAAGGGTGTGTTATTTTTGGATGAACTTGCCGAGTTTAAGACAAATACAATTGAGGTTTTAAGACAGCCTATGGAGAATAAAACTGTAAGTATTTCAAGGGTAAATGCAAGTATTGATTATCCTGCGGATTTTATGCTTGTGGCTGCAACTAACCCGTGTAAATGTGGGTATTATCCGGATAGAACTAAATGTAATTGTAATGAGGCACAGGTAAGAAAATATCTTTCAAGGATATCAAAGCCCTTGCTTGACAGAATCGATATTACTGTGGAGACTTCAATGATAAGATATGATGAACTTAAGGGGGATTTTAATAATATAAGCAGCGAAGAAATAAAAGAGTATATAGAAAAGGTAAGACAGATTCAGCTTGAAAGATATAAGGAGTACGGCTTTTTTTATAATTCAGAAATACCGCCGGCATTTATAAATGAATTCTGCCGCTTAAAAAGGGAGGATGATGTTTTTTTATCCAATCTGTATGAAATGAAAAAAATGAGTGTTAGAGGGCTGCATAAAATCTTAAAGGTAGCAAGAACAGTAGCTGATTTTAATGAGCATATAAATATTGAACATGATGATATATGTGAAGCGATATCTTACCGTTCTTTGGAAGATAAATACTGGTAAAGGAGGAAATATGCAATTTTTTGAAATAACTGATAAAGAAGCTTTATTTTTTCTTTCTACATTATCGGAACTGGGTTATGCCTCAAAAAAGGAGATTTATGAGAAGATAAAGCCGCTTTATAATATCTTTACTATGAGTTTTGATGATTTAAAGACAGGGCTTAAATTAAAAGAAAAACAAATACATGCCGTCTTAAAATTAAAAAACATAATAAATAATTTACATGAAGAATATCTTTCACTTGCTGACAGAAATATAAAATTTATACTTCCCTTTGAAGATAGTTATCCGTCAAAACTTCTTAATATCAGAGATTATCCATTCGGTATATTTGTAAAGGGCAAAGTACCTGTACAAAGAAAGAGTGTATCAATAGTGGGTAGCAGAAGTGCAAGTGAATACGGTCTCGGTATGGCGAAATTTCTTGCACAGGAACTGGCAAAAAACGGAGTGGATATAATAAGCGGTATGGCTCTGGGAGTTGATACAAGGGCACATGAGGGTGCAATACTTGCCAATGGAAAAACCTATGCGGTACTTGGCACGGGAGTAAATGTATGTTATCCTGAGAGCAATTTTAAATTATATAATGATTTATGCATCGGTGAGCATGGAGGAGTTATATCAGAGTTTCCACTTGGAACTAATCCTTTAAAAATAAATTTTCCTATCAGGAATCGAATTATTTCAGGTTTGGCTGATATTACAATAGTGATAGAGGCAAGACTTAAATCAGGTTCACTTATAACCGCTTCTCATGCATTGGAACAAGGCAGAGAGGTATTTGCGCTTCCGGGAAGAATAACCGATTGTATGAGTCTTGGTTGTAATAAACTTATATCTGACGGTGCGGGTATTATATCCTCTCCGACAGATATTTTAGAGGCTCTTGACTTTAATATTGATGGGAAAATACAAGTATATAATGAAAAAAACGCTAATATACTTGCAAAGAATGATAAAAAGGTTTATAGTTGCCTTGATTTAAAACCGAAATATATTGATGACATAATCAAAGAAAGTACTTTAGATGTATCTCAGGTGCTAAGCTCACTTTTATTACTTGAATTGGAAGGTTTTATCGTACAAGTATCATCAAATTATTATTGTAAGAGAATAAATTAGTAAGGGGTTAAAATGGCTGGAAGTTTAGTGATAGTGGAGTCGCCTGCAAAGGTTAAGACCATTAAAAAATATTTAGGTTCAGGTTATGAAGTAACGGCTTCAAACGGACATGTAAGAGATTTACCCAAATCAACTATGGGTATTGATGTTGAAAATGATTTTGAACCGAAATATATTACTATAAGGGGAAAGGGCGAGTTGCTCGCTAAACTGAAAAAAGATGTAAAAAAAGCTGATAAAATATATCTTGCGACTGACCCCGACCGTGAGGGTGAGGCTATAAGCTGGCATCTTTCAAAAGCGCTGAAGCTTGATGACAGCGAAAAGAAAGTATTTCGTATAAGCTTTAATGAGATTACAAAAAATGCTATAAAAGATGCTATAAAGCATCCGAGAAAGCTGGATATGAATCTTGTGGATGCTCAGCAGGCAAGAAGGGTTTTGGACAGAATGGTGGGATATTCGATAAGTCCGCTGCTCTGGGCAAAAGTAAAGCGTGGATTATCTGCCGGAAGAGTGCAGTCTGTAGCTTTAAGAATGATCTGTGACAGAGAGGCACAAATAGATGCCTTTATACCTGAAGAATACTGGACACTTGAAGCCGAGCTTTTGACAAGCTATTCTAAAAAGGCTGTTACTGCGAAGTTTTACGGTACAAAAAACAAGCTGAATATAAATAATAAAGCTGAAATGGATAAAATCTTAGAAGCATTAAAGGGTGTATCCTATATTGTTTCAGAGATAAATGAGGGAGAGAGAGTAAAAAAAGCGCCTATTCCTTTCACCACATCCACTTTACAGCAGGAGGCAAGCAAAAAGCTTAATTACTCCACACAAAAAACCATGAGACTTGCGCAGCAGTTATATGAGGGTGTGGATATCAAAGGAAAGGGAACCATTGCACTTATTACATATCTTCGTACCGACTCTACAAGAATAGCTGCGGAGGCGGATGCGGCTGCAAGGGAGTTTGTAGGTAAGAGCTATGGACCGGAATACGTTTCAAAAAATGTTGTTACAAAAACCAATAATAATAATGTTCAGGATGCACATGAGGCTATCAGACCTACAGATGTGAATCTGACTCCTGCAATGGTTAAAGAATCTTTGCCAAGAGAATTGTTCAGACTGTATCAGCTTATCTGGAAAAGATTTGTTGCCAGCAGAATGGAGAATGCAAAATATAAGACAACATCGGTAAAACTTAGTGCAGGGGATTATACCTTTACTATGTCAGGTTCAAAGATAGTGTTTGACGGATTTATGAATGTTTATACCGATGATGAAGAAAAGGTAAGTTCGGATACTATTATAGGTAAGCTTAAGGTGGGAGATGAGCTGAAACTTGAAAAGCTTTTGGATGTACAGCATTTCACACAGCCACCGGCACATTTTACAGAGGCAAGTCTGGTAAAAGCACTTGAAGAGCAGGGAATCGGTCGTCCGTCTACCTATGCCCCCACTATTACAACTATTTTGGCAAGACATTATGTTGTAAAGGAGCAAAAAAATCTCTATGTTACAGAGCTTGGACAGATAGTAAACTCAATGATGGTAAACTATTTTGGAAGCATTGTAGATAAGGAGTTTACCGCAAATCTTGAACAGCTTCTGGATTCGGTAGGAGATGGCAGTGTAAACTGGAAAACTGTGGTATCAAACTTTTATCCTGATCTTGAATCAGCTGTAGACCAGGCTTCAAAGGAGCTTGAAAATGTAAAGATAGCGGATGAAGTGACTGATGTAATTTGTGAAAACTGCGGTAAGAATATGGTTATAAAATACGGACCGCATGGAAAATTCCTGGCATGTCCCGGATTCCCCGACTGTAAAAATACCAAGCCTTATCTTGAAAAGATAGGAGTAAAATGCCCGAAATGTGATGGAGAGGTGGTCATAAAAAAGACCAAGAAGGGTAGAATATACTATGGTTGCAGCAATGCACCCGAATGTGAGTTTATGTCATGGAATAAACCTTCATCTATTGCCTGTCCAAAATGCGGCTCATATATGGTGGAGAAGGGAAATAAGCTTCTTTGCATGAATGAGGAATGTGGCTATTCCGAGAATAAGCCTAAGGAAGAATAAAACTAAAGCCTTCTTTTATCTAAACAAAAATTCAGGGAGTGTATGACTTTAATTAAGCCATACACTCCCTTTAAACTGTTACCACCGGCAGAGTTATTATTCTTTATCATCCTCTTTTTTATCAAGATTTTTTATCTGTTTTGTTATAACAAGATATGCATATATAATTACCGGCATTACAATATCTATGAATAATAATGTAAATAAGAGCCTTGTGTCAGATGAAAATATTGCAACAAAAATTGTGGCAGTCAAACTGAATATAAGTATAATTAAAATTATAATAGCAAAAAGCCTTTTCATTTTCATATCAATTTTCCTCCAGACTTAAGGTAAGTTCTTCCCACTCATTCATAAGTTTTTCAAGTTTTTCCTCCAAAGAGCTTTTTTCTTTTTGAAGTTCCATAAGCTTGCCTACATTTGATGAAATCTCAGGGTTTGAAAACTCCTCATCAATAAGCCCAAGCTTTTCTTCAAGCTTTTCTATCTCTTTCTCACATTTATTTAAGGCATTAGAGAGCTTTTTCTTTTGAGCCTGTGCTGTCTTATTTTCAAGCCATTCCTGCTTGGAATCTGAGATTTCTACAGACTTTTCTTTTGATTCATTTGAGATAAGATTTGCAGCACCTTCCACAGCCTCTCTTTTTTCGATATAATAATCATAATTGCCTATATAATTTAACAATCTGTTTCCTGTGAGGTCAAGAATCCTTGTAGCAGTCTTATTGATAAAATATCTGTCATGTGAGACATAGCATATAGTACCCGGAAAACTGTTTAAAGCACTTTCAAGCACATCCTTGCTGAGTATATCAAGATGGTTTGTAGGCTCGTCAAGGAGTAGGAAATTTGCCTTTGAGAGCATAAGTTTTACTAAAGATACTCTACCTCTTTCACCACCGGATAAATCTCCGATTTTCTTATATACATCCTCACCTGTAAAAAGAAAAGCCGCAAGGATATTTCTGATTTGAGTATTGGTCATCTCAGGATAGGTATCGGAAATCTCGTCAAAAAGAGTTTTATCCATATGAAGTACCTGATGTTCCTGGTCATAATATGCTATAACCACATTGGAACCGTAAATCACCTCACCGCTGTCAGGAGATAGAAGACCGTTTATTATTTTTAAAAGAGTGGTTTTACCTGTTCCGTTATCACCTATTATAGCCACCTTTTCGCCTCTTTTTATTTCAAAGTTTATATTTGAAAAAAGATGTTTTTCATCAAAACTTTTTGAGAGATTGTTTACAGAGAGCACATCCTTACCGCTTTCCTTTGAAATATCTAAAGAAAGTCGCATATTTTCTATATGAGTTTGCGGAGCTTCAACTCTTTCTATTTTCTCAAGCTGTTTTTGACGGCTTTCAGCTCTTTTTATTGACTTTTCTCTGTTAAATTGCTTTAACTTACTGATAACAGCCTCTTGATGCCTTATTTCCTGCTGTTGATTTAAATACTCCTTCATTTTTGCATCCATCAGCATTTGCTTTTTAGCTGAAAAATTGGAGTAATTGCCGCTATACATAGTTACGACACTGTTTTCTATATCTATGACTTTACTTACTATTTTATCAAGAAAATATCTGTCATGAGATACTATTATTACCGCACCCTTATAGTTTAAAAGATAGGACTCAAGCCATTCTATACTTCTTAAATCCAGGTGGTTTGTAGGCTCGTCAAGTAAAATAATATCCGGCTCTTCAAGTAATAGTTTGGCAAGGAACACTCTGGTCTTTTGACCTCCCGAGAGAGTATTTATTTTTCTGTCAAATTCATTTTCATTAAATCCCAAACCTTTTAAAATACCCGTAACCTTGCTTTTTGCGGCATATCCGTCCATAAGCTCATAATTATGTGTAAGAGCGGTATATGAGGAATATAATTCTTCCAAAGCCTCACCGCTAAGATGCTGCATCTGCTCCTGCATATCAAGCATTCTTTTTTCCATGCTTAATATATGCTCTATTACGGTGTATAATTCATCAATTATACTTAGTTTTGAATCAACATTATTTATTTGGCGTAAATACCCAAGCTTTGCATCCTTTGCCAGTATAACATTACCGCTATCGGCATGCTCTTCACCTGTAAGTATTTTTAAAAGAGTGGTTTTACCGGCACCGTTTATACCAACTATAGCAACTTTTTCATGTTCATTGACTAAAAAGTTTGCATCTTTTATTATCTCATTGCTTCCAAAAGACTTTGAGATATTTGTGGCAGTTAAAATCAAAATTTGCCTCCTTAGTCTTATAATCCACATTAGTATAGCTTAAATATGTATTTGAATGCAAGGAAAATGGAACAAAACATTATGTGTATTAAGAATATAATAACTCAAGTGAAGAGTAAAATATAAAAATATTACTATATATATCTGTATTGACATTTATATTAATAGATAATATACTAATTGTAGAATTCTTAACAAATGGAATTGCTAAGCATATTTAGGAAGGATTAAACAGATGCTTTTGAGGGCATTTGTATCGGACTTTGATTTTACTTTTCTTATCTATTTTATATAAATCAATGTCTGAGGCGGAGTAACTATGGAAGAAAGAAAAATATCAAGGGCGGTTATATCAAGATTACCAAGATACTACAGATACTTGGGTGAGCTTTCTGAAGAGGGTGTTGAAAGAATATCCTCCAAGGAACTGAGTGAGAGGATGAAGGTTACGGCTTCTCAAATCAGACAGGATCTTAATAATTTTGGCGGTTTCGGACAACAGGGTTATGGATATAATGTAAGATATCTGTACAATGAGATTGCTAAAATACTGGGGATTGATCGCCAGCACAATGTTATCATAATCGGTGCAGGACATTTAGGTAAGGCCATTGCAAACTATGCAAATTTTGAGAGAAGAGGATTTCTTATTAAAGCAATGTTTGATGTGGATCCTAATCTGTTTAATAAGACCGTGCGTGGTGCAAGAATATATTCTCTTGAAAATCTCGAAAAATTTATAGCTGAGAATGATATACAGATTGCCGCACTTACCATACCGAAGACTCGTGCTATGGAGGTTGCAGACAGACTGATAAAGTCAGGTATTAAGGCAATTTGGAATTTTGCGCATACAGATCTTGTAGTTCCTGATGATGTGGTAGTTGAAAATGTGCATCTTTCAGAATCTTTAATGAGACTTTCATACAGAGTCAGTAATGTAGATGCAATACCTTTTGAAGGAAAGTATGATTAGAGGTATCGGAACCGATATAATAGAAATAGATAGAATATCAAGAGCAATAAAAAAAGATTTTTTTTTAAAAAAGGCTTTCACCTACAGTGAGATAGAAATGGCAAAGTCAAGAAATACAGACAGTTTTTTGGCAGGAAATTTTGCTGTAAAGGAAGCCTTTGTAAAGGCATTGGGAACAGGTTTTAGGGGTGTAAAACTGAAGGATTTGGAAGTGCTTAGAGATGATTATGGTAAACCTTTTATTAGAATATGTAATATGTCAAATGTTCATCTAAAAGGCATTGCCGTGGGAAAAATTCATGTATCTATAAGCAATACAAATTCACTTGCTATTGCAATGGTGGTAATAGAATCGGATTGATATGTGGAGAAAAGGATATGAGAGTTCTTGATGAAACTGCATTAAAATATATACCTGACAGAAAAAAGAATGCAAATAAGGGAAGTTATGGGCATGTGCTTGTTATTGCAGGCAGTACCGGTATGAGCGGTGCTGCATTTTTGAGTGCAATGGCGGCATATCGCTCGGGTGCAGGACTTGTAAGAATATTCACTGTAAATAAAAACAGAACAATTTTACAAACTCTTTTACCTGAAGCTATAATTACAACATATGATGAGAGAGAAGCCTTTGAAAATAAGGAAGGCTTTATAGGAAAGGTAAAGAAATGCCTTGACTGGTCAAGTGTTGTGGTGCTCGGTCCCGGACTTTCCACAGATTATTATGCCAAAACCATAGTCGAATATGTATTGTCGGAATGCTATGTACCTATGATAATAGATGCCGACGCTTTAAATATTATTGCCGCTGACAATACACTTACAAAATACTATACCGACAATGTTATTATAACACCTCATATCGGAGAGATGTCCAGACTTATAAATATATCAATAGATGAGATATTATCGGAACCTGTAAAATATGCAGGTGAATATGCCTCTAAATATGGAATTACGGTTGTACTTAAATCCCATCAAAGCGTTATTGCCGCCAAGGATGATATTTTTATAAATAAATCCGGAAGTGCCGCTATGGCAAAAGCCGGAAGCGGTGATGTACTCTGCGGTATAATAGCAGGTATGTTCTGCCTTGGAATAGAGGATGATATGGCTGTGGCACTTGGAGTATTTATTCACGGCATGGCAGGCAGTCTTGCAGGCAGAAAATATGGAGAACACAGCATCCTTGCAAGAGAAATCATTGATAATATCGGAGAGGTGCTAAATAGAAGGAAGAAAAATGGACTCATATAGACGAGCTTATGCAAAGGTGGATTTAGATGCTATAAAGCATAATTTAATGATAACAAAGCAGGCTTTAAAAGAGAATATGAAGCTGGCAGCTGTTGTAAAGGCTGACGGCTACGGGCATGGCAGTGTTCCGGTATCACTGCATATAAAGGATATTGTGGATTTTTTCTGTGTGGCGACTTTGGAAGAGGGAATAAATCTAAGATATCATGGTATTACAAAGCCGATTTTGATACTTGCATGTATTCCAAGAAGCAGCTATAAGGAATCCATTGTATTTGATATAAGAGAATCTGTTTTTACATTGGAACAGGCTAAAAAAATAAATGATGAAGCAAAAGAGATGGGTAAAAAGATGAGCATTCATATCGCCATTGATACGGGTATGAACAGAATCGGTTTTAAACCTACAAAAGAAAGTGCTGATATCATTAAAACCATAAATGAAATGAATAATATAGAAATCGAGGGTATTTTCACTCATTTCCACAGTGCCGATGAAATAGATCTTACTTCTGCAAAAAGACAAGAAGAATTATTTTTGGAATTTTTAGATATGCTTCGTAATATGGGCATTGAACCCAAAATCACACATGCATCCAACTCAGCCGCCATTGTAAATAATATCGGAACGCAGCTTGATATGGTAAGATGCGGTATTACAATGTATGGTGTATCACCTTCAAATGAAGTAAACCTTAAAAGCTTTGATTACAGACCTGCTTTAAGTATTTACTCCACCATTACCTATATAAAGGAGATAAAAGCGGGAGAATGTGTAAGCTATGGTGCAATATTTAAGGCGGAAAAGGATATGAATATTGCAACAATTTCATTCGGATATGCGGACGGATACCCCAGAGATTTAAGCAATAAGGGATATGTATTGATTCATGGGGTAAAATGCAGGATACTTGGAAGAATATGCATGGACCAGACAATAGTGGATGTCAGCAATATTCCAAAAGTGGAGATAGGAGATACTGTAGTGATTCTTGGAGAAAGTGAAGACAGCAAAATCACTGTTGAAGAATTGACAAAGGATTCAAATACATTTTCCTATGAATTTATTTGCGGTATAAATAAAAGAGTACCTAGACTTTACTACTGCGAAGGTGAATATATAGGCAAAAAGGATTATATAAGAGATTTATATACTATGGTATAATTCTTAAAATAATAAAATATTATTTATCAGATAAATAGGAGATTTTCATGGACGATGCTCATTCGGCATTTTTAATTACTACTTTTATAATTGTATTATTTATAAATTTTTCGATTCACTCTTTTAATTCGGCTATTCATGAGTTAAACAGCTCTGATATTGATGAGGATAAAAATGGTGACAAGCTGAAATACTATATGGAAAATTCGGATAAGGTACTTTATTGTATGTATATTATAAATGTCTTATCCGGAATTTTCCTCGGATGGTTTTTTATAAGGTCATTTACCTCCGGTATTAAGACATTTTTATCAGCTTTACTTCCTATATCGATATCAACGAGCATTTCGATTTTTATCGTTCTATTATTATTTTGTATTTTCTTTGTTATTTTCGGAATATCTATACCAAATAAGCTGGCAAGAAAATCACCGAAAAAAAGTGCCTGTATTTTTATAAATATTTCAGCTGCTTTAATTTTTATTCTTTCACCGCTTATCTATATTGTGGACGGTATTTCTTATATTATTTTAAAGATCTTCGGTGTAGATATGAAGGTGCAGTCGGAAACTGTAAGTGAGGAAGATATAGTCAGTATGGTAAATGAAGGTCATGAACAGGGGATATTTGAGGGCTCCGAGGCGGAAATGATTACCAATATCTTTGAGCTTAACGATAAGCAGGCAAGGGATGTTATGACTCATAGAAAAAATGTGGTATTTATAAATGGAGAGGACAGTTTACAGGATGTGATTGACTTTATGCTGACCTCCGGTATTAACTCCAGATATCCGGTTTATAAAGATAATATAGATAATATTATGGGTATTTTAAATATGAAGGATGCCTTGATATGTGAAAATACATCAAATTATCAAAATACCGCAATTAAGGATATTCCAAATATTCTAAGAAATATTACATTTGTGCCTGAAAATAAAAGCCTTGATACCCTATTTAAGGAAATGCAATCAGAAAAAAATCATATGGTTGTAGTGGTGGATGAATATGGACAGACATCCGGTATTGTTACTATGGAGGATATACTCGAAGAAATTGTCGGAAATATCATGGATGAATATGATGAAGATGAAGAGCTTATAAAGGAACTGGCAGACGGTTCATTTATAATGAAGGGAATGACTCCGTTATCTGATATAGAAGATATTTTAAATATAAAATTTGATGAAGAGGAGCTGGAAAATTTTGATACTATCAATGGTCTTATGATATCTCGACTTGACAGAATCCCGGAAGATAATGAGAAATTTGATATAATAATGCATGGATATGAGTTTAAGGCATTACATGTCTCAAATAAAATGATAAACACCATTAAAGTAACAAAATTACAAGAGGATGAAGAGCTTAAGGAAGAATAACGGCTTATTTATGTTGCCGTTCCAGATGTTTGAAGACAGGGAGTATATAATGAGGGTTTTATATATTGCACTTCCTGTTTCTCTTCAAATGTTACTGAAAATGATTGTAAACTTTGCCGATACCGTAATGATTGGTAAATTGGGTGAAACTTCAATTGCCGGTGTTGGGTTGGCAAATAAATATTTTTTTGTTTTTGTACTGTTTATCTTCGGTATAGAAAGCGGAACAGGAATACTCGCATCACAGTACTGGGGCAATGGTGATATTAAAAATATCAGAAAGGTGCTTGGGCTTGGTCTGTTGTTGTCTGTTGCAGGAAGCATAATACTTACCCTTATTGCTTTTTTTATGCCCGAAAAAATTATGATGATTTTTACAGAATCTGATAATACTATAGCAATAGGTGCAACATATCTCGGTGTAGTATGTCTTTCATATCCCTTTACCGCGGCAACAGATATTTATGTTTCCACAATGAGAGCGGTGGGAGAGGTAAAGGTACCTGTTATAGCAAGTGTCTTTGCTATAATATTAAATATTGCTTTAAACTATATTTTGATATTTGGAAAATTTGGTTTGCCTATGCTTGGAGTGGTAGGTGCAGCTATTGCAACTGTGATAGCCAGAATATTTGAATTTATTTTGACAATTACACTTATAACAATAAAAAAATCACCTATAATATGTCCAATAGCAAAATTAAATCCATTTTCAAAGGAATTGATTACACAATTTGCAAAAACAGCATTGCCTGTGATAGTCAATGAATTCTTTTGGGGCATCGGAACAACACTGTATTCGGTTGCTTATGGAAGGATGGGAGATGCGGCTGTAGCCGCCATAACAATTTCCACGGCATTACAGGATCTTATGGTGGTATCATTTCAAGGTATAGCAATGGCGACAGTCGTTATACTGGGAAATGAGATGGGCGCAAATAAATTTAAAAAAAGCAAAGCAATATGGTTCATATTCATATATAATGACTTTTTTGGTAGGTGTTATTGCATCCATGCTTATAATGATTTTCAGATTACCCTTTGTATCACTTTATAATGTATCTGATAATGTGATAAATGATGTAAAAGTATGTCTGTTCGTATTTGCTGTATATTTTCCACTTAAGGCGGTAGCGGCAGTAAATATAGTAGGTATTTTAAGAAGCGGAGGAGATACTTTAGCATGTCTTTTCCTGGACTTATCCTCAGTATGGCTGATAGGAGTTCCCATGGCATTTCTTGGAGGGCTGTATTTTAAATTCCCCATTTATATAGTTTATGCAATGGTACTTTCGTCAGAGATTTATAAGGTAGTAGGAGGGTATATCAGATACCGTCAGGGCAAATGGCTTAAAAACCTTGCTATAGAATTGACAGCAAATTAATTTCAGTATAAAATATAGCTTTGTATTAGTAGATAAAGGAGATAATATGTCAGGACATTCAAAATTTGCAAATATTAAACATAAAAAAGAAAAAAATGATGCGGCAAAGGGTAAAATCTTTACTGTAATCGGAAGAGAGATAGCAGTAGCTGTAAAAGAGGGAGGACCGGATCCAAACAATAACTCAAAGCTTAGAGATGTTATTGCAAAGGCAAAGGCAAACAATGTACCAAATGATACAATTGAAAGAGGTATTAAAAAGGCTGCCGGTGATGTAAACTCTGTAAACTATGAGCATAATATATATGAAGGCTATGGACCTAATGGTGTTGCAATCATTGTAGAAACTTTAACAGATAATAAAAACAGAACTGCGGCAAATGTAAGAGCCGCCTTTACAAAGGGTGGCGGAAATATAGGAGCTCAAGGCTGTGTATCCTTTATGTTCGATAAAAAAGGTCAGATCATTATAGACAAAGAAGAATGTGATATGGACTCTGATGAACTTATGATGGCTGCACTTGACCTTGGTGCAGAGGATTTTAATGATGAAGAGGACAGCTATGAAATCCTTACAGATCCGGATAATTTTTCTGCAGTCAGAGAAGGACTTGAAAAGTTAAATATACCTATGGCAAATGCCGAGGTAACTATGATTCCTCAAAATTGGGTTACACTTTCAGATGAAGAAGATATCAAGAAGATGAACCGTATTTTAGACCTTTTGGATGCTGAGGATGATGTGCAGAATGTATATCATAGCTGGGATGAGTAATATGACATTGCCAAAGGATCCTGTGATGTTATTATCACTTATAAATACCAAGCTTAGAGACTTTAATTCTTCATTGGATGATTTTTGTAAAGAAAACGATTTGAATGAGGATGAGATAAAAGAAAAACTTGAGATGATTGATTATCATTATGATGAATTCAAAAACAAATTCGTATAAGTGGGCTACAGGGAATAGATAGCTTTTAATTGATTTCCATTTAATTTGTTTTTCTTATATTTTTATTTAATGTAAATAATTCTATTTATGAATATTTCATATTGATCATATTAAACTTAGAAAGTAGTATTTAGATAGTTAGTGATAGATAACCATCTAAATACTATTTTTATTTGGAGGGATACAAGTATGAAATCCGTAATGAGAAGTATATTTAAAAAATATAGTATATTTATTGTTGCCATACTTAATTTGTTAATGTTGTTTATTATAAGTTGTATAGTATTTTATTGGTCCGGATATATTCGTGATCAATATAATATAATGAACGACGGAGAATACTTTGATACTTTTTATTTATTTTGTATTGTTATAATTGAGATATTTGTATTCTCTTTAATATATTTTTTAAGACAATATAAATTGGGAATATATAAAGTATTTTATCTATTGTATATAGTTTTACTTATATTGTTTGTATCTAAAACTATAAATTGTATTATATACTATAAAAATTATAGTAAAGAAGAGTATATTAAATCACATAAAGTTTCATTACAAAATTTAAATTATATAATTAAAGATACCGGTGCTGACAATTATATAATAATAACTATTCGCAAAACTCAAGTTTAACGAATAGTTATTGATAAAAAATACTGTAAGCATAATATACTTACTTCTTATATAAAAAGCTGTTTAAGCCTTATATTCCTATTATAGCCTAAACAGCGTTTATTAACTTCTATTTTATAAAACTCTTTATACCATCTGCAATAATGCCGCATTTATTATTGCCGCACATACATTGCTGCCGCCTTTATTTCCATCACATATTATAGCAGGTATATTGCTCTGTTTTATAAGCTCCTTTGCTTCTATTACATTTACAAATCCTACGGGGGCTGCAATTATAAAATCCGGTTTATACTTATTTAAGAGTTCATTTATCCTTATAAGTGCTGTTGGTGCATTTCCCACAGCAAATACTATGGGGATTTTTTTGCCTGTTAATGCCTGTTTATTTTCATGCATCTGATAAGCCAAGTCTATAGCCGCATTTGCTCTTGTTGTTTCATTTTTTTTAGCAAATTCAATAGTCTGTTTTTCAGCTATCAAGCAAGCCGGTTCTATACCGAATTTATCTGTAAGTATGCGTTTATTTATACCGCTGAGTGCCATATTTGTATCTGTAAAAATCATGGCATCGAATTGTATACAATTCTTTAATGTCTGTAATGCATTATTTTGGAAAATAACATTATGTTGATAATCAAAATCCGCCGTGGTATGTATGGTCCTTTTTACAACTAAAAGTTCCTCATCGGAATAAAATTTTAATCTTTCCTCATTCATCCTTGAGGTAATGATCTCAAAACTCTTTTTTTCTATATCTTCAGGTCTTATTTGTAACATAAAGCTCCTTTTTATATTTTATTCTCGGAAATATCTATAATATTGAATAATTCCTTTATATCTAAAGATTCCTCCACTAAATCTGCAAGTAAATCATATTGTGATTGCTTATAACTGTTAAAATCATTTATATTATCCTGAGTGATTTCTTTACCTGCTTTTACAGCCAATCCCTTTATTAAACTGTCCACAAATCCGTCATTTTCAAATATACCATGTATATATGTACCAAGTATATTTTTATTTACAAAACCTCCGTTATCTGTAACATTTGATATTGTAAAAGGTATTTCCTTAGGATTTATTGTTGTTCCCATATGTATTTCATAGCCTGAAATACTATGTACATCCGAATTATCTATAAAGTTCGGATAATTTATTATTTCAGTCTGTATTTGCCTTGTTATTTTCTCCTTTGCAAATACTGTAGTGAAATTTAAAAGCCCTAAACCTTCCTCAGTACCGCCTTCTTCAACTTTGTATTTATCTATAAGGTCATTTCCAAGCATCTGAAAACCGCCACATATTCCAATCAAATTATAACAGGACAGATTGGAATAATTAAATCCGCTGTTTTTAAGCCATTTAAGATCATATAGGGTGTTTTTGGTACCCGGTAAAATAACAAGATCTGAATTTTTTAGTTCATTTGGTGAATATATATATTTTAATACTATTTCTCCTCTTCTACCGAGTGGATTAAAATCTGTAAAATTTGATATATGAGGTAGTCTGATTACTGAAATATTTATCTTATTGTCAGAAAATTCCAAATTTTGTGTATCAAGTCTTTCAGAAAGGCTGTCCTCATCATCTATATCTATCTTTGTCATGGGTATGATACCAAGAAAAGGGATATCCACATCTATTTTCTTGAAATGTTTTGCAAGCATTTCAAATCCCGGGGTAAGTAGATTCTTATCTCCCCTGAATTTATTTATAACAATACCCTTTATTCTTCTTTTTGCTTCTTCTTCCAGCAATGCTACAGTGCCGTAGATTGAAGCAAAGACTCCACCTCTGTCTATATCAGCTACCAGTATAACAGGAGCATTTACAAGCTTTGCCATACCCATATTTACTATATCATTTTCATTAAGATTTATCTCTGCGGGAGAACCCGCACCTTCTATGACTATAATGTCATAATCATTGCATAGCTTATTATAGGCTTCTAAAATATATGGTATAAAATCACGCTTATTTTTATAATACTTTGCCGCACTCATATTATCATATACTTTACCGTTTAAAATAACCTGACTGCCTGTATTTGATGTGGGCTTTAAAAGTATGGGATTCATCTCCACTGAAGGCTTTATACCTGCAGCCTCAGCCTGCATTACCTGAGCTCTGCCCATCTCCATACCGTCCTCGGTTATATATGAATTAAGAGCCATATTTTGAGATTTAAAAGGTGCTACTTTAAAACCTCTTCTTTTTAACATTCTGCAAATTCCGGCAACTAAAAAGCTTTTTCCGGAATTTGACATAGTACCCTGTACCATTATAGCCTTTGTCATATAGTATACCCCTTAATAAGCTTTTTTATTGTTTCAAACAGTATAATATTCTCTCTATATGTTCTGACTGCGACTCTAAAATAGGTATCATCAAGTCCTATAAAATCGGAACAATCCCTTACAATAATTTTTTCTTTTAATAGATCCTTTGATAAATTCTTTTTATATTTACAAAGTAAAAAATTTGCTACAGAAGGAAAGACCGATACGCCTATGGATTTTAGATTGCTTTCAAGTGTAATCTTCTCTTTTTGAATATCTTCCACAACAGCTTCCATATTTTGCTTTAATGAATACTTTGCCGCCTCTATTGCCAATGTATTTATATCCCATGAAGGTGTAAGCTTTTCAAGTTCCTTTACGATATTTGAATTATTTGAAATCAAATATCCAAACCTAAGCCCCGGGAATGCATACAGCTTTGTAAGTGATCTGAGTATGGCTATATTATCAAAATTATATAAATTTTTTATTTGAGAATGGTTTTCTCCTCTTTCTACGAACTCCAAAAAACATTCATCCAGCAGGACAAAAATATTTTTTGATTTACAATGAGCAAGTATTTTTTGTAACAAATCCTCTCCTACTATAAATCCTGTGGGATTATTTGGATTAGCAAGTACTAAAATGTTGATATTATCTGATAATATATCTAAAACATCATAATCAACCTTTAAATTTGGCATATTATAATATATTATTTTGCTGTTTGTAGATTCGGCTGACAATCTATAAGATTCAAAGCTTGGAACGGGAAGACATATATTTATATTCCTGCCAAATAATTGAAAAAGTCTGAAAATAATACTGTTTGCTCCATTTCCAAGGTAGACTTTATCCTCTTTTATACCATGCTTTTGACTTATTAAAGACTTTATTTCACTGTAATTTTCATTGGGATAATGCTCTAACAAAGGAATACTCTCCTTTAATATATTCTTCAGCACTGAATCAAGTCCATATGGATTGATACTGGCTGAAAAGTCGATATAGTCACTGCCATCTTTTGAAAACTCTAAAAATCTACCTCCATGCATCTTTTGCCTCTCTGAACTCATGGCTGAAGTTTTTATCATAGAGTTTGCTTAACTCAAACTCGTCAGCTAAAAATCTACCTACATATACAAGTGCGGTTTTATTGATATCCGCACTCTTAACCTCTTTTGCTATATTTTCAAGCGTGGACATTATGATTTTTTGATCAGGCCAGCTTGCCTTATATACTACAGCAGCAGGGGTGTCCTTTGGATATGATGTCATAAGTTTATTTGCAAGTTCTTCAATACCTGCAATACTTAAAAAGATTGCCATACTGGATTGTATTTTTGCAAGGTTTTCAATGCTTTCAGCCTCCGGAACAGGTGTCCTGCCTGCCATTCTTGTAAGGATTAAGGTCTGTGTTACTCCGGGAAGTGTAAACTCTCTCTTTAGCGCCGCAGCACCGGCAAATACCGAACTTACTCCGGGTATTACTTCATATTTTATACCTGCTTTATCAAGAGCGACCATCTGTTCTCTGATAGCGCCATACATAGCCGGATCACCGGTATGCACTCTTGCAATGTTTAATCCCTTTTCACTTGAATTTATTATGATTTCCAACACATCATCCAAGCTAAGTGATGCGGAATTTATCAATTTTGCATCTGTTTTTATATCTGTAAATAACTCCTTGTTTACAAGAGAACCTGTATAGATGATAACATCGGAATTATCTATTATTCTTTTCCCTTTAATAGTTAAAAGTTCAGGATTTCCTGAACCTGCACCTACAAAATAAAGCATGCTATGCCCCCAATTATCAAATTTATTATCAGTAATACAATATAAGACAGATATGTGATATTATTTAATACCACAATATCATCAGCTTTAACAATATTTTCACCATCTCCTATACTTTGTTTCTTCACAAGCTTACCAAAATAGAAGGCGTCACCAAGGAGTTTGGTATCAAAAAAACCTGCAATTACACTTTCAGTCTGTCCGGCATTCGGACTGGAATGAACATATCTGTACTTTATAAATGCTTTTACAGACCTTGTAAATATATTAAAATTATTTTTAAAAACAGCTATAAAGAAAATCTCAAATAATAATATAAAGGCTGAAAATCTTGCAGGTATAAAATTTACAATATCATCAAGAACAGCTGCCGCTTTGCCTATATAAAAATACTTTTTATCTTTATAGCCTATCATGGAATCCATGGTATTTATCACTTTATAAATAATTGGAAGTACCAAAATAAGATAAATAAACTGCTCTCCAAAAAGCAGAGCAATAATACTTCCGATAGTCGCATAAAACCATGGTGCCACAATACCGTCAGACATATTTTCAGCTACAGTCTCTATAACGGCTTTTATAATCTGTTCAAAAGAAAGAGACATTGTATCTCTGCCAACTATCATAGAGAGAGCACTCCTTGATTTGTCTATATCCCCGGATATTATTTCATGATATACTTTTATACTTTCATATTTCAGTGAGGCTTTGGCAAATATCTGAAAAAATAAAAAAAACTCGGCTATAAATCCCAATATATAGTTTAGCCTATATATATATTTATCTGTTAAATACGCCATGCCTCCCCAAAATAAAACATTAAATACTACAATTAAAAATCCTGAAAAAATCAATCCTTTATCCGTTTTAAATATTTTTCTTAAAAAATTTTCAAGACAAAAGATGCCCTTTCCCATAAATCTTACAAGATGTGGCAATTCTTGAATATCCCTTAGGAAAAAATCCAAAATAAAGCCACAAATAAATGCTGAATAATGAATCATTATTTTTAAGGCGATAATGCAAGCACCAAAACAACAACCAGCTCTGCCAATTGCAAAAAATAGCCTGCAAGATCACCTGTAATACCCCCGAATTCTTCAAAAGATTTGACTCTGTAATATAAAAAAACCAAAAAAGTAGATATTGAACATAATAATCCATAGTTTGTGTTTACAATAATCATGGACACACCGGTAAGCACAATAAATAAAAGCAGTACCACCCTGTTAACATATATCATACTTTTATCTGCAAATTCAAATGCAAGACCATTGCCTCTGGCATTTCTAAAAACCACCAAAGATAATGCACTATATGCCCTTATAAGTATATAGGAAATTGCCAATATATAGATTTTACTAAAATTATTAAAGCAAAGTACCGCGGCAAAATAAAGTAAAATATATACCAATCCTCCTATTATAGCAAATGCACCGGAGTTTGAATCCTTTAATATTGCCAGTTTTCTTTGTTTATCCTGATTAGAGCCAAGGGCATCCATTGTATCCAAAAAGCCGTCCATATGTATGCCTCCCGTATATAAAATAGGCAATACCGTAATGAAAGCTGCAATCAATATCGGATTAATTTTTAATTTATAAAAAAATATAGAAAATACAAGTAAAAAAATCCCTTCGACCATACCTACTACAGGTAAAAATAAAAGGCAATATTTCATATTTTCTTTTTCCCATTCAAAACTTCTGACCGGAAGCTTTGAATACATGGCAAAAGTTATAGCCATTGATTTAAATACATTGATCATTTTTACTTTCTATTATAGGGTAGACCGTAAACCACTTCTACCACCCTATCTGCTACATCTATTATTTTCTTATGCAAGGAAAAAAGACATTCAATAAAGATATCCAATTCCTTACTTTGATTTACTTTCGTAGAAAATATATCATTTCCAACAATAAAAACAGAATTACATCTCTTTTCAATTGTCATTATATCAGAAAAAACCTCTTCTGTAATCTCTTTGAAGTTTTTTCTAAGACTTGAGCCGTCAAATATATTATTTGCTAAAAGATTTGTTAAATCTTCAAGTAAAATATTATTTTTAATATCTATGTCGATATTCTTTATATTTCTAGGTTCTTCAATAGTAATAAAACCTTTGCCCTCTCTTTGCAAAAGATGTTTTTTTATTCTTTCGCTTGAAATTTCTCCTATATTTTCCATAGTAGCCAGATAAATTTTATTTTCAAAGCTTTCTGAAATCATAGCCTCCGCATATTCGGATTTTCCGCTTGACACTCCACCATAAATATAAAATATCATATAAATCTCTTGTATTCTTCTATTTTAATATCTGAAAATGAAGCATTCTTTGTATAAATCTCGGATATAAGATCAAGAAGAGGAAAAAGCATGGCACATCCGCTTCCCTCACCAAGGGCAAGCGATGCGTTTATAACAGGCTGTAAATCCAAAATCTTAAATATAGATACGGCTACAGGCTCACGGCTAAGATGTGAAGCTATCATATACTCCTTTGATATAGGATTTATAAAGTATGCCAAAAGGGCTGCAATCTCAGAAATTACACCATCTATTACAATCGGAAGTTTATATATTGCTCCTCCAAGGAAGATACCTGTAAGTGCGGCTATATCAAGTCCCCCGACTGATGAAAGCAAATCAAGTATAGGTATGATTCTAATGTCAAAATTCTTATCTTTAACAGAATCCAAAAAATTAGAATATCTAAATCCGTATTTATTTATTCCGTTTTCTATTGTCTCTATTTTTTTTTGAAGCTTTACATCATTAAGACCTGCTCCACGCCCTGTAACCTCTTTTACAGGAAGATTTAAAATCGCAGCTGATAATGCAGAGGATGTGGTTGTATTTCCAATACCCATTTCACCGGTACCTATAATACTGATTCCCTTGCTTTTTAGATTCTCAACCATTTTTATTCCTGTTAACACAGCTCTTAAGCTTATATCAAAAGGCATAGCCTTTTCTTTTATAAAATTATTGGTACCATGCATCAGCTTGTAATTAAAAACCCCCATTGAATACATCTTGGTATCAAAACTGTCAATTCCCATATCTACAACCATAAGCTGAGAATTACACGCCCTGCATAATACCGAAATACTGGAAGTTCCCATTGCCATACTTTTTGCAACCGCCAATGTAACTTCTTTTCCTGATTGTGAAATCCCCTCTTCTACTATTCCGTTATCTGCACACATAACGGTAATACATTTTTTATTTATATAGGGTATCTCACTCTCAAAAATGGCTGAAAGCTTTTGAAAAATTTTCTCAAACTCTCCAAGACTGTCCAGAGGTTTTGCAATATTATCCCAATGCTTTTTAGCAATTTCTCTGTGTTTTTCAGAAGTATTTGTAATACTGCCGGAAAGCTTTTCTAATTCATTTAATAATTCTTTTTGTATATTATTCAGAACAGGTGCTTTATACATTGTAATTCCCTTCTAAAAAGCAAATTAAATTCTCTATTAAAAATTCATAACCACGAAGGTATATATGTGGAAATCCTGCAAATACTCTTTTATTTGTATGTATACAGTCCCATTCCTTGCTTTTATTTGCCTTTATTGCATGAGCATAATCTCCATTATTTGTAGAATCAAAATAGTGGAACTCATGACTTCTAATCTTTTGATTTTTTTTCATCAAGAAACTGTCTGATTTTGCCTCTATTTCAATATAACCGAATCTGACAAGTTTTGGAGTCTTAAAGGCTTTTGCCTCTATCAATCCAACTCCTTGAAAAACTTCTCCATTATTATCTTCAAAGCTTTCATGCAGATAAATAAAACCTCCACATTCTGCAATTATCGGTATATCCTCCGCTTCATATATACTATTTAGCATAGAAGTATTGGAACTAAGCTCCTTTGCATAAATTTCAGGGTATCCTCCACAAAGCCATATAGCAGAAATATTATCCGGCAGTTTTTTATCATATATCGGACTGAATTTTACTATTTCAAAGCCGTATTCTTGCAATACCTTTATATTTTCAGCATAGGTAAAAGAAAATGCTTCATCATAGGCAAAGGCAATTCTGTGCTTTGTACCTTTAGAATTTAATTTTCTGACAATGTTGTCAGAGGGCTTAATTTTAACAATAAACTTATCAAGCGCATCAAAGTCCAAGCTTTTTTTCAGCCTGTCCGATACCCTCTCCACTATAGAGAATATATCCCTTTGAGGTTCATACAGTCCAAGATGGCGACTTTCTATATGATAACTTTCATCATGGTAGAGATATCCCAGTAAAACAAGGTTTATAGCATTTATTTTTCTATTCAATAATTCAATATTGCAGTCATAAGGCAGTTTGTTTACTATAACGGCTTTTACACGATGTGAAAACTTTTGAAGATATTCTTCAAGCTTTTCTAGCTCATCAATATCTATAACAAGAATGACATCAACACTTATCTCTTCTGATACTATACAAGCACTGCATCTTTTACCTTCCCCGTATACTCCGTCAAAGAGTCCCATTGCCCCCTCTATGATAGCTGTATCTCCCAAAAAATTTCTAAAGAATACATTTTTAAGTTCATTTGGTTTGAAATCAGGCTCTAAAAAGAAAGGATCCAGATTGGTCGAAGGACTCCCTGCAATCTTTTCATGATACATGGTATCTATATAATCCGGTCCTGTTTTATATATAGAAATGGTTTTTCCCATTTTTTTTAATATATTTATAAGCCCCAATGTAATAAGAGTTTTTCCGCTCCCCGATTTCATTGCCGAAACCATAAAGGCTTTTTTATCTATAGAGTTCATTTATGATGATGCTCCCTTTCAAAATCAAATTTATATCTTGGTAATATCATAAATTTAAAATCTTAAATACTTAATGTACTCTCCTATTTTTTCTTCAAGTTTATCTCTGTTCTCAACCAAATGCGGATAAAATCCTGTTACACCGTATGAAATCATTTTGCACAGTCCTGAAAATCTATATGCTTCTTCAGCACTTTTATTTCCATTCTGTATCGCTCTTTCAATTTCATTTGCATAGGATACTGATTCTAAAGTTTGTCTGCCTGCAATCCTTGTATAAAACTTCCAGGTGCCTTTTTCTGTATCTTCTTTAGTACGGGGCGCTGAATATACTTTTTTCATATTGGCAACAATCTCATCTTTTTTATGTTTATTACCTTCCGATTCATAAATATATGCTTGCAATCCCCAGATAGCAAGAATCCATGTCCATATATTAAAATTTATCTTTTCAGGTATATCAATATTTACAATATTGTATATATTTAAAATCTCATCTTTATAATCATAAATATATAGCCAAAAGGCTAATTCATATAGATTGGTTAAATCTTTGCTTCTAGTCAGTGCAAAACTCTTTGCAAGCTTTTTAGAAAATTTAACAATATTTTTCTCATTATATTTTAAACTAAGTTCTTCAAAATTCATCTTCACACCTTTTACTAACCTCTTATATGTGCTATGTAAAATTCAAAACTTTGACATATGATCTGATCATCCTTTATTGTCCATGCCGGTCTCGTTGTCATAAATTCACCCCCCGATAATTTACTAAAATGTATATGTATCTAATGATATAATAAAATCTTTTATTATAATACTCTTTCATTATACTTAAATATAAATATCTAATCAATCCGAACTTATAAGAGTTGTCTTAATATACTTAACAAATGACTTACAGAAGTTTCTTGTAAATTTATATGTTATTTGAACACACTTTACGATTTTATTCGATTTTTTTATGTCTAAATTTTATAAAAGATATAGAATCTATATTTATAGATAAAACCAATAAGTCTTATAGTTTTATATAATGCTACTCTTTATTTATTTACATAATAAATAAGTTTATGATATGGTATTTATAAATTAGATAAAACTCCGCCTTTAGGAAAAGTTTTGTATATTATGTGCATAAATATACAAAAAGCATTTTTAATAAAATCATATAGCTGAGTTTTTTACATTAAGCTATATAAAACAATATTAAAAGGGAATTTACATGAGCAAGAATAATACCTATAACAAAGAAAATCATTTAAAACAATCAGATAATAATTTAATTTCTGATAATTTAATTCAAGATGAGGAGCAGTTTTTAAAAGAATATAAATCCGATAAAAAAACGGACCGGTTTTATCACCGGTCCGTTTTTTAAATATCGATATAATCTTCTGCTTTTAGTAGAAAGCTTTTTGCAAGTTCTATCTGTATATTTCTTTCATTTATTACGATATTATAGTTGTTTGTATATTTAAGATTTATTACTTTAATTGCATAATCTGATGATACAATTGCATGCCCTCTCATATGTCCCGTTGCAATAGCCTGTGCGAACACTCTTGCTGCATATTTACTTACTTCACTGACAGATTTTTTAGATAAAGTATTGGCAAGGAACCCCGCCTTTCGAAGATTATATGCGTTTATTTTTCCCTCAATTCTATTTTCTAAAGCTTTTAAAGTTTCTTCTATTATAGAATTTTTCAGATTTTCATTGTTAATATTTATATCATCAATATATCTTTTAGCATTTGTAATCGCCCAATATGATAAATAATATTGTGGCAATTTTTCTAATATTAATTCAAGTTCAATTCTTTTTTCCAAATCATCATTTATTTTTATTTTATACTTTGACGGTATTTTTATTTCACCATTTAGATATGAGCTTTTCTCAAATTCATTCCATGCGTAATCCTTATAATTATTCTTCATTTATTTTGTATTTTACTCTACTATCTTCCATTTTCCGTTATAAACCTGTAATCCATATCCGCAATACGAGCAATTATTGTTTTTATCAGGCATAAAATTTGCACCGCAGCTTGGGCATTCTTTTTCGATATATATTTCTCCCCTGCTCTTTATCCTACTTGGATATTTTGCTCTTTTCATACATAAACTAAGATTTTCTTTTTTAATTAAAAGCTTTCCTGTATTTTTTAAGAAAGTTCTTGATATATGTACCTTTAATTTGATATAGGTTTCTTCATCCTTATTCCATACTGAATTTAATTTAATTTTATTTACATTAAAGGAAAGCAAATCTTCTTTATTTTCTTTTTTCCAAAGCTCTTCATTGATACAGCTTCTAAGATAGCTTTCTGAATATCGTACAATCTTCTTTTTTAACTTGTTTTGTTTAATGTTTAAAAGAGATAATAGACTAATAGGTATTGAAACACCGGCAAATATTAATATAATAGAAATAATCCAACTAATATTATAAAAAGATAATCCTGTTCCTAAAATAAGAAAACTAAATCCCCATAAGCTAAAAACAAGTAGAAAAAATTTACCGGTGTTTCACATTTTATCATAAAAATCAAAACTTTCCACCTGCCAATCAAAAAATTGATGTAAAATAATTGCATTACAGTAAGGACATGTTACTTCCTGTGAATTTAAATTTATTTCCGCACCACAGATTGGACAGTAGACTATACTTTCTTTATAGTATTCACTTTTATTCACCTGTCTGTCATCATGTCTTATAATACGAGATTGTCGAAGAAGTATGGCGGCATTTTTAATCTGTTACCATATTTTTGCTATAAACACCATATTCTGTGCCATCATCATATTATAAGGTCCTACCTCTTTTGACTTTGATATATTTATGGCTGTAATTTCAGTATCATAGCCTCTTCCCTTTGCCATTTTTATAATATCGCTTATCTGTGCTATAGTCTCCATTGTTATAGCTGAAATCACAACAGTGGGATTTTTCTTTGATGAGAATATCATCTCCATCATACTTATAAGTTCACCACCGCTGCCACCTATAAAGATTTTATCTGCATCAAGTATATTATCCAGTCCTTCAGGTGCTTTTGCATGTATAAGTTCTATA
Source organism: Lachnospiraceae oral taxon 107 str. F0167 (assembly GCA_000209465.1). Lineage (GTDB taxonomy): Bacteria > Bacillota > Clostridia > Lachnospirales > Lachnospiraceae > Lachnoanaerobaculum. The sequence continues at coordinate 445,472 of GL890583.1, read as the reverse complement.
TTTTCAGCACTGAAATTATAAATATTTTTCTTTATCAACTCTACCGCAAGTTGATTTTTTTCTATGGCATATACCTTTCCCTCATAAGCAAGCCTTGCCATTTCAATACTGATTGATCCGCTTCCTGCGCCTATATCATAACATATACTATCAGGGCATATATCCAATTTACTCATAATCACAGCTCTTACCTCAGACTTTGTTATAGGAACTTTATCCCTGACAAAGACTTCATCAGAAAGTCCAAAGCTGATTGATTTGTCTGCATCCGGATTTGAAATAATCATACAGTTTAAATCTGATATTTCCATTTCTATAAGCTGTAATGCCTTTGACTTTGTAATTTTTTCATCATCATAAGAGAGATTTTCACCAAGTATTATATCAAGGTCATAAAATCCGAATTTAATAAGCTTTTTGCAAATCTCTTTTACACCTTCAGCTTTTGATGTAATTATAAATGTATATTTATTTGAAGATATATTATGATATAAAAGCTCCTCCTTACCATGAAATGATAATATCTTTACCTTTGAAATATCTATATTGCTCTTAGCACATATATAACTTAAACTGGATATTCCGGTATAAGTCTTTATATTTACTCCATGGAATTCTTTTTTTGTTTTTATAGCTTTATCTATTTCAGAAAAAAGTTTTTGGCTGCCGCTAAAGAGCGAAATATCGCCGCTAAAAACTACTGCTATCTCAGAACTTATATTTGTTCTGATAATATCAATTATTTTTTCTGTTTTATATTCAATAAAATAAGCCTTGTCTTTAAAATCTTCTTTTACACTGTCCACTATTCTTTTGGCACCTATAATTATATCAGAGTTTTTAATTGCTTCATAGGCGGCTTTTGTTAAAAGATTCAGATTGCCAAGTCCTATTCCTATAAGATTTATATTTTTAGTATTTTTCATAGCAAATCCTATTTATTATAATATTTTTTAATGTTTTCTATACATTTAGCCACTGTAATACCTGTTACCTTTATCTTTGGCAATATTATTATAGCTTTACAACCAGTGCTTTTTGCAGCCTCTATCTTTTCATCAAAACCACCGCTTTTTCCTGAGAGTTTACTTACCAGGTATTTACAATCAAATTCCTTTATTATAGCTTCATTTAGCTCCTTAGAAAAAGGACCTTGCATTGCTATAATATTTTTTGAGGCAACTCCTGCCGACAGGCAGGCATTTATCGAGTCTACACTTGGAAGAATTCTTGGGAAAATACGACTTGAAAGCTCCCTGTAGTCAGCTATCTCTTTGCTGCCTGTTGTAAGTAATATATTTCCTCTTGTATTTAAAAGATATTTTACAGCCTCTTCATTACTTGAAAACTCAAGTATTCCATCCGAAGATGATATATTCATATCTTCCCTTTTTATTTTGAAAAGCTTTACATTTTGTTTATTCAAATTCAGTATGGCTATTTCTATATTTTTTGAAATTTCATAGGCATATGGATGTGTGGCATCTATAACATATGAAATATCATTTTTTTCTATTAAAGATGAGATTTCATCTATATTTAGTCTTTTATCGCTTACTCTTACATTAGTAAACGGGGGTAATACTTCCTTGCCATATTCGGTAGCTACACAGAGTAATGTATCTATACAAAGATTATCGCAGGCTGTGGCAATTTCTCTACCTTCGGTTGTTCCTCCAAAAATAAGAATTTTACTCATTGGTATATCCTCTTGGTGTAACAAGCTTCCCTTCTATTACCTTTGTCATCGAATTTCCTATAAATACAGTCTCAAACATACCGACCTTTACATCCTTTAATTCTAAAAGGCTGTAGATGCTGTATTCTTCACCCTCTCTACCTATATTTTTTGCAATGGCACAGGGGGTATTTTTATCTTTATGTTTTAAAAGTATTTCACATGCTTTTTGCAAATAATCCACACGCTTTTTACTTCCGGGATTATATAGACAAATACAAAAATCTCCTATTGCCGCACACTCGAGTCTTTTTTCTATTTTCTCCCATGGTGTCAAAAGATCACTTAGGCTTATTATAGCAAAATCATGTATCAGCGGTGCACCTATTATTGCGGCGCCTGAGAGTGCGGCTGTTACTCCTGCCACAGTACTTACCCCTACTTCTTTATACTTAGGTGATATACCAAGCATAAGACCGGTAAGTCCATATACTCCCGCATCACCGGAACATACAAATGCTACGGTTTTACCCTTCATTGCCTCTTCAAATGCAATTACACATCTTTCATACTCCTTTGTCATAGGTGTGGAAAGACATTCTTTATCAGGCCATATTTCTTTTATAAGATCGGTATATACCGTATAGCCTATTACTACATCGCTTTCCTCTATTTTTCTTATGGCTTCTACGGTCATCTGCTCATACTTACCGGGCCCCATACCAATTATATAAATTTGTTTCATTCTAACCTCTCACAATAATCAATGTAAAATATCCACTGCTCTCAGGCAGATTTTTGGCTCCTATAAAAATCTTTTCATCCTTCATTCCGCAATTTTCCACCATATACACATTATAATCAGATTTATTCTTTTTGATATATTTTGCCAGCTTTTCATAACTTCTTCCCGATTTCATAAATACCAAAGTACCCTCTAAATTAAAAGCTTCCTCAAAGGAATATGATGAAGGTATTATATGAAGCTCTTCATCTGCAAGTGTCAAAGGTATTGAAAGTCTGGCTGCAGCTGCACTGAATGAGGTAATGCCTGCAATAGTGATTATTTGTATATTTTCTTTTTTCAGTCTTTCAGCGATATATGAATATGTTGCATATACTCCCGGATCTCCCAGTGTAAGCAATACAACATTTCCATCCATTAAAAGATCTTTTATTAAAGCTGTAATCTTTGCATGTGCCTCCTCCAATATATCCTTATCCTTGGTCATCGGAAAATCAATACAAACCTTTTTCTTTTCTTCTATCTCAGGTATTGCCTGTTTTGCTATATTAAATGCTACCGAACTTGCCTCACTTTTTCCGACAAAGCAGACTGTAACGGAGTTTCTTACTGCATTTACAGCCTTTATTGTCATAAGCTCAGGATCTCCCGGACCTACTCCTACACCATATAGTTTACTCATATATTTTCTCCCGTATCTATAATTGTATTATTATCGCTAAAAACAATAATTCTTATTTTAAAATTATTTTTAAAATCATCAATATTTGCAAATCTGTTTTTATGATAAAATATCTCCGCCTTAAATGCACGGTTATATGCATAATAAAGCATTTGATTTGCAAGTATATCAAAACATCCTTCAAGATTATTATCTTTTATTATGGTTATGGCACCTGTGGTAGTCTTTTGTTCCAGTATATCAGCTATAGTCGGTGCCAACAAAGTAAAATCATAATTGATTTTTATAGCATATTTTAAAACTGCGGCTGTAAGTAATTCAAGTCTTGAGTCTGAATCATTTGAATGAGTATTCATTATTCCGCCGGAAAGCTTTATAAGCTTGCCCATATCACCGCATAATATGATTTCTCTTGCATCATTTGATATGGCATAGTCAATACCTTCACCGATAAAATTACTGATAATTGCAACAATATTGCTTTCTATATTAAAATTATTTTCAAGAAACTTTGCCCCTATATTTCCCGGTGCCAAGTACACTCGCTTTTTATCGGAGTTTTGTAATCTGAACTTTATATCTGCTTTTATTGTTTCTAAAAGTGCAGTCTTACTCATTGGAAGTACCAAACCTGAAGTACCGAGTATTGAAATACCTCCTATAATTCCAAGCCTTTCATTAAATGTTTTTTTTGCAATTTCAATACCGTTTTGTACCATAATAGTAATATTGACAATTCCTTTATACCCAAATTCACTCAGTACACTTCCAAGATTGTCAATCATCATCTGTCTTGGCACAGGATTTATAGCCGCCTCACCCTTTGGAAGAGCCAGTCCGTTCTTTGTGAATGTTCCTACACCTTCTCCCGCAAAAAAATTAAATTCAAGTCCATCATTCTTTTTTATAAATTCAAGCTTTGCGCTGATTAAAATTCCGTCAGTAACATCAGGATCATCTCCTGCATCCTTTATAACACCGCAAATATAATAATCGTCTTCCACTTTAGAATATTCTATCGGAATACTTAAGCTTATGCCTGCAGGAAGCTCCACCTCAACCATTTTTTTTTCGGACTTAAGGTAAAGATATAATGCCCCCATTGCGGCAGCTGTTGCACTTGTACCTGTGGTAAATCCATATCTTTGTACATTGCCGTTTTTTATATTAAATTCATCAATTGTCATATCTTATGCCTTTGGTATTCTAAAGCCAAATTCCACACCGTCATTTATATTTCTTACATCAACATTGCCATTATGTGCCTCAATTATTGCTTTTACTATGGAAAGTCCTATACCGCTTCCACCATATGCTCTGGAATGTGCCTTATCAACTTTAAAGAATTTTTCCCAAACATTGCCTAAATCCTCTTTCGGTATCGGATTTCCTGTATTATAGACATTAAAAATTATATTCTTACCGTCATCATCTACAGTGATTTTTATTTCTCCAAAGTCCTTTACATGATGAATTGCATTGCTTATATAATTTGTGATTACCTCTTCTATTTTGAATTCATCAGCATATACATATATTTCCTTGTTTGAATCAAAGATTATATTTACATTTTTTTCGCCTATCAATATGGATATCGAGCCTAGAATATTGCTTATAAGTGCAGTTATATTAAATTTTTCTTTATTTAATATACTGTTTCCGGATTCAAGTGATGAAAGTGTAAGGAGTTGTTTTACCATTTTATTCATCTTTTCACTTTCATCCATAATCACCTCGGTATAGTACTTTCTGCTTTCCTCATCCTCACATAGCCCCTCATTCAGCCCCTCGGCATAGCCTTGTATAAGTGCAATAGGTGTTTTAAGTTCATGTGATACATTGGCAATAAAATCCCTTCGCATCTCATCAATAGCTTCTTTTCTTTTTATATCCTCTTTTAAAAGCTCATTGGCATTTTGTAATTCATTTATTGCCTTTTCCAGTCTGTCTGACATATAGTTCATATTCTGTCCCAGTGTCTGAATCTCATCACTTCTGTTTCCTGTATATTTGGCGGTAAAATCAAGTTTCCCCATTTTATTTGATATATCTGCCAATAAAAGTATAGGTTTTGTAATCATTTTTGCGATAATAAAAGTTATGATTATTGTAATAATAAAGCCTATAATTGCAATATAAACAAGAAATTTATTTGATATATTCACACTTTCTTTCAAGCTGGCAACAGGTGTGGACATAATAACCATGGTCTGATTATCGTTGCAATATCCGAAGGCTTCAATGAAAGAGCTTTTTTGAGCTATTCTATGCAGTATTATTGTATAATTTTCACTTTTATACAGAATATCCTTGCTGTCAATATCTTTATTACCTATAAATCCGTCCTGTATCCTGCTTAAAAGGCTGTCTCCCTCTCTTGCAGAGGAATATATTGCCTTATTTGTAAAAGAATCCACCAATACTATAGTAATATTATATTTATTGGAGTATTCCACAATAATATTTGATACACTGTCATTTATAACAGATTGATTTTCATGGTTATTTTGAATAATTGCCTGCCCCAAAGAACCGATTTTCATTACTTCATTATCTATTTTTAAATATGCCTCTTTTATATCACTGACCTTTTCATTTTGATAAAACAACGGAAGTCCGAAATTATTTAATACTCCCATGGACAATAATAATATAAAAATAAAAAACAGTATTATTAAGGTTATCTTCATGCGAAGAGAATGACTGAATTTTTTTATCATATACACCTCATAGTGACCGTAAGATATTTCGCTCTAAATCAATTATGGTCTTTCTTTGGAGGAAAGTTCTATTATAAAGTCAGATTTACCTATTGACTTTCCGAAATTTTCCTTACAATAACAAATAAAAAGCTTATTTCTGGCTCTTGTCATCGCAACATAAAACATTCTGCGCTCTTCTTCTATCTCTTCCGCTCCTTTTGCCTTCTTATAAGGAACACTCCCCTCATTAACATCAATAATATATACTATATCAAATTCAAGACCTTTGGAAGAATGGAATGTCATAAGCCTTACACCTGTATCATTTTCATTTGATTTTTTTCTCGCCTCAATAAGCTCATTTTTATACTCCTCCATATGTATAAACCAATCGTTAAAAGTATTAAATTCAGAGGCACTGTTTTCCAAATCACCAAGAATGGTATAGCAGTCATCACTTTCTATGCCGTTCATATCACAGTATTCTTCTATATATTCATCATAGCCGACTACATTTCTGATATATCTAAGGGCTGTTGCCGGCCTTAAATTCTTTATTGTTCTAAGATGCTCTCTTAATTCTATTATTCTTTTGATCATATAACTTTTATCATCATAATAATCAAAAAGCGTTTCTATATTTGCTTTTGATGAGGAAAGTGAATCCCTGCTTATATATCTGTTCGGCTTATTTGATATTCGTAGCAAATCGGTTTTATTGCCTGTATTTAGGGCAAGCCTTATATAGGATATTATATCCTTTGCCACCCAATGTTCAAACAGATTTGGAATGGAATCCCTTATTGTAAAAGGGATATTGTTTTTCATCATTCTTTCTATTAAAAGTCTTGGCGAAAGATTGGTGCGATAAAGTACAGCAATATTGTTTATATCCTGTTTCGCTCTTATATATTCCTTTATATCATTTACAATGGAGCTGACCTCCCCGAAAGGATTTTTAAATTCTATCACGGAAACCGGTGCACCACTACCCTTATGAGCCCTAAAGCTTTTAGGAAATCTTTTACTGTTAAATGATATAAGCTTTGTTGAAGCATCAACTATCTGAGTGCTCGATCTGAAATTGATATCCAAAAAAACTTTTGAAACATTTTTAAAATCTCTTTCAAATCCAAGCATTATCTCCGGTCTTGCACCTCTGAATCTGTATATGGACTGATCATCATCCCCGACAACTGTAATATTTTGGTCTTTTCCTGCCATAAGTTTTATTATATTATACTGCAAAAAGTTAATATCCTGAAACTCATCCACAAGTATATATCGATATCTGTTTTGTACAGCTTTTAAAATATCTTCTCTTTCACTTAAAAGTTCATAGGTCAAGGAAAGCATATCTTCAAAATCAAGTTTATTTAATGTTTCAAGCTCAGCCTCATATTCCCTGTATATTTTTTTAAATACATCACTTCCTATACTGTTTGAATAATAATTTTTTATATTTATATTGTCCTGCTTTATAAGGGCAATTTCATTTAAAAGATTACCTGAAAGAGTATTAATATCCTCATTTAATATAGAGTTTCTTTTTATCAATTCTTTTATAATTGTATATCTAAGCTCATCAGATGCTATTTGCTCCGATGTAAAGCCATAGGCAGTTTTTAAAAGGCTAAAGAATACTGAATGAAAGGTTCCAAAAGTGACAGGGCTTTTGCTGTATAGATTTTCAAATCTGTCCTTCATCTCCTTTGCCGCCGCCCTTGAAAATGTGACAACCAAAATATGGGCCGGGTTTACACCCGGCCCCTTTATAAGATATTTTATTCTATGTGTAATTACAAAGGTTTTTCCGGAACCGGGACCTGCCAACACCATCAAGGGACCGCCCCCATGTTCTATGGCTTTTTTTTGATTACTGCTGTAATTTATCAATTCCAATCTTAATCCTTCTTATTGATTCTTCTTTTCCAAGAACTTCCATAATCTCCGTAGCACCGGCAGGAGTCATTTGCTTTCCTGAAAGTGCAGTTCTTATAGGCCACATAATAAATCCTGTCTTATACTCATGTTCCTTACCGAATTCCTGTAAGATAGAGAACAAATTATCATTGGTATACTCGTCGGTATTCTCTAAAAGCGGTAATACTTCCTTTAAAAGAGCTAATGAATTCTCAGAATTTGTTTTCATTTTTTTATGTGTATACATTTCTGTATCATATTCAGGTAATTCCTCAAAGAAATCAATATGTGAACCTATCTGAGGCAATACTTCTATTCTTGTTTTTACCATATTTGATATCTTTTTAATATCCAGTGGCTTTTTTATAACTTCTTTAATATATGGCTCAGCCAGTTTAAAGAAATCTTCCTCACTCATTTTCTTTAAATATTCACCATTCATCCATGAAAGCTTGACCATATCAAAGACTGCAGGTGATTTTGAAATATGTTTATAATCAAAAGCCTCTATAAGTTCCTGTAAGGAGAATATCTCCTTATCATACTCCGGTGACCATCCAAGAAGTGCCACAAAGTTTACTATTGCCTCTGAGACATAACCCTGTTCTGTCAAATCCTCAAACGATGAATGTCCGCTTCTTTTTGAAAGCTTTTTATGCTCCTCATTGGTTATTAAAGGACAGTGTACATAGGTCGGTACTTCCCATCCGAATGCCTCATACAATCTGTTGTACTTAGGTGATGATGAAAGATACTCATTTCCTCTGACTACATGTGTGATTCCCATTAAATGATCATCAACAACATTGGCAAAGTTATAAGTAGGATAGCCGTCCGATTTTATAAGAACCATATCATCCAGCTCGGAATTATCCACTGTAATATCACCATAGATATCATCATGGAATGATGTTGTTCCGGTTGTAGGGTTGTTTTGACGGATCACATATGGGATACCGCTTTCAAGTTTTTCTTTTATTTCCTCCTCGGACAGTGAAAGGCAATGCTTATCATATTTCATAATTTCTTCACCATTCACATTTGATCTGAGTGAATTAAGTCTTTCCGGAGTACAAAAACAATAATATGCCTGCTTTTTTTCTATAAGTTTTTTAGCATACTCCAAATAGAGTCCCTGCTTTTGTCTTTCACTTTGCACATATGGTCCGACTCCACCATCCTTATCAGGACCTTCATCATGTATAAGACCTGTTTTTTCCAAAGTTCTGTAGATAATGTCTATAGCACCCTCCACATATCTTTCCTGGTCTGTATCCTCTATTCTAAGCAGAAAATCTCCACCCTCATGCTTCGCAATTAAATATGCGTATAATGCGGTTCTTAGATTTCCTACATGCATTCTTCCGGTAGGACTTGGTGCATATCTTGTCCTTATTTTTGTCATACCCTCTCCTTATCTATTAACTTTAAAGCACTTTATCAAAATGCTTACTATGATGTAACCTCAAACTTATATCCCATGCCCCAAACGGTTTTTATATAGTCTCCACGCTCACCCATCTTTGCACGAAGTTTTTTTACATGGGTATCAATGGTTCTGGCATCTCCAAAATAATCATAATTCCATACAGAACTTAAAATTTTTTCTCTGGACAATGCAATACCCTTATTCTCAATAAAATATGTTAAAAGTTCATATTCTTTAAAGCTTAAATCAACAGGTTTTTGATCTATATATACGCTTCTTGCCACCTTATCTATCTCAATAGCACCTGCTACAAGCTTTTCTTCAGATTCACCTATTGTTCTTCTAAGTACCGCCTCCACTCTTGCCACAAGTATTTTGGGTGAAAAAGGCTTTGTAATATACTCATCCACACCAAGTTTATATCCCAAAAGCTCATCTCTTTCTTCACTTCTTGCAGTCAACATAATAACAGGCACTTTAGAATACTGCCTTAAAACCTCTAAGGTTTCAAAGCCGTCAAGTTTCGGCATCATAACATCCAGTAAAATAAGTTTTATATCTTTATTTTCATCAAAGACTTTTAAAGCTTGTTCACCGTCCTGTGCTTCCAACACTATAAATCCTTTAATGGTGAGAAAATCTTTTACAAGTTTTCTCATTCTGGCTTCATCATCCACCACCAATATCTTTACATCGTCCATATAATCTCCAACTAAGCATGGTCAAGTAAAATTGCTATTCCTCTTTTATTATAAGTCCAAGTTCCTTAAGTTGTGCATCATCCACTCTGTCAGGGGCATTTGTCATAAGATCCGACGCATCTTTTACCTTAGGAAATGCTATAACATCTCTGATAGAATCAGCTTCCACCATAAGCATTACCACCCTGTCAAGACCGTATGCAAGTCCTGCATGAGGAGGAACACCATATTTGAATGCCTCAAGCAAATATCCGAATCTCTCCTGTGCCACTTCCTTTATAAGTCCCAGAACCTCAAACATCTTTGCCTGAACATCACCCTGATGTATTCTTACAGAACCTCCACCTATTTCGGTACCGTTAAGTACAATATCATATGCCTTGGCTCTTACTCTGCCGGGATCCGAGTCAATATACTGCCAGTCCTCATCCATAGGCGCAGTAAATGGATGGTGCATTGCCTTAAATCTGTTTTCTTCCTCTGACCACTCAAGCAGAGGGAACTGTGTAACCCAAAGGAATTTGTAATCATCCTTCTTTAAAAGTCCAAGCTGACTTGCAAGTTCAACTCTCAATGCGCCAAGAGTATCCCAGACTATCTTATTGCTGTCTGCAGCAAAGAAAAGCATATCTCCCGGCTTTGCATCCATTGCCTGCTTTAATCCTTCAATCTCAGCCTCTGTCATAAACTTGGCAAATGATGACTTTATATTTCCGTCAGCTTCAATAGCCATATAGGCAAGTCCCTTAGCTCTGTAACTCTTTACAAATTCTACAAGTGCATCAATTTTCTTTCTTGGCATTCCTGCCTGTCCGGTTGCATTGATACCTCTTACACTTCCACCTGACGCCAAAGCATTTTTAAATACTGCAAATTCAGAGTTTGCAACGACATTTGAAACATCCTTTAATTCCATACCGAATCTAAGGTCCGGTTTATCTGAACCGAATCGATCCATAGCCTCCTGCCATGTCATCCTCTGTATAGGAAGGCTCACATCAATATCCAGTACATCCTTAAAGAGTCTTTGTAAAAGTCTCTCATTTACATCCAAAACATCATCCACATCAACAAATGAAAGTTCCATATCAATCTGTGTAAATTCAGGCTGTCTATCAGCTCTAAGATCCTCATCCCTGTAGCATCTTGCAAGCTGGAAATATCTGTCATAGCCCGATACCATCAAAAGCTGCTTAAAAAGCTGTGGTGACTGCGGGAGTGCATAAAAACTTCCCGGATATACACGGCTTGGCACAAGATAATCTCTTGCACCCTCAGGAGAACTCTTTATAAGAGTAGGTGTTTCAATCTCTAAGAAACCGTTTTCGGCAAGGAAATTTCTCGTGGTTGTAGCTACCTTGCTTCTGACCATAAGATTTCTTTGAAGATCAGGTCTTCTAAGGTCAAGGAATCTGTATTTTAATCTAAGTTCTTCCTTTGTCTTTGAATCCTCTTCTATATGGAATGGCGGGGTTTCAGACTCTGAAAGTATTCTAAGTCCTGTGGCTCTGACTTCAAGTTCACCGGTCTTTAGTGATTCATTAAAAGCTCCGCTTCTCTTTTTTAATATTCCTGTTACGGCAATACAAAACTCCTGCTTAAGCTTCATTGCTTTATTAAACACTTCACTGCCGCATTCTTCCTCTTCAAAAATAATCTGTAATATACCTGAGCGATCTCTTAAATCACAGAATATGATTCCACCCTTATTACGGTTCTTTTGAACCCAACCCATTACAGTAACTTCACTCTCAAAAGTTGCATTTACAACCTCTGCACATCTATGGCTCCTTTTTAAGCCAAGCATTGATTCCGCCATCTTCTTCTCCTAACTACTTTAAAGCTTCTCTATAAAATTCTTTGAATTGTGTATATCCTTGTTTTTCAAGTCCTTCTTTTTGGAACTTTTTATTTTTATTCATCTTGGAAACCAAAACAATATTTCCCGACTCTCTAAGCGCTGCCGCCTCTTTTAATATATTTGTTAATACAGCCGCATCAATATTCTTTTCATAAAGGAATGCAATTTTTTTGCTTTCATCCGGAATTTTAAATCCTGCATCCATAAGTATGGTTATAATTCTTTCAAAACCGATAGAAAAACCGCAAGCAGCCGTATCATTACCTGTAAATTTTCCGATCATTTTATCATATCTTCCTCCACCGGCTACCGAACCGGGAAAACCTTCCATACTTACCTCAAAAATGGTTCCGGTATAATATCCCATACCACGAACTAAAGTAGGATCAAATTCCAATGAGAAATCATTTGATTTAACATCCAATACTGTATTCATTATCTCGGATAAGCCATCTAAAACACCATCTTCAATAAAACCTGACAGACTGTCCTTTAAAGAAATAAGTGCTTTTGAATTATTTGTGAGTCCGTCAAAAAGGCTTAGATATTTCTCACATTTTTCCTCTCCGTCGAGTTCATTTAATTCTTTCCTTACTCCTGCAAGTCCGATTTTATCCATCTTATCAAGGATAATAAACACATTACCTATATTATCTTGTGAATAACCGGCATAAAGAGCCATTGCCATAAGAACTCTTCTGTCATTTATTCTTACAGTAAACTTCTTACCATGTGCTATCTGACTGAGTGCCTTTGTAGTGGCAAGTATAAGCTCTATTTCCGCAAGATTTGACGCCTCACCCAAAATATCTATATCACATTGTGTAAACTGTCTGAATCTGCCCTTTTGCGGTCTGTCAGCTCTATAAACATTACCTATCTGTAAAGCTTTAAAAGGATTTGGAAGATTTGCCTGATTATTTGCATAATATCTGGCAAGCGGCAATGTAAGGTCATATCTGAGTCCGGCATCCACCAAATCATTCTCATCATTTATATCTTCAAGCTGTAATTTCTCACCTCTTTTTAGAATCTTAAAAATAAGCTTTTCATTGTCACCGCCCTGCTTACTTAAAAGATTTTCTATATGCTCCATAGCCGGAGTTTCAATGGAGGTAAAACCGAAACTTCCATAAGTCTTTTTAATAATATTTATCAAATAATCTCTGATAAACATCTCCTCAGGAAGTATATCCTTCATTCCGGTGACACTTTTTTTAATCAATGCCATTCATTTTTTCCTTTCTCATTATCATTTCATCAAGTCTTTCAATATACAGCTTGGGATCTTTAACATTTTCGATTCTCTCAATTCTGCCGTCACCAAAAACTATTTTACTTGATGTTCCCGCTCCACAAGCTATGATAGTCTGTTTCTCTTCCATAATCAATATATTATAAAGACATTCTTTATGCGGTTTTGAAAAACCTATATTCTCAAGATTTCCTGCCATATTCTTTTGGCGATATAAATAATACGGATTTAATCCAAGATCAATGCAGGTATCAATTGCCGTATTTATCATTGATAAAATAAGGCTGTTATCCATGATTTCTCTTTTATTCTCTGTATTAAGTCTTGCGGCTCTCTTTAGCGCAAGCGAATGTATGGTAATAGACTCGGGCGCAAATTCTCTAACCTTTGTAAAGCTGTCTATAACATCATCCAAGTTCTCGCCGTTTAGCCCGATAATAAAATCCATATTTATATTTTCAAAGCCGATTTCTCTTGCAAGGCTAAAACTTTCATATATATCTTCAACGCTATGATGTCTGCCAATCAAATCCAAAGTCTTTTGTTGCATGGTCTGTGGATTTATAGAAATTCTATCCACACCCGTAGCCTTTAAAGCCTCAAGTTTTTCTCTTGTTATGCTGTCAGCTCTTCCGGCTTCTACAGTAAGCTCCAAAAGATTTGAAAGATCAAAGTTTTCCTTTACAACATTTAAAATTTTTGCCAATTGATACGCTTCTAAAGAAGTAGGTGTACCACCTCCCATATAAACGGTTTGTAGCTTTTTACCGGCATACATTTTTGATACTGCAATAAGTTCCTTACAAAGAGATTCAATATAAATATCCGTATCCTTTTTCCACTGAGATATGGAATATGATGTAAATGAACAGTATAGGCATCTTGTCGGGCAAAAAGGTATGCCTATATAGAGGCTGTATCCCTCTTTATAATCCACCTTTTTAAGTATCTCAAATTCTGTTCGTGCAGTATTTATACAAAGTTCAATCCTTTTATCACCTACAAGATAAATCTCCTTTAAATACTTTCTTATATCTTCAAAAGATATATTATTTTCAAGCATTTCCATTACTATCTTTGTAGGTCTTATTCCTGTAAGAGTTCCCCATGGAAGCTTTTCATTACCAAGTTTTAAAAGATTATTGTAAATGTTTCTTTTTAAATCATTTTTTGTATCAATTTTCGCTTCTTTTATCGGCGAAATAAATTCAAGTATTTTATCATCACTACTTATTTTGATATGATACTTATTATCTACCTTAAACAAACTCAAAGAAAGTATCGCATCTTCATCCTTGTAGATATATTTTTCTCCCGGATAAAAAGCCATTAAAAGTTCTCTGATATCCTGTTCAAAGGTCATATCCTCAAGTAATAATGATATCATCTGTTTATACCATGCTCCTGCACATATATTGCAACAGGATTATATTTCTTTTCATGTCCTACTGTGGTCATTTCCATATGTCCCGGCAGGATATTTACATCCTCAGGCAGAGTAAGTACCTTTTCATAGATTGACTTTATAATAGAAGGATTGTCACCGCCATAAAGATCCGTTCTGCCGCAATCCTCTCTAAATACCGTATCACCTGAAAATAACAGCTTTTCATCCTCTATATAATAGCATCCCGAACCCTTTGTATGTCCGGGTGTAGATATAAATTTGATATCTGTGCCAAGTAAATTTAGAATATCCCCGTCATCCAGCAAAACATCCGCCTTTGTAATATAGCCGTTTCCTATAAAGGATCTTCCTCCGGACTTATGGCTGTCGGAAAGCATCTCATCATCATGCTTTGAAATATACACTTTGATATTATATCTTTTCACAAGATCATTTACCGCCATTATATGATCAAAATGCCCATGTGTAAGTAGTATCGCCATAGGCTTTAATTTATTTTCCTCTATCACATTGATTATAGCATCACCCTGAGCGGACGGATCCACTATCAAGCATTCCAAGCTTTTTTTATTGTAAGCGATGTATACATTGGTCTGTACCGGACCAAGTGTCATCACATATATTCCTATATTATTCATTAACCTGTTGCCCTTTCAATATCTATTACTCCGGTAATCTGTCTTAACTTTCCTATCAATGAGTTAAGCTCTTCTCTTCCTCTGATATCAAATACCATATTTATAGTTGAAATATCCTGTTTATTGGTACGTGCATTCATATTATTGATTGTAATACCGTTTTCACTGTAAATTCGTATTATATCAAAAATAAGTCCTGTACGATTATGAGCAAAAATCTGAAGTTCAGTCTGATATTTTTCCTCAAGCTTGGCATCTTCAAACTCCTGCCACTCTGCAGGTATAAGCCTTGTTCTGTCATCTGAAGGAAGATTCATTACATTTATACAATCAGTTCTATGTATTGATACACCCCTTCCTCTGGTAATAAAGCCTACTATCTCATCACCCGGTACAGGATTACAGCATTTTGAAAATCTAACTGCCAAATCCTCAATACCCTTTACAGTGATGCCGTTTTTTGACTTTTTACGGATAAAATCACTATTATTGTTTTCACCGAGGCTTTCTAAAAGAGCACTTTCTGAAATCTCTTTTTTAGCAGTCTTTTTTTGCTCCTCAACCATCTTATTGATGATTTGCCCCTCTTTTAATCCGCCATGGCCAAGAGATGCAAGTATGGAATCCCAGTCCTTTATAGCATAGCGCTTCATCACCTTTTCCTGATACTGGGGTTTGTTTATTTCAGACCAGTTGATTCCCTTTGCCTTACAATATTTCTCAAGCATTTCCTTGCCACGAATAATATTGTCTTCTTTCAGCTCGCTTTTAAACCATTGCAGTATCTTTGATTTTGCCTGATTTGACTTTACAATATTCAGCCAGTCCCTGCTTGGACCTTTTGAGTTTTGTGATGTTATTATCTCTACTCTGTCACCGCTTGTAAGCTCAAAATCTATATTTACAAGTCTGCCGTTTACCCTTGCTCCGACCATTTTATTACCTACAGCGGAATGTATGGAATAAGCAAAATCTATCGGGTTTGAACCTGCCGGCAAATTCTTTACATCTCCGTTAGGGGTAAAGCAATAAACACTGTCCGAGAAAAGATCCAAATCGCTTTTTATAACTTTAAGAAATTCAGCATTATCAGATGTATCCTTCTGCCATTCAAGGATTTGTCTAAGCCAGTTCATCTTGGCATCTTCAGAACCCTGTGCCTCCGAACTGCTTCCGGTCTCCTTATATTTCCAATGTGCGGCGATACCGAACTCAGCAGTCTTATGCATCTCATAGGTTCTTATTTGAACCTCAAAAGGCTGACCTGTATCGGATATCAAAGTAGTATGAAGTGATTGATACATATTTTGCTTTGGCATAGCTATATAATCTTTAAATCTACCGGGTATCGGCTTATATATCTCATGCACAGTGCCAAGTGCCAGATAACATGCTGCCACATCTTCAACTATTATTCTTATTGCAAAAACATCATAAATCTGATCCAGAGTCTTATTTTGATTTACCATTTTCTTATAAATAGAAAATAAATGCTTTACTCTACCGTTTATCTGATATTTTATCCCTGTAACAGATAGATGTTCGTTAATTTTTTTTATTATTTCATCAACAAATTGCTGTCTTTGTTCTTTTCTGAATGCAAGTTTTTCCGATAAATCATAGTAAACATCCGGATGTAAATATTTAAGAGAAAGATCGTCAAGCTCCACCTTGATTTTTGAAATACCGAGTCTTTGTGCAATAGGAGAATATATATCCATAGTCTCCCTTGCCTTTTCTTTTTGTTTTTCAGGCTTCATATATTGAAGTGTACGCATATTGTGAAGTCTGTCGGCAAGCTTTATAAGTATAACCCTGATATCCTTTGCCATAGCCAAAAACATCTTTCTTAAGTTTTCAGCCTGCATTTCGATTTTATCATTTTTTAATGAGAGCTGTGTAAGTTTTGTAACTCCGTCCACAAGATTTGCAACATCTACACCGAACATATCTGAAAGCTCTTCAAATGATATAGCTGTATCTTCTATTACATCATGCAAAAGTCCGGCTGCTATGGTCTCTTTATCAAGTTCAAGCTCCGCAAGGATTATTGCAACACAAATAGGGTGAATTATATATGGTTCACCGGATTTTCTTCTTTGATCATTATGTGCAGTCTTTGCCAATTCATAAGCTTTTGTTATCATACTGATATCATCTGAAGGATGATAATGTAATATGATATTCACAAGTTTTTTATATAAACTCTCCGGTGATGTAAAATCAGCCGGTTTATCAATCTGAGTTTCTATTTTTTCATCTAGAAAATTAAAATTATCCTCTTTCATTAAACTCCTTTAGCCTAAACTATTGCTATAGATGCAGGTAGGGTATATTTGTCTAAGCTTTTATTATACGAATATAATCAGAAAAAAGCAATAATAGGCAAAGAAAAAACCAGCACTTATGTGCCGGTAAGGAAACTATTTTGCTGTATTTACTTCTCTAAATGAATTGCCCTGTTTAAGTATAGGAGAAAACTTCTTATATAGAACAATTGTAAGTGCAGATATAAGTCCACCCTTTAAAAGATTTAAAGGAACAACTATCATCAGTGCAAATGTCTGAATATTGGTTACTGCAGGATTTACGGCACTTCCCATACCGATAAGTGCGCTAAGGTCCATTCCATACATCTGTGCAAATTTCGGTAAAAGGTATATAGCATTAAAAAGTGAACCGAATACAGCCATTGTAAGAGTTCCGGCTATACTTCCAAGTAAAGCGCCTTTTCTTGTTTTACTGAAAATATAAATAATACTTGACGGGAGTATCAGTGCAGCCCCTACACAGAAATTTGCAAGTTCTCCTACAAATGCTGTAGTTGTTGACCTAAACATCACCTTTAAAAGTATCTTTATAAACTCTGTAAGAATTCCTGCAACAGGTCCGTAAGCAAAGGTCACTATCATTATAGGCAATTCTGAAAAATCAAGCTTATAAAATGTAGGAGCAAACGGTACAGGAAACTCAAACATCATAAGTATTGTACTTAATGCACCGAATAAACCTATCATTGCAATCTTTTGAGTAGTAATAATCGGTCCGATATAACCCGACTTCTTATTTGCAACCCCTTCAAACAGATAGGCGACTAAAAATGTGGCAAGCACGATTCCAAGAAATTCCACTACAAAAACCAAATTTTCAACTACTGTTTCTAACATAACTACCTCCATAGCTTATGCTTCGGAGTGTGTTTTCTTCAATACAAAAACCCCTATAAGCGTATAGGGGGCATTCACAAGAATATGAAAACACTCTTCTCTCATCCAGACTATACTGTCGGTTTTGGAATTTCACCAAATCAACTGCCCATGCAGGTCGCAGACTATACTGCCGGTGGGGAATTTCGCCCCGCCCCGAAGAATCATTTTATTGTTATCTATATGTTAAAACTTTTTATACTAAAAGTCAATAGTTTTATATACTTTTTACAGGCATACCGTTTACTTCCACATCATCTTCAATCGGTACAAGAATATATTTTCTGCCGTCTATCACCCTTGTCTCCAGCTTTTCAATAGAGTCGGTATCGGTTTTTACAGTAATACCGGGAGTTTTTACTTCAAACTTTCTTGTATCTATAACATTATCCGCCAGTACTTCGATATTTGCATCTTCACTTTTTTCATAGGACTCTATTGCCTCATCAGATACACCGCTCTTTGATATAAGCTTAACCATATCATTCTTTGTAAGTACTAAAGGTTCAGGATTATCTGAATTTTCAGCTATTAAATCCAGCATATTTGAGCTGAGAGCAGACATAACAGGCATTGTAAGTTCATCTCTTAATATATCATACAGCACTGCCTCAAAAGTTTCTTTTTGCATAGCGGATGACATAGGGGGATTTACTCCTATTATTTCATTTATAAAGTTTTCGTTTAATGCATCATTTTTTTTGCTGAAATAAAGTGCCGCATGTATATCTGTAGTTCGCTCCGTAAATGCCGGGAATAAAAAACCGTGCATAGGCATTCCCACAACCCAATCTCTTATTCGATTGGTTATAACACCTTCATTTGCAAAATAGCTTAATGCCGGTTTTGAAAGACTCACAGGGCAAATACTGCAAAGCAAAGCGTGATATACCTCATTTGAAGCATCATCCATAGCAAGTTTATCACTTGCTTTCCCCGGAATATCATACATAATGTCAATCAGTATAATATAGTAATTCTCTGCATATTCATATGATTCTATTACTTTTCTAAAAAACTCGTCTAAAAGAAGTTCATCATCCAGTCTGCTCTCTCTAAGTTGCATCAAAAAGGAGTGTGGGTAGCCTTCATCTTCATCATCCAAAGAAAAATCTAAAGTAAGCAATGACTTTCCTATAGCTCCCGAGAGTGTTTTCCTAAATATTTCCTCGTATTTAAAAGCATCTTCCTCAGGCAGTGAGTAGAAAGCATCTTTATTCATAAATTTTATATTTTTTTCCGCATCAACATAGCAACCGGCATACTTTGTGATAACATTAGTATCCTTATTAAATTGCTTTTTGATTTCATTTATTTCTTCTCTAATCATCTAAATCACCACTTTCTTCTTTCAACTCATCCAGATAAATCAAGTCTTTTTTGCTAAGATTGGCATTTTTTAATAAATCAGGTCTGTTATAAAGAGTTCTCTTTATAGACTCTTTTCTTCGCCATTCTTCAATATTTTTATGATGTCCCGAAAGCAGCATATCCGGAACTCTAAGTCCCTCATATTCCACAGGTCTGGTATACTGAGGATATTCAAGCAAATTATCCTCAAAAGACTCAAAATCCGCACTTTCATTATTGGTAAGTACGCCTTCCACCATTCTTGCTATTGCATCCATCATTACCAGCGCCGGAAGTTCACCTCCGGTAAGCACATAATCACCTATTGAATAACATTCGGCATTTGTAAGTTCCAATGCCCTTTCATCCACACCTTCATAATGACCGCAAAGAAAGACTATTTCATCAAGCTTTGCAAGCTCTTTGGCATCATTTTGATTAAAAACCTTGCCCTGCGGAGAAAGATATATAAGCTTCACTCTTTTATCAAGTCTTTTACAAATGCTTTCATAGGCTTTATGTATCGGCTCCGCCTGCATAACCATACCTGCACCGCCACCGTAGGGATAATCATCCACTCTTCTATGTTTATCTAATGTAAAATCACGAATATTTATGGTTTCCATTGAAATAAGATCATTTTTTATAGCTCTGCCCACTATGCTTGTGTTCATACACATATCTATCATTTCGGGAAATAATGTTAAACAAAAAAACTTCATATCTATAAATCCAAAAGTCCGTCCAAAACATGGACAAAAATTTTCCCCTCTTCAAGGTTTACATCCAGTATACATTGACTGATATATGGGAATAATACCTTTTTTTCACCCATATCCACTTCCATTACATGATTTGCCCCTGTAGGGAATACATCTGTAACCTTTCCAAGTATATTTCCATCCTCACCTATAACATCCAGACCTATAAGATCTGCAATATAGTTTTCATTTTTCTTTAGTGGAGTCGCATTATCTCTATCTACAAATAAATCAGTATTCCTTAAAGCCTGAATCTCTTCCGGTGTGTTAAACTGCTTAAATTTTACAAGTGCCATATTCTTTTGAAATCTGACCGTTTCAATATCAAGCGAAGTCTCAACTCCCTTAATATCAGCATATACTTTTTTTATCTTTTTTAGTCTGTTGCTGTCATCGGATGTAGGATACACCTTTGCCTCACCCTTTATACCATGGGAACTTGTAATAACCCCCACTCTAAATCTATCTATCATCTTATTCACTTTCTTTTATTTGACAATATCATTATCTAATGCAATATCATATATAGCATTTACAATAAGTTCAATATTTGTTATATATTTTTCTACAAATTCTTTTGTAATATCCTGTTTTTTTGCTGAAGCGTGGCTTCTATCATTTTGGTGAGCTATATCATTTCTTCTTTGAAATAAATCTATTACAACTTGTTTACCATATTTAACCGGATCTTTGCTTTCTTTAGAGAAAGCCCTTTCCATAGTTTTACTGAAATCAATTCTGATTAAATTTAATTGATCCTTCATACTTTCATGAGATAAAAAGACATCTCTGCTGAATCTGTCATTAAGATACTCAAAAAACCAATCCTTTGAATTTACCGTATTTATTGCATCCTCTACTTTTGACATAGGAACCATAAATCTGTAGTATTTTTCCGACTTAGTCCATTGTCCTGTAAACATTTTAAATAAACAGAATTTACTCATCTCATGAATAAAAAAATCCAGAAGACCTTCTGCAAGAACAACTTGAGAGCGCCATATTGTCTTACCATCGTTTTCATTTCCATTTTTATTTAACAAATCCGCTACAGTATACTGTGCTTTTACTTCATTGAAACTTTCTTCAAAATGTTCCTTGATTTCTTTAAGTGAGAACTGTATCGGTAATTCGATTACTTTAAGTTCTCTTTTTTCTTCAACTCTTGGTGAAAGGGATAAGTCTCTTCTCATTGTTTACCCTCACACTCATATTCCATCTACTATTTTAGCAAAATCAAGATTTAGCATTGGAATAGCACCGTATTTACCTGTAATATAGCCATTTCCGAATTTTTCTTCGCGTCTTACATTTTTGATTTCTGCCAATGAAAAAAGATCTGTTGAACGATCTTTCTTCATCTCTGTAAACCAAATTTGATCTCTTCTAAATAAATCAAAATTCAATAATCCTGTTTCATGAGTAGTAAAAATAAGCTGTGGAGTTTTATCTGTTTTAGTAGAAACAAAAAGTTTTATAAGTCCATAAACCAATGCCTCATGAAGATTTGCCTCCAACTCATCACAAATTAACACTTTACCATTTACCATAATATCAATAATTGGACATAGCATTCCGAAAAGCTTTTTTATACCAGTTGATTCTTCCGACATAAGATCGGTTTCAAATTCACCATAAACAATCTTAGTTGAAATACTCTCAGCTCTCGCTTCCGCTATCACCTTTTTAAATTCATCTGATAAAAATGGAAGCAATTCAACAGAATCAACTTCAGCTTCATTAATAGTAACATTTATATCTTTTATTCCTGTATCTAATTCCTTTAGAAAAGTCAATACAGAATTCTTAATATTTTCATTTTTATATATTTGATGTAAAGAATAATCCATCCATATATCCTGTTTACTATCTTTATATATAATTAAATAATCACTAAAAAAGTTGAAAACATCTTTAACCTCATCTACATTACTGAAGTTTGCAGCACATGACAGCATCAACCGGTTTGGCATCAGTACATCTTTACATGTTTCAAATTTTTTACGAAACTTACTTCCCTCAGTGAACTCATTATTTGTTCTTTCAAAAATTTTAGTCTGCTTTCCATTGGGGAAATAATATAAATACTCTTCTACTACAACCATGTTTTTTAGAGAAAAACCAAAAACATATCTTATTTCTTTTACTACAAAATGAAGTTGATATCTGCTTTCTTCTTCAAAACCGTCCAATTTATGAGGTGATTGTCTTATACCCTGCCCGGGTTGATTTAGTATACTGTTTAATACAAGATTTCTGACAAAATCAATTGCATCAACCAAATTACTCTTTCCCGATCCGTTTGCACCATATATCACTGCCGATTTTAAAACATCCAAACCTGCAATCTTTTCTATTTTTTCCTCATGTGATGTATCTTTCCCTGCTAAAGCAGAAAATATTATTTTTTCTCGAATAGATTTATGGTTTGAACAGGTGAATTCAAGTAGCATATTATTCCTCCTTATTCTGATAATATAAATAATATCATATTAAGAAAGATTAAACAATGATATTTGCAGTTTATATGCAATTTTAAACATTTAAATCTTCATAACCATTATTTTATATTATTTAAAAATAAAAATAAAGCCACTACAAATGTAGCAGCTTGTTTGTTATTTTATTTCCAATACTACCTTTTTCTCAGCTCTTATAGATGCCGATTTTATAATGGAACGTATAGCTTTTGCTATCTTTCCCGACTTACCTATAACCTTGCCCATATCGGCTTCGGCTACTGATAATGTACATATAGTAGTATCTCCATCAATTGTTTCTTCTACTTTGACCTGCGCCGGATCGTCTACCAAAGCTTTTGCTATGACTTCAATGACTTCTTTCATAATCAGTCCTTATTATACTAATCCTGCACTCTTTAAAAGTTTAACAACTCTGTCAGTAGGCTGAGCACCGTTTGCAAGCCACTTCTTTGTGTTCTCCTCATCAAACTTGATTACACTTGGCTCAACTGTCGGATCATAATAACCAACCTCGTCGATAAATCTACCGTCTCTTGGTGAACGAGCATCAGCCACTACTACTCTATAGAAAGGTGCCTTCTTCTGTCCCATTCTCTTTAATCTCATCTTAACTGCCATTTTATTATCCTCCTAATAGCTATTAAATTATGTATATGTTCTTTAATAAGATATATACCTATATATGATCAATTCTAATTATTTAGAATAAAATCCTTTAAAATCCAATCTTCCCGCCGAAAAGCCCTCCAAGAGCTCCCCTCTTTTTACTGTTTTTCATCATTCCGGGGAATTGTTTCATCATCTTTTTCATCTGCTCAAATTGCTTTACAAGCCTGTTGACTTCAGCAATATTTACACCTGAACCCTTTGCGATTCTGCTTTTCCTTGAAGGGTTTAAAAGACTCGGATCAAGTCTTTCTTTTTCAGACATACTCTGTATAATCGCCTTTATCTTCACCATCTGCTTATCATCTACCTCAGGTAAAGCAGCCTTGCCTCCGATTCCCGGCAACATACTGAGAATACTTGCCATACCGCCCATCTTCTCAAGCTGTTCCAGCTGCTCAAGAAAATCATTAAAATCAAAATCGGCTTTTGCAATCTTTTGAGAAAGTTTTTTTGCTTTCTCACTGTCCATATCCATTTCAGCTTTCTCAATAAGCGAAAGTATATCTCCCATACCAAGAATACGGCTTGCCATTCTGTCCGGATAAAATTGCTCCAAATCAGACAGCTTTTCACCCATACCCACATAAAGTATAGGCTTTCCTGTAACGGCACGAACTGAAAGTGCCGCACCACCTCTTGTATCACCGTCAAGCTTTGTAAGTATTACACCTGTGATATCAAGCTTTTCATTAAATGTCTCAGCGACATTTACCGCATCCTGACCTGTCATTGCATCCACCACCAAAATAATGTCATCAACATTTACATTATCTTTTATTTCCAGAAGCTCATTCATCATATCCTCATCGATATGCAATCTTCCGGCAGTATCAAGGAATACTATATTGTGATGATTCTCTTTGGCAAATTCCAATGCTCTTTTTGCAATCTCAGCCGGCTTGTGAGCCGTGCCCATCTCAAAAACAGGCACATCCACTTTTTCACCATTTCTTTTTAACTGCTCTATCGCAGCAGGTCTGTATATATCACAACCTACAAGCAATGGCGAATTACCCTTTTTCTTTAATTTTCCGGCAAGCTTTGCGGTGGTGGTAGTTTTACCCGCACCCTGAAGACCTGCCATCATTATAACGGTTATATCTCCTGACGGTTTTATCTTAAGCTCGGTGGTCTCGCTTCCCATCAAAGAAACCATTTCTTCATTAACAATTTTAATAACCTGTTGAGCAGGTGTAAGTGAGTTGAGTACATCGGAACCGATAGCCTTTTCCTGAATACTCTTAATAAAATCCTTTACGACCTTAAAGCTTACATCAGCCTCAAGTAGAGCCAATCTTACTTCCTTAAGCCCTGCCCTCACATCATCTTCTGTAAGTCTGCCCTTGCCACGAAGATTTTTAAAAACATTTTGTAGTTTTTCGGATAAGCTTTCAAAAGCCATTCAAACCTCCTACACATCCAGTATCCTAAATGACAGCTTTTCTATATCAGAAATAAGCTTCTCATTCTTTGTTTCCTGATATATCTTAATAATCCTTTGAATCTCTTTTACATAAGATTTTGTTTCATCAAACTTTTTTATCAAACCAAGCTTTTCCTCATAAGAAACCAGCGATTTATTGCATCTTTTTATAAGATCGCTTACTCCCTGTCTGCTGATGCCCTCGTTTTCAGCAATCTCACTTAATGAAAAGTCGTTAAATACCACATCTTCATAGATTTTTTGCTGATGCACTGTCAAAAGCTTTCCATAAAAATCATAGAGAATACCTTGATTGATATATTTTTCTATATCATTATTTTCCATACTGAGAGAGTATAACAGCATAAAAGTAAGCTGTCAAGTGTTTTTACTTGACAGTTTGAAAATATACGAAATATACTTATTCCGGTATATTAAGCTCTTTCCAAAGTTCTTCAATTGGACGTGTTTTTAATGTCCCTACCTCTTTTTGTGTCTCATACTCTTCAAATATTTGGGTATCATATTCATATTTATCAAACTTAACACTTACACTATTTCCATCAAACATATAGTCTACAAAAATATACATATTATCCCATCTCTCATTGTCCCATATCTCTTTGTCTTTTCTACCTAAATAAAGTGCTTCAAATTCATCCGCCTGGTCAAATGGAACCAGCCATCCACCTAAATCACATACTTCAATATCTTCAAGGTCTAAATCTCTTCCTTCACCTGTTTCAGAAAAGAAAACTCCACCAAGTTTTTTTTGCCTCTTCTTGTACAATATAAAAATATTTTTCAAATTTAGCACCTTCATTTGTGCGTAGTCCTCTCATTAATCACCTCCACGTAAATAAGCATAATTTAACCTGAATTATTCACGGTACAATATTTTAGTTAATTACCGTGCTATAAATCTTTAAACTTGACCAATGACGCTATAACTGACTTAATACATCTAAAAATGGGCAGACTTCCCCCTAGGTAGAGTTTTTGAGTAGTTATTAAGCTCTCAAGGTTCGTTATTAGTTGCTATTCGAGTTGTACATATAGCTTGCTAATATTTGATATAGTCTCATAGAACTCATCCTTATATGGGTAACTGCTACACAGCTTGAATGTTATATACCTTGCTGAACGAATTACTTTTGCAGCAATCTTTAGCAGTTTTAGACGAACAGTATCAATTCGTTGTTTTCTCATATTTGCAGATAATGCTAATCGTCTAAACCAATTAAATATGTTATAAGCAAGTGCATGTATTTGGAGTCTGTTGGCATTTACAATTCTTGTATGACTGCTGACAGAAGCAAAGTCAAAACCTGTTTTACTTTCCTTTATGAAGTTTTCCATCAAGCCTCTTTTGCAATAGAACTTGATAAGATATTCAGGGGATGACTCCATATTTGTAACAATGAATGTATACATGTAAGTCATTTGGTTTTCAGGTTTTTCAACTTTACAGACAACACGTCTTTCATAATGCCAAGGACCTGCCTGATACATGAATTCACCATAAACTACAGCATAATCTACTTTGTTGTTTTTTGTGATTTCATCAAGTTCATCTACAAGATAAGATGCTTTATCACGAAGTATAGCATTTTCTTTCAAACGAATTACATAACCGGTACCATTTTCTTCACACTGTTTATAAAACTTAGTGTTGCAAAGCCGCTATCTCCACGAAGGAGAAGTTTAATTTCCAAAAAATCTTCAAGATATTCATCAAGGATAGGCTGAAGAAATTCCACAACTCCTGTGCTTGAATACTGAGTCCCATCGCGAAGCTGAATTTTAATCAAATCTCCTGTGAGTCCATCATAGCAAACAAGTGGATGGTAACCGTTACTTTGATAGTGGAAGTTAAATGCTCTGCCTTTCTGTTTACCATAGGCATTAAGAAGTGTTGAGTCCAAATCTAAAATGATAGCTTCAGGCATCTGAATGCTATAAACTTTCTTTCGAAGAATTTGATTTATTGAAAGGAATTGATTCAGAGAATCCTCATCCATTCGATTATGAAATCTTGAAATGGTTGGTTGTGATGCTAAAGTGTCTTTATTTAGCGCTGCTTTAAACACAGGATCATTTCTAAGTTCATCTGAAGAATCATCTTCAAAATAACCTTCCATGATCATATATATCATCTGAAGAAGATTTTCTTTATCAGTGTGATAACGGAATAATGCAGAATCATTGGTCTTAAATGATTGACTAAAAAGTTTATCAATGCCAAGTTTACTTACGAATTCTTTTATAAGAAGTAAGCCTGCATCGGAGGATAAATCGCCTCCATCGAAATTAATTTTAATTTTTCTATTGCTTTCAAGTGATAAGGTGTTTACAATACTCATAAAGGGCTCCTTTGTGTAATTTTGTTAAGTTTTAGCACCTTAATTTTACCACAAATGGACGCTCTTTTTTCTTCACTTAATAAGTGAAAGCAATATTTTGTTAAAATACAGTAATTATGTGGCTTTCAGCCACTTTTACGGCTTTGTCATGAATAATCTAGGATTATTGATATTTCTGTGGTAAAATACTTAAGCCTACGAATAATTCAGCATTGTCAACCAAAGAAAGATCCGGTTGCACAACTTTATCAAAAAGAGAAACAGGTATTTATCAAAGGGCTTGTTATAATAAGAAGTCGGTGTAGTGAATCGTTGACATCCAGCCTTATTACTACTTTGTTAATAGATTATAACAAATATATAATAAAGATAGTTAAAATTTACTCTACTATTACCGATATTAATTAAATGTCAATCATACACTACACTGGTGTAAAAATACTTTTATAGCTATTTGTGCTGCCAATTGGCAGCGGAATGGAGATTAATATGATTAACACAAAAAGAAAAGCACTATCCGTTGTACTTATAATTTATCTGATTTGTTTTATGTTTCGCATACTTGAATACTTTATACTACGAACTGATCGAACATTTTGGAGTGAAGCCTTTATACATAAACTGATAGGCATTGCTGTTCTTTTTGTAGTAATAAAACACTTTGATTTTACATTTAAGGAAATAGGTTTTACCAAGAGTAAAACAATCCTATACATATTAAAGGGCTTGACTTTTGGATTAGTAATATTCGTACTTGCTTATTCGGCTGAGATTTTAGTACTTGCTTTGCATGGGAATTTTAAAACACTTGCTTTATATGTAAGTGCTTATTCCGTTGATGGAAATATCGGTCACCAAACAGCATTAGTTTTCTTTGCAATTTGCATTATCGGAAATATTATTAATGTAGTAATGGAAGAGGGTATGTTTAGGGGGCTATTTCCAAAGTTGCTTGAACACAAATATACCTTTATCATTTCCGCTGTAATAGCCTCCGTATTATTCGGTATGTGGCACATAATAGCACCGATTAGAGATTATCATGACGGTACAATGAGCATGAGCGGATTTATCGCTAATTCTGTTATGTTAGTTATTACATCCGCTTTGGTTGGCTTCAAGTTTGCAATGATAACTAAATTGACCGGTAATCTGTATATGGCAATGGGGGATCATTTTGTCAATAATACAATCGTAAATATACTTCATGTCATTTCTACCTCAGGTACAGATGATCTTATGATTTTGAGAATTTCTATTGCTCAATCCGTATCGTTTATAATCGTACTTATATGGTATTTTGTTGCACGCCATAAAAAACGATAAAAAACGCTACACTACTGTATAGTATTGTTGATATTTAGTCTTATTACTGCTTTGTTAATATATTGTAACAAATGCATAATAGAGGGAGTTGAGATTTACCCTACTGTTGCTGTTATTAATTAAATGTTAATGATACATTACACTAGATATTTTCATCCAGAATTTTGCTGCGCAGACTATCTCCAATGTCATCCATACACTGACGAAACATTTACTCTGAAGGAATGCTTCGGATGGTTCTCAATGTAGCTTGATAAAAATCTTTGTCGCTATCCATTCCATAGACTACCTCAAAATATGTTTTTCCCATGCAAACCGTTCCTATGTAAGTAAGAATGATATCGCCATTTTTAATCTGATGCTGAGAGTGATTTTCTGTAACATCCATGCAGTTGAGTGTTTTGGTAAAATCACTCTTTTCAAGAATTGCACCAGCGACCGCTAACCTACTGAAAGAAATGATATGCTCATTGATATATTCGACAACAATATTGTTATTGGCAAGAGTAATTTGACGATTGTTTTTCATAGTATTTCACTCCTAAATGAGATTATTTCCAAGAATATTGTATCATGATTTTTTTACACCCAATAGGTGAAAACATATATCTACCAAGGTATGAGAAACACCAGTATTTATAAGGGAATGTTTGATTCATAAATCAGGAATTTCACGGATTCAAGTTTAATTAAAACACTTTATTATAAGGCTTTCAATAACATTTAATATGAAACCATGAATAATTCGGGATCATTATATAAAAATATCCTGAACAAGTCACAAAGCCAATGCGCTTTCTACTTGTCAGAATATTTCTATTTGTTATGCAAGGACTAACATTTCTTATCTTTAAATACATTTGTATTATACAGTTTCGTATAAGCATATAAAGTATACTATATATTTATAGATTACATAAAACATTATTTATTAAAATATTTTTCCATTAAATTAACCCACTCTTCATATCCTGGGCTGTAACAAACAGAGCTTCCAAAAATAAATCCTTCTCCTGCAACCATTCCTAAGTAATACGGCGTAATCTGTAGTTCTATCTCGCTTCCGTCCTTTTTTGTAAGAATCAATAAATCCTCATAAGACGGTCTGCCCATATAAGATACTTCAGAGCTTTTTAAAACTTCAACTATTTCATTAACTGCATCAGAAGCATCTATATTTATAACCTTGCTTTGCCCATCTTGAGCATTTTTTCGAATCAATTTTATGGCAGAAATATCTCTAATCTCATCTAAAGAACGAACCTCAAAAAAATCTTTAACATTTTCATAAAGAGTTTGATTAACGGAGTCCATAAATGGCATATCTTCACCATTATACCCATATAAAAGTACACATTCATTGTTTATTTTTGATGAATCGACTTTTCTATTATCCTCTGTAATTGCAATCAGTTCATCATATGAAATCGGTTTGTATGCATAAAATTCCTCCCCATGTTCCCATTTATACATAAATATATATGGTGTCTTAAAAGGCTTAAGGGCTCTTAATTGTTTTTCATGTAATTGACGGATATATTCAAGTCTGTTCTTATTTAGTATTTCATTAAATACCTCACCTAAGTTCATACCTGAGTATTTTATATCACCTGATATATTCTTAAAATCTGAATATTGTTTAACACCCAAGTAAATATATTTCCCGTCTTTACTTTGATAAAAGGACAAAACCCCCGGAAAATCATATATTTTCTCAAAACTATCCTCATTACCCATCTGATCATCAATCAATTTTCCCAGCTGAACATATCCGTTTTCTTCAACCATCGAATCTAAATCCGTTAAAGATGGGTTTTCAGCTTTAGATATCCCAAGAATATATGCATATCCGTTATCAGCAAAACGCCCCAAAAACTTATAGTCATCTTTTATAGGCTTTGTATAGAACTTTAAAAGCGCCTCTTCCATGTCCATATATTTGATTTCAGGAGTATCCGCCTCCATTATGCTTATTAAATCCCTTATTTCACCAATTTCAGTATCGGTAAGCTCATCTCCTGCAACACTCTCAGAAACAGAACTTGTTTGTTTATCAATATCCGTATTTTCAAAAGTTTCCGTAGATTTTAATTCCTGCCTCCCGTTACAGGCAAACAGTAATGCTATCGGTATAAAAATATATAGCCAAGTTTTTTTCATAGAGTTTCCCTCACATAAAATATCATCAGTATGGATTTTTATAACCATACTAAAATCAAGTTCTTTTTAAGAAATTTATCTATCATCTGTAACAAAAAATCTTGATAATATAATCCTGAATTGCTTTTTTAAGGTCAAGATTTTCGGTTACACTTGCTTTACACTTTTTCATGGTGAAATTTTTGCACCTTGAAACTTAGCATAGCAATCAAGTTCTAAAATTTACTACCTAGTTCAACCTGTTCATAAGCTCTAAAATCATATCTACATCTGTAAAAAACAGATTGATTCCTCTTGTCTTCATAGCGATGACTTCCTTCAGCTTTGTCCGAAGTTCTTTATCCAATTTTTTGTGTACCGTAATCGGATTTCCTTGAATCGTATGCACATGATCCAAATAAACCGCTTTAACCGGAAAGGCATTTTGTATCAAAAACGCATTTTCTTCCCCGGCAAATGTCCCAATTACAATCGTGCTGCATTTTCCGTTTCTCTTTATTTTAGAAGCAGCAATCTTTTTGTATTTTTCTACTTTCGAGCTAATAGGTATCATACAAAAAATATTTTTATTCTTTGAATCCTCAATTGCATAGTAATTCGGTCGATAATTTCCATTTTCCTTGTTGCTCATTAGAGAGGAATCTGACACATCAGAAAAGAAATGATCCTTTATATGATAAGAATATCCTTGTTTTACCTCCATACAAACCTCCAAAAAAAATCCCTCTATCATTTCGATTAGAGAGATTTACGCACTATATTATTTATATCCCACCCATATAGTAAGTGGCTACATTTACGCACCGAATTACTTATATCCCACACCATCGGCAAGTGGCTGAATACACCTCATAATTTTATATCCCATCCTATGAGAAACGGCTAACATTTGCTTACCTAAATTATGGCATATTATTCGTTTTTTTACAACACCCAAGTTATTAAAATAAGACTTAAAATAAGACTCAAAAAATATATTTTATATTAAATATTGATTAATATATCACCAATCACTATTTCTACCCCATCAAATCAAAAAATGATATCTGATTACTCTCCGGTAGATCTCCAAGTAAGTTTAAGCTGTCAAGCAGTTCACAAGTACTCTTTCCGACCTTGGCTCTGGACATAAAGTCATCCTTTGAGATAAAAGGTCCGGCTTTTGTAGCATTGACTATAGAGCTTGCAGCTGTCTCTCCTAAGCCTTCAATGCTTGATAGTGAAGGCATTATCTTACCGTCTTCCATTATCTGGAACTTGGTAGGATGTACTTTAAAGAGGTCAATCTTTGCAAATTCAAAGCCTCTGGCATACATTTCCTGTGCTATTCTCATATCACGCAGGGTATCGGCATATTTTGCAGTAGTATCCGGGTTTTTCTTATATTGGGCTATATTAAACTCAAGCTTATCCTTTCCCATGCACATCAGGGAATAGTTAAAGCCCGTAGCCCTTATTGTAAAGTATGCTGTATAATATGCCAATGGATAAAATATCTTACAGTATGCAATTCTCCATGCCATCATAACATAGGCTGCCGCATGGGCTTTAGGGAACATATACTTTATTTTTTTACAGGACCAGATATACCAGTCGGGCACACCCTTTTCCTCCATATGTTTTTCCCATTCTTCAGTCAGACCTTTTCCCTTTCTTACACTCTCCATTATCTTAAAAGACTCTCCCTCATCAAGCCCCTGTTCTATAAGATAAATCATGATATCATCTCTGGTACAAATGGCGGTTCTGATGGTTGCCTTGCCCTCGAGTATCAAAGTCTGTGCATTCCCAAGCCATACATCGGTACCATGTGCAAGACCGGCTATTCGCACCAGGTCTGATAATCCCTGAGGTTTGGTATCAATTAACATCTGCATGGCAAAGTCTGTACCAAACTCAGGTACACCCAATGCCCCCAGCGGACAGTCAAGTATATCCTTCGGCTCGATTCCCAGTGCTGATGTATTTTGGAAAAGACTCATAGTCTCTTTTGAATCCAGTGGAATATCTTTTACAGGATCGATACCTGTAAGATCTTGAAGCATCCTTATCATAGTAGGATCCTGATGCCCGAGAATATCCAGTTTTAACAAGTTGTGATCAATGGCATGATAGTCAAAATGTGTTGTAATGGTCTTTGTGGTCATATCATTTGCCGGTCTTTGTACCGGTGTAAATGTGTATATCTCCTCTCCATGAGGCAGTACAATGATACCTCCCGGGTGCTGACCTGTAGTTCTTCTTACACCTTCACATCCCACCGCAAGTCTGTTTATCTCACATTTTCTCTTACTTTCATTTTTATCATCAAAATAATGCTTTACATAACCGTAGGCGGTCTTATTAGCAAGCGTACCCACTGTTCCCGCTCTGTAGGTATATCCTTTACCGAATATTACCTCTGTGTACTCATGGGCATTCGGCTGATATTCTCCCGAGAAGTTCAAGTCTATATCGGGCTCTTTATCTCCTTTAAATCCAAGGAAGGTCTCAAAAGGTATATCAAATCCGTCTTTTTTTAACTTTCTGCCGCATTTTGGGCAGATTTTATCAGGCATATCACAGCCTGCCATTCCGGCAAATGCCTTTACCTCAGGTGAATCAAAATCCACATATTTACAGTCACAGTAATAATGTGCAGGCAATGGGTTAACCTCCGTTATTCCTGAGGTATATGCGGCAAATGATGAACCTACAGAACCTCTTGAACCTACAAGATAACCGTCCTCATTACTTTTTTCCACCAGTTTTTTTGCAATAATATACATTACGGCAAAGCCGTTTGAAATAATGGAATTAAGTTCTTTTTTTAACCTGTCTTCCACTATCTTCGGTAATACTTCACCATATTGTTCATACGCTTTTTTATAGCAGGCATTTGTGAGATCTTCATCGGAATTTTCTATAACCGGTGGACATTTATCAGGTCTTACTGGTGATATCACTTCCACCATATCCGCTATCATACGGCTGTTTGTAACTACCACCTCATAAGCTTTTTCAGTTCCGAGGTATTCAAATTCATCAAGCATTTCTCTTGTGGTTCTAAGATATAGAGGAGGCTGTGTATCGGCATCCTTATATCCCTTACCGTAGAATATAATTCTTCTGTATATTTCATCCTCAGGATTTAAAAAATGCACATCACATGTTGCAACAACGGGCTTTTCATAAACATTTCCAAGCTCCACTATTCTTTTATTGATTTCCTGCAAATCCTCTATTGAATGAATATCATTTTGCTCATCCTCTATAAGAAACATATTGTTGGCAATGGGCTGTATTTCAAGATAATCATAAAATGATACTATTCTGTTCAGTTCATCATCAGTAGCATCATTTAATAATGCCTTATACACCTCACCCTGCTCACAGGCACTTCCTATAATAAGTCCCTCTCTCATTTTTGCTAAAATGGACTTGGGTATTCTCGGCCTTTTATTAAAATAATCAATATGTGATAATGAAATCAACTTATAAAGATTGATTCTGCCTATATCATTTTTTGCAAGTATAATAACATGATTATACTTGGTTTTCTTTACAATATCCGCATTTGTCTCTCCAAGGCTTGCCACCTCTGAAAGCTTACTTATTCCCTTATCTTTTAATCTTTTTATAAATTCAACCCAGATCTGTGCGGTAGCTTCCGCATCATTTACAGCTCTGTGATGACCTTCCAAAGATATATTTAAAGCCTTACACACAGTATCCAGCTTAAATCTGTTCAGCTCCGGTAAAAGAAGCCTTGCCATTGCTACCGTATCTATTATGGAGGGATTATATTCTTTATTTATCTTCTTTGCATTCTCACGGATAAATCCTGTATCAAATCCTGCATTATGAGCAACTATAATATAGTCCTCACAAAAGTCTAAAAATTTCGGGAGTATATCCTCAATAAAAGGTGCATTCATTACCATTGCATCACTGATATGTGTAAGCTCCTCTATCTTAAAAGGTATAGGTCTTCTTGGGTTTACAAATGTTGAAAATCTGTCAACTATTTCCCCCTTTACAACCTTTACCGCACCGATCTCAGTGATGGCATCATTTTTGGCGGAAAAACCGGTGGTCTCAATATCAAATACAATAAAGCCGTCATCCAATGTCTTATCCATTGGATTTGTCACAAGTTCTTTTAAATCATCTACCAGATACCCTTCCACACCATATATTATCTTTGGAGGATTTTTTACATGGCTTGCCTCGGTAAATCCTTGTATATTTCCATGGTCTGTAATAGCAATTGCATCCATTCCCCAGTTTTTAGCCTGATTTATTATATCTGAAGCGGAAGAAACACCGTCAAAATCGCTCATCTTTGTATGGCAATGAAGCTCAACTCTTTTTAGAGGTTCATTATCCGTTCTGATATTTTCTTCAAACTTCTCGCATTTTTTTATTCCCTTTATGGAAGTTATGGTAAGCTCGCTGTCAAATTTGTCAATTAGAGCAAGCCCGTTTACCTTTATATAATTTCCTTTTACTATATTTTCCTTTATTGTATCAAGCTGTTCGCCACGAACAAACATCTTTACATAAATCGAATCACTAAAATCCGTTATTGCAAAAATATAAAGTGTGGAATCGCTCCTCTCAAGATATCTACTGTCAACCTCTATTATCTTACCACGAACGGATACCTCTCCTATTTCTCCTATAAGGTCTGAAAGCTTTATAAAATCATCTTCAAAATCCCTGCCGTAAATAACATCCGGATTATTTGACTTTTGCTTTACAAACTTAGAGTTAAAGCCTTTTTTCTCAAACCCTTTCTTATCAAAGCCCTTTTTATCAAACTTTTTCTTTGCAACTTCCTTTTCCTTTGATTCCTTTGCAGAATCTACATTATCATTGCTTTCCCAAGCTGCATTGGCATTTCCGTTTACAAATTCGCTGTTATCCGCTTTTTTGTTAAAGGTTCTTTCTGCATATTCTACTACTTCTTCCTTTTCTTTTCTTGCAATAAACTTATGTCTGACTGTACAAAGTATTCCGCATCTTTCATTAAAGATTTTTTCAAGTATTCTTACAAGCTCATCTATAACACTCTCATTTAAAGGATTTTTCTCCACCGTCATATCCATATATGAGCCTTCAAAGCTTATACATGCATTATTTAAAATAACATACTGTGATATCTTATAATTTTTAATTTCTAAAAGAATACTTTCCCTATAAGATTCAAAAAGATTTTGGGCAGTATATTGGCTTGAAAGTTTAAATTTTTCAAATATTTTTATCTTAATATTCTTTTTTGGAAACATCTTATCCTTTATAAGCATTTCCAATTCAAGTATAGTTTTTTTCTCTATTATTCTCTCGGCAATGATATTTATTTTTATCAATGACATATCACTGCTGGCGCTTACTTTTTCCACAAAAACAAAGTTTAAAAGTTCATTTATATGATTTGAACATTCTAAACTTTGAAAAACATCTTTGAATTTTTTTAACATCCTATGCCTCTTTTGACAATAAATCCAGCTCCTCTTTCAAAGCTTTTAAAAGTTCACTTTCCGGCAATTTTTTTACAACCTTGCCCTTCTTTATCAAAAGTCCTTCACCTATTCCGCCGGCAATACCTATATCGGCTTCCTTGGCTTCTCCCGGTCCGTTTACAACACAGCCCATTACTGCAACCTTTATATTAAGGTCATAATCTTCCACAAGCTTTTCCACCTTGCCTGCAAGCCCTATAAGGTCGATATTTGTTCTTCCGCATGTAGGACAGGACACTACCTCTATACCGCTTTTTTTAAGCCCCAAATTGCTTAAAATCAGCTTTCCTGCAAATATTTCCTCTACCGGATCACCTGTGAGCGAAACTCTTATAGTATCACCGATACCCTGATATAAAATAATACCAAGTCCAAGAGATGATTTTATCATACCTCTTTTTACAGTTCCCGATTCGGTAATACCTATATGGAGCGGATAATCTGTTTTCTCTGAAATAAGTTCATGTGCCTTTACACACATCATTACATCTGAGGATTTGATACTTATAACCATATTGTTATAGTCCATATACTCTATTATTCTTACTTTATCAAGTGCGGACTCCACTATCCCCTCTGCGCTTACTCCACCGTATTTTTCAATAAGATGTTTCTCCAAAGAGCCTGAATTTACTCCTACCCTTATAGGCAGATTTCTTTCCCTGCAGGCATCTACCACAGCTTTTATTCTTTCTGTACTGCCGATATTCCCGGGATTTATCCTTATTTTGTCACAGCCCGCTTTTATAGCTTCCAGTGCAAGTCTGTAATCAAAATGAATATCCGCAACCAGCGGTATATGTATTTGTTTTTTTATCTGAGCTATTGCTGATGCCGCCTCCGTATTTGGCACCGCAACTCTTATTATATCACAGCCCGCATCCTCAAGTCTAAGTATTTGCTCTACTGTTGACTTTACATTCTCAGTCTTTGTATTACACATAGACTGTATAAGTATAGGCAGACCTGCACCTATTTGTTTATCTCCTATTTGTACTAATTTTGTTTTTTTCCTCATTACTTGACTCCTATGACAGTATCATCATAATATCTTTCTTATATCATTGAACATAACAAAGACCATCAAAAGCATCAAAAGAGCAAAGCCTGCCAGATGAACATAGCCTTCTACTTTTCTGTTAAGAGGTCTTCTAAAGATTGCCTCCAAGAATAAAAATATAAGTCTGCCTCCGTCAAGAGCAGGCAACGGCAGCAAATTCATCACGCCAAGGTTTGCACTGAGAAGTAAAACCATTTGTGATAATGATAAAAGTACCACAAATATCCCGTAAGGTTTTGATTCATTTACAGTATCCCCAATCATAGATACTATACCTACCGGTCCGCTGACCTCACCTACATCAACCTTGCCCTTTATAAGATGCGCCAGTGATTCTACAGTCATTGATATAGTAAATTTTACTTCCAACACAGAATATTTTATGATTTCCAAAGGATTATTAAGCTTTTGATAGCCCGAGCTTCGTATACCGATCATATATTGTGAATGTTCTTCATTATATACAGGGCTTATATTTACAGTTTTTTCTTCATTGCCGTTTCTTTTTACAGTAAGTACAATATCCTTTCCCTGATTCAAAAAAAGATATGTTGATACATTTCTGTAAAAATCAACATTTTTGCCATTTATTTCTTTTATTTCATCACCTACCATAAGCCCGGAACTCTCAGCCGGAAGTCCGGATATAAATCCGCTTATCACAGGTTTATCCACTCCCACATTTGCAACTATAAATATCGCAACTAAGAATGCCAAAATAAAATTAAAGGCAGGTCCGGCGGCAATGGTTGCTATCCTTCCAAGAAGAGGTGCGCTGTTAAAACTCCCCGGAGCATCTTCATCCTCATCCTCCCCATACATTGCACAGGAACCTCCAAGCGGCAAGAGCTTTAAAGAATATTTGGTTTCCTTACCCTTTACGGAAAAAATCCTCGGTCCCATGCCTACCGAAAACTCCATCACCTTTACTCCTGAAAGTTTGGCAAATAAAAAATGTCCAAACTCATGTATTAAAACTATTATTCCAAAAATAATAAATGCTATAACTATATTCAAATCTTTATCCTTTCCAAAAACTCTTCAGTCCATTTTTCCAAGTATAGAATATCCTCAATAGATGGATTTTTTGTGAACTCATGATTATCTAAAGCCATACCTATAAGATATGGTATATCTATAAATTTTATTTTATTGTTCAAAAATTTATCTACAGCCCACTCATTTGCGGCATTCAAAACCGTAGGAGCACTTCCACCCCTCTTACCTGCCGATATAGCCATCTTTAACCCTTCAAAGACTTCCGGATCCGGTTTTGAGAAATTTAGAGTACTTAATGTATTAAAATCCACTCTTGCCTCAGATATATATCTTCTTTCCGGATAAAATAAGGCATATGAAATAGGCAGCTTCATATCCGGAGTACCAAGCTGCGCTATAATTCCGTTATCTTTAAACTCCACCATGGAATGGATAATGGACTCCTTTTGTATCACCACCTCTATATCGTCAATATCCATATCAAAAAGATGTGAGGCTTCTATAATTTCAAGCCCTTTATTAATCATTGTAGCAGAATCAATGGTGATTTTTTTGCCCATACTCCAGTTCGGATGCTTAAGAGCATCCTCCAAAGTTACATTTTTTAATTCTTCCTTGGTAAAGCCTCGAAACGGACCTCCGGATGCTGTAAGTAAAATCTTTTTAACCGGATTATTCTTATCCAGACATTGAAAAATTGCGCTATGCTCCGAATCCACCGGATATATATTTATATTCATTTCTCTTGCAAGAGGCATTATAATATGTCCGGCACATACAAGAGTCTCCTTATTAGCCAGTGCAATATTCTTTTTTGCTTTTATTGCAGCTATAGTAGGCTGTATGCCTATCATACCTACAACTGCAGTTACTATTATATCCGCTTCATTGATACAGGCAACTTCAATAAGTCCCTCCATTCCGAAGACAATTCTTACATCAATATCTTTTACTCTGTCTTTAAGCAGTTTAGCATCATCTTCTTCCCATATAGATGCAACTTGCGGCTTAAACTCTCTGATCTGCTTTTCCAGCAAATCAATGTTTTTATGTGCGGAAAGTCCGACAACTTCTACATCGCTGTTTAATCTTACGATATCAATTGTCTGAGTTCCAATGGATCCCGTAGATCCTAAAATAGATATTTTTTTCATTTATTTAACCTAAAAAATATATTGCAAAAAAAATCGCAGGTGCGGTAAAAATCATACTGTCAAATCTGTCCAGTATTCCACCATGCCCCGGAATCAAATTGCCATAGTCCTTTATATTATGATTTCTTTTTATTGCAGAGGCAAGTGCATCTCCAACCTGCGAGATTATTGAGCCTATACCACATGAAACGGCACAGGTAAATGTAGGCGAAATTGTACTTTTAAAATGCCCTGACAAAATAAATCCTACTATTCCACCTATAAGAGCAGCTCCCAACACTCCTCCGATACTTCCTTCAACCGACTTTTTCGGGCTCAAAACAGGTGCTATCTTATGTTTCCCGAAAAGAGAACCGACAACATAGGCGCAGGTATCAGAACCCCAGCTGGATATCAGTATCAGCCATACCAGATATTTTCCGTCATCATATGTCCTTGTATTGTATACATAAGAAAATAATATCGGAATATACATTACCCCCATAAATATTAAAGAGATCTCTTCTGTCTTATATTTTGGGAAGGTAAACACATATATAGCAAAAATCACCAATAAAAAGGCAATTACCGAAAAGAAAATATATTGATTTAATTTAAAATAAATCAGACAATAATATATAATGGAATATATATATCCCAAATATACTATATTTTTCTTCTCAAGCCCCAATGCTCTGTAAAACTCAAAAAGTCCTATGACAGAAATCAATGCAGATAATATTATAAGCGGCAAATTCCCGATATAAAAGGCAAAAACAGCCGCTATCAGCAATGCTACTCCACTTATTAGCCTTGTAAAAAACATTAACGACCTCCAAATCTCCTCTGCCTTTGGCTATAACTCTCAACAGCTTTCAATAGCTCTTCCTTATCAAAATCCGGCCAAAGAGTATCAGTTATATAAAACTCACTATAGGCTATTTGCCAAAGCAAAAAGTTTGAAACTCTAAGCTCTCCGCTGGTACGGATGAGCAAGTCGGGATCGGGCAAATTTTTGGTATCAAGATATGAAGAAATCAATTCTTCATTTATATCATCCTTTGATATAGCTCCCGATACGGTATCATCCACTATATTATTTATTGCTCTTCTTATCTCATCCCTGCCGCCATAGTTTATGGCAAAGGCAAATGTCATTCCGGTGTTTTTACTTGTAGCATCTACAAGCTTTTTTATCCCTTTTCTTATATCAGGTTCAAATCTGCTTTCATCACCTATCATCACAGCTTTTACATTATTTTTATTGGCAACATCAATAAGCTTTACCATATAAAATCTAAGCAATTTCATCAATGCACCGACTTCAACCGATGACCTTTTCCAATTCTCCGTTGAAAAGGCGTATACGGTCAGACATTCCACCCCCAGGCGTACACAATCCTCTACAGTTTTTTCCAGCGCTTCACAGCCTGCCTTATGTCCCATTGCTCTTGGCAAATTTCTTTTTTGTGCCCATCTTCCATTGCCGTCAAGTATTATGGCAATGCTTTTTGGTATAACTAAATTCTCCAATTTGTACTCCATTAACTTTAAATTATAAAACAAGAAGGTGGAAGCCCACCTTCTTAAAATCCGGAAATTTTGTTCCTACTAATATGAAGTCGGCTAATTAAACTGTTAATATTTCCTTTGACTTGTCTTCAATAGCCTTATCTACTCTTTCAATAGCCTTATCTGTCATTTTTTGTATTTTATTTTCGCCGTCTTTTACATCATCCTCCGTAAATTCACCGGCTTTTTCAAGCTTCTTAACAGCATCTATAGCATCACGCCTGATATTTCTGATTGCAACCTTACATGCCTCACCCTTTTTCTTTACATCCTTTACGAGTTCTTTTCTTCTCTCCTCTGTAAGTTCAGGGAATACAAGTCTTATGCATGAACCGTCATTTGTAGGATTTATACCGAGATCAGACATATTTATAGCCTTTTCAATCTCCTTTAAAAGAGACTTCTCCCATGGTGAAATCTGTATGATTCTTGGCTCGGGAACTGAAACATTTCCCACCTGCTGTATAGGTGTAGCTGTTCCGTAGTAGTCCACTTTTATTCTGTCAAGTACATGAGGGTTTGCTCTTCCGGCTCTTATAGCCGCATACTCTTCCAGCAAAACATCAATAGATTTATTCATCTTCTCTTCAAATTTTTTAATACTCTCCTGCATAAAATCTCCTTAATTTCATGTTTATTAAATGCATATAGATAAGCAAAAGCTTATACTGTCACAATTGTTCCGTTTATTTTGCCCTCTAAGGCATTCTTTATAGAATTTTCTTCATTCAAATCAAATACCGCAAGCGGCATCTTATGCTCAAGGCACATAACAGAAGCTGTCAAATCCACTACTGCAAGTCTCTTATCAATTACCTCCTGCATAGTAAGTGTATCATATTTTTTCGCATTGGGATCTATTTTAGGATCTGCATTATATACTCCGTCAATGGATTTTGCTAAAAGTATCATATCTGCATCCATCTCAATAGCTCTTAAAACAATGCCTGTATCTGTCGAAAAATAAGGATGTCCGGTTCCTCCACCAAAGAATGCTACCTTGCCCTCTGCAAATCTCTCATTTACCCTGTCTTTTGAAAAGAACTCAGCTATATCTCCACAAACAAAGGCTGAGAATATAGCAGTATCTATCCCTTCAGAGCGGAATATCTCAGAGACATATATGCAGTTCATTATAGTTGCAAGCATTCCGATCTGATCAGCCTTTGTTCTGTCTATAGCCTCAGATGTACGACCTCTCCAGTAATTACCTCCCCCGATCACTATACCGATATCAATTCCTGCCAAAATGGAAGGCTTTAACTGTTTTGCAATATCTCTTATCTTATCTTCATTATAGCCGCCCTCAGCTCTTGCCAGTGCTTCACCGCTAAGTTTCAACATTACTCTTTTATTTTGCATAGATTCTTCTACCCTTTACTGAAATATCTGTACCAAGTATACCATAGGGGAAATGCTTATACAATGTTTAAATTTCTTAACAAGGTTTAGATTATTTCCACTCAAAACTCTTTGCCATAAGCTCAGCGGCCTTATTAACCTCTTCATCATTGTCAAAATTTGTCATAAAGACCATTACAAACTTTTTATCCCTTAAAATATAGTATTGACGATCTATCTCATCGGTGTTATTGATCTTAATATCAAAGATATACATTATATCTCCGGCATCCGTTTTTCCCGATGAACCTGAAACCGTAGCATCTATTCCCGATTGTTTTATCTGCATGCCAAGCTGCATAGTGGTTGACTCTGCAAACTTCTCACTTTCATTCAGATTATAATTTTGATGCCCCATATTTATTGAGATATTATTAGGCATGGCATCATGTTCATGTCCTTTTACTACATAAAAATACCTTCCATGTCCTGACTGCTCCTTTGCCTCACCCCAACCCTCAGGTATATTAAATGTACCAAAATCCTTTTCTATTCTTTCAGTATTTCCCATAGTTGTTTTACTTTCTGATTTATCATAATTTTGTGACTCTGTTTTTTCTTCAGAACTTTCTATTTTTGTTGAATTTTCCGCTGTGTTTACTTGCCTACTGCCACAAGCATTCAACAATAAAAGAATTAAGGGTATTAAAAATAATTTTTTTCTCATAAGACAATCCTCCGAAACTAAATATTGTATTATTATTTTACTATAAATTAGTTTCACCTGTACATACAGTTAAGAAATAAATATTCTTTACTCCGGCTTTTTTTAGTGCTATAGCACATTTTTCTATAGTTGTTCCTGTTGTATATA
This sequence comes from Lachnospiraceae oral taxon 107 str. F0167, assembly GCA_000209465.1. Classification (GTDB taxonomy): domain Bacteria; phylum Bacillota; class Clostridia; order Lachnospirales; family Lachnospiraceae; genus Lachnoanaerobaculum. The sequence goes on along the minus strand of GL890583.1, from coordinate 402,226 downwards.
CATCATCAACAATTAGAACATTTTTGATATATACCGGAATATCTTTTGCAACAAAGGCATTGTCAAGATTATGCCTCCTTTCATCCTTGTTTAACCCTTTTTGATCCTTTGTTTTTTTAATTCTTTTAAGATACTCCGAATATGTAGGAATATCTAAATATACTGACAAATATTTTGCCAGTATATCTGATTGATTAAAACCTCTTTCCCTCTGCCTGGATTTATGAAGCGGTACAGGTATAATACAATCTATATTACTTTTTTCTACCAATTCCCTGTAGCGAACAGCCATAAGCTTTGCAAAACCTTCAAGATACTCTCTTTTATTGTCATATTTTATCTTTAAAATAATATGCCTCATATCATCGGTATAATTACAAAGTCCCCTGCCGAATATAAACTCTCTGTCTTTTTTACATTCTTCGCAGTAGGCATTGTCATCAGAAATTATCTCCTTCCCGCATTTTATACAGTATGGAGATTTTACAAAGGGAAGTTTTTTTACACAATCTCTGCATATAAGATATTTTTTATCTTTTACTATTTCCTCACATACCGGACAGCGTCTGGGATAAATAATATTTATTAAGTTATCTAGTATTTTCAGTCCTCCTTGGATAATATATCAAGTTCAAGTATTCTGGATTTTAAGCCTGTATATCTTGCCATCTCCTTAGTGTTTTGTATCATTGTATAGAATGCTTCCGGAACACCCACAAGCACAACACATCTTTTAGCTCTTGTGATTGCTGTATATATAAGGTTTCTGTTCATCAACATTGCAGGTCCCTTGTATATAGGTATAATAACGGCAGGGTATTCACTTCCCTGTGATTTATGCACCGTGATGGCATAGGCAAGTTCAATCTCATTAAATTCTGAAAACTCATATTTTGAAACCTTTCCGTCATCAAAGCATATGGTAAAGCTTTCCGAAAACATATCTATTTCTTTTATTACACCGATATCACCATTATATACTCCAAGCCCTTTATCCACCGGGAAATGCTTTTCATTATATATATACCACTCTTTTTGGTAATTATTTTTTATCTGCATTACCTTATCGCCTTCTCTAAAGACGGTGGCATCATATTCTTTTTCATTTTTTTGCTTACTCGTCGGATTAAGCTTATTTTGTAAAAATGAATTCAGTACTTCCACACCCAGCGGACCTTTTCTCATAGGTGTCATTACCTGCAATTCATTGATAGTAGAATTCACATATCCCGGCAGTTTATCTCTCATAAGAGTAATAACGGAGTCCATCACATGTTCGGGATTATTCTGCTTAATAAATATAAAATCATTACTTTTTTTAGACAGATCAATGTCCTCATTGGTCATTATCTTATGGGCATTTACCACAATATCACTTCTGACAGATTGCCTGTATATTTTATTTAATCTGACTACATTAAAGCAGTTTGATTCTATCAAATCTTTTAATACCGTTCCCGGTCCCACACTAGGAAGCTGATTTATATCTCCTACAAGAATAAGCCTTGTTCCGATAGCTACCGCCTTTAATAGGGCATTCATCAAAAAAATATCCACCATACTGACCTCATCTATAATAAGCACATCCGCTTCCAGCGGGTTGTCCTCATTTCTTTCAAAATGAGTTCCTATACTATTTGAATTTTCACTTATATTAGGTGTAATTTCAAGTAATCTGTGAATTGTCTTTGCTTCATAGGATGTCGCCTCCGACATTCTTTTTGCCGCTCTGCCGGTAGGTGCCGCAAGAGATATGCTCTCTCCCTCACTCTCAAAATATTTAATAATGGTATTTATTGTAGTGGTCTTTCCGGTTCCCGGACCTCCCGTGATGATTATAAGACCGCTGTTTATAGATTCTATTACAGCCTGTCTTTGCAAATCATCCAATATGATACCTTCTTTATCTTCTATTTTTCGTATTTTATCTTCTATTTTGCTTATATCATACTTAGCTTTTATATTTATATCTATAAGCATTTTTGCAACTGCAAGTTCTGTGTAATAAGATCCCGACAAATATACATTTGTTTCTTCACTTCTTTTTACCACAATCCTTTTTTCCATCTGCATTTCCGATAATAAAGAATTAAAGTCAAATATATTTTCTCCAAAAAGATTTAAAAATTCCTCTTCCAATACCCTATCCGGCAAATATAAATGTCCCGATAACATAGCATTTGAAAGCAGGTATTCCACTCCGGCAATTGCACGAAACTTTGAATCAGCCGTAATACCTACCTTTTTTGCAATATCATCTGCGATTTTAAAACCGATTCCTTCAATATCATCAGCAAGTTTATAGGGATTGGTCTCTATAATTGTATAGATTTTACTGCCGTATTCCATATAAATTTTTGCAGCCAATTTCATACTGATGCCGAATTTTTGTAAAAAAATCATAGCATCACGCATGGATTTTTTTTCCTGTATCTGTTCACTTATAGACTTGGCTAATTTGGCGCTGACTCCCTTGACTTCAGCCAGTCTTTCAGGTTCTTCCTCCATCACTCTAAGGGTGTCCATTTTGAATTTTTTTACAATTCTTTTTGCCAGTGCCTCACCGACTCCCTTTATTGCTGAAGAAGCCAAATACTTTTGAATACTGTCAAGTTCTCTCGGCTCAACAATTTCGTATTCATCAACAAAAAGCTGCTCTCCATAACTTGGATGCAGCTTCATATTTCCATTTGCCTTTATAAATTCGCCTTCAGCAATATAGTTGAATGTACCGACGAGGACATATTCATCATCATCGGACTCCACACTAAGTACAGTATAGCCATTGTTCTCATTTCTATAAATGATTTTCTCAATATAGCCCAATACTGTTGACATATTATTTTTTAGAATCTCCCTTAGCGAAATTTTTAAGTTCGATAAACTTACCTGTACCGATAGCTACAGCAGTCAGAGGATTATCCGCAACTATAGTGTTTATACCTGTTTTTTCTTCAATAAGGGCGTCAAGACCTGAAAGTAATGCACCACCTCCTGTAAGTACAATACCTCTGTCATATACATCCGCTGCAAGCTCAGGAGGAGTTCTCTCCAAAACATTATGTACCGAATCTACAATCTGCATTGCAGGCTCTCTAAGTGCCTCCAATGTCTCATCTGAGTTCACCTCTATTGTTTTTGGCAGACCTGTTACAAGATTTCTGCCCTTTACTTCCATAGTAAGAACCTCAGGTCTTCTATATGCCGCACCGATATTTATCTTGATTTCCTCAGCTGTTCTTTCACCGATTAAAAGATTATGTTTTTTTCTCATAAATCTTACAATTGATTCGTCAAAGTCATCTCCGGCTATCTTTATTGATGTACTTACCACAGTACCTCCAAGAGATATAACAGCGATATCTGCTGTACCGCCACCGATATCAACTATCATATTTCCGACAGCCTTCTCGATATTGATACCTGCACCTATAGCGGCAGCTACAGGCTCTTCAATAATCTTTACTTCTCTTGCACCTGCTGAATATGTAGCATCCTCAACTGCCTTCTTTTCAACTTCGGTAGCACCTGACGGTATACATACCGCAATTCTCGGTTTTCTGAAAGTTCTCTTTCCTACAGCCTTGTCGATAAAATATTTCAGCATTTTTTCAGTGATTGTATAATCTGATATAACACCCTGGCGCAACGGTCTTACAGCAACTATATTGCCCGGTGTTCTTCCGATCATAAGTCTGGCTTCTTCACCTATGGCCTGTATTTTGCCGTTCTCCCTATCTATAGCTACAACACTGGGCTCCTTTAAAACAACACCCTTGCCCTTTATGTAAACCAAGATACTTGCTGTTCCAAGATCTATACCAATGTCATTGGATGTAAACCAAAACATATTCTCCTCCAAACTTACTTAATAATAATTTTACTATAACACACTGTCTTATATTCTACAACAAATTATCAATTTAGCCAATATGAATATTTAGAAATAAATTATAAAGAAATAAAAATTTATATCTTCTTTACTTTTCATATAGACAAGCTTAATGTATAATTTAACAACTGTAGAAAAACTAAGGAGATTAGATTATGGATTTTGAAAAACTTAGACTATATCGTAATATAAAAAACAACTTTGCAAATTTACTTGGTATAAAGTTATCGAAAATTTCCGAAGGTTATGCAAAGGCTGAAATGGATGTAAAGACTGAATTGCTAAATCCAATTGGTTCATTGCATGGCGGTTGTCTATATACAATTGCAGATATAGCAGGAGGTGCTGCCGCAAGTTCTTATGGTGTTCATGTGACCACAATAGATGGAAACTTTCATTATCTGAGAGCAGGTATAAATACAAAAAAGCTTTTTGCAACAACCACAGAAATTAAAAGAGGAAAGAAAATACTTGTTTATAGTATATCCGTTACAGACCAGGATGATGTAGAACTTGCAGTAGGGATATTTTCTTTTATGTCTATCGGAAAGCCGATAGAGTTATCATAAAATTATTTTAGTGCATACATATTTATATAAGTTCTTTTATACAATTTTTTTTAGACATTTTATAGGTATCCGACGGATAATTTCCTCATTTTTTTAAAAAAGTATTCATTTGATAATATACTTTTGTGTGAAAATATGCTACATAAGAAGTATATTATAATGTTCGGGAGGTATAAAAATGTTTAAAAAGAAAATATTGATATCGTTATTTTTATCTGTGGCTATTATTGCAACTGCCTGTTCGGGAGGTGGTAAGCAAAATAAGACAGATAATAATTCATCTTCTGCAAATGATAAATCCGAAAATAACAAAAACTCTTCCATAAAAAATACATATTGGATAGCAAATCAGGAGGAGGGTGATTGGAAAAGAAGTGTAGAGCTTATATTTAATGATGATGGAAGTTTTCATTGCAGATCAATAACCGGTGGTGATATTGACTCATATTGTTCACATGTTGATGCCGATTCCTATACATGGATTCAAAACTCAGATATGATAGACCTTGAATTTAATACGGATAATCCACATAAAAAGGTGACTTTTTACGCCCAGATTTTAAATAATGGTGATAAAATAAGATGTTCCGATATGTTTGAAATTTCTGAGGAGAGCCTCACCTTTATAAAGCAGGATAAAATGCCTAAGCTCACTTCCATAGAGGAGGATTCCGACAAGCTGATAGGAGAATGGGAACTTGTTGCATATGGTGATTATTCACCTCATGATATGACTTCGGATGAGGGAACAGAGTTTGGATCCACTCTGAATATATATAAGAAAAATGATAAAATGTATGCGGATTATCATTTTATAAGAGAGAAGGGTTCCGGTAAAAGCGATATAGAGCAAATGGGTATTTCCTTTAATAAAAAACCGCTGACATTAAACTGCCTCAATGAATTTTGGAGTGCAAGCTTTAATGAGGCTGTAATACCTGAGGGTGCGGATCAGAAAATAAAACTGAATGTGAATTTTACCCTTGTAGGGGATAATAAGCTTTTATTGATTGAAGAAGATCCGGAATCGGATTTTGACGGATATCCTACACTGGTTTATCTAAGAAAAGGTACAAAGGAATATGATGACAGAGAAAACTATTTTTACCACCAAGTAGTTACTGTTTCCGATATAAATGAACTTGTACAAAATCTTTATGCCAATACAAAGATCATACTGAAAGAAGGTACATATAATTTCTCCAATCTTGACTCGGATACAAGTATTGATGAATACGGTGAATCGGATTCAGGAAGTAATTATTTCAACTATCTTCTATATACGGATCATATAAGGCTTGAAGCCGAGGATGGAGCCAAGGTAAGTATTCTTACAAATTCCTCCACAAGTAATGTACTTGAATTTTTTGGAGGAAATGATATAAGCTTTAAAGGTCTGACCTTCGGGCATAATGTTGAAAAAGGCTTTTGTACCGGAAATGTGCTTGCATTCTCATCTTGTGACGGAATAAGAATTGAGGATTGTAATCTGTTTGGATGCGGTACTTATGGTATAAGCTCAAACGGTGTATCAAATTTATCTGTTATAAATACTCAGATTTATGAATGCAGCTATGGATTATTGGAACTTAATAATACTTATGACTCCACATTTAAAAATTGTGTTTTGCGTGACAGTGAGGGCTATAATCAATTCGAGATGAACTACTGTGGCAATATAAGTTTTGAAGATTGTCAAATCACAGGAAATAAAGCCGAAGATATGCAAAAACTTTTTATAGCATCATCCGGATCTAACGGTATAGTATTTAAAAATTGTAATTTCAAAAATAACAGCTATAAGACAAAAAGCAATGAAGATATCCAATTTATAGACTGTACATTTGATGATAATAAATAAAAGTACCGTAAAAATATTTTCCTAAAATAAAAAGAGATTGTCGGGAAATAAGTGATTTTACTTCCCGCAGAATAAAATATCCTGACAAATACAAGGTGTTTTGGCTCTGTGACTTTGTTAGGATATTTTATTTTTCTATAATACTGTCTATCTTATTTTCTTTTAATATAAGAGATTTTTCTCACTACAATAACCGCTGTCTGATGCCACTTCTCCAAGTACTTCTCCAAATGCTTCCTTATACTTTGTGGGAACAGGACCTTGCCCTAACAACAAAATAACAGCCAAAGCAAACCGCTTCGACCGTTATCCTATCTTAAATATTAATTTTCATACATCAATAATTATTAGTGCATATTCGAAATCATCCAATAAACTATAAAGCCTATAGACAATCTTAATACAGTCCAAATTAAAAATCCTATTAAAGCAACCTTCAGTGCGACTTTTGATTTTTTATATACATTTCTTATTTTGTTTTCTCTACCTGCTGTATTTACAGCTTGTTTTCCGCATGCACTCATACTCCACATGATGAAGAATATGCAGACTTCATATACATAAAAAGATATTGTCACTATAATACGGAAAACAGTACTTAAACTTGCAAGACTGAATAAGTCCTCAAATATCGTAGTAAATTCGTAGCAAGTAAGATAAATTGTACTTACCATATGGCGCAATACTGTTAAAATCAATATAAATCCGCAAAATTTAACAAGTGTTTTATTTTTACTTAATGCCAGTATACATAGCACAACAAATACGATACAATCATCAATTGCGGCTACAAAATTTGTAGAATATATAAATACAGCTTTTAAAAAATCAGAAAACAAAAATCCACTTCTAAAATATTGGTAGTAAAGAAGTATCGTCGGTATCGATGAAATGATGATGAATATCTTCGGTACAGCCAATATTATTTTGTTCTTTGAATTCAGAACTAAAAGCCCTACTATCATTACTAAAGAAATAATACATAGCAATGAAATATAAAACGGAACACCTATCATTGTTCTTGAACTGTCAAATATGTCAACAATATAAATCATAAATCTGGATAAGATGTAAATACCTGCCGAAACTAAAGCTACTTTTTTGATATAGCTCGGTATTTCTATATTGCCGTCTTTTTCTACATTATTATATGTTTTATCAGGATTATCTTTACTTAATATAACATTGCTTTCGCTTTGTACAGGTATGCCGCAAAAACCGCATACTTTACCACCATCTTCAATCTGTTTACCGCAATTTGAACAAAACATATATGTAAACTCCTTAAATTATAGACCTGAAAATATATACTACATTTTTATTATACCACTTTTCCCGTATAAAGTTGATAATATCTTCCCTTTTGTTCCAGCAGACTCTCATGTGAGCCACGCTCTATTATTCTTCCCTGTTCTAGTACCATTATTACATCAGAATTTTTAATCGTTGAAAGTCTATGTGCTATAACAAATGTTGTCCTACCACTCATCAAAGAATCCATACCTGCCTGTACAAGCTGCTCTGTTCTGGTATCAATTGATGATGTAGCTTCATCCAAAATAAGTACAGGCGGATCTGCAAGTGCAGCTCTTGCAATAGAAAGGAGCTGTTTTTGACCTTGCGAAAGGTTTGCCCCTCCCTCATGCAGGAAGGTATTATATCCGTCAGGAAGTCTTTCTATAAAACCGTCAGCATTTGCCAGTCTTGCAGCCGCCATACATTCCTCATCTGTAGCATCAGGACGACCATAACGAATATTTTCCATAACAGTATCTGAGAAGAGATTTGTTTCCTGAAGAACCACACCCAAAGATCTTCTTAGGTCATCCTTTTTTATCTTTTCGATGTTTATACCGTCATATCTGATTTTACCCTTTTGAATATCATAAAATCTGTTTATAAGGTTTGTTATAGTTGTCTTACCTGCACCTGTAGAACCTACAAAGGCAATCTTTTGCCCTTTATTTGCAAAGAGATTTATATCATGTAATACAATCTTTTCAGGATCATATCCAAAGTCCACATTTTCAAATACAATATCACCCTCAAGTTTTTTATAAGTGATTTCTCCATCAGCATGCTTATGCTTCCATGCCCAGATACCGGTTCTTGATTTTGACTCTTCTATATTTCCCTTACCGTCTATCTTTGCATTTACCAGTGTAACATGGCCTTCATCTTCTTCTACAGTTTCATCCATAAGTGCAAATACTCTTTGACTTCCGGCAGCCGCCATAACTACGGTATTGAGCTGTTGTGATACAGTCATAAACGGTCTGTTAAATGCTTTTACCAGTGAAAGGAATGCAGCTATAGTTCCTATGGTCACACCGAAATGACCGTTTATAGACAGGTAGCCACCAACTACAGCTATTACTACATAACTTAAGTTTCCAATTTGTGCAACTATCGGCATAAGAATATTTGCAAATCCGTTTGCTTTTGAAGCGGCATCACACAGTTCATCATTTATGGCTGTAAACCCTTTTATGTTCTTATCTTCATAGTTAAATACCTTTACAACCTTTTGACCGCTTATCATCTCTTCTATATATCCGTTTACTTTTCCAAGAGTAGCCTGCTGTATTCCGAAATATTTACCTGAAATACTTGCCGCCTTACCTGAAGCCTGTACAGATATAATAATCATAATAACAGACACTAAAGTCATCATAGGACTTAATAAAAGCATTGTGATAAATACAGCAATTAAAGAAAGTAAAGCCTCAACAAGCTGTGGAAAAGATATTTCTATAAACTGTCGCAATGTGTCTGTATCATTGGTATATATGGACATTATATCGCCATGTGAATGTGTATCAAAATATCTTATAGGAAGTTTTTCCATATGTGCAAAAAGATTTCTTCTTATCTCACGCATGGTTCCCTCTCCTACATTTACCATTATCCTGTTATAAACAAATGATGCCAATACTCCCGCCGAAAATATACAAATAAGTTTTCCTATCTCAATTGCCAATGGTGTGAAATCCGGATTACTTTCTTTTGTAAGAGGAATTATATAATTATCTATAATATCCTGCATAACGGAAGCACTGATAGAACTTACTATCGCTGATATCAGTATTCCTATAATTACAATAAAGATACTCTTTTTATAATTTTTTAATACAAGTGATATTACTCTTTTCATGCTGTCACTTGCAACAACCTGTATAGTTTGATTTATACCGCCTTTTTCTCTATTTATTCCCGACATTATGCACCTGCCTTATCAAAATCCGCATTACCTTCAGACTGTGCATTTGCTGTAGTTCTGTAAATCTCATTAGTCTCAAGTAATTTTTCATGTGTATCAAATCCCACAATCTTACCATTGTCCATTACAATAATCTTATCAGCATCTTTTATAGATGATATTCTTTGAGAGATAATAATTTTTGTAGTATTCGGTATCTCTTCTTTGAACGCTTTTCTTATCTTTGCATCTGTAGCAGTATCTACAGCAGATGTAGAGTCATCAAGGATCAATATCTTTGGTTTTTTTAGAAGAGCTCTTGCAATACAAAGCCTCTGCTTTTGCCCACCTGATACATTACTTCCGCCACGCTCTATCCATGTATCATACTTTTCAGGCATTCTTTCTATAAATTCGTCGGCACAAGCAAGTTCACAGGCTCTCTTTATCTCATCGGGTGAAGCATTCTCATTTCCCCAGCGAAGATTGTCAATTATACTGCCTGAGAAGAGGACATTTTTTTGTAATACCACACTTACAGCATCTCTAAGACTCTTTATATCATAGTCCTTTACATTCTTTCCACCAACATATACTTTTCCCTGTGTGGCATCATAAAGTCTTGGAATAAGATTTACCAAAGATGTCTTTGAACTACCCGTTCCACCGATTATTCCGATAGTCTGACCTGACGCTATATGAATATTTATATTTGACAGCACAGGCTTTCCGATACCTGCTTTATATGAAAAGCTTACATTATCAAATTCAATACTGCCGTCCTTTACCTCTTTGGACGCATTCTCCTTTGTCTTTATATCACTTTCCTCCTGTAAGACTTCCGTAATTCTCTTTGCACTTGCCTCAGATAAAGTAATCATTACAAATGCAAATGAAAGCATCATCAGAGCTATAAGTATACTCATTATATATGAAAAAAGAGATGTAAGCTCACCTGTTGTTAATGCTCCGGCTACAATTCTTTTTGCACCGAACCATGACAGCGCAATTATACATGCATATACAGTAAACATCATCAGAGGATTGTTTATTGCAACAAGTGATTCCGCCTTTACAAACAACTTATATAAATTTGTTATAGCTCTATCAAACTTAGATATTTCTTTATCTTCCTGTACATATGATTTTACAACTCTTATACCCGAGATATTTTCCTGTACATTCGCATTTAGAGCATCATACTTTTCAAATACCTGATTAAAGAGTTTAAAAGCCACCGCAATTATAAGGGCAAGGGCAGTAGCTAAAAAGAAAATAGCAACAAAGAATATAACCGACATATCTCTTGAGATAGATACAGTCATAATCAGAGCAAAAATGAGTGTAGCAGGAGCTCTCATCAACATTCTAAGTATCATTTGATATGAGTTTTGAACATTGGTTATATCTGTTGTAAGTCTTGTAACAAGACCGGCACTTGAAAATTTATCAATATTTGAGAATGAAAAATTTTGAATATTTCTAAACATGCCCTCACGTAAATTTTTAGCAAATCCTGCTGAGGCATTAGCACCGTAAATACCGGCAGCTATTCCGCAAATAAGTCCAAGAATTGCAAGCACTATCATTATTGAACCGTATTTTATTACCGCATTGAAGTCATTAATTGCCACACCTCTATCAATTATAAAGGTCATCATATATGGGATCATCAATTCAAATACCACTTCACCTATTATAAATACAATTGTGAGCAAGGAAGCAATTTTATACTCTTTAATATATTTTGCCAGTACTTTTAACATATTTCTCTCCTCTCTTTAATAAAAAAAATTGTACATGATGTACAATCTTTTAAATGAACTACCTCTTAATATTCAGATAGATTGATGCAGAAAAAGGGACTTGAACCCTCATGATATTGCTATCACACGGACCTGAACCGTGCGCGTCTGCCAATTCCGCCATTTCTGCTCATTTGCCACATAAATTTTCTTACGTGGCAAGTATAATACAATATTTAATATTATGCAAGCTTAGATTTTGCAAGTTCTGCAATTTTTGAAAATCCTGTCGCATCATTTACAGCTAAATCTGCAAGTATCTTTCTGTTCATATCAACACCTGCAAGCTTAAGTCCATGCATAAGCTTTGAATATGAAAGTCCGTTGATTCTGGCAGCTGCATTGATACGAGCGATCCAAAGCTGTCTGAACTGTCTCTTTCTCTCTTTTCTACCTGCATAAGCACTTGCTAAAGCTCTCATTACAGACTGCTTTGCAATTCTGTACTGCTTTGAACGAGCTCCTCTATATCCCTTTGCAAGTTTTAAAACTCTATTATGTCTTTTTTTTGCATTTAAAGCACCTTTAACTCTTGCCATTTAAAAACCTCCTAACCCTTCGTCAACTTATAGATATGGTAAAATTTTCTTCATAACTTTTGCATTTGTTGCATCTGTTACGATATCTTTTCTAAGATTTCTTTTTCTCTTTGTTGACTTCTTAGTTAAGATATGTGACTTATAAGCTTTATTTCTTACAAGCTTACCTGTTCCTGTTTTCTTAAAACGCTTAGCTGCTGCTCTACTTGTCTTTAGCTTTGGCATGATGAATCCTCCTTTTATTACAATATCTCTAAGCCTTCTTTGCTGATAAAAACATTACCAAACTTCTTCCTTCCGCCTTAGAAGGTTTGTCAATTGTTGCCACTTCTGAAAGAGCTTCGGCAAAATCATCCAATATATACTTGGATTTAAACATTCTTGCCATTTCTCTACCTCTAAATCTTAGTGTAACCTTAACCTTATTACCCTTTTCAAGAAACTTTCTTGCAGAACTGACTTTAGTATTAAGATCATTAGTGTCAATATTTGGAGATAAACGAACCTCTTTTATTTCTATTGTCTTTTGTTTTTTCTTTGCTTCCTTATCTTTTCTGGCAATCTCGTATCTGAATTTACCATAATCAATAATTTTACAAACAGGGGGTTTTGCTGTTGGAGCAATAAGAACCAAATCTAAACCTGCTTCCTCTGCTTTTTCCCTTGCCTCATTTATTGAAACTACACCTAACTGTTCACCCTCTGATGAAATAAGACGAACTTCTTTAACCTTAATCTGTTCGTTAATCAATTGTTCGCTAATACCTTTATACCTCCATTTTCTTTACCAATATAAAAAGGCAGATAGAAAACTATCCGCCAAATAAGCATTTTAATCAAAAACAAAATGTCTAACAAAAATGTTTATATGAACCAAAGTCACTTCTGTGCTAAGGTGAGGCGAACCTGCTTTCTTTCAACATTGTTTATATTATCAGCTTTCTATATGTTTGTCAATTGTTTTATTTAAAATATTTACAAAAACACTTCTGGCTAACAACTATAAACATAAAATTTACCAATCTTCGATATTTTTTTAAGCTGAATTAAAACCTATAATCTCTCAAAAGCACATAGTATATCATAATTTATTTCCTCATAGAAAGCTCTTCTAAGGTCAGGGTATGATGAATATCTTTTCAGTAAAACCATCAGCTTTGTAATGGTGGCTTCCAAGGTCATATCATAAGCTTCTATAAGATTGAAATCCTTTTTTATCTTTTGTCCGACCTGATAAATCTCCATATTTGATCCCTCATTTACCACCTGAGTCGCCATAACTATAAATTTCCCCATCTCCTGCCATTTTTCCATCTCCCCGTAAAACTTATCCAGCATATTTTCAGGAATTCCACCCACACCGAAACTCTCTATAATAATGCAATCATAGTTTTCAAACAGATATGCAAGCATATCCTCCTTCATACCGGGAATCATCTTTAATACACATACCGAATCACTGAGCTCTATAAAAAATCTGACTCTTTCCCTCATAGGTATATATGGTATATATCTGATTATATGTTCTTCCTGTATTCTTGCAAGTACAGGAAAGTTTACACTGTGAAATGCATTAAAGGATCTTGCCATCATCTTTTTTGCTCTTGTACCGGCAATTACATTACCGTCAAAGACCAGAACAATATTTTGAGAGTAATCATCACATGCATAAAGAATACTGTCTCTTAGATTTACCTTTGCATCCGTACCGTCTATATTTATTGGCTTTTGTGCTCCCGTGATAACTATAGGCTTTCTGGAATTTTGTATCATATAACTAAGTGCCGCTGAGGTATATGCCATGGTATCCGTTCCATGAAGTATAACAAACCCGTCATAGGAATCATAATTTTTTTCTATTGTTCTTGCTATATCCTGCCATACCGCAGGGGTTATATTGGTCGAGTCTATATTGCAAACCTGAAGTACATCTATCTCACAATATTTTTTTACTTCAGGCACAAAGGTTAAAATCTCAGGTGCCGAAAGTGCAGGAGATAACCCCTCTCCCATCTGCTTTGACGCAATAGTTCCGCCTGTACCTATTACTAAAATCTTCTTCATATAATACTTACTCTCCTTATAAAAAACGCCCCGTGGACGGGGCGTTTGTGATTAATCGTATCAGCTTGAGCTTTTAAAGCTTTTATTGCCATACTCCTTCGGCATTTACATTATATCCGTCAGGCGTACTCTCATTTATGTACATGGAGCCGAGGGATCTCACTCCCTTCTCACCATAATTCCAATGACCTGTTACACTGTCAAAGAACCATGTCTGAGCAGGAGGGGTAGGATTAAAGAAATACCACTTTCCATCTATCTTATTCCATGAAATAAACATATGTCCGTCATTTTTATCAAGGAAATACCATCTTGCATCCTGTGAATCATAATGCCAGCCCTTAACCATCTCACCGAAAAATCCGTTATGATCCATTGAAAGATAATACCATTTATCAGTATTTTTATCAAGAAACCATCCGCTGTTCATAATACCGTCTTCTTCAAAATGATACCATTCTTCCTTGGTTTTACCTTCATAAGTATAGCTGAGTTTTTGCCATCCCTTTACTCTCTCGCCATTGTTTAACTTAAATATCCATTTAGAATTGTCAAGATTACTTGAAGCCTCTTCAGGATTTATAAGCTCCCAGTTTCCACTGCTTCCTACAACTACAGGTGCTGTTGTAGACAATGAATTGGATTTGCTTCTTCCTCCGCCTGAGCCTCCGGAGCTACTTCCTCCTCTGCCTGAGCTGCCTCTATTTGAATTACTTGGTGCACTTGGTGAAGGATTATCGCTACTCTTTTTACCTGCATTTTTTAATGCAAGTTCCAATGCATCATAGGCAGCTTTTAATTCGGCTGTAGAAGCTTTTCTGTTTATTTGTGCAAGAACCGCTCTTGCAGCATCTATTGCAGTTTGAAGCATACCTGTATTTGCAACTCCCGGTAGCTCAATATTTGCTTTTTGTATAAGCTTCTCCAAATCATCAACAGCCTTGCTTCTGTCCGCTCTGTCATTTGAAAAATACAAATAAACTGTGGCATCTGCAAGTACTCTTGCAGTTGTGTCGGTAGGTACAAAGGCATTTCTGTCATCACTTATGCCTTCATAATGCCATGTAATACCATTATTATCTACATACTCTCTTGTAAGATTTGCTGTGTATAAAGCCGAATAATCTTCTATCACCTTTGTAGATGCAATATGAAGTGTAGAAACAAGACGATTATCTCTTGCATCTCTTACAATGACCGTTCTCACATCATCAGGAAGAGTATATCCGAATCCATATGTTGAACCGTTTAAAACAGTAAGTGTAAAATCACCTGTATATGAGGTTGATGTAAAGTCCACTCCTGTGTAAAGATTTATCACCGAGCTGCCTGCATTTGAAGGTGAAGCAAGACTTCCTCCAAGTTCATAGAAGGCATAATTTCTATTACTTAAAAGTGCTCCTGTTTCGATATTTACATCAAAGCTTATATTCGCTCCGCTTGGATCTGTATAATTCTCCCATATACCTGTAGCCGGATTTTTCTTTTGAATATTAAATGTTATTAAAAATACAGGTCTGAAGCTGTCATCAGTTTCTGCTGCAATTTCATTTCTTGTAGCTGTAGGCATACTTGACTTTATAATCCGAATTCTGAATTCACCACTGTCATTTACCATAGGGTATATGACACCGACATCCTGATTTGAATTCAAATTGTCAATATAATCCTTAGCCCATGTATTTCCTGTAGGTGAAGCAAATACACTTTGTATGGTAACCGGAACATTAGGCATATTAAATGAAATTCTGTCACCAAGTATTGTGTAGTTTCTGATACCTCTTACCACATTCCATGCCTGGAATATATTACTGTTATTATCTAAAGGTGCAGCCTTTATTTCAACATGTGTTCCCTCTGCTACTCCCTGTAGAGGATTTGCTCCTGTAACATTATTTCCGTTAAAACGAAGGAAACTGTACTGTGGAGTGGCATCTGATATCAATGTAATATCATTGTTTGAATTTCTTATAGCTAAATTTGCGGTACTTACAACTGTAGGTACTGTATCCGCCTGTCTTGTTAAAGGATCAGTATTTGTTCCGGTAGGTCTTGCAACTATTTGGAAATTCACATCCGGATCAAGATTATCAAACACAAGATCACTTCCTGTAGGTGTTGTAAACGGATATACCACTCCACCCGGACCTATAATTGCATAATCTGTATTTGCAGACAGTGGTGCTATAGTAATTTTTGCCTTTCCTCTGTTGTTTGGATCCACCTCAACTAAAGGATTTACGGTGGTCGGTATAGTTGCACTTGCAGGTGCTGAAACATCAGTGCTTGGAATAGGGTTTCCTACTGATATAACCGCAGTAGGTAATGCTGTATATACCTGATAGTTTTGTCCGGGTGTCAATGCAGGATCGGTTATTTCACCACCTGTTGAAACAAGATTTGCACCATTTGTCTCACAGACTACATTTCCTGTAACAGGATCTACCACCACATATCTTAGTCTTGTATCAATAGTTGACGGATCTATCTGTATTGAAGGTGTAGCATTTCCCGGATGAAGCTGTCCGTTTGATACAGGTGTATTTGCCGCAAGTGCACTTACAGGCTGTGCAAATGCTGTGAAAGTCTGTCCGTTTAAACTATTGATAGGCGTTGTGGCATCTATAGGATTAAATGTACCGTCATACCATTGTATTGTGTATCCTGCATCCGGAGTAACGGCAGTATATGCACTGAGTGATCCGAATGTGAGTGCAACAGGATTTCCGCTTGCATCCACATTTGCTATCTCCGCATCCTGACCTAGCGGAAGAGGACTTATATGACTTCCGATATTAAAATGATAATGATTAAACTTATTAGGTTCTTTTTCAAATACCGCTTTTAATGTTATCGTATTCTTACTGTTTGGTATACCTGTGAGAGTCTGTGTTGTTCCAATATTCAAATTTACCCTCTGAGTACCAAGGTCTGCACCTGTTTCCCAATGATCAAATTTATATCCGGCATTTGGAACAGGATAATAAATCATATCGGAAGGATCTATATTGACATCATATGTGCTGCTTCCGACTGTATTTATTCTTGACAGATTGATTGCAGTATCCGTATTTACATCATAAGTTGCAGCTGACGGATTATTCGCCACTCTGATGCTTCCACCTGCTCCGTTTATCGGTATAAGTTGAACTACAGCGGTAGGATCAACGGAATATGTTACAACAATTTCCTTTGATTCTATAGGACCTGTTGCCACCGTTGTAAGATCAAAAAACGGATTTGCACTTGTCCAGCTTGAATCAATACTTGCTATGGCTGTCTGATATGAACTTCCCCATGTAGCTGTACCGCCGTTTAATTGTGCTTTCGGATGATCTGTTGCACCATATCTGTAATTTGGAACCTCAGGTACAGGTATATGAATATCATACTGACCTGCATTATACCCTGCCTTTATATCAAGATATATTGCCTTTCCTGCTCCATCCACCTCTTTGTAAATATCACCATTATTCAAACCTGTTGATGATGTAGGATATGCTGTACCGTTTTCCAGACCTGAGACTATTTTATCGGTAATATCATTACCTCTGTCATCCACATACTTCACCCTTAATGTGGTTTCAAATGTCGGATTAATATAATACTTATATGTTATCTTTACATCCTGGTTCGGCATATTACCCTTTATCTTACCCGGATCGGTAGCCGCATTTACAGGATTTGCATTAATTCTTGTATATGTTCCCGCTGCAGTGGTAATATCGTTTGTTAACAATGTATCATTTGCTGCGGCATTTCCGGCTGCAATATTTCTCTCACTGTCAATATAGTTTATTTTTACTTCTTTTAAAATATATCTGGCTGCACCGCTTGAAGCATCAAGTAAATTCTGATTAGGATTTATATTTTTTGTCTCTACATCAAACAATGCATACTCGGTATATGTTCCTCCCGCTCTGTTCATTCTTTTTGATAAAGTAGTCAAAGCATTATCCTGATATATCTCATCCACTACCTGCAATGTCTTTTTTATATCACGATTTACCTCATAATTAAATGTAATATTCGTGTCCTTATTAACCATGGTTCCGCTTACATTAAAGTCTGCATCCATAGAAAAACCTGCAGCACTTGCATTAAAACCTGTAAAAGCTGTTGTAGTTCCATGATCAAAGAATTTAACGGTATCATCTACATTTGTATTTGTTATCTTAAATCCCTCAGGAATAATAGGTGACTGAGGAATACTGTCAAGTACATGCTGTGATGTGGTTGTATCGGCAGGAATACCGGGTACATAAACACCTGTTGCCGACTTATACTCTACCTTTAAATCATAGGTCTTTAAAGGATCTGCACCCAGCTTTGCATAATATGTTCTTTCAGTCTGAGGAAAATTGACACTGTCCATCCTCCATAGATCAAATCCGTTTTCTTTTGCACTGCTCCAGCTGTTTATAACATATCCATCAAGCCCCATTACATCCCATGTCTTGCCGTCCAATGTCTTTGTATTATCAAATGTTCCGCCATTTGGATTACCGGTAACAGGATTTACAAATGGCAGATATACAAAATGATTGCTTGTATCCACCACCATACCGTGGAAGTTCCCGCTTCCGTCATCTATTAAAGTATTTGATGCACCACCTGTAATATCTACATTTGAAACAATATTTTTTATAGAAGGATTTAAGTCCGTAAAATTAAATTTAATATGAGTCGTGGTAGCAGCCCATGCCGGCAATGTTGCCAGCTGAGTTACTATCATTGTTCCCGTCAACAAGGAAGCAATTTTTCTTTTTATTCTTTTCATATTTCTCTCCGATATCACTGAATCCTTTCACCATTGGCATTTACCAAAAAGCCGTCAGGTGTTTTTTCATTTTCATACATTGAGCCATATGGTCTGGAAGATTTAATTACATAATCCCATCTCATATCAGCGGCATTCCACTCATATGTAGGATTTACTACATCCTGATTAAAAAAATAGTTCTTTCCGGAAATATTTTGCCATCCGGTAAGCATTGCACCGGAATTATCCAGATAATACCATCTTCCATCCTGTGAATCCCTGTGCCATCCCTTTGTCAATGCACCATTGTTTTCATCCATGTAATACCACAGATTTGTATTGCCGTCCAATACCCATCCATGAACCATCTGACCTTCAAATTCACCTTTTTCCGTATTCATATAGTACCAGTTCTTTGTAGAAGGATCCTGTAGCCATCCGGTAATCATTGTTGACCTTGAATCAAAGAAATACCATCTGCTGACAAGTTTTCCGTTTTTATCAGGTATCTGTATCTTACCCCATGAAGAGTTAAGCGGGAGTCCGCCATTTAGCACAAAGCTCCAACCTCCGGTCACAGGATTAATCTCCCATTTGCCGTCAGTTCCAAGCACAAAGCTTGTCACATTACTTCCTTCCAGTGATGCCTTGTTCTTTGCAGTATTTTTCTCTCCCGGTGTCAGAAGGATTGAACCTCTACCTGCTGAAGAATTTCCACCTCCGCTTGAACCTCCGGTTCTTCTTACTCTGTCGGCAGCTCTTCCAAAAGAAACATCTCTATACTTATTTATTATCTCAAGCAATCCGTCTATAGCCTTTTGTAATTCTTCATAGTTTGCCATTCTTCTGTGGTCAACACCGTCTTTATCCGGTATATCTCTTGCCCATGCCAGTATATCCATAGCTTCCAATATCTTAGCTTTGATCTCATCTGCTTCTCCCAGCTTTAAATACGGATCATCAAGTAAGCTTTTTGCAGTTTCAATTGTATTGCCAAGATCCACTCTCGCCTTATCTACCTTAGGCTTATTGTTCTCATAGTAAGCATATACCGTAGTTGCCTTTGTAATGGCTGTATCAGGTTTAAATAATGAGAATGAACTCTCTTTCTTTGACCAGTTTTTATAATTATATTCAACACCGTAAATATCCTCAAAAGGTGTTACAAGATTTCCGGCATTTTCTCCGTCAGCATAAGCTTGTATAAGAGAGTAATCAAGCGAATAATATGTATCCTCTACAGCTTCTTTTCTTCTTACTTTAAATCTGTGATAGAAATTCCTGCTTGTATCATTCAAATATTGATAATCAAGTACAGGCTTATTGTCTACAAATACTACCTTAAATATCTTTGAGTAAACAACTATATAGGTATGATTTAAATTAGCATTAAACTTAAACAGTCCGGCATTATTGTCAAGATCTCCGACATAGCTTACTAAAACAGGTGTTCCTGTAGTTACATCAAAGATTTCGTAATCAAGCTGATCAGTATCCGCTGCCGGAAGCTGTCCTACTACATCAATGCTTGCATTGGATGCTGTAGCTCTTCCGACCTTTCTTCCATCCACATAGCGCTCAAGCTCTATATCAAGTGCATAAGCTGCTGTATAAGCATCAGGATGATCCGTTCCCGAAACAGAAACAGGTTTTACCAAGTTACTTTCTGCATTACTTGCTTCTCTTTTTGAGAATATTACTCTGTAATCAACCTTTGCACCGTTTATGCCGATTAAAGATTGATCCTGAGGTGTTGTAAGCTCATGTGCAAGTGCCGGTATCTGATTCGGATTAAGTCCGAACTCTCCTACCGCGCCGCCTCTTATCTCCTCATCGGCATCCGCATCATCAGCTGCTACTTTAGGTAAATCATATACTGCCTTAAATACAATATTTGAATTTGAAAGTGTAAATGAATAATCATTGGAAACTATCTTTCCGGTAACTCCTACAGCTCTTCCTGCAAGAACCTGCCAGTATTTAAAGTTATACCCTGAAGCATTTACAAGATCGGCATGAAGATTTACAAGATCTCCCGCCCTTGCCTCACTAAAGCTTTCTGAATTAACCGTATTTGCTCCGACCATTACAACTTCACCATTTATAGCCTCTACAATATATTTAGGCGCATCTGCCATATCTCCGGGATTTGCAGTAATAGTATTTCCATCAGGTAATTTACTAAGCGGCTTGGAAATAGATGTATCTCCCTTTTTCCTTGCCACAACAGTATATGTTTCATTAGGGTTTAGATTATTAAATGTAACTATAGAAGGATTTCCTGATGAACCTATCCATCCGTTATCACTTCCCTGATAATTTAATACATTTCCTTTTTCATCAATAAGAGCATAATCCGCATCCGTGTCGGCGGGATTTATAACAATCTGAGCCATTCCCTCATTATCAGGATCATAACCTATGCTGTAATTATTCTCCACTGTAGGAATATATGTATCTATAGGTGATGAAATAGACCTTCCTGTAATAGTTGATGTCTGATTTCCGACTGTTGCAATGGTATCCGGTGTACCCTCCTGTACATCATAATGTGCTCCGGGGATCAAATCAGGAACATTGGTAATACTTCCTACGGAATTTCCTGTCACAACTGCAACAATCTTTCCGTTCTTATCGCTTATTACATATACATTTCCCGGTTTAGTACCATTTATTCTTATCTCACCGCTTCCGTCACTTCCAAGATGACCGCTTGGAATTATGGAACCTATGGTAAGTCCCCATATAACCGGATCTTTTGAGAAGTTAGCATAGTATGTAGCATGATTTGTCAGGGAGGAATTTACAGTCATTATATTGTTCGCACTGTCACTCCATGATGCAAAATTATAGTTTGCTACAGGAATAGTGCTCGGTAAATCATTTTGTATCTGCCCCCATTTATAATCAAAAGGTTTATGCAATGTAGTCGGTGTAGTGACGCTTCCATTTTCATTTGCGGCAAAGTTTATATCGATCCACATATCCAGATCTTCTACAAATTTTGCAAATAATGTAAGCGGCGTACTTCCGATTGGCAGAGGATCTGTCGGTCCGACAGGTATTGTAGCCGCTGCATCCATATACCAACCGTCAAATTTATAATATCTGTTTGCTACTGTAGCGGGTATACTTCCTTGTGCATTAAGCTTATTAAATGTATCCGCCTTCGCATCACCAAGTGCAGTTGAGTCACTTCCAAGATATGTGGTTGGAACTCCGGGTAAAAGTGCACTTATACTTCCTTCATTATTTGGAGTATCCGCAACCATAAAGTTTATAGCTCTCCACTTACTCGGATCTCGACTGAGTTTATAGTCTATACTTATAGGACCTGTAGTGGATATCGGCATTGCTCCGTTTAATGCTCCGTCTGCAGGATTTACCATTCCCCATGTGGATCCTGCCGGATTTATATCGGCACTTGAATTTGCATCCCAAATATATCCGTAAAGCTTATCACCGACTGTAGTTCCAATAGCAGGTATTTGCATATTTGTTATTACAGAACCCGGTGCTATACCGTCAACACTGCTTGCAAGTACACTGTTAGGTACTTCTCTGTCAAAAAATCTACGAACAAGATTATTTGATGAATCAGCCGTATACAGATAAGTTATCTCAACATCCTGATTAGGCATATGTGCAGTGAAATTACCGCTTGTCTGATCATTTAATGTTATAAAACCTGTGCTGTTAAGTCCTGTTTTATAATTCGGATATGTCAAATCTTCATGTTCACCTCTAATTATGCTAAAGGATGTGTAATCATATCCTGTAATCGATGTATCAGGCTGACTTGAAAAAATCTGTTCAGCATTTAGCGCTCCGCTTTGATCGGCTGCCAAAGTATTTCCCGCACTGTCACGGTGATGAACAGTGTAGTTAAATGTAATGCCCGGATCAACTTTATAGTGGTATGTCAAATCAACGCCAACCGTATTCATAGTGGCGGCAACACGACCTGTAATAGGATTTACATTTCCCGCCGCATAAGGATTAAGTACTCCTGTATTAAAGGTATATCCTGCTATGGATGTAAGCGGATCCTTTGTTATCGGTTGAGTAAAGCTGTATGTAACAGGTGGTTCCGTTCCAAAATCTATCGGCAGAGTCATATTTGAATTCTTATGTGTTACCGTAAAATTATGTAATGTGGTATCAGGTGTCCAGTTTGCATATAAATATACATCTCCTGAAGTTGTAGGTGCCGGGAATGTTGCAGGAGCTCCTACACCGGTAAATGCTGTTCCGTCAGTATCTGTGCCTGCCAAATATTCTCCATCACCATCTGTATCTATATATGTTGTCCAACCTGCAAAATTATAACCGTATTTTGCAGGAGTCGGTATTACTCCAAGAGTTGTGGCAGTAGCACTGCTGCTTACACCCTCTTCCATAACGGCTATATTATTTCCGCCCTTGGTATCAAAATGATAACGAACAACATTCTTTTTAAAGTAAACCGTAATATTTACAGGAGTTGTTCCCATAGTACCTATAATATTTCCTGTAGGAATATTTGAAGCATCCTTCTCTGCAAGAACTGTAGTTACAGTACTTGGTACATCCACTCTGTCCAGTACAAAGCCTGTATATGTTCCTGTAAGAGTAGGTAATTTATACTTTATACCTGCACCTGCAGGGAATGTCTTTGTAAAAGGATTTGCATTTACATGTTCTGTGACAGGTATGCTTCCGAAATTCATATCTGAAAACGGTATACTGTTTCCGTCCTCATCCACATAGTTAATATTTATGCTGTAAACAGGAGCTTTAAGATAGGCAACATTTTGAATCTGATTAGCTTCAGCATTTATTGTTGTGCCTGTTCTTACCTGTTGTGAAACATTTCCCGGTGCAATAGTCTGTCCGGCTTTATCAGCCTTTATACTTCCAATCGAATACGGTAAAGCAATGCTGCCTCTTCCTGCAAAATCAAGTACTGTACTTCCCTCGGTATTTGCTGTAGGAAGTCTTGTTTCATCAACCTCGTTTACACCGATAGTACCTGTAAACTTCGGTCCCTTCGGTATGTACAAATAATTTGCACCAAGACCGATATTTGCATCTGTTGTAGTGTTTGTAACCGTGTCAGTCGTAGTATTTCCCGTTACATTTACATTACCGTTTAATGTGAAAGGATAGGCTGTAGGTGTGGAACCTGTAATTGCCATGGCATCCTTAAGACTTACCGCTGAAACCTTATTTGTGGACTCATTTCCTGTAATATTTATGCTTCCTGTTCCGGCATTTGCCGCTACTTTTCCTGTACTTCCCACATTTATAGCGGAAGAGGAAGCAGTATTTTGAACCTTATTACCTGTAAGGGTGGTATCAGTCTTTAAATTTAGCTGACCGTCAACTTTAAGTAGAGCACCTGTTACTACTGTACCTACCGCATCAGTATTTGCCTTATTTCCATCTATCTCAATATTTGTAAGAGTCAAGGTTTTTCCTGCAGGTACTTCAATAAGATCACCTGCAAAATTGTCTTTACGAATCAATTTTTTAATTGTTCCGTCAGGCATATCTGTAGGATGATCTCCATAATAACCATCTGTATCCGAAACAGTCATTGATGCACCGATTTTATCATAAATACTTGTTTGAATAGTAAGACTCTTTAAATTGGGTGCATTGTTCCAATTAACCGTGGCAGATATCTGTGTATCTTCCATAACATAAATATATGCCTTTTCAGTTCCGCTTGCTCCTATTGCATCCAAAGCATCCTGTACAGTCTTAAAAGGCTTTGTAATATATCCTGTAGATGTACCGTTTTGATTTCCATATGTAGGATCTACATAATATACGGAAACTCTCATAGAAACCTCAAATGTTGCAGTCTTTTGCTCTCCGGGAGCAAGATCAAAATAAGCTGAAAATGCTGCTGCAGAGTCAAATCCCTGTATCAAAGAATCCCTTGATTTTGCAAAAGCAAATCCCGTATGATAAACCGCAGTATTTGACGCATCCCATGGTGTCATAGGCCATTGCCCTGCCCAGACTCTTCCGTCTCCCTCCTTTACCTTTACATCAAAATCTGAAAGTTGGTATTTATCACCATTATTTGCCATCATATGAAGATGAGTTCCACCTTGTGTAACAAGAATTGGAGCCTGATCATGATTATACAAAAATGTATCCGACTCATTTCCGATCATAAATTTAACAGGGTCACTTGTAGGATTTAATACGGTATATCTTACCAATAAGTTTTTATCATTATCATCAGGTTTTATCTCCTGACGCACTTCTATCTTAGTTCCGACAGGTTTTCCCGGTACCTGTAACTCTGTTATTCCACCATTATACGTTGCCGGAAATAATTTTACCGGAAACACATTAGGATCAGTTGATTTAAATTTACCTCCACCTATAGGAGCGAAATAGTCATTTCCCTGTAACAAAGCATCATCCGGTGTAATTCCGTCAGTCCTATATGTTACATATGGTGTTAAATATGTAAGAGCCGAGTCGCTGTCATTTGCTCTCGGTTCGCCAAAACCATAGTATGTAGGCCAATAATCTTTTCCAAAAGCGGTACGAACAGAAGTATCATAGCCCTTTTGTGCACCGCTTCTGGCAGCAACACTGTCATCAATGACTGCAGCAATATTAAATGAGTTTGTATTTCCTATATTGGGAGAGAACATTGATGCACCCTGTGTATATAAATCCGCAGGATCATAGTTTGTAAGCAAACCGGCTAATCCTGTACCCATTTTTTGAAATGTAAAACCTGTAGATTCTGAAGAACCATAGGTAACTCCTGTACTACTGCTGCTATTTGACATATACGGATATCTGTCCGTATTGTTTAATGATGTATTAGGAATAAGTGTACTTGCATTCACACTTAATTCACCCGGAGGTGTTCCGCTTGCTATCATTAAAAAGGATAACAGACCTGCCAAAAGTCTTTTACCCTTATTACCGTTCTTTTTCATATATCACCTCTATTTGTTTTTTCATACAAAATAAAATCACTATCCAGTTCATTCCTCCGTTAAAATATAAAGAATATAAAATCTTATTTATTGCACTTGAAATAAGAGTTTCATACCTAGCCCAAGTAATCCACCCCTGATTTTAAATTCTCTATCATAGTATTGTCTATCCTCTTGCATGGACAAACCGCCCAATAAATAAAACTCCCGCACTAAGGAGTTGACTGTTTACATGAACCTAGCCCTTTTCCATATAAACAGAGCTTCCATTTTCTTTCTTCTTGCGTTATAGAAAATGAAAAATAATTGATTTCCCCTACACCTCCTTATGACAAAATTTGATTTTTTAAAATCCATACTATTCTACTATATTTTACTTTGTTTTTAAACTGTCTAATGAGACATAAAAAAATATTTTCTTAAGATTGTATTAATTTAATCGTCGTTATATTTTTTTATTTGTCAGTAAACAACAAAAAATCATATGAATGACTATTTGTATTCATATGATTTTTTATAATGTATTTCGCTCAATAAAAATATTCGGCTTAGTCTGTAAACCTTAACAGATATCCATCCGGATCCTGTATAAGGAATTCATTTTGACATATATCTTCCCCATTGCATTTATAGATATTTTTCTTTAATTCTCTAAAAGGCTTTATACCCAGTTTTATTATTCTATTATACAGGCTTTCAACATCATCAATATTCATTTCAAAATTTACTCCTCTGCCATATGGAAAAACAAGTTCACCGGTGTTCCATGCACCGTTTTCCTGTTCTAGCATAAGCTGATTTCCTTCCTTAGAAATAAATATAAATAAGTCTTCCACTCTTTCATACTCCAATTTAAATTCTAAAACTTCCAAATAAAATTTCTTACTTATTTCTATATCAGACACTGTCAGTTCAGGTATCAGTGAATTAAATTTCATTCTATCTCCTTATTTTAATTCCAATTCTTTGGCATTATACCAATAAAAACCGTTTTCATTACAGTAATTTTCAATTTCCTTTATTAAATTACTGTTTGCACCGTATTCTATAAGATATACTTCCGGTATATACTTTTTTACATTAGACAAATATTCCTTAAAATACTCTCTGTCACTCTCATCCTTTTCCTTATATGTTTTATTTTCAAAATCTATATCTGTAAAAACACATTCCTGATTTACACCGTCAAATAATTCTGTTGCAGTTTTATTCTCAATGCACTTGCTTACAAATGTATCTCCTCCATTGATTATAATATCAATCTTATATTTTTTTGTCATATTTAAGCTCCTTAATCCCTGCAATATGGAAGAAAGTCCGTTAAATATCTCTTCATTCGGATAATAATAGTATACATCACAATTATCTATAAAAAACCCGTCAAAACCCTTATCCACAATATCTCTTCCAAGTTTATCCACAATTAACTTTTGCCAGGCAACATCCGATACATCCATCCAATATTCATCTTCCCAATTCTCATATAGACCAAGAGTCTTTTCTTTAAACTCATTAAAATACGAACGATATTCTTCCAGTGAGCCTATATTAAGATAGGCATATATTTTTTCATTTGTTTTATGAAGAGATTCCACACCGCCTATATCAATTGATGCAGGTTCTACAACCACCACATTATAACCTTTTATTTTATTGATATTATCAGCACCGATAAATACACCATAATCTTTTTTCATTTGTTTTACTTTACCGAATCTATAGATTAAAAAACATATACTTAAAAAAATATACATATAAGAACTGTATTAATTACAATCTTTTTCATAACCAAATATCTCCTTATACTTTAAAAAATGTGTAAAAGCTGTTATTTATACTTTTATAATAATATCTTAACAGGCTGCTGTCAAATATTCTACAATATATAAAATCAAATATATACTATAAAAAGCAAAATATATTTGACATAAAGTAAAAAAAGATGTATATTATAGGTGTAACATATATTTGACAATATGTCAGGAAGGAGTTTTATGAGTTCATATCAAATAGGTTTATTATTTGGATTTACAATTGGTCTTATTGTTGCTTTAATTTTTGCTATAAAGCAAAAGAAAAGGACGGAATATGACGAAAGACAGATGAGTATTCGTGGGAGAGGATATTTCTACTCTTTTATTACCATGATGGTATTAGGATTTACATATGCTTTTATTCAAGAGGAGGTACCATTACCTGTATCACCCGGACTTGTTATAATTATAATGCTTTTATTATCAGGCACTGTACTCAATGCATATCTTATCTTTCATGATGCTTATTGGGGGTATAAATACACCAATGTTGTAAAATACATATTTAGTTTTGTCACATTATTTTTACTGAATCTTTTTATGACTGTAAAATCAGTAGTTGATAACAAAATGTTTCAAAATGGAATACTTGGGCTTAGCGAGGGCATAAATCCTGTATTGACCGTCTTCTTTTTACTTTTGACATTGAATCTATTGCTTAAAATGTTTCTTGATAAGCATAGAAAAGATGACTGAATGAGGTATGAAAATGAAAAATCTAAAATTAAAATCCGCCAGAGCGGCTAAGGATCTCTCGCAGCAACAGCTTGCTGAAATTGTAGGCGTAAGTCGCCAGACTATAAATGCAATTGAAAAAGGTGATTATAATCCCACTATTAGACTCTGTCTATCCATTTGCTATGCACTTGATAAAAGTCTGGATGAACTTTTTTGGGAGGAAAATATTGAAAAATCACCTGATACGATGTAATTTCCTTGTTTTAAGTATATAAATATTTATGCCTTGTTATAAGAATATACAGATCTTATAGCAAGGCAATTCTCTTTTCATATATTTATTTCTAAGGCTATCTGCATATTTATTCAATATAGCGACTATATATTCCTTAAATCTAAATACATAGTATCAGCATCTATATATCTTTCATTTACCTTGATACATGCAGGTGTTTTTCCTGTCTTTACAAAGCCGAATTTTTTATACAGGCCTATAGCTCGTGTATTCTCACTCATTACTTCAAGATTTATTATTTCTAACCCACACTCCTTTGCAAAGCTGATACATTTTTCTAAAAGCATACTACCTATACCTTTCCTCCATTCCGATTTCACTACAGTTATTCCAAAGTCGGCTCTATGGCTCATTTTGTTTGGCAGATTTCTGATATCGCTGCATCCGACTATTTCCCCGTCTTTCCATGCAAGATACATTACTGATTTTGGATTTTCAACAATCCCACGAATAAATGCTTCTTCCTCTTCCAAGCTGACACCTATACCTTCTTTTCCAAAACTCAAATATTCTGTTTGCGAGCCCACTATCCCCGTATATTCAATAAGCTTTTTAGCATCTTCTATTCTTGCTTCCTTTATAATTATATCCATATTCTACCTCCCATATTATGCCTATTTATAAAATATTTTATCACATACTGTCTTTGGATTCTACAAATTCTTATCATGCATCAGTTTATGTTCATCGCTATTTATATAATCATCATGTTTATGATAATGATTTTTTTCTGAAACAAAATGTTTATGTTTATGCTCATGTTTAATAATATGTTTATGAGTGGAACCGTTATGTGTATGAACAATTGTATGTATATGATAATGTATATGATTTTTTAGCATTGTATCATATATAACAATCGTACTTCCTATTATCATAAAAATAAGACCTATAAAATATACTGCCGTCAGCCTCTCTCCATTTACAATAAAAGCCAAAAAGGTACCTATAAATGGAGCTACCGCATAATATGCACCGGTTTTTGCAGCTCCCAAATCTCTTTGAGCCCTTATATACATAAAGATACTAAGACCATAGGCTACAAATCCAAGCAATAGAGCAAATATCATATATTTGATTTCAGGGATACTTTCGCCTATAAAAATTGCAATTAAAAATGAACCTGTACCTGAAAAAATACCCTTTAAAAATACTATCTCATATGTACTTTTATCTGCAAGCTTTCTTGTACAATTATTTTCAAGCCCCCAGCAGCAGGTTGCCAATATAACAAATAATGAGCCTATAGAAAACTTAAAGCTTCCCGTACCCTCAAATGAAAGAACTATACTTGATATCGTAATAAAAACTATGGCACACCAAAGCCTTAGTGTTACACTTTCCTTGAATACCAAAAGTGCTATGATTGCTGTAGCAACAATCTCAAAATTGCCAAGTAATGAAGCATTGGAAGCTGAACCTGTATTTATCCCTATCATTAAAAAAATCGGTGCCAGAATATCCAAAACTATCATACCTACCGTATATAAAAGATTTTCCTTTGTAAGCCTTTCAAATTTATCCTCCGACTTGGCATGAAATAGATACATTATTCCTACACCAATTCCTGCTCCAAGATACAAAAAAGATGCCATAAATGTAGGAGCTATCTTATCAAGCAGCAGCTTGGAAAATGGCGTATTTATTGCATAAAAAGCTGCCGCAAGTAATGCAAAAAATACTGATACAATTCTATTATTCTTGTTCATACTCAAAAACTCCTTGTGTATAAATTTATTCCATATACCCTAATAATCAATTTCTCCTTTATTTTCTTTTCTTACCGTCTCTAATCTTTCAAATGCCTCTATTTTTCTTCTATTATTGCTATTTTTATCCGATAAAGGAGTTTTGATAATAAATGGAATACTTCTCTCTCAATGCAGTTTTTGTAAATGTCTCATAGAATGTCTGTTTAGTCTGTCCCATTTCATCCAGCATTTTCCCTAATTCTTCATAAATTGAATCCTCTAATCTAATACTTATAGTCTTCATATCTATCTTCCCTTCTTTTTTTAACTTAATATTTTATAAAAATTTATTCTATAAATTCCACTATACTTAAATATATAAATTATATCTCAATTATTAAATAAATAAAACTCTTTCCTCATACTGGAGATATATTAGTACATAAAACATACAAATAATTTTGCAACTATTTTTAGTTGTAAAATTATCTTCAATAAGATATAATATAGAAAAGGAGAAATGCTATGGGGCAAAAAGAAAAACTTATAAAACATCTCAAGTCTAATCCTAAAGATTTTACTTTTAATGATGCAGAAACCCTATTAAACTACTTCGGCTATGTTCGTTCAAACAAAGGAAAAACCAGTGGTTCCAGAGTAATCTTTGTTAATAATAGCTTTGGGAGTATTTTGCTTCATAAACCACATCCACAAAAAGAATTAAAGGCATATCAAATAAAACAACTTATAATAATTCTAGAACAGGAGGGACTCATATGAATAATACTATTATGTATAAAGGATATATCGGAAGCGTTGAATTTTCTGAAGAAGACTGTATTTTCTTTGGAAAAGTCTTAGGTATAAGATCATTGATCTCTTATGAAGGTGAAAATGCTAAAGAACTGTTAGATGATTTTCATGGTGCTGTTGATGACTATTTGGATACTTGTAAGGCTCAGGGTAAAGAACCTGAAGTTGCATTTAAGGGAAGTTTTAATATTCGTCTTTCACCAGAACTCCACAAGAAAATCTTTGTATATGCAACAAGTAATAAGATATCTATAAACAAATATATTGAAGAAACTTTAAATAATTCTCCTGCTGCTAAAATCAGTATATAAAACACCCCCACATCGGATTTTTTATCCAATGTGTGGGTGTTTTCCGTTTATCAAAATCGCTTTATATTTCTATAATATTTATTTTAATTCTTTCAATACTTCTCCAATATCCCCATCTATACATATACTTCTGCTATTTATACTTTCAGGGCAAAATGCCTCTTTCAAATTTAAGCAGGCATAAATCGAATTTTTATTATCATAGGTATCTTTACAATTTGTATCTGTGCTCTGAAACAAACCATAATCACCCTGTGTGTATAAAAGCCTGTTCTTGTCAAATCCCTCCATTTGAAACCTGTGGTCAACATTTGTAGTAATTATAAAATAGTACTTATCCTTTACCAATTAAAACGAATCTTTATATACAGGCTTTCGGGTATCAATATATCTGTTAAAATAAATATGTTTCGACCACTATGACCAAAATTCTTCCTTAAAAGCATCTATAAGAAAATCCGGTCTTTCATTTTGATTCATATATACCTCCTGCTTTTAAAGAATATATGCACCGCAATACTCGCACTCTCTAAGCTTTTCATCAGGCAGGTTGCAGGCTCTCCTTTGCTTTTCCACAAGCTTTTTTACAAAATTCGTGGCAGGGTTTTGCACTATCTCAGACGGCTTATCGAATTGCTCTATCTCACCCTTATCAAGTACCAAAACCTTTGTACCAAGCTTTAATGCCTCTTCAATATCATGAGTGACAAATAATATGGTAATACCTGTTTTTTTATGCAAAGACTTCAACTCATTTTGTAATTGCTCTCTTGTAATCGCATCTACCGCTCCGAATGGCTCATCCATCAATAAAATATCAGGAGATGCCGCAAGTGCTCTTGCAATTCCTACTCTTTGTTGCTGCCCTCCTGAAAGTTCTGACGGATATCTGTCCTTCATTGACGGATCCAAACCTATTACCTCCATCCATTTATCCACAGCCTTTTTAGTCTTTTCCTTGTCATTTTTATTCCATAAGCTTGGAACATAGGAAATATTTTCTTCAACCGTCATATTCGGGAATAGAACACTGCCCTGTATAGCATAGCCGATACTTCTTCTTAACCTAATCATATCTATATTCTTGATATTTTCTCCATTTACAAAAATATCTCCTGATGTAGGCTCATAAAGTCCGTTAATCATCTTTAAAGCGGTAGTTTTTC
This sequence comes from Lachnospiraceae oral taxon 107 str. F0167, assembly GCA_000209465.1. GTDB lineage: Bacteria > Bacillota > Clostridia > Lachnospirales > Lachnospiraceae > Lachnoanaerobaculum. The sequence goes on along the minus strand of GL890583.1, from coordinate 369,814 downwards.
CACAACCTGAAGAGCCTACAATGGTAACAAACTCTCCCTTTTCTATTTGTAAATTCAAATCCGGTATAATTACCGTATCTCCATAACTTTTTCTTATATGTGAAAACTCAATAGCTATTGCCATAAATCCTCCTATTCTATAAGCCCTTTTTCTAATAAAAATGCCTTTGCAACATCCCTCGGCTCTTTCTTTTCACTCTCCACTTCATAGTTCATCCTCTGTATATCCGACTCATTTATCAGCTTATCAAATTTTTGCAAAGCACTGTGAAGCTGTGGATATTTGTTGAATATTTCTTCTCTGACCACCATTCCTGCCTGATATGAAGGATACATTCCTTTATCATCTTCAAGAAGTACAACATCCGCCTGAGACAGCTGACCGTCTGTAGTATTTACAGGCATTACATCTATTTTACCGCTGTTTATCGCCTGATATTTAAGTCCCATATCCATATCACTTGTAGAGGCAAATGAAAGATTATATGTTTTTCTTAACATATCATATCCGTCCTGACGCTCAAAGAAGTCATATTCGGCACCAAGAATAAGCTTCCCATTCAGTTTTTGTAAATCGGAATATGTTTTTATATCATTCTTTAGGGCAATATCTCTTCTAAGGGCAATGCCGTAGGTGTTATTAAAGCCAAGCATTACATCCCATGTAAGTCCGAGCTTTTCCTGATATTCTTTTTGTAAAATATCAAATTGTTCTTCACCGTACTGATCTTCATGTTTTAATACCATATTCCAACCTGTACCTGTGTATTCCGGATAGAGATCAAACTCACCGCTTTCCATAGCCGGTTCTATATTTGAGGTTCCTCCACCTACTCCCTGTGTAATATCTACGGATAAATCTGTATTATTTTCTATATATAATTTTAACATCTCACCAAGAATATATTGTTCAGTCATAGGCTTTGTCGCAAGATGGATTATATTTTTGTTTTTCTTCGGAAGTAATCCTACAATCAAGATACAAAAAATTAAGACAAGCGAAATGACAGCAAGTATTCTGTTTTGCTTTTTTGCAGCCTTTCCATTTATCTGCATTCTTTTTTCAACAAATCCAAGGATAAAATCTACCGCTAATGCCAAAACTGCGATAAGCAAGCTTCCTGTTATAGTCATTGCGGCATTATTTGTGGTAATGCCTCTATAAATAGCTACTCCAAGTCCTCCGGCTCCGATAAATGAAGCAATACCTGCAAGTGCTATTGTCATTGTAACCATATTTCTGATTCCTGAGATTATAACAGGCATTGCAAGAGGTATCTGTACTCTGAAAAGTATCTGCTTTTTGGTACTTCCCATACCCTTTGCCGCTTCCAATATACCTGCATCCACATTTATCATTCCTGTATATGTATTTCTAACCATAGGTAGGAGTGCGTATATTGTCAAAGCAATAATAGCTGTTGCATTTCCTATACCTGAAAAAGGTATTAAAAATCCAAGCATTGATATAGATGGAATCGTATATAAAAAGTTTATAACTCCCAAAGTAAGTTTTGCACTTTTTTGAAACTCGCTTATAAAAATCCCTACTATACCTCCAAACACTATTGCAATCAATATGGCAATCAATGAGATTTCAATATGCTCCAACAAAAGCTTTCCAAAGAAATCCCATTTAGTACTTAATAATATCCCTATTTCCTTTATCATTTATCCTCCTAAAGTACTAAAACTTACCCGAATTGGTTAATTCCTCCCTGCTTGGTACTATTTCTCTATTCTTCTCCTACACCTGTACTGTGTTGAGTATAACTTTCTCCCATATAGCAGGATAAAACCTCTTCAAGTTCTCCATCCTGTATACCTCTTATATATAAATTCTTTGCATTATTTAATTTCTCTGACATAATAATTTCCTCTCCGCCAAATGATGGCACAAATAGTGATAAAAATATTTTTACACCATTCTTCTAATGTTAAAACATTATTAAAAAGCTTAAAATTAATATTTGTTACTTGTTGTAATATAAATCATTACAACTGCTTTGTCAATACCTTTTAAATATAAAATAAATTATACTTTGGAAGTCCCTACATTTTTAAGCTGTCATTTCCTTATGTTACTCTCTAAAAACAAAAAAGATGCCCTACAGGCATCTTTAACAAAACTCTTCCATACCTTTTTTTATATCTAAAAGAGTATATTCTTTCATTTTATTTTCCATGGCTTCCTGTATTTTCACCAATTTGTCATCCAGTAATCTATGTATATTCTTTCCTACAGGACACATGGGATTCGGTGACTCATGAAAATGAAATAGCCCTTCTTCCTTTACAGCCTCAACCGCCATATATATATCATAAAAAGAAATCTCAGATAAATCTCTTGTAATTTCTATTCCACCTGTTCCCCTTGCTACAGTAATCAGACCTGCCTTTCTTAGTTGTGAAAGTATATTTCTTATAATAACGGGATTCGAGCTTATGCTTCCTGAAAGAAAGTCACTTGTTATTTTTTCTCTATCCTTAAAATATTCTACACATGTAAAAATATGTAATGCAATGGTAAATCTGCTTGAAATCTGCATTAAAGTCAACCCTTTCGTATAATATAAAATCCGGAAATTTATATCAGACTTCCAATCTTTAGGTATCAGTATACTATATGTCATTGTAATGTCAACAGTTACATTACTCCTCCAAAAAATCCATATTCGGCCAAAGCTTTTTCACCACATCATTGGGATACTCATCATCTATAAACTGCTCTATTACATTTCTTGCCACAGGTTGTTCTTTTCTGCCGGTTGTCCTTATCATTACCATGGATGTTACTATACCGTTACAGATAAAAAATGCCGTTATTATAAAGGCTAAAACAGTTCCTGTTACAGGCGGAATCTTTTCAATTGTTTTTGATAGCGGCGGATAAATAAATCTAAACAATACCAGTGCAACTATACCCCAAAAGAACATAAACAAAAGATTCGTTCTTCCGTCAATATTAAAAGGCATATATGAATAATCCCAAAACTTCATTCCAAAGAAGACTTCAGTAAACACCGAACATATATACTCAAAAACACCTCCAAAAAAGAATCCTGAAATAAAAACAGATATATTATTCCGCCTTTTTACTCTTGAAAGTGCCACAGTAAGTATTACAGCGCCCAATCCTGTTGCTACTTGTCAAGGACTTTTTAATCAAAATCATCTTTTTTTCGTTCGATTTTCTCCTAAGCTCCCTCAGCATTATTCTTGTAAGTTTATCTTGCATTGTTTCAGTTGCATTTTCATTGAAATGGACAACAACCTCATAGGTGGTCTTTACAATCTTTCTCTTTGTGCTAATGCCTTTTTTATCTGTGTTTTTCAGTTCTTCCATAAATTCTCCTTTCCATTTTTTGAATTTTTGGCAACAAAAAAAGGAAGTATCGGCTATTGGTTTTTACTTCCTCTTTAGTAATCTTATTTAATGTTTTAGTGCGACAAACTGGGAGCTATTGAGTTTCAATCATCAATTCTTTACATTTCCATTCTTCTCCCAAAACATAATAAATTTCTGTCTTATCTATAATTACATCGTCAAAACCTACTGATTTATAACAGAAATATGCAGATTCATTATTTTCAAAAACACTTAACGAAACCTTTTTTGCACCATAAATTTCAAATGCAAACTTTAAACCTAACTGAAGCATTCTCTTGCCGTATCCTTTGCCACGCCTTGAAGGGTCAACGACTACAAAGCCAAACCTCAACTCATCAAAGTTTTCTGAAGGTCTTCTCATTGTAAAAAAACCTACTATCTAATCATCTTCAATAGCTGTAAAAGCCATTAGATTATTAACAAAATCAAACTTCTCTTTTGTTATCGGGTATTCGCCCAAAATACCCGCAGACCATTTGTAAAAAGCTACTTTGTCTTTACTCCAAGAAAGAATTACATCTGCTTCGTTTATATTATAAGGTTTTAATCTCAACATTAATATTTATCTCCACAACTTTAAAATTGATTTATAACGCTCTTTCCAAATACACCATATCCACTAATTGTACTCCATTCTCATATATTGGGTTAGCATAATTGTCAGTAAAAAAATTTGGTATGATATGAGAACGAATAAAGCCACATTTTTCATAAAAAGGGATGGTAGTCTGACTTTCTCCCGTTCCCACTTGCAATACGGAATATTCCCCTTTGTATTTCTCTATAATAAAATCAATGAAAGCCTGTCCGTATCCTTTTCTTTGATAATCCGGATGAATGGCGATATTTTTGATTTCGAGAGTATTATTCCCCACATTTAGGACAACACACTCGCCCTTTACTCCATTATCGTCTAAAACATACATTGTGCCATCTGCTATATATCTGTCGATCATATCTTCTTGTTCATCTGCCAATAATAAAAGCGATAAAAACTGCTTCTTATTTCCTACAACTTCTCTTATTTCTATCAATGTGAATACCTCTCAAATCAATGATGTTTTATTTCTCCTAAATTTTATTATACCATTAATTTCCAAGCCTTTCCATTTCCAAATACCATAAAGAAATATTTTTAGTAAACCCACTACAAAACGGTGGCAATCGTTTTAAAGCTCTTTTTCTTTTTGGCTTATCTTTTTACCTATTTTGCATTTAGAAACAAAATAGAGTGCTTGCACCGTCTTTTAAGCATATCTTAAAGATGATCTCCTATCATATATTCCTCAATCGTTGGAGCTTTGCTTCTATCATTTGTTTTCTTTCGCAATTCTTCCTCATCTTTCTCATACCAGTGAAGCAAGGTTGCATAATGGTCTTGATAGGTCTTTCCACTGCTTTGCATATACCTTGATAGCTTTTCAACCATCGTGTTTGTGTGGCTTTTTAACTTTTCCTTTAGCCTTTGATATTCTTCATCACTTAGATTGACATTTTGAAATTCCCCATAGGTTTTTGAGTTTGGGGGTGGGGGACTTTCTTCTTCTCCTCTCCCCTTATCTATACTACCCTTATCTAACCTATCCTTACCTATCCTATCCTGTGTATCCAAATCGGATACATTTTGGATACAAATACGCTCCTTTTTCTCGTAAAGATTATTGTTACTGATGTTTAGATAGCTTTTTTCGTCTTTATAGATTGTCCCCTTGTACCTATCTTTCTGAATGTAGTTGTTTCGTTTCCAATGCGTAATCACAATAATTCCGCTCTCAAACACAATCACAAAGCCTTTGGTAACTAATATCTTAAAATCATCTTCACTTGCTCCTATCATTCTCAATATTGTTTTGGGATTGCCTACAAATCCATCATCATCAGCACTCATATTCAGGTGCATATAAAGTGCCTGTGAGGATAAAGGCATTTCTAAAAACATATCGCACCAGATAACGGACTTGGAAAACATTCGTCTTTCTGCCATTTTTCTCTCCTTTCTTTTCTTACGCAGAAGGGAGTAACAAATCATTACTCCCCTCATAGTCTTTAAGGAAGTCGTGATTTACGACACCCTTCATTTTTCTGCAAGTCCCTAAAACCGGGTATGCAAAACTTATGCACTGAAACAGTGCGTCAGCTTATAGGAGTGAACGATTTTTTCACCCCCTTAAATGGTATCCCATTTCAGGACTTCATCTTTCCTCATTCCTGTAATAATCCTTTGTCCTTTCCTTTCGTTTTTCATAGGCTTCTTGTTGCTCTTGGTATTTTTAATCTGTGTAATGACACTTGGTTTTTCTCCTCTCTTAATTGCCTTATCAATCTCAATGGATAGGTCTATTCCATAATCCTCATTGACGGTTTTGACGGCATACTTGATATGATTGATTTGCTCGTATTCATCTTTGATAGATTGAGATTGTTTGTTGAGTTTCGATGTTTCACTTTCAAGGCTCTCGATCTCTTTCTTCCAACTCTTTGGCTTTAAGGCACTTTCTCCACTTAGTTTTTCAATCCGTCCTTTTGCTCTTTGGTATTTGTCGATTTCCTCTTGATGGGCATTGTAGAAGCTGTCTTTGAACAAAAAGGGGTTACCTTTCCACTCCTCATAAACCTTTCTGTTTGCTTTGACAATGTCTGCATAGACAAGGCATTGATGAAGTGTTTCTATTCTTTGGGTTTTGGCTTTGATGTCCTGATAGATGTTCTTATTCTTGCCTTGTAGTTCGATGATTTTCCCTTGCAAATCTGCAATGGTCTGCAATCTGTTATCGGATAAATATATTCTTGCTTTGGAAAATCGGTTGAGGTCTGCACTGATCTTTTTGTTGCTTGCATAGGGGTTTAGTTTTCTTGCTTTTTCTCCCTGTAAGTCATAATAAATACTGATGTACTCATAGAGATAAAAGAGTTCCACTTTGTTCTCATATTCTTCTTTCTTCTCCTGTTTGTACTGCTCATATTTGTCAAATAAGACTTTGGTAAAGTCATTCAACCAAGAGGTGATTTCTGCAATTCTTTCTCTCACTGCTTTCACAATAGAATTATGCTTTTTGATTTCTCGGTTGATATTTCCTTTCTCGGTTTCCACTCCTTTTCGCTCTAAGGCACCGGCACTTGCTCCTAAATGAATGGTCGGAATTTCTTCTTTTCCTTGTCTTTTGTAGGAGCGATGATCCACTCGTTTTTGTTCTCCGGCTGTTTCTAAATATTGATTACAAAGTGTGGCAAAATGTTCTCTCCATTTCTCGGCATTTTCTTTGTTGTTCCAATCAGTGAGGTCAATTTTTCTTGTTTTAGGTTTTCCGTTTTTACCTAAAATCTTTTTTCCCTGTTCATCAAGAAGATATTCTTTTTTGCTCTTTGCTCCCCAAGCGCCATCTTAATTTAAGGGGCGAACAGTTGTCATTATATGAGCGTGAATATTTCCGTTTCCCTCATCATTTCCTTGATGAATGGCAAGGTCTGCAATCATTCCTTTGGATACAAAATTCTCCTGTATAAAATCCCTGATGAGGTCTTTGTTTTCTTCCAAACTCAACTCTTTGGGTAGGGCAATAATGAAGTTTCTTGCAAGCTGTGCACTGATGGCTTTTTCATTTAACTCCACACTGTTCCACAAGATGGAACGGTCTAAAAATTCTTTCGGTGCATTTTCCGGCAAGAAGATTTCTTTATGCTCCAAGCCTTTTTTGTTGTGATAATCGTGGGTTACTCCGTCCCATTCATTCGTGAGTTTCTCACAAGAAATATAGGCAGCACTTGCGACTGCACTTTTTCCTTTCCCTCTTGAGATGATGGAAATATTAAAGTGAAAACTGTCTGCCACTCTTATCAACTCCTTTCGCTTTTAGATTGTCTTTGTTCTTTTCTTTTGTTGTTTTAGGTGTCGGTCTTAGCGGTTTTCTTCTCGGATAGTCCATAAAGTGAATGACCGTTTTGAAACGGTACAATAGAAAAAGCCGACTATACTGCAACTGCTTTTGTTGTTTCAGTATGTCGGCTTGATAAGTAGTATCCGTTTCAAATTTTTAGGGTCAAGGGTGAGCGGTAGCGAATGCACTTTACCCTTGACGATAAAAAGGGAATGGGGGATATGCAATCATCTTTGCTACTCCTCTTTTGCTCCCTGCAAGGGTAAAGGCTCCGCAGGACGCAAGGACACCCTTTAGGGTGTATAATTGCGCCCTTAGAAAATCTAAGGGAATTCCAATTATACGACGCCCTTGCTTTTCTTAACTTTTTTGAAATACTCTTTGTAAAATAGCCTTTATTTCTTGATTACTTTTTTCGCTTGCTCCCTCGATAAAACTTTCTAAAATTGCTCCTCGTTCTATCAACCTATGGTTTCTCTTTTTCCGTTCTTCAAAGCTAGCTTGCTTTCTGATTTTCTTTTCCTGATTTTTTAATTGCACCAACTTCTTTTCGTACTTTTCAAGTTCATTTTCTTTGAGTTTAATTTCCGATTTTACTTTTTGTAGTTCTGTCCTATTGTCTTTCATATCCATTCCTCGCTTTCATTTTTATGAGAAAAGGTTAAGCACATTTCACACTTAACCTTTCCGATTTATTAGATTTTACCTTCTAAGATTTTTTTAATTTCTCTAAAATCTTATCCCTCCTTTTTCCGATTGCCTGATAGCTTCTTTTTTTCTTTCTCCGATAGACCGTAATCTCTCCTCTTTGAAAAATATGGCAGTAATGATGTCCCTTTCTTCTTCTGTAAGGGTAGATAATGCCTTATTCAGTTCTTCAATTTGCATTTTTACTTCTACAATTTTTTCAATATCAATGCTTTCATCTACGATGTTATCTATAAAATGTCCGTCATAGTCACATACAGAAAAGGGAAGTACATTATACTTCCAATCTTTTCTTTGGATATACTTTTCGTGTTCCGTTATTCTCCAGCAAGCTCTGTATATTTCCTCATTTACCTTAACCGCTTTTCCTTTGACATAAATGAAATATTCTTTTTTATCCATTGTGTAATCCTCCTTTTTCTGCTCTCTGTTTTTGCTTTTTGAGCATAAAAAAGGAGGACTTCTACACTTTGGTGTAAAAAATCCTCTTGAATAATTTTCTGTTTTATATCTATGTTTTATTTTTTGAGTTTCAAATATAATAATGGAGATGGCAATTTTGACATCTCCATAAATTATAAATAATATTTCTTATTCTTCATTTAGGCTAATAAGAAAATGTTTAAATTGTTCTTCATCGTTATCTAACTTTCCGAAAAAAAATTCATCAATTTGCTCAATTAACGGAACAGCATTTTGTAATATTTCTTCTCCCTTTTTATTCAAAGTAACAGCTTTTGCTCTTGTATCCCTTGAATGTTCTTTTCTTTTCACAAAATTATGTTTTTCCAATAAACTCAATATTTGAGATAAGGTCATAACATCTATCCCTGAGAGTTTTGAAATCATAACCTGTGTAACTTCATTTCCATTTTGTGATAGATAAGCAAGAGAAGCTAAAACAACAAATTGAGGGTGTGTCAAATTCATTTTCTTTAACTCCTGTTTTATCATAAGATGCCATTTATTGTACACCCTCATGAATAACAATCCTGTTGATTTTTCTGAATTATTTTTATATTTTGATGTAAACAAACAGCAATCACCTTATCTTTCCAAGCAATTTTTCAGAATGAATATAGAATGAGGAACATCGGAAAAAACTTGGCTCAAAAATTCCAAATGTTGCTTGTCTTCACTATCTAAAGCCACAATATGTTTTATATTTACGCTTCCGTCATTGTTATCAATTATTTGATGACCAAAAAGAATATCTCCAAACGGAGTTTCTGTTTTATCCCAAAATTCTTCAAAAGGTTTTACAAGAGTAAGCTGATATTCCATAGGGGGCATTCCTTCAAGTTCCATAGTTCCATATGAACCTGTCTTAAACCCCTCTTTTAATGTAATATTTTTTAAATCTTTTTCCCAGTCATACCATTTTTCAATATTTGCATAGTATTCCCACACATCTTCTTTTGCCGCTTTGATTTTCAAACTAAAACTAAATTCCATAGTACTTCCTCCTTTTATTATATGTGCACTTATTATAAATTATTTTATAATATTTGTCAACAAGATTTTACTTGTAATATTATTCTTTAGCTTTGCTAAATGGCAGAATAATTTTTCTCAATCTTTTCATAATCGCTTACTGGTATCCCTGTTCTTTTCAAAACTTTTAGTTTTTCCTGTTTTTTCTCCTCTCTCCTTGCCTTATATCTATCCTCATACTCTTTTTGCTTGCCGTTTGCTTTACGCTTGAGGTAGTTTTGATGAAGTCTGTCTTTTCTTTCCCGTTCTTTTTCTTCCTCCTCTGTTAATTTCTGTATTTCTTCTTCAGATAATTCTTCTTTTGACGGTTCATAGTTGCCGATAAAGTTGAAATAGATTTCAACTTTCTGATTGGCAGTTTGACTGCCTTTTCGATCTCGTTCGTGGACTAAGATTTTTTCTACAAACTCATTGATGATGGTCGGTATCAGTTCGTCAAAGTTATCATAGCGTTCAATCAACCGGATAAACTTCTTAGCTCTGTCTGTTTCTTTTTCATATCGCTTGATGGCTTTTTCCAACCCATCGATTTCTTTGCTAAGTTCCCTTTGCTCGGTTTCATACTGATTGTTTAAGATTTCATATCGGTTATTCGGTATCTTCTCCAATATCATATCTTCGTATATCCGGCACATTAAGCGTTCCAGTTCCTGAAGCCTATTTTTACTATCTGTGAGCCTTGTCCGTTTCTTTTCGATTTCCATTTTCTCACTTTCTTCCATTTCGTTTTGAATGGAATGGAGAAAGGCTTCGTTATCTTCATCAAGGCTTTTCTTAATGTCTTGTAGGGTGCTTTGAATGAGATTTAATACCACTTCCGCTTTTATCCTGTGAGCAGATAGACAAAGAGTTCCACAAGGTACTTTTGTGTAGGCACTGCAAGTATAATAGGGGATATTCTTGTAGTTGCTCGTTCTATGCACATACATTTTGCTACCACAATCGGCACAATACATCAGTCCTGTAAGGGGATGGTATTCGCCCCAACCGTCGGGATACCGTTTGACATTTTCTCGTATTCTCTGCACATTATCAAATGTTTCTTGGTCGATAATCGGCTCGCGCGTGTTCTCAAAGATGAGCCAGTTATCTTCGGATACATATTTGCTTTTCTTGTCTCTGAAATGCTTTCTTGTTTTGAAGTTAACCGTATGCCTTAAGTATTCTTGCTTTTTTAAGATACTTGCAATCGTGGAACTGCACCAACGATATGGATATTCAAACACTTTGCTTTGATGTAATCCATATCCCAATTTCTGCTGATGATAGGCGGGTATATCTATCTTGTCGGCTTCTAATATCCTTGCAATGGCATAGGGTCCTTTTCCATCCATTGTCAGATGGAATATTCTTCGGACAACTTCTGCTGCTTTTTCATCGATAATCCACTGATTTTTATCGTCCTTGTCTTTGATATATCCATAGGGCGGGCTACTTCCTGTATGCTTTCCGCTTTCGCCTTTGGCTTTGAATGTGAACTTGATTTTCCTTTAGGTATCTCTCGCATACCACTCGTTCATAATGTTTCGAAATGGAGTAAAATCATCGCCTTTGTAAAAGCTATCTACATTGTCGTTAATGGCAATGAGCCTAACTCTCTTTTGTCTTAGGATTTCCATACATTGACCGACTTTGAGGTAATCTCTACCAAGTCTACTCATATCCTTTACGATGATACAACCGATATTTCCTTGATTGACTCCGTTCATTATTGCCATAAATCCCGGTCTGTCAAACTGTGTTCCGCTGATTCCGTCATCTGTAAAATGTATGATGTTGGTTAAATTATTCTTGCTTGCATATTCTTCAAGAATTTTCTTTTGATTGACGATTGAATTACTTTCTCCTTGAAGTTCATCATCACGACTTAATCTCTCATAGAGTGCTGTTATCTTTTCAAAATTCTTCATTTTACCCCCTTTCTCTCAATTTCTTAAATAAAAAAGAATTAAGAAGTACATATTTCACTAAAATAGTGATGAAGTGTTCTTCTTAATTCTATTACTCCCCATACAAGCTTATCTATATTTATACCGCTTGCAAAAATAACACCATGCTCTTCAAGAATCTTGTCCGCATCAGAAATTCCCTTTGATGATTCCTCAAAATTCTCTTCTAAAAGGCTTGGATAAAGTTTATAGATCTTTTTCCAAATGATTTTTGAAATCCATTCTCCAAACGAGTTTTTTCTTTTTGCAATATTGTTGCTTATACCTTGCATCGGATATTTTCTTGCAAATATATATACTGTTATTAACGCTGACAAAAGAAGTACAATGAGAACTGTTGCAATTATATTTACTATAAAATCCGGTATAAATGATACCACAGAAAAGATTATCGGATGCAAAGTTTTCAAAAATATAAAAGCTATGGCTACGGCTATACATGAATTTATACAGCTTAGCTTTAAACTCCTGCCATATCTGTCTTTTTCAGACCTTATCTCTTTTTTCAATAAAAGCCTTTGCGAAAAAACAAGCCCAAGCTTTTCCAAAATAAGATAATCTATAAATGCCATCAAGAGCATTCCATAATAACTTACATTTTTACCGGATGATACTATAATTATTATAGTCATAAGTATTGCCGGTACTCCAAGTATCGGTATACCAAGCACTCCGGTACTGACATATTTTTGCTCCTTAAGACTGTAAATAGCTGTATTTATTATCCATGCCAAAAGACCATATATAAAAAAATATATAATCAGATCCGCTCCTGTAAATAGTTTCATTCTACTCCTTTATATTCCATACTTTGATAAATCGACTCTGTTATCTTTCACCTCAATCCCCTCTGCCTCAAGCAGCTTTCTTTGTTCTCCCATTCCTCCAAAGGCAAACTCGGGAGCCAACTCACCTTTTGAATTTACCACCCTAAAACATGGGATATTATCAGGATCCGGATTTTTATGAAGTGCATTCCCAACTGCCCTTGACATCTTTTTATTTCCTGCCATTTCTGCAACCTTTGCATAGGTTGCCACATGGCCTTTCGGTATCCTTTTTACCGCCTCATAGATTCTTTTAGTAGGAGAATCTGTTACAAGGTCATAGCTTTCCGCAATCATTCTTTTAATATCATCTTCCTTTACGGTACCGTCAAGTATAATGGTATTCCAATGTTCCTTATTTTGATGGTATCCCGGCAGTACGGAAGCATAAATGCTTCTCCAAAAATCCCTCCACTCAGGGCTTACCTTTACATTTAAATTTGTAAAACCTTCCTTTTCATATACACAAAGAAAGGTTTTCTTACTGTCTTTTATCCTGACAAGCTGCCACTCGGCTCTTCTAAACGGAGTATCCAAATATGTATTTTCAAATGATAAACCGAAAGCACATGCCTCTTCCTTCGTTTTCATAATAATCCTCTCTTATATTGCCAATATAAAATAACGCTTTTTAACTCTATCATTAAAACATTTATGTCATGGTAAATTTCTCTTTTTAACTGGTATTTTCTAATTACCTGAACTGTAAACTTTTAAGAAAAATGCAATGCATTATTTTTTTATCTTCAGTCCTTTAAGGTAATTCTTTTGCTCCGCATTGATACGATTGCTTTCTATCGCTTTTTGAATAGACTTATTATGCGTCCAAGTATCCAACTTATTACCCTCAATAAACGGCAGTATACTTTCATACTGCTTTGCAAGTGCAGTTGCAAAATACCATGCAGTCATCATATTTATATAATATTCCTCCGACCTTACAGCTGCCACCATTTCAGGATATTCACTTTTAAAATCTTCATCCAAAAAATGTTCCATAAGCATACCTATACCAAATCTTACAGTATAGGTTTTATCCGACTTTAACCATTCATATATATGTGGAAGCAAATCATTGCGATATTTTTTAAATATCTTTGGTGAAAGCTGATCACAGGTTGCCCAGTTATCCAAATAAGGCAAAAAAATTATCAACTCGTCAATACATAACTTAAAATCCTTTATCTCTGAAATTATAAATGCATGAAGCTGATTTTCATCAAAATATTTATGTGGAAGCGAATGTAAAAAATCCTCCACACCTTCCTCTTTTAAAAGTTTCTTTGCATGCTTTCTAAGCTCCGGAGTTCTCACTCCGATCATATCTTCCTTTTTTACTGTAGGAATAAGTTTACTGTTAAAATCTCTATACACTATATCCTGTATTTTAAATAATTCATCTCTTATCTCATCCGAAATCATAATATCTCCTGTTTTAATTTATAAATATAAGATAATATTTACTGCTGCTTCACTTTTCCTACTGCCATAAACATACTGAAATCTATACCATTTCTTTTACCCTGCATAATTATTTCATAGTCTGTCACTTCCCAACCTGTATTTTCAAAGTATGTATAAATCTCATCCTTTGAAAAGCCGTCATGACCGTCAAAACCCGGAAAATCATTATGAAATTCTCTTGGTACAGTACATAAATCTATAAGATAAAATACTCCATCCTTATCAATTACTTCTTTTAAACTTCTAAGTTCAGCCTCAATATCCACGATATGATGGAAAGCCTTTTGGCTATATATAAGATCATATCTGTGAACATTATCCGACAAAAAACTCTCATCATAGATAAAAATATTTTCAGTCATAAATTTTTCTTTGTTTTTTAAGAATTCCTCTCTCATTCCGCTTGAACTGTCTATACAATCTATTTTACTGAAATGCTCTGAAAGCAGTATTGCAAGTATGCCGTCTCCCGCCCCTATTTCCAGTGCTTTTACCTGTGAATGAGGTTTATTATCAAATTTATTTAAAATAATTTCTTTTATATTCTCACTTGTATTCTTTCTTTGTGGAGTATTCCATTCCTTTGCAAGGGTATCAAAATAATTCTCTTTCATAAAAAATCCTTTATCTTTTATAATTTTCAGCTATACATAATAATATTCATGTTTTTCTAAATAAAATTCTATTACATATATAATGATTTTATTTTATCATATAAAATATAAATCCGAAATAAATTAATATCGGATAAAATAATATAAATATAAGAAAAGGAATATATATGAGAAAAGATAAATTACTTTTTATACTACCTGTATTTTTTATTGTGATAGTTTTCCTGTCGGTAAATGTTTTTAAAAGCCGCAAGGAGGTAAGTGAAGCAAAAAATACAAATAATATTGAATCAAATACGGAGGTACAGAATATGAAACAGCACGGTAAATACAAAGAAATCTATCTTGCAGGTGGATGTTTTTGGGGGCTTGAAGCCTATATGCAAAAGATAAACGGTATTGAGGATGCCGTAAGCGGCTATGCCAATGGAAAAACTGAAAATCCGGGATATCATGATTTACATTCAAGCGGTCATGCAGAGACTGTAAAGGTGGTATATGATCCTGAAATAATCAGCCTTGAGGATATACTTGCATATTATCTTAGAGTAGTAGATCCTGTAAGTATAAATAAACAGGGTAATGATACAGGTTCACAATACAGAAGCGGAATTTATTATACAGATGATAATGATAAAAATATAATAGATATGGTTTTAAAAAATGAGCAGACAAAGCATGATAAACCCATTGCAATAGAGGTTCAAACATTAAAGCATTTTTATGATGCTGAGGACTATCATCAGGATTATCTTGCAAAAAATCCTACCGGCTATTGTCATATAAACCTTTCTCTTGCCGAAAAACCTCTGTCTGAAGATGAAAAAATAAAGTCTGATGACAAGAAGCCTATGATTGATGTTTCAAAATATCCAAGACCTTCCAATGAGGAGCTGAAAAAATCACTTACAGATATGCAATACAGTGTTGCTATTCAAAACAATACTGAAAGAGCATTTTCAAATGAATACTGGAACAATTTTGAAAAAGGTATATATGTAGATATCACAACAAAGGAGCCGCTTTTCTCATCCACAGATAAATTTGAATCAGGATGTGGCTGGCCGAGTTTTTCTAAACCTATTGATAAAGATGTGGTAAAATATAATGAAGACAACAGCTTTAATATGACAAGAACCGAGGTAAGAAGCAGAAGCGGAGATGCACATTTGGGCCATGTTTTTAATGACGGTCCAAAGGATCAGGGTGGAAAAAGATACTGTATCAACAGCGCTTCTCTTGAATTTATTCCATACTCACAGATGGAAGAAAGGGGTTATGGATATTTAAAGTACTTGGTTGAATAATATTGCAAATTATGGAGATATGATGTATAAGCTGCTTATAGTTGATGACGAACCGATAATCAGGCGAGGGATTAAAACCCTCGCCATATTACCTGAAATAGGTATAGATGAGATATTTCTTTGTCTATAATACTTCTGCTCTAAAGAAATATATATCATTTTTCATCAGATATGCGGATTAAAAATGATGTGATGTGCACAAAAAAACATTATAAATCATACCGCTGAGTATATATCCTCATACGTGAAAAAACTTGGGGAAATTTTTAGCAATATAATTTTTTATAAATCTACAAAGTCAAAAAATCTTTACTTCTAGGATGTTTTTATTTTTGGGCTGTGTGAATCAAAGTCTGTAAATTCCAACTTTCGGACTTCTATGATAAGTATTATTTTAAGGCGAATGCCATCATTTGGCATTTGTCCTTATTAATATAATAATCAAAAAATCAGACCCACGTCAAGGGCGTCGGTCGAAGACCGACGTTTATTTTATCCTTGACTTGTGGTCGATTTTTTGTTACTCGGGAAGACGCCCCTCATACATGATGCTCAATTCTCCATATATCTGTCCCCAGTTTCGTATGGTAGTTGTCCACTTCTTAGTAGCTTCAAATGTCGCCAGATACAAGGCTTTTAGCAGGGCTGTATCGCTTGGAAATACGCTTCTTTGGCGATTTAACTTTCTGTATGTGGAATTTAGGCTTTCAATGGCGTTGGTAGTATAAATAACCTTTCTTACATCCACAGAAAACTTGAAAATAGGGGTGATAGCGTCCCAGTTATCGTACCAGCGTTTCATAGAATTTGGATATTTTGATGTCCATTTCTCTGTAACACGATCCAAAGACTAACGTGCTTTTTCTTCATCCGAAGCCTGATAAATAGTTTTCAGGTCTGTTGCAAAAGCTTTTCTATCCTTGTCAGGTACGTATTTGAGTGTGTTTCTTACCTGATGTACTATACACCTTTGATATTCTGTTTTCGGAAAAGCCGCACAGATCGCTTCTTTTATGCCTGTCAGTCCATCTGCACAAAGAATAAGGATATCCTTTACACCTCGGTTCTTCAGTTCATTTAATACTGAAAGCCAGTATTTAGAGCTTTCATTATCGCCTACTTGAATCGTAAGGACCTCTTTCTTTCCTTCTGTATTGATACCAAGAATGACATAAGCAGCTAGCTTTCGTATGATACCGTTGTCACGAACAGAGTAGTGGATCGCATCGATATAGAGGATCGGATAGATCTCATCCAAAGGTCGATTCTGCCAGTCTTCGATCTGTGGTAAAAGCTTATCTGTAACATCAGATATAAAACCTTCTGATGTTTCAAAGCCGTAAATATCTTCGATCGTTTCTGAGATCTGGCGAGTTGTCATACCTTTCGCATACATGGAAATAATCTTTTGATCAATGTCGGAAATATCTTTTTGACGTTTCTTTACTACTTGAGGTTCAAAGGTTGATTTTCTATCTTGTGGAACTTCGATCTCCATAGAACCATAACGACTGTTTACTCTTTTTCGCTTATAACCATTACGATAATCATCGCTTTTATAACGCTCTGATTTTTCGTATCCCAGGTGTTCATCCATTTCTGCTTCCATCATTTCTTTGATCGTTCCACCGAGAAGATCTTTTAGAGCATCTTGAATGTCTTCTGCTGATTGGATATCGTATTCTTCCAAGAGTTGGTGAATGATGTTACGCTTTCCTTCTGTCATTTGTACTCTGTGTACCGGTTTCTTTTCTCTTGCCATAATAAAAGGCCTCCTTATGATAAAATATTTTATCATAGAAGACCTTTCTTAGCATTATTTACAGAAAAATTTACACAAGCTCTATTTTTGTGATTTAGTAACAAATTGCTTACTTCTCGACAGCCACATCGTGTTTATTTTTATAAATCACGAGTAATCCGTATTGCATCCAAATCTTTTAATTTCTCAGCCTGATCAAGTTCATTGTAGGCGACCAGATCCTTATGAATTCTTCTTTTATCATCTCGATTTTTACCATTCTTTGGAATCCCAAAAGTATAGTAATTCAAAAAATAGAATCTACACCATCTTATATGTTCAAGTTCGGCCTGCTCTTCCTCACTTATTCTTGAGTTAAGGTCAAACAATACTTCTCCAAAAGCGGAAGCAGAAATATTTGACCCTTTAAGAAATCCAGAAAGTGCATTCCAATTTCGCTCTGTATCATACAAAGTTGCATAATGCTCATTTAATTTAACAGCTTTACAAAACAACTTAAATCTTCTTATATTATCATCTGTAAACACCATATCATCTCTACCAAACGGAATAATACTTCCTTGTGAAAAATATGAAATCAAATCTCCCGAATGTGGAGAATAATAATAAACCTTTGAATCTCCCGCTTTTACAACGATGGTCTGCATCGTTTCGGCGTCAGGAACATCAGGTACGATAACAATATCTGCTTCTAATATCAAATTCCATATATTAGAATCATCCTTATTATGATAATGAATTTCATCATTATTCATAAGCCTAAGTTCACTATGTCTTACTTTAAAGTTTGCATTATCTGCAATAACATGGTATATGACTTTCTGATTTCGTGAGAATAAATTAAGTTGCAGACCAGTACTAATTATATTTTCGGTCAGAATATTATCTCCCCATATGACAATATTATATACAGAAAATCCAATATTCCATAAAGATATTTCCTTCCAAAGCATTCCGGCAATAGTAGTATTTATATCAAAAACTGTTATATTACCTAATGAATTCAAGAAACTGCATTCTATATCTTTTACGGCTATGAACACTTTCCTATCTGCAAGTTCATCCTTATGCTCCTCATAAAATCGAAGATTTTTTTCATCTGACGAAAACATTATAATATGAGAACGAGCATAGCTTTTAAATCTATCTCCGGGATAGATTACACTTACATCTTTACTGAATTCAATATGACACTCATTATCAGAATACACCGCAACACTATCTTTTTTTCTTAATAGTTTTATCCTATATCTCAATGCATCCCATACGCTTTGTAACACACATAGAATAGCAGTAGCTGTTACCAGCGGAGCTGTCCATCTTGCAGCTTCTACAAATACATTATAGGCATCTGAAATCGGATTTGTAAAATATAATGCAAATGCAGCATACAAGGCATTTGAAAACATTTCGCCTGCCAACATATACCCTAGCACACCTATAGCCATTGGCAATATGGCAAGTACAGGCAACATTTTCTTTATCATTCTTTCACATCCATTCTATCATCAATAAATTAGTATAATCCACTTTAAATTAAGCTATGTTTTATTCTCCAACATATTTCTAACCATAACGCTTCCTTGTCCGAGCTTTTGGAACACATTTCTTCTTATTACCAGACATTAGATTCTTTATGGTTTACAACTTTATATACAATCTGATAGATATATTCTTTTAATTAAGGTCTATATAAACAAGTTTATAAGATCTGTGATGATGAGCAGGAACTTTATTGATTTTAACAAAATATTGATAAATCCAGCTTTCTAATTCCTTTTTGCCTGAATTCCTAACGCTGCTTAGCGTCTGTTAAGTTCTTACTTCTATAGTGTTTTGGTTAAGGATACTATCTAAAATATCTTTAATGTCATATTTAAGTTTATTCGGCTTTACTAAATTTTGCATAATGTAATTACATTGGTCTTTACCTGAATATACCTAAGCGACTGGAACTGTTTATTTGCAATCAATTCTTATACCTGTTCTACATTCATTACATCCATCTATATTCTATAAAATTTAATACAACTTTTTAATTTAATTTAGATGTATTTCTTCAATCAAATTCCATGCCTCAAAAATCAAAGTATTATCTTTTGTATCAAATCCTTTTTCTCTACTCTCAAATTTTTCAAGAACTTCTCCAATTGTTGATTCCGGTCTTAAATTCTCAAAGATTTTGTTAAAGTCTTCAAGCCTTCCTGACTTTACCTTTCCTTTTTCATTGAAGAATCTATCCGGAATGTCATCCTTTTTTATTGATTTCCTGCAATTTGTTGTCCAAGTCCATGGATATTGAATATCACTTGTTTTAGGATCATTCGGATTCTCTACAACAGCATATTTATTGTAATTATATCCTGCCTGTCTCATTACTCTATTATTCTTTTTATCATATATATCAGCATCACAACCTCTAAGCAATGCAGCCATTAAATAATCAAAGAGACCTTTTCCACCATGTCTTATTTTGTTTCTGGCATTACCTAATTCCACACAAAAATCAACACTTTCACACAGCTTTTCGAAGTCCCTTAGGATTGTAGCTTTTGAAACTGTTGTTGGTATGTTAGCATACAAAGGTGTAGCAATAGATTCTACATACACACTAGACTCAGAATCTTGTTTAAGTATTATGTCATTTTTCAAAGTGTATGCCCTGTCTTCTTCTACATTGTTCGAAGCAATTACTTTGTTTTCTTGATTTACAACATCAGCTTTTAATACATCTTCAAATACACTAGGGCATTTATCTTTAAGTGGTTTTATAATAAAATGCTCATAAAATTCTTTGGTATCTGCAAAAGGCCTTCTGTTTTTAGGCTGAATAATATTCATAATATCCTTACAATCACATACCCTCAATTCATCGTTTCGCTTATAATAAGCTTTAACTGCTTTGTATTCATTATCATCTTTTATTAACTCAAATTCATCTTCAAACGCCTCTTTTTCTTTTTCCCATCCTGGGTTATCATCTTGTTTAACACCAAGTCCAGTATTATTACCATTATCATCTAATTTTTTCCAGTCTATATTAAAATTTATTGAAAATATAGAATCTTTCAATTTGCTTTTCGGATTCATTGCATGCATCAACTCTATTAACGTTGCATAGCTTGTCACATATCCTTCATCAAAAAAACATATGAATGCTTTGCAGAATGGCGAATTCATATTTTTTTGAAACTGTTCAACCCACGTATTGGTTTCAGACGCAAAATCCTTATCAAAATATATTCTTAGCCCATATTCCTTCTGCAACTTATAAACTATTTCTGTTAAAACCTTTTTCCAGCTATCACTTCTATAACTGATAAACACATATGGCTTATCCTCTCCACTTTTTGTAACTACAAGCTCTTTATACTTATTATCTTTCATACGCTCTATATATTCATCATAGTTCATATCTCATTTCTCCTTAATATTTATATCTCAACAAATCTATTGTTTTACTAAAACATAACCCTTAATCTCCCTCTCCATATAATCAAGTGTTTTTTTAATAAATTCAATACTTTTTGATACCTGTCATTGAATAGAACTAAGGTTATGGAGTGATCTTTACCTCATACAGGGCAGATATATAGTAATAATGGGTGCACCAAATAAAACGTCATCACTATTCGTTCTAAATGGCCTCGATGTGTACCCATCCCTATATGGCAGCTCACCTCTCATGTCCAACAGGATTATCCTCCTTACGGTGGGTCCTCACTTCCTTCGTTCTGCCTGTCCATAACCAGGGTGCCAGCTTAGCTATTCATCAGGGTCATGCCCTTTGGAGAAAATTCCTGCCGGCTACCAGCTCATTCTTTGTACTTTCATCACTGATCCAAACACTACGATTACAGCACCTTTCGGTGGACGCTTCCTATAATCATTATGGTTGTTCTTTATTGCTCGGTTATGCAGCCTTTAACTGCTCTCCCGGACGTCGAATATCTTTCAACATCTTTGTATGCATCATAACTGATTCCCTTGGTAAGGATCACA
>GL890583.1:257572-348043 GCA_000209465.1 Lachnospiraceae oral taxon 107 str. F0167 | reverse complement strand
TCCTCCTTACGGTGGGTCCTCACTTCCTTCGTTCTGCCTGTCCATAACCAGGGTGCCAGCTTAGCTATTCATCAGGGTCATGCCCTTTGGAGAAAATTCCTGCCGGCTACCAGCTCATTCTTTGTACTTTCATCACTGATCCAAACACTACGATTACAGCACCTTTCGGTGGACGCTTCCTATAATCATTATGGTTGTTCTTTATTGCTCGGTTATGCAGCCTTTAACTGCTCTCCCGGACGTCGAATATCTTTCAACATCTTTGATGCATCATAACTGATTCCCTTGGTAAGGATCACATGGAATACTCTTATCAGCTTACATGCTACTGCTATCAGCGACTGCATCTTTTTCAATGGATTCTTTTCCCTGGTGGTATAATATCTGTGGATTTCTTTGAATTCTTCATTCTTTCCCACCACCGATATCGCTGCCTCAAAAAGTAAATATCTGAGACGCTTGCGTCCTCTTTTGCTTATCTTTGTTTTTCCGTCGTGCTTACCGGAACTATCTGCCACCAGTTCCAATCCTGCAAGTTTCTGAAGTTCTTTCGTGCTATCAAAGCGCGTGATATCACCAACTTCTGCTATGAAACCAGCTACGGTTGTTATTCCTATACCTTTTATTTCAAGCAGCTTATCCGCATACCTGACCTGTTGGCACAGTTCTTTGATCAGGTCATTGACCCGTTCAAGGCGTTTTGTCTGGAGTTCATAATCCTCTATCAGATCCTGTATCTCCATCCGAGCTTCTGTAAGACCTGCTTTTAATCCTATGCTTTTCATGGCTGCATTCAGAATCAGTATAGCCTTCTTATGCCCATTTCCTCGGAGTTTAGCGTCTTTCCATATCTTTATGATACCTTCCACTCCTAGTCTTACTATCTCCTCAAGAGTTGGTGCCTGCTTTAACACCAGCAGACCTCCCTTGGCATCTATGTGTGTATAAATCCCCTTATATTCCGGGAAATACACTGCAACCCACTTCTGCAGACGGTTCTTCGCCCTTGTCTGTTCTTCTACAAGCACAAACCGGCGGTTTGACGCATTCCGCAGTTCTGCATATACACCTGTCGGCATATATGAATAAAAATATCGTCCATCCCTTACAAGCCCTGCAATCACACGAGGATCTTTTCTGTCATTTTTAGATGGACTATTGTCATCTAATTCTTTGGTCTTATGCACATGGTGCGGATTTACCATCACAAACTTTATGTTCTTTTCACCCATGAACTGCCCAAGATCAAACCAGTAGTGACCGGTTGGCTCTATTCCTACCAGTGCCTCTTTAAGTTCATTTTTCTGCATCAGTTCCACAACCGAATTGTAAAAGCTGTTGAATCCCTCCATAGAATTTGAAAACGCTACAGGCTTTATGGTAAGTTCTATGCCTCTCCAGTTAAAAGCTCTGAAATAATGCTTTTCACTGCCAACATCAATGCCGACAATCATTGTTGTTTCTTTTACTTGTTCAATCTTCTTATTTTGTGTAGAATTCATTTGTAGATACCTTCCTTATTCCGCTCATTTGCTAACTGGCCGGTCAGCAATGACAGTTTAACTTAGGTATCTATTTTTGTAAAATCATTTACTTTCTACACTTTGAATCATACAGGAAGCTATTTACAGTGAATAACGATATAATAATCACCACTTGAGTTATAAGATAATTATCCATCATCTTACTAATATTTTCTTTTTTTGCTGATTTTTTTAATTTTGTTCGTCTCCAATAAATTCCTCCTAAAGCCTATACAATCTAACCCCATCAAAAACTCTAAGCATTGCTAAGAGACATTCCATCGGCTCGCTATCTTTATCCTGTTCAGCCTTCTCTAGTCTTTCATAATTTTTTGCTGCAACTTCCTCTGATATCTCAAACCCTGAAAAATCCGGTATCCTATACCGATGTATTCTTATTAGATCACGTTTCTCCTTTTCCAGTTCACATAACTCCACCCCATATCATAATGCTCCTGAAGCCATCTCATATGCTCCATTCTGCCTATTTTTTTAATTTCATCATCTGTAAACTTATCTACAATATCAAAATCAACTGATTTATCAGTATAGAAGCAAACTATTTCATTCATGTATTTTGCAAATGCTTTTGCCTGGTTAATATTTGAAAGTTTATATTCTAATGAAAGAGATTTAAAACTTTCTACAAATTCATTTATTGCGTTATCATCTTTCAAAAACTCTTCTTCATGTCCTAAAAGTTTTGCATTTTTCCAACTCTTATTGCTCCAACGTCCATTTAATATAATAGCAAAATTATATAGGTTTATGTAGTTACTATCTGATAAGTAACTACGATTACCTGCGTGAATATGTTCTGAAAGCCCCGTTTCCACATATAATCTTATATTACTTAAATCAACAATACGCTCTATATCCTCCTGAAACCCAGAAACTCCATTTTTTTGATATACATTCCCGAATATGCTTTGAGTCCCGGTGCCTTCTCCTGGAAATTATTTTGGAGCCACTCTATATATTCGTCCTTAAATCTGTTTACTTTTGACATTTCTTTTTCATCAAATAGATATACAGCTCTTATATTATCATCTGAAAAATCAAATGCACAGCCCATGGGATGTAATTCCTTTTTTGAATTACGTCCGTATGCAGTTCTGTCACAACACTGCAACTCATCACATAGCATAAGCATATATGCTAACAGATGTAATTCGGCTTTAAACGGCTTATTTACTTCAGTTTTATAATGTGCTATGCAGAATTTATACAAGCTGTTATGCATCAAATTTGCAGTAAGTGCATATAAATACTCAACTTGAATTCTTATATTTATTTCTTCAAATAATTTCTTGAAAAGAATTGTTGCACTAAAATACGCATGATCCATAAAGTGGTTAAATTCATTCGGTTTAGTAGGTTTATCTATCAAAACCTTAAGTATTTGCTCTTCTGAAAAGTTATACTCAACCCCAATTTTATCCACAAGCATATAAGCAAATACTTCGTTAATTGTATTAAAGCACTTACTTGGTATAATCTCTGACAATTCATTCCTAGTCTGTTCATTTAAGGTGATAAATTCATCCAACCCATGGTATGCAACAAATGGTCTATTACCACGTTTATCTCCTTCCACCTCAAAATATGAACACACTTGTTCGAATGGAAGTTCGAAAGGATATCCTATATCATGAAACAATGAGCTTACCCCCCCAATATTGCAAATATTGAGCAGCTGCCTCTTTATCATCTTTAATTCCATAGTATTTTTTGTACTCATCTCTATACTTTTTATTTGACTCATATATAGCAAGCCCAAGTACAAATACATATACAGAATGTGAATAATGGTCTCTATGCTTCATAAGAAGTCCGCTGCCATTGGCTTCATATTCAGAGAGCAACTCTATCATTCTTCTTGTTTTTCGATAATCTCCGACAAACATTTCAATGTAACAAAGATATACATCGAATGCATCCTCTTTATTCCCGGATTTCAAAAAACGTTCTATTGCATTTTCAAGACATAGTCTATCAATATCTTTCTCCATATTGAACGGAATTTGATTTGAATTGAGACTGGTGCCATCAAAGTCAATACTGTCAGTATTCATAGATGTTGCTCTACTTTTATCAAATCTCAATTCTTCACAGCATTCTCTAATGAATAAAAGTGCCGCTCTCTCCAGTGATGCCTTTGCATAATCAATTTTCTTGATAGCATCATTGTTTAGCATTGTATACCCCCACAGATTATCCTCCATGTATAATTTCTTTATTATTCCATACAATCTTTTATCACTTATTAAAATCATTTTTTCCAATTATAGCTTTAGCCTGTTTCAAGCTACATATCATAATAATACTTTCAAAGTGATACTCCTTGTTCTATCTCTTATTACCTTTCAGAAATTCTATCATATTTTCAGTCAAACAATCAATCCGAAATTTATGGAAACATTTATTGACAAACCACTGACGTACAGGCAAGATTGTCGCACATGCCTTTCGAATTTAATTCATTTTCTTTTACTTATCACTGAATCAGTCACTCTTATTAATTCTGGTATAATCAGTGTAAATATCAATAAACCTTTGAGAAACAGTATAAACGAAAGAATAAAGCTACTTTAGTAAAGTAAAGACCTTCTGCTCATATAGTGTTTCACAGACAAATACATATGCTTTTCTCCACTTTAACCAAACATTTGCACTTTCTGTATGCATGACGGAAAAAGATTGAAAACTCTTGACATTGTTTGTCGATTATACTTCTAAATATTTTCAGTTTTCCACTGATAATGTCTGACAGAAATCATCATTTTTTGTCTATAAAAAAGTATAAAATAGAAGTGCTTTTATATTGGCATTAAAATTAAAATCGTCAGCAACTCTATTGGAAAAGCCTCATAAACATGTTATCCTACATTAGGTAGTATACATCCGCTTGATATTATTTTAACTCCAAGATTCACTTGACTAAAAAGCTATTTTGAAGATTCCATCAAGTTCATCCAAACGAGGATCAGGATGTGGCTGGCCGAGTTTTTCTAAACCTATTGATAAAGATGTGGTAAAATATAATGAAGACAACAGCTTTAATATGACAAGAACCGAGGTAAGAAGCAGAAGCGGAGATGCACATTTGGGCCATGTTTTTAATGACGGTCCAAAGGATCAGGGTGGAAAAAGATACTGTATCAACAGCGCTTCTCTTGAATTTATTCCATACTCACAGATGGAAGAAAGGGGTTATGGATATTTAAAGTACTTGGTTGAATAATATTGCAAATTATGGAGATATGATGTATAAGCTGCTTATAGTTGATGACGAACCGATAATCAGGCGAGGGATTAAAACCCTCGCCATATTACCTGAAATAGGTATAGATGAGATATTTGAAGCCGGTAATGCTGATAAATGCCTGGAGATAGTAGATAAAGAGCATATTGATATTATAATGCTTGATATAAATATGCCAAATACCGACGGGCTTTCTCTTGCCAAAATACTTAAAGAAAAAAACAAAAAAATCGCAATTATTATGATTACAGGTTATGACTATTTTGAATATATGCAAACCGCAATCAGAATCGGAGTGGATGATTACCTTTTAAAGCCTGTAAACAAAACAGATATAGAACTTGTTCTCAGGCGAATAATAGATAAGATAAAAACAAATATAGTTAAGGATAAGCTTATGGAGCTTCATTTAGAATATGAGAATATATCCTATGACAATTCAAGCTTTAAAGCAGTAAAGGAATATATGAAAAAAAATATTTTTGACTCTAAGCTTTCACTCGGACTTATGGCTGAAGAACTAGGTTTTAACAGCAGCTATCTAAGTGGCATAATAAAGCAGATCTATGGTATACCTTTTCAGGAATATGTAGGTATTAAAAGGATGGAGCAGGCAAAAATACTCTGTCTCTCCACCGACATGAAAAATTATGAGGTAGCGGAAAAAATAGGATATGATGATGTGAATTATTTTACAAACAAATTCAAAAAAACTTTCGGCATTACTCCAAAGCAGTTTAAACAGGGGATAAAATCAAATGAAAACTGAATTAAATTTTTTTTCAAAGCTTCATGTAAGAATTTCACTTACATTTTTATTATTTTCTCTGTCTATAATACTTCTGCTCTCAGGCAGTATATATCATTTTACATCAGATATGCTGATTAAAAATGATGTAGTGCGTACAAGAACCATGGTAAATCAAACAGGTGAGTATATATCCTCTTACCTTAAAAAACTTGGAGATTTCAGCAATATTATTGCAGAACATAAGGATATAAAATCCGCTCTTGCTAAATCTTCTCCAGAAGCTTTGGAGTCCATTTCATCACTTATACATCTTGCAAAAGAAGTTGATGAAAATATAAGAGCCGTGGCTGTTATTTCTAAAAACGGCTTTGCAATTACCGGCGACAGTGATATGAGTATTACGCTTTCAGAAGATATGATGGATGAAGAATGGTATAAAAAAGCCCTTGCATCAAATCACATGCCTATACTTTCAAAAACAGGACACAGTGCATTTGCATCGGATAAAGGAGCATGGACAATCTCAGTATACAGAGAAATTACAGGGCAGAATAATGAACATCTTGGTGTAGTACTTATTGATATTTCCTATAATTTTATAGAAGATTATATCAAAAATCTTGATCTCGGAAAAAGCGGTTATGTATATATAATGTCTGAAGCAGGTGATATTATCTATCATCCTAATGAAGATATATTTAATGATACTAAAAAGAGTGAAGAGCTTAAATCTCTTATGGACGGCGATATAACAGACGGTAAAGTGGTTTATGAGGGTATAATAGATAATTCATCCTGGAAACTTTTTGGAGTTGCATCTTCGGATAATCTAAAAATACTCCAAAAAAATCTGACCAAAAATATTCTTATTTTGTCCTGTATCCTTATAATACTAAGTTTATTTATAGGTATAATAGCCTCTAAAATACTAAGTGAACCTATTACACGCCTTAAGATTGCCATGATAGATATGGATAAAAAATGGACTCATATAAAAATATCCACGGATATAACTGAAGTGTCGGAGCTTGAAAATGAATACAACAGACTTATTGACAGAATAAAAGCTCTTACAGAGAATATAACAAAAGAGGAAAAGGCAAGAAGAGTTTTCGAACTTAAAATGTTACAAAGTCAAATAAATCCTCATTTTTTATATAATACTCTGGATACAATACTCTGGCTTTCGGAACTAAATGAAAATGAAGCGGTAATTAAAGTTACTTCCGCCCTTGGTAAGCTTTTAAGATTTTCCTTAAGTACCGATCTTGATTTTGTCAGCATTAAGGATGAAATCGAGCATGTAAAAAATTATCTTGAAATACAAAAAATCAGATATGAGGATATGCTTGTATATGAAATAGATTCTATTGATAATTTAAAGAATGCTTTTGTCCCCAAACTTATTATTCAGCCTATAGTTGAAAATGCAATATATCACGGACTTCGCCCAAATGGTGGGGGCAAGATAAATATCTCTTTTGAAAGCTTTGATAATGATATTATTATAATCGTATCTGATAATGGTAAGGGTTTTGATACCAAAAAGCTAAAAGAAGACAGTCCTTCCGATAATAAAATTTATCTGGGCGGCATAGGGATTAAAAATGTTGACCACAGAATCAAACTTCTTTGCGGCGATAATTATGGCATAAGCATAAAGTCCTCACCGGGTATGGGAACAAAGGTCATTATAAAACTTAGGGAAAAGAGCTCATAATAACAGGTCGGAGGATTTTCCCCGACCTATTATTTATAAAAATTATTTTTTATTAATTGAAGCCACTAAAGCATCTACCAATGCATCCATATCGCTTTCATTGTTCTCTATGTATGAAGAAGTTACACTCGCCTCATCATCTAAAATATCCATATGCTTTAAGTTTTCAAGTTCAGCTTTCATAAGATTACCTGAATTTGGTGCCCATGAGCCGTTTTCTATAACAGCACATGTTCTCTATTTCTCTCCATCATACTCCGATATAAGTTTTTTAAATATATCTATAGATTTTTCTATTTTTTCCGTTTCAACACAGAATGAAAGCCTGACATACTCCTTCATACCGAAGCCCTCCCCCGGTACCAGC
The DNA here is from genome assembly GCA_000209465.1 of Lachnospiraceae oral taxon 107 str. F0167. GTDB lineage: Bacteria > Bacillota > Clostridia > Lachnospirales > Lachnospiraceae > Lachnoanaerobaculum. Next base: position 340,417 of record GL890583.1, on the reverse strand, counting down.
AACATATTATATTTTTTTGCTCTCTCACAAAAATCATAGCCGTCATCATTTGGAGATTTTATAAACATATAAAAAGCCCCGTCAGGATTTGCCGCTTTATATCCCATCTTAGGTAATTCTTTAAATAAAATATTCCTGTTAATCCTGTATACAGATATATCAGGTTCCACACTCACACAATGTTTTATGACCTTTTGAAACATTGAAGGTGCACACACATATCCAAGAACCCTTGCAGCTCCTGATATTGCGGCAAAAACATTCTCATACTCCTTAACTTTACCGGGTACAAGTATATATCCTATCCTCTCTCCCGGAAGTGAAAGAGATTTTGACCATGAGTATGCTACTAATGTATTATCATATACATTCGGCAAAAAAGTAGGATGCTCATCAATAAATACCAACTCTCTATATGGTTCATCGCTGATAAGAAAGATAGGATGATTATACTCTTTTTGCTTTCTATTTAAAAGTTTGACCAATTCCCCTATATTTTCCTTTGGATAAATCACACCGGAGGGATTATTTGGGGAATTTATAAGTACCGCCTTAGTATTTATACTTATCTTATTTTCTATAGCTTCTATATCAAGTAAAAGATCCTTATTGCATTTTACCGGCACAAATTTTGCTCCCTGCCCTTCAATAAATACCTTGTATTCCGGAAAATATGGAGTATTTACTATTATTTCATCATTTTCAGACTCAATTATAGCCTTAAAAATAATATTTAAAGAGGCTGCAGCTCCACAGGTCATAAAAATATTTTTTTCGGTATAATCTGTTTTAAATCTGGTGTTTAAATTATTAGAAACCGCAATTCTAACTTCCCTATCTCCCGGTGAGGAAGTATAGCTGTTATACTCCTTTGGTGAAAGATTTGTTACCATCTCTTTTATTATATTTGCCACTTCATCAGGAGCCGGAGTACTTGGATTGCCCAGGCTGAAATCCAATACATTCTCTGCACCTATTTTTTGTGCCAATTTATTACCATACTCAAATATATCTCTTATAACCGACCTTTTTGTTCCAAGGTCAAGCATTTTTTTTGAAATCATATTTCTCCTATTCGCTTATGATTGTGACAGATGCTTGTGCAGGCAGGCATATTGCAGACTCCCCTATATTTTTTATATATCCGAATCTTTCACAAATATGGTCAGGACATTCACTGTGAATAAATGCAATAGCACCGTCTTTAATATCAAGATGTATCTCTATTCCATTGCTCTCCAGATCAATTTTTCTGTCTTTTGACAAGTCTATATCCATACTCTGATTATTACCGTATTTTAAAACCGCCTTACCGCTTGATTTTTTATTTAAAAAAATATACAAACTTGCGGCAATGCCCAAAACAAGTACAATAATTATCAAATATATATCATTCTTTTTTAACTTCATTTATTTTCCTGTTTTCTATTTTTATTAAGCAACTTCAAAATCTTTTTTGACTCTTTAATTTCCTCATTTATTGCATTAAGTCCGGGTGCCCCTTTGGTATTTCTTTTTTCCACACAGGTCTTTAAAGAAATGGCATCATAGATATCTTCTTCAAAATACTCTGAAATATTTTTAAATTCCTCAAGTGTAAAATCATCCAAAGCCTTTTTATTCTCTATTCCATACAGTACAAGTCTCCCTACTATTTCATGTGCATCTCTAAAGGCTACATTCTTTTTTACCAGATAATCAGCCGCATCCGTAGCATTTGTAAAGCCTCCTCTTGCACTGCCGGCCATCTTTTCATGGTTGAATTTCATGGTTGAGAGCATACCGCTCATTAACTTTATAAGGCTTTTTAGCGTATCTATAGCATCAAAGGACATCTCCTTATCCTCTTGCATATCCTTATTATATGCAAGAGGCAAGCCCTTCATTGTTGTAAGAAGTGATATAAGATTTCCATATACTCTTCCGCTTTTGCCTCTTATAAGCTCTGCAATATCCGGATTTTTCTTTTGCGGCATTATGGATGAGCCTGTTGAGTATGTATCATCCATCTCTACAAATCTGTATTCATCGGTATTCCAGATAATAATCTCCTCAGACAATCTGCTTAAATGCATAGCAAGTATCGAAAGATTTGATAAAAGTTCCAAAAGATAATCTCTGTCACTGACTGAATCCATGCTGTTTCTTGTAGCCATATCAAAGTCAAGTAATGCAGCCACATACTCTCTGTCAAGTTCGTATGTAGTACCTGCAAAGGCTCCTGCACCAAGAGGTGAGGTGTTCATCCTTTTCCTTGTGGAAACAAGTCTGTCATAATCTCTTAAAAACATTTCAAAATATGCACCGAAATGATGTGCCAAAGTAGTTGGCTGGGCCTTTTGAAGATGTGTAAACCCGGGCATATAGGTGGACTTATTTTTTTCCATTATATTTAATGCTTCACAAAGAAGTTCATATAACAGCTCCATCAACTCATCAATCTCATCTCTTACATACAGCTTCATATCCAGTGCCACCTGGTCGTTTCTGCTTCTTCCGGTGTGAAGTTTTTTACCGATATCCCCTATTCTTTCAATCAGATGTGCTTCTACAAACGAATGTATATCTTCTGAACCGTCATCAAAAATCAAAAGTCCATTATCAATATCCTCTTTTATTGACAATAATCCGCCAATAATTATATCTCTCTCCTCATTTGTCAGAATATTCTGTTTTGAAAGCATTTTTACATGGGCTATACTGCCTCTGATATCCTGCTTATAAAACCTTTGATCAAATGAAAGCGACTCATTAAAACTTTCAACCAATTTATTTGTTTCCTTAGTAAATCTTCCACCCCAAAGTTTCATATATTCTCCATTTTCTTAATATGCTTTATATCCTGTTATCGGAATCTTTTCCATAAAGTCTTAAAACTCCTTAAAATTCATCATAAAAATCTTTAAAATCAGAATCAATATCTTCGTTTTGTTTATTAATATCTAATTCTTCTTTCCCGGATTTTAATTCGACTTCATTCTTTAATTTATCATAGTATGTAGCCGGAACATTATCCAAGTCTATTTCTTCCATATCAAGTTCATCAAATTCCACATCATCGATATCTATTTCTTCAAACTCGTCAGAATCATAAAGCTTTTCTTTTTTTCCAAACTTTTCCAATATATTTTCTATTTTCAGGCTGCCGTTTAGTATAAACTTTCTTATAAGGAATATAAGCAGTAATATTGCCAATGATATGACACTTATTATGGCTCCCTGTATAATACCCATACTTCGGTATACAAACTTTATTTCATGTTGCCCCTTTTCAAGTTCCAATCCGATAAATGCATCCATAAGTTTTATTTTTTCGGTCTTTTGTCCATCCACATATACGCTCCATCCCTCATCATATGGAATAGAAGTAAATAATGTAGTGCCTTCAACCGTATGCACTTTTCCAACCAGCTTTGTATCTGATATTTTGCTCAAAACAAGAGGGTTTTTATTAAGTATATAATAAAGTTTTTTCAATGAGTCAAAATTCACTCTGTATACCCTTGCATCTATTGAATCTTCACTGTCATCATTATTTACGATACGCCCGCTCTTTCCTCCTTCCAGAGTGCCAAGTTCCAGTATATAATGTCTCTTCAAATTCTTAAAAGGCTTTTTTATTTTCTCGTCATCAAAGTTAAACTCCACCTCATCAACACTTGGATTGGTTACATATGCATAATATTCACCATCTTTATCAGTCTCAAAATTTATAGCGGTGGTATTATTTATTGTTTCAATTTGCTCAAATATATCAGGCAATCCGTATACGGCAGCCAAATCATTTTGAACATCTATGGGATCTCCAAGATTTAAATTCCATTCATCGCTAAATCTCTCATCCACCATATATCCAAGTGGCAGAGTGTATGGATTTTCATATAGATAACTGTTTCCGGATACATCTAACAATGTAATATTGGGATTATGACTCTCCTCACTATATATTGCATATTTTACCGCAAATAACATATCAAGCAGAGGAGTCTCTCCTGTAATCGAATAGGCATTTGTAGATGCCTCATTTCCGAGTTTTTCAAATAAATCACTAAGGGATGCATCTGCCGTTGATGAAAATAATGAAACCGATTTAAAATTCATCCATGCACCGTCATCTTTTGTTTTTCTGGTTACCTTGTCGATACGATAAAAATCATCCATCGGTAAATTTTTAATCAATGCTCTTACATCATTATTATCAAGTGTATATGTTGTCCTGTTTATTGTAGTAACACTTGTTAAGGACATATTTATACTTGACTCTATTACCACAATTGCCAGTGCAATAAGAAATAAGTTTGTACTTGAAAATCTGTTTTTCAAATACATATATATGATTAAAGCATATATGGAAATAAAAATCATTGCCGCATAAAAGACTGCAAAATGAAAATCTTCATTGGTTACTATTTTTTGAGCCAGTAAAATATACATCATGGTAAGGGCAAAAGCTGTTCCAAGGTCTCTTGCAGTATTTGCTCTGAAATTTTCATAAGCTCTCGCAGACATATATAGTATCAAAAAAATATATATAAAACTCTGTCTTGCAGGCAATGAGTTCGGATAATGAAGCCCATGCCAAACATAATTTAATATATTGATTGAAAAGCCCGCAAGGAAAAATACTATAAGTGATATATAAATAGCCTTTTCTTTATTTGAAATCTTTTTATTTAATACATACAGTATAAATAATAAAAATACCCCTACACCACAAAAGATATTAGGCCAGTGATCAAGTTCTATTTCTACCTTCACATTGCCCATATGTCTGGCAATCATATCAAATATTGAAAAATAAGAGTTAAATGTGGATGGAAAATTAAAATTTCCGGATGCCGTATGTTTAAGTGCATATATTTCAGGTAATAAAACCAATGCGCTTAACCCTCCGGCAAGCAATGAGTACAGGGCAAATCTAAGTAAGGAAAGTATAAACTGATTTAATTTATTCTTTCTTTCCATAAGCTGTAATGCGAAAAAGTATATTACCATAAAAATACAAATCATTATTGAAATATAATAATTTGACAATATGCAAATTCCAAGACTGAAAGCATACAAAAATCCGCTTCCGGTTTTCACCAACTTTTCAATACCGAGGCATACTATAGGAAAGAGTATAATACAGTCAAGCCACATAATATTCCAGCTATATGCTGCTATATATCCCGATAATGCATAAAATATTCCAAAAAAGATTATACCTGTTTTTTCATTTCCTTTTTTTGATAAATAGTATGTAAAACTGAGTCCGGACAATCCTATCTTTACTACAATCATATATGTCATAAATTCTATAACATAGGCTTGAGGGCAAAAAATAATAAACCAGTTTAGAGGGCTTGCCAGATAGTATGCATATAATGCCGAGAAATTTATTCCCATTCCTAAGTTCCAGCTGTATAATAGTGAGCCTCCACTGCTCAATTTATATCTAAACTCTGAAAAAAACGGAGCATACTGATGATACATATCAGTTCTTAAAAAACTCTCATCCCCAAATGGAAATATTCCTCTTTGTACAAATATTAATATCATTATAAATACAGGTATTGCAAAGGATAAAACGAATATAGCCTTTTTACCAAGTATTGTTTCTTCATTTTGATTCAAATTTAAATCTTCCATTTTCTTCCTCCGAATTCTCACTAATTATATAATTATAGTTGAGGTTATTTTTTAAATCAATCTAATTCATAAGATTTATATACAATAGTAAAAAAAAATGCTATACTTCTACCTAAAAGTTATTAGGAGATATATGAACAAGAAATTTTTTTTACCGGTTTCGGTTTTTATAATAGTACTTATAGCTATTGCTGTTATCCTTAATATAATAAATAGGAACAAAAAAGTTGAAACAATCATTGAAACTGTAACAGAAACCACCACAGAACCTGAGACCACTACAGAGGCTCCTACAAAAGCCTATGAAGCAGATGAAAATTATAAAAGAAAAATAGATTTTACTTCACTTAAGGAAACAAATCCCGATGTTGTCGCCTGGGTATATGTACCCGGTACAGTCATAGACTATCCGGTTTTATGGAAAGAATATGATATAGATTATTATCTGCACAGGGATATAAATCATAAGGAATCCTATTATTCCATATATATGGACGGTTACAGCAATGCGGATTTCTCAACACTTAATAATATAATTTACGGTCATCATATGAAAGACGGACAGATGTTTACCGATATCACCAAGTTTAAAGATGAAGATTTTTTCAAAGAGCATAGAATGATATATATTTATACACCGCAAAAGACTTATAGGCTGAAAACCTTTGCGGCCTTGTATTCCGACTCGGCTCCTGAAAGAAGGCAGACATATTTTGATGATATGAACTATTTCCATGAGTACATTGACAGAATGACAAATAAATGTACTTACAGAGATATTCCGGCAAGTGGTATTGATAAAATATGGTCTTTTATCACCTGCTCCTATGAGGGTGATGATACCAGAACCATTCTTTATGCATACGAATTAAATGATGATGACGAACCGCAAAGATATGATCTTGCCGATATCGACTTTGGAGAAGATCACAGATAAATTCTTATTTTTTTGACGATATAACTTTTAGTTATAGGTATTATATTATTTAATAAATTGACATTTATCATAATGGTGCTATAGTAAAGTGCAAACCAATATGATTTTATCGTTTTGTTTCAAAACTTTTATACTACTACTTTTAATATTGGGAGGTAATATGAGACGAGTATTTTCACTTATTGTAGACAATTCCGTAGGTGTGTTAAGCCGTGTATCCGGTCTGTTCTCAAGAAGAGGTTATAATATAGATTCTTTAACTGTGGGGCAAACATCAGATCCGCAGTTTTCCAGAATGACGGTTGTTTCCATAGGAGATGAGGACACACTTGACCAGATTGTAAAACAGCTTAGAAAACTTGAGGATGTAAAGGATATCAAAGTTTTAGAGGAAGGCAAGAGTGTTTTCCGTGAAATTATAATGATAAAGGTAAAGGCAAATGCTTCACAAAGACAGGATATTACAGCACTTTGTGAGATTTTTAGAGCCACCATTGTTGATGTGGCAAGAGATTGTCTGACTGTTATGCTTACAGGCGATAATTCAAAACTTGAAGCATTGTCAAATCTTTTATCCGATTATGAGATACTGGAATTAGCCAGAACAGGACTTACCGCACTTTCCAGAGGCAGTGAGGAGGTTGTTCTTTTTAATTAATTTAGCGGTTCAACCTAAACAGGGTTAATCATATATGTTTTTAGGAGGTATTTAAATGTCTAAAATTTATTATCAGGAAGATTGTAATCTTTCAATGCTTGAGGGTAAAACCATTGCTATTATCGGCTACGGCAGCCAGGGACATGCGCATGCATTGAACTTAAAAGAAAGCGGATGCAATGTAATAGTAGGTCTTTATGAAGGCAGCAAGTCATGGGCAAGAGCCGAGTCACAGGGGCTTAAGGTTTACACAGCGGCAGAGGCTACAAAAAAAGCTGATATTATAATGATTCTTATAAATGACGAATTGCAGGCTGATTTATATAAAAATGATATTGAGCCAAACCTTGAGGAAGGCAATATGCTTATGTTTGCTCACGGTTTTAATGTTCACTTCGGTTGCATCAAGGCTCCAAAGGGTGTTGATGTTACAATGATAGCTCCTAAAGCTCCGGGACATACTGTTCGTTCAGAATATCTTGAGGGTAAGGGAACACCTTGTCTTGTTGCAGTAGAGCAGGATGCTACAGGTAAGGCACTTGAACTTGCACTTGCTTATGGTGCAGGTATCGGAGGTGCAAGAGCAGGTCTTCTTGAAACAACATTCCGTACAGAAACGGAGACTGACCTTTTCGGTGAGCAGGCTGTTCTTTGCGGTGGAGTTTGTGCCCTTATGCAGGCAGGTTTTGAGACTCTTTGTGAAGCTGGATATGATCCGAGAAATGCATATTTTGAATGTATCCATGAGATGAAGCTTATTGTTGACCTTATCTATCAGTCGGGATTTGAGGGAATGAGATATTCTATCTCAAATACAGCTGAGTACGGTGATTATATCACAGGACCAAAGATCATTACAGAGGATACAAAGAAGGCTATGAAGAAGGTCCTTTCAGATATTCAAGACGGTACATTCGCTAAGGACTTCTTACTTGATATGTCTACAGCAGGTCGTCAGGTTCACTTCAAGGCTATGAGAAAGCTTGCAGCAGAACATCCTTCAGAGAAGGTAGGTGCTGAAATCAGAAAGCTCTATAGCTGGAATAATGATGATGAGAAACTTATAAATAATTAATTTTTCAGATATAATTTCAGCCACTGCTTTTTGCAGTGGCTGTTTATTATTCACTCTTCATAGGTACAAATGTTCTTCCGGTATCCAATTTATTTATTTTACATTCATTTTCATATATCTGATTTGCTTCCTTGATAAAAATAGACTGTGAGTTCTTCTTTGTACTTCCTGTTCGTTTTACCTTTTCATATCTGTCATCGGGTAAAAGTATTGAAGCCTTTACATTATCTTCAAGTTCTACATCCAGATAATGCTTAATACTTTTTATTATATCCTCATCTGCCACCGGGAAGACTATCTCCACCCTCTTTTCCAGATTTCTGTTCATCCAGTCGGCACTTCCAAGGAAAATCTCCTCATCATTATCTATCCTGAAATCAAATATTCTTGCATGCTCTAAAAATGTTCCTACAATTGATCTTACAGTAATATTTTCGGATACACCCTTTATGCCTACTCTCAGACAGCATATACCTCTTACAATCAAATCTATCTTTACTCCTGCACTGCTTGCGGAATATAAAGCCCCTATAATATCCTTATCGGAAAGCGAATTCATCTTGGCAATTATTCTTACATCTTTTCCGCTCTTTGCCGCTTCCTCACATTGATTTATCTTCTTTAAGAATATATCCTTCATCCAAAGCGGTGCAACAACCAATCTCTTCCAAAACGGCGGTTCGGAATACCCACTTAGCATATTAAAGACTGCTGTGGCATCTTCACCATAGCTCTCTCTTGCGGTAAACATACCAAGGTCCGTATAAAGCTTTGCAGTGGAATCATTATAATTTCCTGTGCCAAGATGTACATATCTTCTTATACCGTCCTCTTCACGCCTTACAACCAATGTAATCTTTGAATGTGTTTTTAATCCGACCAGACCGTAAATAACATGGCAGCCCGCCTTTTCAAGCATTTTTGCCCAGTTTATATTATTCTCTTCATCAAACCTTGCCTTAAGCTCTACTAAAACCGTAACCTGCTTTCCATTATCCGCCGCATTTGCAAGTGCCTTGATTATAGGTGAGTTTCCGCTGACTCTGTAAAGTGTCTGCTTGATTGCCAGTACATCCTTGTCGGCTGCAGCCTTAGCCACAAAATCTATCACCGGATCAAAGCTTTCATAAGGATGTGAGAGCAAAATATCCTTCTTTTTTATCTCCTCAAATATATCTTCACAATCTATAAATCTGGGATTGCTTACAGGAATATGCTTTTTGTCCTTTAATCTTTCAAAGCCTTCCAGTGAATATATCTTCATCAAAACAGTAAGATCCAGAGGACCGTTTATTCTGAATATATCCTCCTCTTCCACTTTTAATTCATTTTTTAGAAATGCTAAAAGACTTGGATCCGTTCTCTCTTCCACTTCAAGCCTTATAGCCTCTCCCCACTGTCTTTTTTTAAGCTTTTTCTTTATTTCCACCAATAAATCAAGCGCCTCGTCTTCATCCAGCTTAAACTCGGCATTTCTCATTACTCTGAATGTCGCAGCCGATATTACCTCATAGTTTAAGAAAAGTTTATCAATATTTTTTTCAATAATATCCTCAAGATAAATAAGCTTTCTTTCATCAGACTCTGTAGGAATCTCCACAACTCTTGGAAGAACTGAAGGCACTTGTACCATGGCAAAATCCATATCGCCGTCTACATTGCCAAGATATACATCCTTTTTCTTCTTCTTTGCTGTCTCATCTTTTCTCTTTCTTATCAATGCCGCAATATTTAATGTTTTATTTCGTACAAGAGGGAACGGTCTGGATGCATCCACAGCCATGGGCGTAAGCACCGGATAAACAACCTCATAAAAATACTCATTTATAAAATCACTCTCTGAAACTGTAAGTTCATCCTCATGACTTACAATATGCAATTTTTCTTTTTTTAAAAGAGGAAGAAGTGACCTATTATAAATCTCATACTGCTTCTTAACAAAATTATGGGTTTCTTTTGCCAAAACATTAAGCTGTTTATCGGCACTCATTCCGGAAATATCTTTTTTCTTATAGTCGGCTTCCACCATATCCTTTAAAGAAGCAATTCTTACCATAAAAAACTCATCCAGATTTGATGATGTAATACTTAAAAATTTCAGTCTTTCAAAAAGCTTTACATCATCATCTTTTGCTTCATTTAAAACTCTGATATTAAACTTTAACCAAGACAGCTCTCTATTGGTAAAATATTCCACATTATCAAACTTCTCCATAAAACTGCTCCTTTCTATTAAAAAGTCCTAACTTGTTTCAGTATAAATTCTATTCCGAAAATTTCTCTAAAAAAATCCTTATGAGAATTAAAACTTAGTATTTCAAGGCTTAAATCTCCCATATGATTTATCTCAAGTAAAAGTTTATTATCGCTAAGATTTATTGAAAAGTTTTTCATCTTTTGCTTATGGGATTTGTCAAGTGCATTTGCCATTTGCAGTATTGCACTTAGCTTTGCCAGCCTTATATCTCTTTTATTATAAATATTTTCCTCGGTGCCTATATTTGATATCTCAGCCACCAGCATTCTCTCATCATGAGATATACCTATAATCTCTCCCGATGAAATAATATTATAAGTTGCCATAGCACTGTTTTTCATATTTATAAACTTGCCTATATTGTGAAGAATGGCGGCTATTTGTACAAGCAATCTGTCTCTTTCCTTTAGACCGCTAACTTCTTTTATGGCATCAAATATAAGCAGAGCATTTTTTTCCACTACTATGGAATGTTTGCTGTTTCCTCTGTATCTTTTTGCAATATTTTTTGAAGAAGCTATAATATCCTCCTCAAAATTATGTCCTGCATTTATAATTCCGCTTTTCTTTGCATATTCAGCCGCAATTCCGTCTATCAGCAGAGTTCCGGGCATCCATATCTCTCTGGCATTAAATAAATCAAAAATTCTTTGGAAAATCAATATGCTTGGTAATATCATTTTGGCATGATTTTTACTGACTCCAAGTATATTTTCTATCTCCTCCACACTCTTATCCCTTATCTTATCAAATAATGTAATGAATCTTTCATAATCAATTATCATATCGCTCGAATCATGATCCATATATTTAAAGACATACATTAAAGGCTCACCGATTCCTATAATGGTTTTTACCTTTTTATTTTTTAAATATATTTTCTTAAAGGTATTCAAATCATTATCTATAAGTTCTGTTAAAACATTATGCTTTTTTTCGGTTATATTATCTATCTCATCCACCATCTCTCTAAGTCTTAGTACTCCAAGTGAGAGATTTTGTGTACTTTGTATTGCGCCATTGTCATAAAGTGTAAGCTGCATGCTGCCAAATCCCACATCAGCAATAGCTGTCCCGCTTTTTATATATTTTTCAAAGCGTTCTCCCTTTGAATCAATAGACATATAGCTGATAAACCTCTGCTCCGAATTTGATATTATATTTATATCTATTCCTGATTTTACCTTTATTTGATCAAGTACCTGCATATTGTTTGATGCTTCTCTCATAGCACTTGTAGCATATGCTCTGTAATCCTCTACTTTGTATGAATCCATTATCTTTCTAAAATCCGATAAAATATTGCAAAGCTCATCTATCATCTCATAGCTTATCTTACCGTATTTATAGGTATCACTTCCAAGTGCTATAGTATGCTTTACATAATCAACTCTTTTTATTCCCGACTTACTTGCTATTTCATAAATTCCAAGTTCAAGTTCAAATGAACCTACATCAATAGCCGCAAAATATTTGATCTCGCTCTTTTCCATACGCTCTCCAAGTCTATTCCCGACCTTGTAAATAAATTATAAACTGTGTTGCACTTCTTCCTGACATTCCTCCATGAGATAATTCCCACATATTCGCTCTTGCCAGTATCTCTTCTTTTTCCATATTTATATTATATTTTTTAGCCAATGAGAGTACTATATTATTAAATTCTTTTTTATCTGGTGAAGAGTAATAAATCTTTTCACCAAATCTTGCAGAAAGCGAAAGTTTCTCCTCCACAGTATCACGCCTGTGAAGCTCATCATCTGTTTCCGTTTTATCCCTGAAGCTTTCTCTTATAAGATGTCTTCTGTTGCTTGTAGCATATATCAGTACATTTTCCGGTCTCCTTCCAAATCCTCCTTCCAAAATCGCTTTTAAGTATTTATATTCCAGTTCCGATTCCTCAAAACTTAAATCATCCATATATATTATAAATTTATAATTTCTGTCCTTAATCTGCTCCAAAATATCAGACAAGTATCTGAACTGATGCTTATAAATCTCTATAATTCTAAGCCCCTTATCATAATACTCATTTACAATAGCTTTTACACTTGATGACTTGCCTGTTCCCGCATCCCCGTATAAAAGACAGTTATTGGCAGGTCTGCCCTTTATAAAATTCTCGGTATTTTGTGCAAGCTTTCTCTTTTGATTTTCATATCCTATAATATCATCTAAATATACATGCTCGACTCTTGTAATAGGTATAATATTTGCGGAGTTTAAATCATTACTTTCCTCTATACGAAATGCTTTATTTAAACCGAATTTACCCACTCCGTATTCTTTATAAAATTCGGTAACAATATCCTTAAAATCTTCATCAGATTTTGCAGAGGCAAGCTGCTTTGACAATTTTAATATCCTGTCTCTTACTCTGGTATTTACAAGCTTTGACTCTCTGCCGTCTCCCTGATAATCATATATCTCCTTTAAAAGAAGATTGTCAATACTCGGTATAAAATCAAACAGCTCTTTAAATATTTTAAAATCATGTAATGCAAAAGTATTTATACTGCCGGATGTTTTACCGATTATTTCTGTCGCCTTTGAATATACATTTTCATGATATGCCAGTACCAGCGATAAAATATTTTGCCAAAGATTTCCATAAAGACCGTACTCTCCCGCTATTTCAAGTAGACCGGATATAGTTTCTCCGATATTGCTACTGTTTTTATCCAAAGCGCAAAATGCTCTTACAGTATCCTCAAACTTAAAATCTCTATATAGTATCAATTCATTAATTTTTAAATTTTTATATGATTTTATACTGTACATATCTCTCCTTTTTGTAAAAAGACTAAATGCTCTTATTTGAACAATAATTTCCTAAAACCTTTAAAAAAGGTACTTTTTCTTTCAGTATCTCAAGTACATTTGAAACATTGGGTGAATTAAGATTCCCCTCAATATCGATAAAAAACCTGTACTCAAAAGTCTTTTCAGGTATAGGCCTTGACTCAATCTTTACCAGGTTTAAACCGTTCAGTACAAAAATACCCAAAATATTATAGAGCATTCCCTTTTCATGCGGCAGTTCCAAAATAAGACTCAGCTTATTTGAACTATCGGAAAAAATCTTCTCCTTACTGAGCACTACAAATCTTGTTGTATTATTTGAATTTCTGTTAATACCTCTGTCTAAAATCTTTAAATCATATATATTTGCGGAAAGCTCTGAGGCAATTGCAGCCTGTGCCTTACTATTATCATCTTTTACTTTTTTTGCCGAAACTGCAGTATTTAAAAAACTTACCTGACTCCAATCCGTATGCTCTCTAAGATAAGAGGCACATTGCATAAGTGCCTGAGGATGTGAGTATACTGTTTTTATATCTTCTATATCGGCATCCTTTGTTCCAAGAAGACAGTGACTTATATGCAAATCATATTCCGCCACAATAACTACATCCTTTTTTAAAAGCAAGTCATAAACATCTGTTACAATTCCTGCAGATGAATTTTCAATAGGTACTACACAATAAAGTGCATTCCCATCCAGAACTTCCTTTATCGCATCTTCAAAAGTATTTACATTCTCTGTATTTATATCAGGAAAGAGCTTTTTTGTAACTATATGTGAGTATGCACCTTCCACACCTTGATAAACCACCTTTTTTATATTAAAGTCCCTATATTCTCTGCATTTAAAACCTATATCCGCTTCCTCATATCTTGACTTTGATATAAGTTTTGAAAGCTCTCTTTTTTTATCAATAAGTTTCAGTATATCTTCATCTAAAGTATCAAGCTGTGACTTTATTTCTTCCAATTTTTGCATACCGCTCAAAATTTCCTATCTATTTTCCTTTGCCATATTTTCAAGCATATTTACTATCTTGTCTCTGGTATAAGCTCCAAGTTTCTTTTTTTCCTCATCCGAAAGCTCAGATATAATAATCGGCTCTCCGTATTCCATTATAACTTTACTGCTCTTTATAAATGGCAGATGCTTTTCCCATATCTCATAGGTACCGTATATAGCCACAGGAACAATGGGAACTTTACCCTTTTCAGCTATCTTTAATGATCCTTCTTTAAATTCTTTTACATCTGTTACATCAGCATTTAAGTTTCTTGTACCCTCCGGACATATCCAGATTGAAACACCCGACTTTACTTTCTCCACACCAAGTAGTATCGTCTTTAAACCCTGTTTTATATCCTCTCTGTTTAAGAAAAGGCAATTTATCAAATCCATCCATTGCCTTAATAAAGGCACATTTATCATCTCATATTTTGCTACAAATCCGATCTTTTTATATGTATAGCCATACCCTGCAAGAATATCAAAATAACTTCTATGATTACTTACAAACAGAACTCCGCTGTCATTTGGTATATTCTCCCTTCCTCTGACTTCCACTCTTGCCCCTGAAAAGAACAATAAAAGCTTAAATATATTTCTTACCATTGTCTGTGCAATACCTGATGAAATATCAGGTCTGAATCTTTTTACCAGTAATAAAATAAGCATTACCGGTATAAAAAATACCAAATATATAATAAGGCTAAGCGCCACCAAAATAAATCTTATCATTTAAATCTACCTCTTATTTTCTATAATAATGGACTAAGGAGTCTGCTTATCTGTTCTTTAATTCTTTGAACAAGTGAGCGATTCTTATACATACTTAATGTGTACTCCTTTGAATAATAAATGTCCCTCATAAAATTATCTTCAAGCTCAACAGCCGCCTCCTCATCATAAATCATGGCATTTACTTCAAAGTTCAGCTCAAAGCTTCTTATATCCATATTTGCGGTTCCTACACATGCCACCTTGCCGTCTGCCATTACAGATTTTGCATGTAAAAAACCGTTCTCATATCTATATACTTTTCCTCCGGCTTCAAGAAGTGTTCCTGCCCAACTCAAAGTCGCCGAATATACAAAGGGATGATCCGGCATACATGGTATCATAAGCCTTACATCAACTCCCGATCTTGCTGCAATATTGAGCGCACTCATAAATGCATCATCAGGCACAAAGTATGGCGTATGTATATATATATGATCCTTTGCACGGTTTATAATCTCTATATAATTATCCCTTATAAGCTTGGTTTCCGAGTCGGGACCGCTGGATATTATTTGCATCCTTAAGATATTATCATCTTTATCGGGCACAAAATCCATCTTCTCCAATTGTGTAAAATATCTGTCATTTACAAACAGATCCTCTTTGGTTGCATATCTCCAATCCAGTCCAAATCTTAATTCAAGCCCGTTTACAGCTTCTCCGACTATTCTTAAATGTGTATCCCTCCAATGTCCGAACCTTTTTGAACCGTCCACATATTCTTTTCCGATATTAAAGCCTCCGACATAGCCTATTTTACCGTCTATTACCGCTATCTTTCTATGGTTTCTGTAATTTATACGAAAATTTATCTTTCCTAAAGTCGCAGGAAAAAAGGTGCCTATTTTGATACTATGTGCCTTCATATTTGCCAGAATCTTCTTTGACATAAATCTTCCGCCCATTCCGTCAAACAGCACTCTTACCTCTACACCCTCATCAGACTTTTTGATAAGCTCCTTAACAATTTTTAAAAAAAGATAATCCTGTTTTATAATATAATATTGCAGATGAATATATTCCTTTGCATTCTTTATATCATTAATCAATGCATCAAATTTATCATTTCCGTCCTTAAATATATCCATTGAATTCTTCATAGTCACCAAAGAACCTCCTGATGACAGATTGTATTGCATCAGTCTTTGGTATTCCTTTGCATAGGAATCATTCACTATATTTTCATTACTTGTAAAAAAATCCTCCTGCTTTATAGCGGCTTTTCTTATTCTGTCATCCAATGTCTTCATCTTAAACATCTTAGACTTCCTATAATCCTGTCCTATCAACAAATATAGTACTATTCCTATAATCGGAAGAAAATTAAGTACTAAAATCCATGTCCATACTGTCCTCGGATCTCGCCTTTGAAAAAAAATAATTACAATAGACAATATTAAATTCAGATAGAATAAATGAACAAATCCTATTTGACCTGTTCGTAAAAAATCAAACATATAACTCCCGGTATATTAATTACAGAGCTAAATATCACATTATTCTACACTTAGCAACTGTAATCATCAAATTATTTGTAATTTTCTTTATTATATCACTAATTTTTCATTATACCACTAATAGAATATTTTTACATACTAAAAAAGAGTCGGTTTTCCGACTCTTTTTATAAATTCTATTTTTTTACACTTGCCGTCAGCTCATTATAAGGATCAAGGTCAATATATATTATATCCTTTGACTTTAACTCATTATCTGAAAGGATGAGCTTTGCAACCATAGTTTCTACATTTTTTTGAAGATATCTCTTTAGAGGTCTTGCACCATATGCGGGATCATAACCCTTCTCAATAATAAAGTCTTTGGCTGCATCACTTAATTCCACCTTGAGCTCCTTGCTCTCAAGTCTTTCATTAAGTTCATCCATCAACAGATTGATTATATTTCCTATATTATCCTTTGTAAGCGGCTTAAACATAATGATTTCATCAAGTCTGTTTAAGAACTCCGGTCTGAAGCTGTTTCTAAGCTCTGCATTTACCTTTTCTCTTGCTTCCTCACTGATATCACCATATGTATTGATACCCTCAAGCAAATATCCGGAACCGATATTTGATGTCATTATGATAATGGTATTTTTAAAGTCCACAGTCTTACCAAGTGAATCCGTTACCCTGCCGTCATCCAATACCTGCAATAACACATTAAATACATCCGGATGCGCTTTTTCCACCTCATCAAACAGTACAACTGAATAAGGTTTTCTTCTTACAGCTTCTGTAAGCTGTCCACCCTCGTCATATCCCACATATCCCGGAGGAGCTCCTATAAGTCTGCTCACGGAGAATTTCTCCATATATTCGCTCATATCGATTCTTATCATATTGTTTTCATCATCAAAGAGTGCCTTGGCAAGTGATTTTGCAAGTTCTGTTTTACCTACACCTGTAGGTCCGAGGAAAAGAAATGAACCTATAGGTTTTGAAGGATCTTTAATACCTGCTCTTGAACGAATTATAGCATCAGTAACCTTCTCAACCGCCTCATCCTGCCCTATTACTCTCTCATGTAAAGTATCTCCGAGGTGAAGAGTCTTTTCTCTTTCACTCTCACTTAGTTTTGAAACAGGAATGTTTGTCCATCTTGAGATAATTCTTGCAATCTCTTCATCCGTAACGGATTCTCTAAGAAGACTAAGGTCTTCTTTTTTAACATTTTCTTCCTCTGTTTGAAGCTTTTTTTGAAGTTCCGGAAGTTTTCCGTATTGAAGTTCAGCCGCCTTATTTAAGTCATAGTTTTGCTTTGCGGCATTTATCTGTCTGTTTACCTCATCTATCTCTACTCTGAGTTTAGCCAGACCTTCAACACTTTTTTTCTCATTTTCCCATTTTGACTTTGCCTCATTAAGCTCATCATTTACTTCAGCAAGTTCCTTTTGCAAAGCTTCAAGTCTTTCCTTTGAAAGATTGTCATTCTCTTTCTTAAGTGCAGTTTCTTCTATCTGCAGCTGCATCTGACGTCTTGACAGTTCATCTATCTCTGTAGGAACGGAATTAAGCTCCGTCTTTATAAGTGCACAGGCTTCATCCACAAGGTCTATAGCCTTATCAGGTAAAAATCTGTCGCTTATATACCTGTCAGAGAGTACAGCGGCACTTACCAAAGCACCGTCGGTTATCTTAACCCCATGATAACTCTCATATCTTTCCTTAAGTCCACGAAGTATGGATATAGTATCTTCTACAGAAGGCTCCTCTACCAAAACAGGCTGGAATCTTCTTTCAAGCGCAGGATCCTTCTCAATATACTTTCTGTATTCATCAAGTGTTGTAGCACCTATACAATGGAGCTCACCTCTTGCAAGCATAGGCTTTAGCATATTTCCGGCATCCATGCTACCCTCGGTCTTACCTGCGCCCACTATTGTATGAAGCTCATCTATAAAAAGAATTGTCTCTCCATTTGATTTTTTAACTTCATCAAGTACCGCCTTTAATCTCTCCTCAAACTCACCTCTGTACTTGGCACCTGCAATAAGAGTACCCATATCCAGTGCAAAAAGCTTTTTATCCTTTAAATTATTAGGTACATCTCCTGCTACTATTCTGCCTGCAAGCCCTTCAACTACGGCAGTCTTACCTACACCGGGCTCACCTATAAGTACAGGATTGTTCTTTGTTTTTCGGCTAAGAATCCTTATAACATTTCTTATCTCGCTGTCTCTTCCGATAACAGGATCAAGCTTTTGAGCTCTGGCACGCTCAACAAGATCATATCCGTATTTATTTAATGTATCATAGGTAGCCTCAGGATTATCGGAAACCACTCTTTGATTTCCTCTTACCTCTGAAAGCACCTGCAAAAACTTATTCTTATCAATGCCGTATATTCTAAAAATTTGTGCAACATTAGATGAAGGATTCTCCAAAATATTCAGAAAAATATGCTCAACAGAAACATATTCATCTCCCATACTCTTTGCGACATCCTCTGCTGTAATAAGTACCTTATTTAAATCATTACTGATATAGGTTTTACCGCCGCTTACCTTTGGAAGCTTTTCCAAAGCGGACTCCACTTCATTTCTGAACTCGTTTTCATTGATACCCATCTTTTTAATAAGATTAACTATCAATGATCCGTCTATATCTAATAGTGATGCCAATAAATGTATTTGTTCTATTTGCTGATTGCCATGAGTAGCGGCAACCTTCTCCATATTTTGAACCGCTTCAATGGACTTTTGCGTAAATTTGCTAATATTCATTATATCACCACCTTTATTTTATCTTTGTTATACATGTACTATAACAGCCAACTATTTCTTTGTCAAGTTTTTTATTATCAATTTTTGACTTTTTTTATAAATATACTGTTAAATATAAAACCCTGCTTTTATATGTCACCTTTTGTAAGTAAAACTCTCTTTTTATTTATTCTCTCTATTTCTTTTTGCATAATATCATTAAATACATGATTGTCCACCTCAAGTTTATCCATATTTAAATGAAAATGTTCTTTTCATACATCTCCCTCAAAATTTGTAGATTATTATAATATAATAATAGTATATAATATCTGTGATTAAAATGTTACTGTTTATTCTAGAACATAGTTATGTTAAGATTGTTTTTTACCTTTAAGCCCCAATGCAATATATCCGGATTCTCTCATCCTATTTTCACTCTCCAGTTTCTTTACCAGATTTAAGTTTCTTTCAGACTGTGTCTTCTTACCCTTTCTAGGAGTAAATTTCTGTAAATATGATAACTCATCATAAGAATATCTCATGCTTTCGCTCCAACCAAAGCATAAACCTTCTTCCAACACCTCATGGAACTTTACTGACTTGACCTTACTTTTGGTTTTAAATATCTTCACCCAAATACCATCTGATGTTTTTTCATTTTCCAATAACCACTCATGTAATTCATTGACTGTTTCAAAAGTCATTATATTCATGTTCTCTAAAACTTCATTCATCTTTTCCATTTTTATTCCTCTATATAATTTTATTCAATAACTTTAGATAATTTTCTACTTATTAATTTTCGATTATCACCAAGTCTTAATTCATTTACTGATTTCCGTAAATAACAAGGGCGTGAAAATATTAAATCATTTTCACGCCCTTTAATAATTATTTTAAACTTCTACCCCTTTTTACCAAGGAAATATGATACAACAGCAATAACAATTACAGCACCCAGAATAGAAGGAATTAATGACATTCCTGCAAGGCTTGGCCCCCATTTTCCAAATAGTGCCTGACCTACAGAGGAGCCTAGTAAACCTGCAATTACATTAGCGACTATACCCATTGCACTGCCTTTTTTGGTAATCTCTCCTGCAATAAAACCTATAATGCCTCCTACAATAATGGACCAAATCATAAATTTTACTCCTTCTTTTTTATTTATATATTTATCTTCAAACTTTATAATCAAGCATTTTTGTAGATATTTAATATATGGCTTCATTATACATCATTATATATTTATAATCAAATTAAAATATTATGATATATTTTCTGTGTGATTGCTCTTTCAAAATCTCCTATACTTTTTCATATCCAAAAATTATCCCTTATAATTCAGTTTTTTTATATATGTTATCCATCCTTTTAAAGATTCTATATCAAAACTTTCAAGTGCCTTTTTATAATAATTAAAGGCTAAGGGATGTATTTCTTTCATCCACTTCAATGACTTTTTTGGTCCAAGATAGGGTTGATCCATTATGTCGCAAAATATCTCTAAACTGTCAATCAATACCCAATGCCAGCGAAACATTCCCTCACAGTCATTTCTCTTCACTCTCTCAAACATTTTAACACACCAGTCTATACTTGCCCGAATCTCATTATCTGTCTTAACCGTTATTTTACTAAAGTAATCCTTAACATCCTCTTGTAGTTTTTCTCCAATACCATTGCTGTCTGTAATAATAATTCCATCCAAAATTTGAATAAAATCCTTATGCTCATACCCTCTTTCAAAATATGACAAGGGATATACAAATACATCCAACTCAACTCCATCTACAAATGATGTATCATGAAACCTTTCATAATCATATGAGATAACAATTGCATCAAAATCGCTGTTTAAGTTGTTTGTCCCGCTCGCATATGAGCCATATACAATAATGGATATTGGGTTATACTTAGTTTTAATATATTTAATAATCTCGTCCAATAAAACCACCTCCGGTAATAACATTTATCTAAATTTGCAATTCAACTTATTTACCTGAAATATTTTCAATCATTTCACAAAGCCTTCCTTAAGACTTTTATACTCATATATCCGATAAAATAGAGTCCGGTTTGACAGGTATATTTTTATTATATACACTATTTTACTCAATAAATCATCAATTATATTGCAAGTTATTATAACACAATCCTTTAATATATTGATGGATGCTCTTTCCTCCTCCATTAATATAAAAACTTAACCAACTAAAATCAATTCATTCCTTTTTTATATTTTAGGTATTGTAAAAGTATAAAATATGGACTATAATACGAAAAATGATTTTTGTAAAGGAGAAGTATGAGACATCTTTTAAACCCATTGGACTTTTCTGTTGAAGAAACTAATGCACTTTTAGATCTTGCTATTGATATAGAAAACAATAGGGAGAAGTATTCCAAAATTTGCGAAGGAAAAAAATTATCAACTTTATTTTATGAGCCAAGCACACGAACCAGACTCTCATTTGAAGCGGCAATGCTGAATTTGGGAGGTAGCGTACTTGGCTTTCATTCTGCCGATTCGTCATCTGCTGCAAAGGGAGAAAGTGTTGCAGATACCATTAGAGTAATTTCTTCATATGCAGATATAGCAGCAATGCGTCATCCAAAGGAGGGGGCACCGCTTGTTGCAAGCAAGTTCTCTTCCATCCCGGTAATCAATGCCGGTGATGGTGGACATCAACATCCAACACAGACTCTTACAGACCTTTTGACAATAAAGAGAATGAAGGGAAACATCGCAAACCTTACAGTAGGACTTTGTGGTGACCTTAAGTTCGGCAGAACTGTTCACTCACTTATAAATGCTCTTATCAGATATCCAAATATTAAATTTGTTCTTATCTCACCTGAAGAGCTGAAAGTTCCCGATTATATCAGAGATGATGTTCTGAGAGCAAATAATATTGAGTTTAGTGAGGTTACAAGTCTTGATGAGGCTATGCCTGAACTTGATATACTTTATATGACAAGAGTTCAAAGAGAGCGTTTCTTTAACGAAGAGGATTATATTCGTTTGAAGGACACCTATATTTTGGATAAGCAAAAACTTAAACATGCTAAGAAGGATATGTATATACTACATCCGCTTCCAAGAGTAAATGAAATCAGCGTAGAAGTGGATGATGATCCCAGAGCCGCATATTTTAAGCAGGCACAGTTTGGTGTATATGTCAGAATGGCTTTAATTATCACTCTTTTGGAGGTAATATAATGTTAAATATAAGTGGATTAAATGAAGGTGTAGTACTTGATCATATAGAAGCAGGAAAGAGCCTTGATATATACTATAATTTAGGGCTTGATAAGATAGAAAAACCTGTTGCCATCATTAAAAATGCAAAGTCCAAGAAAATGGGTAAAAAAGACATTATAAAAATTGAAGGTGATGTACTTGATTTGATAGACTTTGATGTTATCGGATATATAGATCACAATATTACTATAAATATAATAAAGGACAATGCTATAGTCGAAAAAAGAACTGTTTCATTGCCTGAGAAGATAACCAATATCATCAAATGTAAGAACCCGAGATGTATCACATCAATCGAGCAGGAGCTCCCGCATATCTTCTATCTTTCAGACAAGGAGAATGAGGTATACCGCTGCATTTATTGTGAAGAGAAAAGAAAAAAGAAAAAATAATTTGCTATTGGGGTGGGTTAAAATTCCCACCCTGATTTTTATTCTACAGATATATTATCTTACTGGCTACATCTTCTACAAATCTTCTGTCATGTTCTACAAGCACCAATGTGGGCTTTGACTCTTTTATAATTTCCTCAATCTGTATTCTTGAAATTACATCTATATAATTAAGCGGTTCATCCCATATAAATAAATGAGCAGGTTTTGACAGGCTTATGGATAATAAAACCTTCTTTTTTTGTCCGTCACTGTAATTTTGCATATCCGCCTCAAATAAATCTCTTGAAAAATCCAATTTTCTAAGAATGGTTTTACATAATGTTTCATCAGCCTCCATATTTTTAATATATTGATCAAGTCTGCCATGTAGATCAGAAGTATTTTGAGGAATATAGGATATCTTAAGATTACTTGCCGGTTTTATTTCTCCGCTGTAGTTATTATTTAAACCCGATAAAATTTTAATCAAAGTGGATTTTCCACTACCGTTTTTACCATATACAGCCAGTATATCTCCCTGCTTTATTTCAAAACTCAGACTCCATAATATCTGCTTTTCCCCATAATATGCCGATAAATTGCTGACTGAGATTAGAGTATCTTTATGATGCTGTAAGCAATTAATCAATAAGCTTTCCTTTGTATCAACATCTTTTAATAATTTTTGTTTTGCTTCTATTGCCTTATTTTGCCTGTTTTCCAGATTTTTAGATTTCTTCATCATCTTTGCCGACTGATGCCCGATATATCCCTTATCCGGCTTTACACCTGATACCTTTACACCTTTTTTTGTTTTTTCGATTTTGTCCGACCAGCTCTTGCTCTGCTTAGATGCTTCCCTTAATCTCTTGATATCTTTTTTTAGTCTTTCATTTTGGGTGATTTCAAAACTGTCTTTCATCATTTTATTTTCATACCATGATGTAAAATTTCCGGCTTGAATATCAATAGAACTTCTATTGATAGAAATAACATGATTGATACATCCATCCAAAAAATCTCTATCATGCGATATAAGTAAAAATCCTTTTTTACTCTTTAAATATTCACTGACAATTTTTCTGCCTTCAATGTCCAAATGATTTGTAGGCTCATCAATAAGCAAGAAATCCTTTTCATTTGTAAATAAAACAGCCAGTAGAATTTTTGTCTGCTCCCCCTTAGACAAAGTTTCAAACTCTCTGTATATAAGGGATTCATCTATATCTAATAAATTAAGCTCCCTGAATAATCTCCACTCTTCGACATCTTTTGTCAGCTCCTTAAATAATTCTATGACAGTTTTTGTTGTATCCGATATATCAGGCGGAAATTTAATAAATTCCACACTTTTACTTATTTCCCCTTGATACTCCTCCTCTCCCAAAAGTAATTTAAACAGAGTTGATTTTCCAATCCCGTTCCTGCCTATTAAACCTGTTTTCCAGTTTGTATCAAAATAAAATGTGACTTCCTCAAATATCGGATTTACATATCCGTAATACGAAAAAGTTAGATTTTCAATTTTAATTACCGACATACAATCACCCCCTAGTATAATAATGATGTAGTCAATCAAGACTACTTGGTTAATAAGTTTCTATAAATCAGATAACAAAAGAAGGGATTCTTCCTTCATCAGATGTTATCCATAATAATTATCATGTCTGACGGTTCCTGATAGACACCAGATAAAACATAAGGTATTATCTCTTAGGATAGGACAAAGAATGTTTACCTCCTTGGAAGGTCACTTCTGTGACTTATACCTGCAAGAAAGTCAATTAGTCCATTCGACAGGGTTTTATGTTTTAGCTGGTTGGGAACCTGAAGGCCATACCCGAATAACACGCTAGGTTGTGTACCTGCCGGATTGGAAATGGATTCCTATCAGAAAGGGGCTATTGCTCATGTCAAACAAAGTTATTTTTAATCTTGATGAACTATTCATCTCTGTTGGTATTGATGTCGGTGCTGACTTCTCTTGGATGTCTATAGCACTTCCAAACCAACAATTCGTAGGAAAACCTTACAAAATCCTACATAACAGTATTAATTCCCTTACAACCGCTGTTTCTAAAATAAAAGAAGCAGAAGAGTTGTATTCTTTGGAAAGTCGCATTTTCCTCGAATCCACGGGAATTTATCATTACCCACTCTTCTGCTATCTTCGTGATAAGGGTTTTAACTGCTCGGTTATTAATCCTATCATCACTAAGAATAGCACAAACATCAACATACGAAAAGTACATAATGATCGTTTTGATTCTAAAAAAGCTGCTTTAGTTGGCTTGAAATCTGATTTAAAGGTTTCACTTATGCCATCAGACCTTGCTCTAAACTGCCGTAATCTGTGCTGTGAATACTACGATTTAATGGATAATCGCAGTGCCTATGTGAATAAACTTCAAGGTGAATTACGCATGGCGTTTCCTCAGTATCTTGGCATCTTTTCCAAGGTTACTATCAACACTTCTCTTACATTGTTGGAAACTTATACATCTCCATCAGCTTTTCTTGAAGCAGACAAGCAAGAGATTATTGATATCATCAAATCAACAGCTCGATTTGGGCTTACATATGCTCAAAATAAGTATAATGCCATAATTCAGGCGGCAACTGATGCAAATCAGTTTGGATACATTATAGACAGCAACATCAAGCGTATTCGCCTTTATATCAGCTTCATACGTAAATATGATGAAGAAATCAACAGCATTCTTGAATCACTCCACGAGCTTGTTGATGCTAATGAAGATGCTGACTTTGTCAAGCAGATTCATTTGATTGAAACATTCAAAGGTGCTGGTTTCTTGTCTGCTGTATCCATCATGGGTGAAATTGGTGACTTTTCAGCATTTTCAAAACCAAAACAACTTTTCGCTTATTTCGGTCTTGATCCGGCAGTAAAACAATCCGGAAAATTTGAAGGTACCAAGGTTCAAATGTCTAAGCGTGGTTCTGCCATAGCTAGACGTGTTATTCACATGTTAACCTTACAAAGCATCAGTATCTCCCGTAATGGAGAAGCTAAAAATCCGGTTCTTCGTGAATACTACCTCAAGAAATGTGACTCAAAACCAAAGCTCGTAGCAATGGGGGCTGTTTCACATAAAGTATGCAACATGATATTTGCAATACTCAGAGACAACAAACCATTTAAAATCATTGCTCCTCAGGAGCATATCAAACAATACAATGCTGCTAAATGCGATATAGCTGCATAAAATACTATGACTCCAATGAATCAATATCTTTCAAAAAACGATATTTTCACCAAGGGGAAAGTCCGCCCTTTTTTAGTCAGAAAACAAAATAAATTTTATCTCATTTAACTATTGACATTTATTAGCTGGACTTTAAAGATTTTACTTGCTTAATATTATACTATTGTCAGATTTTATTTTCTATACTCCTTACTACCTAAAAACAGTATAAAAAATGGATGTGTTGCAGTAACGATTTAAAAATCGTTACTGCAACCCTTTTATTTTAAGGAAAAACGGTTAGATTTAGCTCTTTTCCTTATCCGTTATTGATTTTGAGCATACTTACCCAGACCTTCTTTGAAGAAAGCCTGGGATTTCTTTTTCTTTTTTTGAATTATCTAAATTTATGCTGTTTCTTTCAGCCTAAACAGATGCTGTCCTGTTTTTTCAGACTGTATTTTATTATGTAGTTTATTGATATTGTGTGCGATTGCAAGAATGACACTTTGTGCAGTGACGTTTTCTTTTCCGCGGTACATATATCGTCTGAATTCCATATCCTGTTTTACAGAAGCGAAGGACCCTTCTGCCTGTATACTTCGATTCACTCTAAGTTGAATTCCGTATGGGCTGGTTATGCGTTCAAGATCTTCTGCCCTTTTCTGTTTCATGGTTTTTGAAACATACAGTGTTTTATTACGCTGTTCCATTGATGTCTTGCAATTATTGCCTTTAATACAATCCGTTTTATAAGGACAGCTACTGCAGTCGGAACATTTATAGACAGTCGTAGTTCTTCTATAGCCGGTTGCCGTTTTTCCCTTCTTTTCATACTGGGCTGTCAACTTTCGATTGTTCTTGCATATATAAAAATCATTCTCCTTATCGTAGTCCATGTTCTCCATTTTTCCGATATCTGTTTTGAATCTGCGTTTTTTTGAAATCTCATAGTTGTTTGGCTTGATGAATGCTGTCTGCCCGTTGGCCTCAATAAAAAGATAATTTTCCTCACTTTCATAACCAGCATCGGCAACAATCTCTGTGTACTTGAACCCCAGGTTCTGTTCCATATCTTTCAAAAATGGAATTAGGGTTTTCGTATCTGTTGTATTGGGGTTTATTGTAAGCCAGGTGATATATTCCGAATCAACTCCATGCTGTAAGTTATAAGCTGGTTTGAACTGGCCATTCAGCATGTGATCTTCCTTCATTCTCATAAATGTTGCATCAGGATCTGTTTTGGAATAACTGTTCCTCTCTCCACAGGCGTACAGCTTATGTATGTATTCTTTTAATTTTCCAATATACATTTCCAATGATTCAATTGATTTTTGTATCGCACTTTTTCTTCTGCCAATACCATGAACAAAAGTAATGCCTTCCGATTCTTTTATTGCATAAAGCTTTTTTCGTATACGTTTTAGTGAATGAAGAGAAATACTGTCCTGATATACCAGCTTCAAGCCATACATTTCTTCACACTCAGCAATTAGTTCTGTAATCTTTGCAAACAGTTTTGTCTGATTTTTGGTAACGGCCTTTTTCCAGACAAATGTATATCTGTTAGCAGCTGACTCAATTTTTGTGCCGTCAATAAATATATGTCTTCCAGAAGTTTCTCCTAATTCGTATAAGATATTTGAAACTTCTGCAAGAATATTTGAGTAACATTGGGACAGATGCAGTGAGATGAACCGCGCAATAGTCGCATGATCCGGAGATGGCTTTCCCTCCAGAAGATACATAAAATTGATATCACGTCTACACGATTTCTCGATATCGCGACTGGAATAGACCCGGTTCATTCCTGCATAGATAACGATTTTCAACAGCTGTCTCGGTGAAACCTGATCTTTTTTGATCTTTCCATAAGTATTATAAAGATCTAAGAGCTCCATTCCCTCCACAAAAGCACTCAGCAGGCGGACCGGATCATCTGATGGAATGTTTTTTTGGTGAATTGAAAATCTAACTTCCGTTTATAAAAGTAACTTCCAGTTGAACGAGAAACTTCCACTTTTGGAGGAAAGTAAAAATATTTTTGTTGAAAAAAATGCGATTTTTGTGTAAACTTTACTTACAGTTTCGTATTTTTGTGCATGCAAAACAGGACACTGGGATACATTTCTTTCATTTGTGAAAGATTAAGTTCCACTGTCCTAATGGGTTAAGGTGTAGCGTGTTCATAGGTATAGAGTTAATGGTTTAGGATAGGTCGGTCTTTGATGCCGGCTTATTCTATTTTGAGGAGAAATGGTTGCAGTGTTACTTCATCAGGATCTATCCGTCTGATTCCCATTTTGTGGATTATCTCTTCTCCGTAGAAAAAGGAAAATACATCGTAAGGTGTTCTTCCACCAAGAACCTTTCGTGGCACAGAATTAATGTGGCTGAATAAAAGGTTTAAGTCATGCTGTGTGAGTCCTTCAAGCTTCCTGCCGTTAGGAAGGATGTTCCTGACATAGTTGTGGTTGTTTTCCACATGAGGCTTTTGGGATGGAGTCTGTGGGTCACAATAAAAAATGTTTGTCCTTAGCTTTCCTGTTTCAGCTTCAAACTCAAAGAGAGATACCTTTTCAAACTCAGTACCCCTGTCGGTGAGAATCAGTGAGAACAGCTTAAAATAATCATTTCCGAGTAACTTCTGAAGATAGTTCAGGGTAGAAGCCATTGACTCGGAGGTCTTTTCAGTATGTATAAATCTATTCATAAAGCAGGTGTTCTGATAAGAAAAGGTCTGTATGTATGGACCTTCCTGCTGGTTATAAACGGTATCCATTTCTGTAGTAGGAATGAAGGGATTATCTTTTATAAATGCCAGATAGTCAGTAAACTTATGCCCTTCATAGTTGACAGGCTCCCTGCGCTTTTTTAACTTTTTTCTTTCCCTCATGGCAACCTGCCTGCGTAATGAGAAGTTATCAATACCGAATTCTTTAAATACTCCACCTTCAATGTATGTATAAAGGGATTTTACAGAGACACCAAGCTCAGGATGGTTGGTAAGTATCTGATATAAGGATTGCCCGGCTTTAAGCGGTTTAGCTATAGTCTGGGCAATGATGGAGCGTTCGGCTTCGGAAAGATTAACTCCCTGCCTTGAATCGGAAAGGTGAAACAGATAAGCTTCATGTGCTTTATTTGCGTTGTAGAAGTAATGGTCAAGTCTGCACCGGCTTAACTTTTCGCAATGATTACATGCGCCTGTGGAACGGTCACGCATAGTACAAGGCTGTTCTAGATAATCAATGCAGCTTTCCGAGCAGAACTTACGCGGTTTTTTGCACTCTTTCAAATTAGCACATATGACAGGAGAGTTAAAACGGTTTCGCTGTTTAACTGTTCTGTGAAGTTTTATTTCTTTTGCAACAGTAGTAGGATCTTTGGAAATAGATTTAGCTATGGCAGTTTTTGAAAGACGTTTTTCTATGCCTTCCTGAATGGCTTTCCTGTCATCTAAGGTTAAATGTTTTGCTTTCATAATAGTCATCCTTTCTCCTATGAACAGCACATATAATAGGATAACCGGAAGTAAGTCTTTCATAAAGTATTTATTGAAAAACTAAAATCAGGATAGGGAAAGATAACTGGAAGTAACTTTTTCATTTTACCGGAATGTTTTTTTCGATATCCAAAGGAAGTTTAATTTGATAGTACAGACAAAATGCGGTATAATCTTTCTGTAATTAATGTGTTTGGTCATACATTAATTTTACACCAAGAGCCCGACTTTTCGAAGCTGGGCTCTTAAATTTTTTCAAAAAAAATGCTGCCGCACTAATTTTCATTTAGTGCGACAGCCCCTTCTTAATTTTATCCTATTTTCCCAGCCTCTCTTTAATCTCCTCCATCTCCGGAATAGCCGATATTCCGCTGCGGTGTTCCACGCACAAGCTTGCCACCGCATCTCCCACACGGCCAAATTCTATCATCTGTCCGCGGGTCAGGTGTTCCGGTTCTGTTTCTGCCTGAAGGAAAAATGCAGTGAAACCGCCCCAGAAGGAATCTTCGGCACCGGTTGTATCCACCACCTGAGATGAAAAACCTTCTGCTTTTACAATTCCATTTGCATTTCCAATCAATGCACCATCCCGGCCAAGGGTAACTGCTGCCAATCGAACCCCCTGACGAATCAGGTATCGAAGTGCTTCTTCCGGATCCTCATAAGGAGTCAGAAGCGCCGTCTCTTCATCTGATATCTTCATGATATCCACATAGGGGATCACCGACTGCATCCGAAGCTAGGCTGTCTCTGCATCGCTCCACAACGCTGCCCGGTAATTTGGATCATAGGAGATAAGGGCACCGCTGCTCTTGGCCAGATTGAGTGCTTCATAGGTTGCCGTCCGGGATGGATCATCGGTCAGAGACAGGGAACCAACATGAAAAACTCTTGTATTTTCCAAAATACTCTTATCAACTTCTTTCATGCAAAGCTGTGTATCTGCTCCCGGTTTACGGGAAAATGAAAACTCCCGCTCTCCGTTTTCTTTCAGACTGACAAAGGCCAATGTAGTAAAATACCTGTCATCCTGTATGAGATTTTCTGTATTGATCCCGGCTTTCACAAGGGTTTCCCTCAGAAAATCACCATGAATATCACGGCCCACTTTTCCGATAAACACTGTTTTTAATCCAAACTTAGCAGCGGCTGCCAGCATGTTGGCCGGTGCACCTCCCGGATTCTGCTCAAACAGACGCATTCCCTGTTGTGAAACGCCTGCTGGAGTAAAATCAATCAGAAGCTCTCCCAGCGCTGTGATATCCGCTTTTATTCTCATACGAATCATTCTCCGTATTACAAGTTATATGTACAATGGATGTGCCAGCCAGCCCTCTTCCAGGCAGCCAGCCACATCCATTTGTCTCTCACAAAATTCTACTTCCGAATCGCTATATTTGCAAATTCTACTTTCGCATCCTGTGCCAGCAGACCGATTTCATACTCCGGTTTCCGGAAAATACGATAGGTAAATGCCACCTGCTCGTCCACGAACACTTCTACCATGTCATGGTCCACCGAAATCTTAACGTCAATCGCCGCACCATTTTCGATGGCAAAGGTTTTCTCTGCCACGCGCACGCCATCCGGTCCCGGTTCGGTTGCCTTCGGAACTGCCTGACAGGACTGCTCCCAGAACGGATCCACTCCCATCGGCAGGGACAGAAGCGATACACGCTGCATGGCCACATCAAACTCCAGGAACAGGCATCCGCTTGCCTCCCGATCTGATTTTAACAAAATGCCAAAGGAATCATTTGCCTCTTTGGGAATAACCGTACCTGTAAACAGAAACTTTTCTTCCGGCTGTTCCAGAAAACCATATGAAGTTGTTCCACAGCCATCCAGTTCAACGGTTGTATCTCCATAGAGCTTATATTCTCCCATAGCCGGAAGATATTTCCAATCAACCTTTTCCCTAAAGCAGGCTACATATTCTTCCGGAAGCTTCACATCCAGCTGACCATCTTCCGTTGCAACTACCTCATGAGGAATACAGAAGGTTCCGCCCCAGTACCACTCACCGCGGTCACTGTTTTCAGCCCGATCGTGTGCCCAGGCGAAATAGAAATGGCGTCCATTATCATCCTGCATGGATTTTGCTGCATAGAAACGGCGTCCTCCGATGCCATCCTTCTTTGTCTTTTTCCACGGTCCAAATGGAGACTTGGATGTACGATAGATAGTATTCACGAATTCAGAAAAACGGGAGTAGGAAAGATACCAGGTATCACCTATTTTATACATCTCACTGCACTCCGGACAATTGGTGTTGCCTGCCGAATATAACGGACCATAGTACTCCCAATTTACCAGATCCTTCGAACGATACAGCACGATACAGCCTCTTCTTGTAACCGGCATATCCAGTCTTCTGGCTGAAATCAGGATCCAGTAACATTTATCTTCCTCGTTATAAAATACATAGGGGTCGCGCCAGTCAAGCTTTTCATATAACTCTATCATCGGCGTGATAACCGGGTTTGCCGCATCCTTCGTCCAGGTAATACCGTCCTCGCTCGTCGCATGGCAAATCGTCTGCTGATACTCAGCGGTCAGGCAATATCCAGTATAAAATGCATGATACTTTCCTTCGCCGTAGATAACAGAACCCGTCCATACACCAGAAGCATCCGGCTCATCGCCCTCACCTGGATACAGTGCCGTCGGCAGCTCCTCCCAGTGCACCAGATCCTCTGAAACGGAGTGGCTCCAGGTAGTACGCAATCTCGCCGGATATACCGTGGTTCCTGGCGGGGATGTCAGTGAAAAAATATGATATTTGCCTTCATGATAAAACGGAATCGCATCACCGGTGGAATCCGCAAATGACATTTTTCTGAAAAAGTCCATATCTGCTCTCCTTCTCTATCAAAAAACTATTTCTTCTTTCTTAAAAGTGCCAGATTTCCTTTCTGGGAATCCAGAACAACTGCGCAGGCAATAATCAGGCCTTTTACAATGAGCTGCCAATAGGAGCTGACACCAATCAGGTTCAGACCATTGGAAATAATACCAATTACCATTGCTCCAAAAACAGTGCCGCTGATGCGTCCGCGGCCGCCTGCCATGGACGTTCCACCCAGTACGCAGGCTGCAATCGCATCCATCTCATAGCCGCTTCCGACTGAAGGCTGTCCGGAATACATTCTGGACGCTAACACCAGACCGGCAAAGGCAGCCAATGCTCCTGAAAGTGTAAATACGATAATCTCTACTTTTTTAATCAGAACACCCGAAAGACGTGCTGCCTCTCTATTTCCACCAATCGCATATACGTAAGTACCAAATTTTGTCTTTGAAAGCAGAAAGCTGAAGACTGCAATTAAAATAATCATATATACTACCGGAAGAGGAATGATGTTAAACAGATATCCTGTACCGATTGCAATAAAGAATTTATCTGTAATACGGGTAGACTGTCCGCCTGAATAGACATAGGCAATACCATTGCAGACATTCATCATTGCCATGGTAATAATGAATGCCGGAACCCGGAATTTCGATACAACTACACCATCAATCAGACCAGCCAGGATCCCGATTGCAATTCCGGCTGCAATTGCCACGCCAATCGGCATTCCCTGGTTTACAACGAAACCAACGGTTAAGGTACCGCTCATCGCCACGATCGCTCCTACTGCCAGATCGATATGTCCAAGAATAATAATTAATGTCATTCCCAATGCAATGTATGTGTTGATCGAAATCTGTCTGAGTACGGAAATAACATTGCCAGGTGTCAGGAATTTATCCGTTGCCAGAGCAACAATCACACACAAAATCACAAGTACTCCAATAATTCCCGTATTTCCTGTAAACACAGACAATATAGAATTGCCTGCTGTCGATTTCTTTTCGTTCATCATTCTTCGCCTCCCGCTGCAAACTGCATAATTCTTTCCTGATCCAGCTCATCTTTTCCAAGCATTCCTGGCATCTTACCGGCCTTAATAATACATACGTTGTCGCACATATTGATGATTTCCGGTAATTCACTGGATACCATAATGATTGCTATTCCTTCTTTTGCCAGTTCATTGATAACCGAATATATCTCAAATTTAGCATTTACATCTACGCCTCTGGTCGGTTCATCCAGAATAAGCACATCCGGTTTAATTGCCAGCCATTTTCCGAGAACAATCTTCTGCTGATTTCCACCGGAAAGGCTTCCTGCTTCCACCAGTTCCACCCGGTTTGCCACTGCCCTGATACGAAGTTTCTCTTTATAATAATCAATCACTTCCTGACATTTCCGATCGCTGATCGCCACTCCATTGATATAGGAATCAATAGAAGCTAATGTCAGGTTAAATCCAACCGTATTTCCCAGTACCAGACCCTGTTTTTTCCGGTCCTCCGGTACCAGACCGACTCCTGCTTTGATTGCCTGAATTGGAGTTGAAAAATGAACTTCTTTCCCCTTTAAAAGGACGCTGCCACTCTGATATTTTCTGGCTCCAAAGATACATTCCATGATCTCGCTTCGTCCGGCTCCCACCAGACCTGCAAATCCAAGGATTTCTCCTTTTCTAACCCGGAAACTAATATCCGAAAATACACCTTCACAGGTCAGATTCTTTACCTCCAGTGCAGTTTCTGCCTGTTCCAAATCATTGTAATCTCTTGCATAAAAACTTTGAAGCTCGCGTCCTACCATCATCGCAACCAATTCATTGGCATTGGTTTCCGATGTTTTCTTTGTTCCCACATAAGCGCCATCCCGGATGATGGTAACCCGATCCGAAATCCGGAATAATTCCTCCATACGATGGGAAATATATATAATACTTACCTGTTTCTCTTTTAATCTCTCAATAATGCCAAATAACTGCTCCACCTCATCGTTGGAAAGTGACGAAGTCGGTTCATCCATTACGATAATTCTTCCATCAAAGGAAACTGCTTTTACAATTTCCACCATCTGCTGCTGGGCAATGGTCAATGTCTCTACCAGTGTATCCGGCTGAATATTCACACTCAGATTCGCCAGCATCTCTCCGGCTCTGCGGTTTGTTTCTTTCATATCCACAGTGCCAAACTTTGTCTTTATTTCTCTTCCCAGAAAAATATTCTGTGCAACTGTCAGATACGGCACCAGCACAATCTCCTGATGAATGATTCCGATTCCTTTTTCCTGTGCATCGGAAACACCATTTATCTCCACATCCTGACCATTGATTCTGATTTTTCCACTGTCCAGCTTATAAATTCCTCCAAGGACCTTGATAAGCGTCGATTTTCCCGCTCCGTTCTCTCCTAAAAGCGCATGAACCTCACCCATTTCCAGAGAAAAATTGATCCCTGATAATGCATAGATCCCGGAAAAACTTTTCTTTATGTCTATCATTTCCAGAATTGTTTTTCCCATAGAACCCTCCGTATTTCTTTATAGAAATGCGGCAATGAAACCATCGCCGCATTTGTCTGTTTTATCGTTTTTTTACGATCCGTTTCTGCCGTTCCCGGCCAGAACGCCTGCAGAAACATCCGGATATTACTGCCAATCGCTCAGAGTCTTCTCAGCCTCTTCCTTCTCTACCAGATGAGAATCCAGATATACTTTCTTTTCACCCAGCTCAGTATCGCCACCTACATATTTCTCAGCTGCATCAAATGCATATTCTGCAATCTGAAGCGGAACCTGGCATGCAACTGCTGTAAATTCGCCATCCAGAAGTGCCTGTTTTCCATCCGGAGATGCATCGATGCTATATACACCAATTTCTCCTGTTTTGTTTGCTGCTTTAATGGCTGCTGCTGCACCCAGTGCAGACGGGTCATTGATACAGAAGAATGCTTCCAGATCCGGATTTGCTGTGATAATATCCTCAGCCAGTCCCATGGACTGATCCAGTACAGCACCGCCATCCTGCTGTGCTACGATGTCAAATTTGTCTTTCTGATCACCTAAGCCCTCAAGGAAGCCATTTACACGGTCTACGCAGCTTTCATTGGACGGGAAATCCAGGACTGCAATTTTAGCTCCATCCGGATAATCCTTCGTCATCTGCTCGCCAACCAGCTGACCTGCCATATATGCATTGGTTCCAACAAACTGTGTTACAAACTGGTCAATATCATCATCAATAACAGCTGTATCTACATTGAAAATCGGAATGCCTGCTTCTGAAATCTCTGCTAATCCGGAAGTAATACCTGCAGAATCAACCGGGATAACAAATACTGCATCATATCCGCTGTTTGCACAGTCAGATAACTGGCTCAGCTGCTTATTCAGATCGTAATCCGGATCCAGACAGGTATAGGCAATTCCATTCTCCTTGCACAGCTCGCTAAGTTTTGCATCAATGGAGCTCTGGAATGTATTGTTCAGTGTATTGGTACAGAACGCAAAAGATAAATCGCCCTTTTTAGCTTCTCCACCTTTTACTTCTGTTTCTGCTGCGGAATCTGCTGCCGCTTCAGTTGTCGCACTGCTAGAAGAACCGCATCCTGCTAACATAGCTGCCATCATACATACGGAAAGACCTGCTGCTGTGAATCTAAGACTTTTTTTCATGAATTTAATCCTCCTGTTTTTCTATCACTCTGATAATAAATGTTTTCGTTCCATTTTTAATTTTACGTAAAATTTACTTCTTCTGAAGGAGTTCTCCTGTCTGATAGCTAAATATTACTCCTTTCAAGCAACTTCCGTCAATAGTTTTCTGGTAAAGCGCACTAATTTCAGCGATATAAACATCTTATTCTATGTGAATTTATGAATTTCTACACTCAATTTTTATTTTTTACGTAAATTTTTATTTTGATATCGTTTCATTTTTCATTTTGTGCTATACTAGTTACTAGAAAATCGAACGTATTTCAAAATGACTGTGAATCACACGCAAACTATCAGGGGGAATTTTATGACAATTAAAGAAATCGCTGCCAGGGCCGGTGTCTCCATCGCTACAGTCTCACATGTTATCAACCATACCCGCTATGTCAGCCCGGAACTAGTGGATAAAATCGAAGCTATCATTGAAGAAAGTGGATATTCGGAAAAAATCAAAAAGAAAGTACAAAAAATACGAAGCGGACGCAGTTCCCAGATTGTTGCCGTTCTTCCAAACATAAAAAGCGCTCTCTACTGCGATCTCTGCAACCAGCTGCAGGCTTACGCAACCAGCCAGAGGTACCAGTTTTACACAGCTGTCAGCAACGACAATCTGGAGGAAGAACAAAGTATACTGAAAAACCTGATTTCCAGTACCAAAACAATCGGTATTTTTTTCTCGCCCACCAGCAGCAATCCTTCTGACTATTCGTTTCTTTATGAATCAGGGGTCCCCTTTATCTGTGTTGAGCGTTATATTTATGATGACACCACTCCCAGAATCTTATTTGATTATCATGCCGCCTTTCAATCTGCTACCTCATATTTTTTTGAAAGCGGCCACGAAAATGTACTGTTTCTTGTGGAAAAAGCAGACAGTCTTGCCAAACAGGAAAAAATTGCCGGATATGAAAAAGCCTTGCTGTGTGCCAACCGGACTCTGAGCAGCTCCTGCATCGCTGAGATAAGTCTGTATCAGTCCTACGATCTCATCAGCCTGAACATCCAAAAAAGCATCAGCCGATATCTTCCTACCGCCATTATCACCGGCGGCAACCGACTGACCATGTTCCTGCTCAAGGCACTTCGGGAACTGGGAAAAGATTGTCCTCGTGACATTTCCATCATCGGATTTGATGATATGCTCTGGTGTGAATTGACTGCTCCGCCGCTATCCTGTATTCACAGAGATATCCGCCAGATGGCAGAACTGGCATCACAGGCACTATTCGACCGTATCAACCATCTCCCCGCATCCCCTCTTGCCCAGTATGCCGATATTCATCTTGTTCTGCGTGACTCCACCCGTATAATCGATAACGGCCCCCTGGGCGAGCAGGCAGTTTCACCGGACAGCATTTCTCTCTCCACGGAAGAAAAAGCACTTTTGAAAAAGAGCCATTACCGGGTTGCCGTCTCATTTCACTATACGGGAACCGCATGGGCAGCCCTTCACCAGAAAGGCATCCGGGATGAATTGGAACAATATGGCATAGACATTATTTCTACCATGGATGCCCATTTCGATCCGGCACTCCAGAACATGCAGCTTGAAAGCATCAAAATGCAGCATCCGGATGCGGTAATCGCTATTCCCAGTGATGATGTAGAAACCGGCCCCGCCTTTCAGGAGCTGTCCAGGATGACACGGTTGGTTTTTCTGAGCAACGTTCCGCAAAATTTCAACCGCAACGATTATGTCTCCTGTATCTCCGTCAACGAACGGGAAAACGGCACTAACACAGGGCGCATGATCGGTGAATATCTTAAGGATAAAACTCATGCTAAAGTCGGTTTTATCATCCACGGTGCCATGTTTTACGGCACTACTGAGCGTGATAACTATGCCGAAAAAATATTGCGGGAGTCCTATCCCAACATTGAAATCACTGCCAGAAAGGGATTTATTCAAATTGAAAATGCCTACAAAGTATGTCTGGAAATGGTCACAGAACATCCGGATATTCAGGCACTTTACGTCAGCTGGGACAGGCCGGCCCTTCTTGCCATCAAGGCCTTAAAAACTTTGAACCGGACGGATATCGCTGTCTTTACCACGGATCTGGATTTCGAGATTGCGCAAGAAATGAATCAAGGATTTGTAAAAGGGCTCAGCACCCAGAGACCATATGACCAGGGAAAAGCTGTTGCTCTTGCAGTCGCTAAATCCCTGGTCAGTGATAACGTTCCAAAATATATTGGAGTACAGCCTTATGTAGTTCATAAAAAACAGTTGAAACGCGCCTGGAATGATATTTTCTTTGAGGCACTGCCGGAAGAGTTGGGGGGTTAGTTTTTATACCCAAGAGGGGCTGCCGCACAATTTGTGCGACAGCCCCATCTTTATTTATACCAATATAGCTTTCTTTATCT
This sequence comes from Lachnospiraceae oral taxon 107 str. F0167, assembly GCA_000209465.1. Taxonomy (GTDB): domain Bacteria; phylum Bacillota; class Clostridia; order Lachnospirales; family Lachnospiraceae; genus Lachnoanaerobaculum. Next base: position 301,779 of record GL890583.1, on the reverse strand, counting down.
CTACTTTTTCCGGCAGTCCTTTGATTTCTCTTAGAATCTTCATAAATTCTTTTCCGGTAATGGTTTCCTTTTCTATAAGGAATTCAGCAAGCTTATCCATCACCTCTCTGTTTTCTTTAAGTATTCTAAGTGCCTCTTCATAGCTGTTTTTAAGAATCCTCATGACCTCATTATCTATCTCTGTAGCTGTATTGTCTCCACAGTCCAGTACCGCTCTGCCTGAAAGATACTGGTTTTCAACTTTTGCTAGTCCCATAAGACCGAATCTCTCACTCATACCGTATTGGGTAACCATTGCTCTGGCAATGGATGTAGCCTTCTCGATATCGTTTGAAGCTCCTGTGGTAACGGAATCAAAAACTATTTCCTCTGCTGCTCTACCTCCCAATGTGCTTACAAGCATATCCTCAAGCTCTTTTTTGGACTTTAGATATGTCTCTTCTTCAGGTACATACATTACATAGCCCAAAGCGCCCATTGTTCTCGGTACAATAGTGATTTTTTGTACAGGCTCGGAGTTTTTTTGTAATGCCGAGATAAGCGCATGTCCCACCTCATGATAAGACACTATTCTTCTCTCTTCCTGATTCATTACCCTGTCCTTTTTCTCCTTACCTACAAGCACCACTTCCACAGCCTCAAAAAGATCCTTTTGCTTTACAGCTTTTCTTCCCTTTTTTACAGCCAGAATTGCAGCTTCATTTATCATATTTGCAAGGTCAGAACCTACTGCACCTGATGTTGCAAGTCCTATTGCCTCAAGGTCCACACTGTCATCCATAAGTACATCTTTTGAATGTACCCTTAGGATATCCACTCTGCCCTTTAAATCAGGTCTCTCAACAATCACCCTTCTATCAAATCTACCCGGACGAAGCAGTGCCGGATCAAGTATCTCAGGTCTGTTTGTAGCACCAAGCACTATAAGACCTTTTGATGAATCAAAGCCGTCCATTTCTGAAAGAAGCTGATTAAGAGTTTGTTCCCTCTCATCATTTCCCCCTCCCATTCTGGAGTCTCTGCTTTTTCCTATGGCATCAATCTCGTCTATAAATATGATAGCAGGTGCAGCCTCCTGTGCCTGTTTGAATAAATCTCTTACTCTTGAAGCACCTACACCGACAAACATCTCTACAAAGTCGGAACCTGAGAGTGAAAAGAAAGGTACATCCGCCTCACCGGCTACAGCCTTTGCCAAAAGTGTTTTACCTGTTCCCGGAGGTCCTACCAAAAGAGCACCCTTTGGGAGCTTTGCACCTATTTTGGTATATTTCTCGGGATTATGCAAAAAGTCAACTATTTCAGTCAAAGACTCCTTTGCCTCATCCTCACCCGCCACATCTTTGAATGTAATACCGGTTTCCTTTTGAACATATACCTTGGCATTGCTCTTTCCAACTCCCATGAATCCACCGCCGCCCATTCTCTTCAATAAGAAATTCATCATCAGTATGAAGAAAATAAATGGCAGTATAAAGCTAAAGAATGACAATATCGCAGAGGTAGTCTCAAATCTTTCCATAGTTGCCGGTACATTGGCTGCATACAATCTGTCTACCAATGTATCATCCTCTATCCTCACGGTTTTATACACCGTCATAGATGAGTAATCGCTAAGATTTTGCTTTACCTTTATCTCAATTGTATTTGCCATTACCTTTACGGATTCCACCTTACCGTCATTTACCATTTGCATAAATTCAGTATAGGGAACTTCCTTTGTTGTAGCACTCTTTAGTCTGCTTGAAAGCATACTGACTGCAAAAAATGTAATGGCAGCCGCAATAATAAGTATAATTATCGTCCTGTTATTTAGCCCGTTGGATTCATTATTATTTTTTTATCCATACACTTCCTTTCTATTTTATTTTGCTCTTATTATAATTTATAAGAGAACCTGCCTCAACTATGGATTTTTCAGCATCAGTCATTTCTGCAATGCTTAAGCTTATTTCTTTTATATTTTCACCTATAATATAGGCAGGAATTTTTGACATATCACCTCTTAGATGACTCTTGATGTTAGGCACAAAGATATAATCTCCAACCTCAAAATCCGGCTCCTCATCCAAGATAAACGGCAGCATACCCCAGTTCATTACATTTGAACGGTATCTCTTTGTTGCATATTCCTTAGCGATATTTGCAAGTCCGCCTATAACTCTTTGGCAGCTTGCAGCCTGCTCTCTTGCAGAGCCGTCGCCCGGTTTCTTAGCATAAATCATGCTACCTATCTCTGTAATATTTGCGACAATATCTGAAAAGCCGTCTATCTTTTTTATCTTTTCAAATATTTTTGATAATTCCTCATTTCCCTTTAAGATATCTTCACCATTTCTTCTGGCTTTTTCTATAATATCCACAGCCTTGCTTCTGCCCACATACTCAGGATCTCTTCTTGAGAGTGTAAACTCGGCAAGTCCAAGCGGATTTGATCTGTATGATGATGTTTCTCCCGAAGGTATAAGCTCATCAGTAGTGGTCACTTCATCAAGTATCTTTGAACAAACCTTTAAAAGTATATTTTCCGTAAGTGCAGTCATCTCAGGCCAGTCCTTGATATTCGGACCGTATACAAGCTCACTTTCTTTATTTGCCTCTCCAAATCCCTGATATACTCTGTTTTTATATATTGTATCATCATAATGGTATTCAGGTACTGTATAATCATCTGCAAACTCTGTGGCCGGAGTTAAAAATCCCTTGTTTCTTGCCGTTGCCGCAACCGATCTTGCATCCATAAGTGCTACAGCGGACATCTGTCCTGAACCGGGCTTTGAACCCTCTCTGTTTGGGAAATTTCTTGTTGTATGTCTTATGGACAGACCGTTATTTGACGGTGTATCTCCCGCACCGAAGCATGGACCGCAAAATGCAGTCTTTACTACGGCACCGCTTTCCATCAGATCGGCTACGGCACCGTTTCTTGTAGTTTCTATAAATACAGGCTGTGATGACGGATATACATTCAAATTAAATTCATCAAATCCCGTACTGTAGCCCTTTAAGATATGTGCAGCCTCCATTACATTTGAGTAGGTTCCTCCTGCACAACCTGCTATAATACCCTGTGATACTCTAAGCTTTCCGTTTTCTATCTTGTCTAAGAGTCTAAGCCCTTTGCCTGCCTCTCCACCTATCTTTATCGCCTCAAGTTCCACCTCATGCAGTAAATCCTCTAAATTCTCATTGAGAGTATCTATCTCATACACATTGCTTGGATGGAAAGGAAGTGCAATCATAGGCTTGATTTCAGAAAGATTCACATGTACTACACCGTCATAATATGTAATATCTTCAGGCTTTAGCTCCTTATAATCCTGCGCTCTTCCATGTGCAGCCAAGAATTTCTTTGTATCCTCATCCGTTTCCCAAACTGAGGAAAGACAGGTAGTCTCCGTAGTCATTACATCCACACCGTTTCTATAATCAGTAGTCATAGATGCGATTCCCGGACCTACAAATTCCATTATTTTATTCTTTACATAACCGTTTTTAAATACCTTGCCTATTATTGCAAGAGCTATATCCTGCGGTCCCACACCTCTTTTAGGTGCACCCTCCAGATAAATAGCTATAATTTCAGGTCTGTTTACATCATAGGTATCCTGTAAAAGCTGCTTTACAAGCTCACCTCCACCCTCACCTATAGCCATTGTGCCAAGTGCTCCGTATCTGGTATGTGAATCTGAGCCCAGTATCATTTTACCACAGCCTGCAAATGCCTCTCTCATATACTGATGTATTACAGCAATATGTGGAGGTACATATATTCCACCGTATTTTTTTGCAGCGGACAGACCGAACATATGATCATCTTCATTTATAGTTCCGCCAACTGCACAGAGCGAGTTATGACAATTTGTCAAAACATACGGAATAGGAAACTTCTCCATACCGCTTGCCTTTGCAGTTTGTATTATTCCCACAAAGGTAATATCATGTGAAGCCATTGAATCAAACTTTAATCTGAGCTTATCCATATTCCCTGATGTATTATGATTCTCCAGTATTTTATAAGCTATACTGCCCTTTTTGGCTTCTTCTTTATTTATATCTTTTCCTGTAAAGGTTTCTAATTTTTTTATATCATTTTCTTCTATAAGAGTGTTACCGTTTATGAGGTAAGCACCTCCATTGTACAATTTAACCATATTCCCTCCTAGTTTTCCACAATAGTATATCCTATCAAAAAGTTATTTTCAAGGCTGTTAATTTTATCTTAAAAGCCAAAATGAGGGCATTGCCCTCATTTATGATATGGTTCATTATTTCTGATTCTATATGCTCTGTATATCTGTTCCAATAAAATAACTCTCATAAGCTGATGCGGAAAAGTCATTTCTGAAAAACTTAATTTTTCATCCGCTCTGTCAATAACACTTTTATGTAATCCCAAAGAACCGCCTATAATAAATGATAAATTACCCTTTGATAAAATATCATATTTTTCCATTCTTTTGGCAAGCTCCTCTGAGGAATACTTTTTTCCGTCTATTGTAAGCGCCACAACATAGCTGTTTGGAAGCTTTGATAAAATACGCTCCGACTCAACTTCCTTTATTTTCTCCTCCTCCAAAGCACTTGCCATGGCAGGAGTCTTTTCATCCTTTACTTCTATGATATTTAACTTAACATATCTTGAAAGTCTTTTGGCATACTCCGAAACGGCATCCTTAAAAAATTTCTCCTTGATGCTCCCGACCGCCACAATATTTATATTCATACAATTATTCCTTAAAGTAATATCCTACACCCCATTTGGTATGAATATATTTTGGCTCGCTTGGATTCGGCTCTATCTTTTCTCTAAGTCTTCTTACATGTACATCCACGGTTCTTACATCTCCCGCTTCATGTAATTTATTGCCCCAGACTATACTCAAAAGCTTCTCTCTTGAATATACCTTATCCGGATTTTGTGTAAGCAATTCCAGTATATCAAATTCCTTGGCGGTAAGATTAAGCTCCTTATCTTTTTCAAACACCCTTCTGCTGTCAAGATCAAGCCTTAAATCGGATACTTCTATAACTCTTTCGTTTTTTTCAACTGCTTTGGCTTTCTTGGAATTTCTTCTTATTATCGCCTTTATCCTTGCCTTTACCTCAAGTATATTAAAAGGTTTTGTAATATAATCATCCGCACCGTATTCAAGTCCCAGTATCTTATCCATATCGGTACCCTTGGCTGTAAGCATAATAATAGGCATCTCTGAAAACTCCCTTATAGCCTGGCATACTTCCATACCGTCCATTTCCGGCAGCATAACATCTAAAAGCACTATATCATATTCCTTTTCTTTAGCCATCTTTAGAGCTTCATTTCCGTCATAAGCCGTATCCACTTCATATCCGTCCTGCTCCAAACTGAACTTAATTCCTTTGACTATCAACTTTTCATCATCTACAACAAGTGCTTTATTCATTATAAACTCCTAATTTATGCAAATTTTATCTTTTATTTTATTAAATGCCGCCTCTTTTATTCCCGATATATTCATTATATCTTCAATAGCATTAAAGGGCTTGTTTTTTCTATACTCTATTATGGAATCCGCTTTTCTCTCCCCTATACCCGGCAGACTCATAAGTTCTTCTTTAGTAGCAGTATTGATATTTATAAATGTATTTTTTGTTTTACTTTCTTCCTCCGGCAAACTAAGGCTCAAATTTTCCATCTCATCAATGCTTGGTATAACAATATGTTCTCCACCTTCAAGCTTTTTTGCCAGATTTACATAATCTTTACAGGCTCCGTCACTAAATCCGCCTGCCATATCTACGGCTTCTTTTATAATAGAACCCCTTTTTAACCTATATACATCCGGATTATTTACACAGCCCGAAACAAAAACATTAATATACTCTTCTATAGTTACACTCTCAGAAGTTCTTACTTCCAATGAACTCTCAGGAATACTTTCGGTATCACTTTCCATATCCGCTTTCCCGAATTTTATTTCGCTGTCTTTGCCACAAGATGTTAATAAAAAAGTAAAAATTATTATTAAAATAACCTTTTTCATAGCTTCTCCTAAGGAAAGCCATGTAAGTATATTTATATTTTAGCAAATAAAATGTTAAAAACAAGTATCTAAAATATTAAGTATTTAGTTCATTCTTTTTTCTATGGCAGCCCTTACAAGATGCTCTGCCAAAACCGATGTGGTTACCGCACCCACCCCCTTGGGCACAGGAGTCGCCATGGATGCATTTTTTACATTTTCAAGGTCCACATCTCCGCATAATTTACCTTCAGCAAAATTTATGCCTACATCTATAACTATTGCATTCTCACCTATATACTCATCATTTATCATCTTTGCCCTTCCGATTGCAACTATAAGTATATCGGCTTTTTTACATACTTCTTTCAGATTCTTTGTCTTTGAATGGCAGATGGTAACGGTTGCATTTTTTTTGATTGCAAGCATTGCTACGGGCTTTCCTATTACCATACTTCTTCCAAGTACGACCACATTTTTACCTTCAAGCTCTATATTATTGCTTTCAATAATTTTCATTACAGCTTTTGCGGTACATGGTGCAAAACCGCTTTCATCTCCTGCAAATACCTTTGCTATATTTTTATATGAAATACCGTCAAGATCCTTCTTTTCATCCAATGCCTCAATTACCTGCTTTTCATCTATATGCTCCGGCAATGGTCTAAACAGCAGTATTCCGTCAATCTCATTATCTTCATTTATCTTTTTAAACTCGGTCACAAAACCATCCGATGAAATATTTTCTTCAAACTCAAATACTCTTGTATTTAAAGAAAGTGATTCCATCTTTTTGATTGCACCTTTTTCATAGGATATATCTGAGAGATTTGAACCTATTCTTACTATCCCCAGAGTAGGTGTATATCCGTCAAGCTTATTCATCATTTTGGCTATATTTTCTTTTATTTTCTCCGCCGTATCAGCCCCATATAATAAAATCACAAAAGTACCTCCAATACTTCTCTATATATGATATCGGACTTATTCATAGTATCTTCCAATATTTCGCTTGCCTCATCCAAAAGTCTCTGTGCTATATCCCTATCCTTCATATATTTTATATTTATTACCACATTCATCATTGCTCCGCATACCGCACTTCTAAGCAGACCTACAGCTACACCTGCATCTGATATCGCAAGTTTTGAGCCTTTTTTTGCCAAAAAGTCAATGGAATTTAACATACTGTTAGCCTCTTTCATAATATCAAGCGGTACTATGGCTGCATCAAAGAGCAGTTTTTCCATATTTGCTTCATGAAGAGATTTTTCCTCTTCATTTTGCGGTTTAAAGCTGTAAGCCTGTGAAAGAGGATAAAAAACCTCGGCATCCTTATCGGAGAGTTTTATAAATCTCTCCATATGTTTGTTCATATCTGAAAGTATATTTTTAATATCTTCTTCCACTGCTGCAAAGCTCTTTTTACCTATGGTCAAATTGCAGACCATACTTGATAGAGCGGCTGAAAGCGCTCCTGCAACGGCACTTGCACCGCCTCCTCCCGGCACCGGTGTCTTTGATGCGAGCTCCTTTATATATTCCTCTATATTATATCCGGCTGTATTCATTATGACCATCCTTTCCATATCTCAGGTGCATATCCTACCGTAGCTTCCTTACCGTTTCTTACTATCGGCATTTTTAAAACCTGTTGATTTTCCAAAATCTTAGGTATCTTATCCTCAGGTGATAAATACTTTATCAAGGTCAATGTTTCACTATCCTTGCATTTTTCATCAAGCATATTTTCAAATCCGCCCACTGCCTGCATAACTGAGGTGAACTCACCCTTTGACAATCCCTTCTCCTTCATATCCACAAGTTGAAACTTTATATTTCTTTCCTTAAAAAATCTGACAGCCTTCTTTGTATCCGAAGACTTATTTGTACCAAAAATCTGTATATTCATTCTTCCAACATATCCTTATCTAAGAATAAAAGCCCTTATTCGGGCCTTTTTCTCAATTTTTTCTTATTTAACCACAAAATCAAAGCGATATAAGCGGCATAAAAAATTCTCAGTCTTCCTTTAAAAGATATATCCACCTCTATTACCTCATCATAGAACATAGGTACAATTTTAAAATCATCCCTGTATAGAGGATAAAATATCGCTACAACCTCCAAAACCTGTCCTGTTGTTGAAGGATCCTCAAAACCGAATTTAAAATATCCTACAATCTTTTTTGGCAATATATGAACCAACAAGTTTTTAGTTTTTTCAAGCATAATTATCAGTATCCGCTTATTTTCCTCATCGCTTATAAGATAATGTAAATCCTTTATTTTATTTATCAGCTTATCAAGTTTGCTCTCCTTTTCAGAACTTTTATCCGAGCGTTCTTTTCTTCTCTGTTCGGCTTTTTTCCTATTTTTTTTGTCTGTTTTTTTTCTTCCTGCTCCAATGCTTTTATTCTTTGCTTATTTTTAATGCTTTGTATATCATCACTGTCTATATCTTGAACATCTATATCATTGTCTGAAGAATTTTTTTTCTTTATTTTTTTATTCTCCGTCTTATCAACTTCAGCATTTTTTTCATTATCTTCTATAAGCAGTTCTTCTTCATTATTTGAATATACCCTAAAAAACCAACCAAGCTTTGCCAGTATATCAAGCCTCTTTGTATATTTAACAGAAATAGATAAAAACTTAAAAAACCATGTTATACTAAGTTCAATATCCGGCACTTCCTTAAAATAAATTTTACCCTTATATCTTACCGGAATAAAAAGTACCATCAATATAATAAGCAAAGCGAGAGCAAGTATGGCAAGGATGATAATTCCCAATATTTTTACAACTGAAAGTATTATACCAATCATGCTTCCTCCGATTTAAAAAAGCTATAATACTCAAAATCATTTCTTTTCTTATAGGTATCTTCCACTATATTCCCAATAAGATTTATTCCCGCTTTTTTACCCAGTGCAAGTCCCACTATAAGAGCGTCACTTTTCCTGTAATTATTTAAAAAGATAGAATTATGTACCAAAGAAAGACTGTTTTCTCCCTCAAGAAATACAACCAGGTATAATAAAAATCCTGATTTATTCATCTTCAGTGATCTCATATATTTTCTATAGTCTTTTTTTATATCCGGTGAAAGATATATTTTTTTTGAAAATACCATATCCTACCTTGATATTAACCTTTCTTAAGAAAAATGTTCCAAAATGCATTTTCTTGCAAGTCCAAGAGCCGAAACTACTGTTTGCTCCCTTACATTTGCCCTGTCTCCCGAAAATCTGAATTCCTCTACATGTACACTGTCCTTTATGCATACACCGATATATACAAGACCGACAGGCTTTTCATCAGTACCCCCGTCAGGGCCTGCAATACCTGTAACAGATATACTTACATCAGTATCCGCTTCAAGTGCGGCACCGAATGCCATCTCCTTGGCTGTTTGCATACTTACCGCACCGTATTTTTTTAATGTAGATTTATTTACTCCCAAGGTCTTTCTTTTTGATTTATTTGTATATGTAATAAATCCCTCTTTATATACATCCGACACTCCGGGTACATTTATTATCCTTCCTGCCAAAAGCCCACCTGTGCAGGATTCCGCTGTGGATATTGTAAGCTCGTTTTTCTCAAGAAGATTTACCACACTCATCTCAAGTGAAATCTTTTCCTTTGTTGAGTAGATATAATTGCCAAATCTCTTTTTTATATCCTTTGATACAGGCTTTATGAGATCCTTTGCCGCCTCTTCACTGTCGGCACTTGCTGTAAGAATTATATATGTCTTTGCATCAAAAGGCTTTATTTCAATATTTACATTTTCATTATCTATTAAGTCTGAAATAGAAGTTCTTATCTCGGCTTCATTTATTCCAATAAGTTTTATCGTTTTGTTTCTGGTAATAGTATCCATTTCTACTCCTTTACATAATGCTTTATTTACTACTCATTATAACATTCTTATTCTTTATAATATACTCACATAAAGAGAAAATTGTAAGGAACAACATTAAAATAATGCATATATTTGTTACAAGACTCAGCTGTGGCAGATTCATTATAAGTAAAATCACTGTAATCATCTGTACTACAGTCTTTAATTTACCGGACATTGCCGCTGCAATAACTACTCCGTTATCTGATGCTACAAGCCTTATACCGCTTATAATAAATTCCCTTGCAATAACTGTAAGTACTATAACCGAGCTTAATTGTCTAAGCTCTACAAAGCAGATAAGCCCCGAACAAACCAAAACCTTATCCGCCAAAGGATCCATAAACTTGCCGAAATCGGTGATAAGACTATATTTTCTTGCAATCATACCGTCAAGAGTATCTGTAAGTGCCGCAATAATAAATATTATAAGTGCAATTATTCTGAAATTATAATCTTCTCCGGCTTTATACAAAAGGCTTGCCACAAAAAAAGGTATCAATAATACTCTTAGAACTGTCAGTTTGTTTGGCAAATTCATAGTACATCTCCTATCAAATCATATTCTGATGAACCTGTGATTATGACATCGCAAAAATCTCCGGATATAAAGTTTTTATCAGTATTTACAAAAACATATCCGTCAACTCCCGGAACATCCATATAAGTTCTTCCGATATATACATTTTCTTCGGGAAGTCTTCCCTCTATAAGTACTTTAAATGTCCTTCCGACCATATTTAAAAGATTGTTTTCTGAGACTTCCTGCTGAACTCTCATTATTCTGTCTCTTCTTGCCTCTTTTTCCTCTTCATCTATCTGATTTTCAAATCCTGCGGCAACAGTACCCTCTTCTTCACTATATGTAAAAACTCCAAGTCTTTCAAATTTCATTTCCTTTATAAATTTGATTACCGTTTCAAGATCTTTTTCAGTTTCTCCGGGGAATCCTGAAATTATAGTGGTTCTAAGAGTAATACCCGGTATATTTTTTCTGAGCTTTCCTATAATACTCACCAAATCATCATGTGTGGTTCTTCTTGCCATTCTTCTTAAAATATTGTCGGAAGCATGCTGTATAGGTATATCAAGATATTTGCAGACTTTTTCCTCATTTGCTATCACATCTATAAGTTCGTCTGTAATCTCCTCAGGATAACAATATAATATCCTGATCCATTCTATACCTGACACTTTCGCAAGCTCTTTTAAAAGCTTTGGCAGGGTTTTCTCGCCATATAGATCCACTCCGTAAAGTGTGGTCTCCTGAGCTACAAGAATAAGCTCCTTTATTCCCTGAGCCGCCAGATCCTTTGCCTGTGTTATTAAATCATCCATAGGATAACTTCTGTAATTTCCCCTAAGTGACGGAATAATACAATAAGTACAATTCTTATTACATCCCTCCGCTATCTTTAGATAGGCATAGTATCCTCCTGTGGAGTTTTTTCTTTTATTTGAAATTGACGGCAGTCTGTCAAGGTCAAGAAATTCATTTTTTATCTCTCCGCCAAGCACATCCTCAACAGTTTCAACTATTTTATCAAAACTTGATGTTCCAAGTAATGCGTCTACCTCAGGTATCTCCTTTATTATCTCATCCTTATATCTTTGAGCAAGACATCCTGTCACTATCAATGCTTTCAGAGCACCATCCTCTTTAAGTCTTGCCGCATCAAGGATTGCATTTATGCTCTCTTCCTTTGCGGATTGTATAAAACCGCAGGTATTTATTATCATTACCTCGGCTTCTTCATCTATATCGGTATATTCAAATCCTTTTTCATTCATAAGACCCAGCATCATCTCTGAATCCACAGTGTTTTTGTCACATCCCAGTGACACCATCGACATCTTCATATAAACCTTTCAATATAAATCTTTCCTGATATTAATAAAAAGCCATCATAAAAATGATGGCAAATCAAAATGATTCTTAAGCTTTATTATCAGGATCATCATTTAGTATTCTAACTTTCTGCTCAAACAGTTCTTCAACAGCAATTGACAGCGGTTTTTTGCCGTCAGCCTTCACCTCAGGTACATCACCGTCAATAATCTGTCTGGCTCTTTTTGCACTGGCAATAACTATTGAATATCTGCTCTGTACTACAGGTGCCTCTCCCGGATCCACATCGGCATTTGCAACATTAATAAGCTCACTATATGATGGGTGTAACATTTATTCTTCCTCCCTAAAAATCGTCTTTAAATCATCTTTTATTTTTTCTATAAATTCTGTGTTATTTTTTTTCAAAGCTCCACGCTTTACAATAATTTCATTAAGCTCTTTTACGGCTCTGTCCAAATCATCATTTATAAGTACATAGTCGTATTTATCCATACATCCGGCTTCCCATACAGCCTGTTGTAATCTTGCTTTTATTGCATCCGCACATTCTGTGCCGCGGTTTACAAGCCTGTCTTTTAAAATATCGGCATTTGGCGGTGTGATAAATATAAGCATGGCATCCGGATATTTTCCCTTTACCTTTAATGCTCCCTGTACTTCTATCTCAAGAATAACATCCTTTCCTTTCTTTCTTTGCTCCAGCACATAATCTCTCGGCGTACCGTAGTAATTATTACAAAAAGCGGCATATTCTATCAATTCGTCATTTTCTATGAGTTTTTCAAACTCCTGTCTGCTTTTAAAAAAATATTCTCTTCCCTCTTGCTCCCCTGTTCTTGGAGTTCTTGTTGTAGCAGAAACGGATAATGCATAATTATCATATTCTGAGACAAGCTTTTTCATCAGCGTTCCTTTACCTGAACCCGAAAAACCTGATACAACAACTAATATTCCATCAGTCATATTTCCTCTATTCTATGTTTTGAATCTGTTCCCTTATTTTCTCTATTTCCGTTTTTAATATTATAGCATAGTTTGCAATATTTAAATCAGTTGATTTTGAAAGAATGGTATTTGCCTCTCGATTCATCTCCTGAGCAAGGAAATCGAGTTTTCTTCCAATACCTGTATCAAGTTTCATCTCATCCGACATTGCATTTATATGGCTGATAAGTCTTACGACCTCCTCATCCACACAGATTTTATCCGCATAAAGAGTCACTTCCGTAGCAATCCTGTTATCCTCAATACTTGCACCGTTTAAAAGTTCATTTACCTTTAATATAAGCTTACTCTTATATTCTTCCAAAACCGCAGGGTATCTGTCCTGGATATCCTTTGTGGTGGATAAAAGCAGTTCAATCTTTGAATTTACATCTTCAAAGAGCTTTTCACCCTCTGCCAATCTTGTATTATAAAATGAAGTACAGGCATTTTTTAATACCTTAAATAAAATCGCCTTTATCTCTTCCTCATCCAGCTTCGGCTCATCAATGCTTATCACATCCGGAAGATTTAATATATGCGATACCTTTAAATCATCAAATATATTATAATCCTCACAGAGCTCATTCCCTATATCCAAATACTTTTCCACTATATTTTTATTCAGATATACTCCGCCTGCCTTATCTTTAAAATCCAGATAGTTTATAAAAAGGTCTACTTTGCCCCTTGAAACATATTCTTTTACAATATTTCTTATCTCAGCTTCAAAGGGGAAAAATCTTCTTGGCATTTTTATATTCAGATCCAAATATCTGTGATTTACAGACTTAATCTCTATAGACAGTTTATAATCACCCGTTATTTCTTCGGCTCTACCAAAGCCTGTCATACTCTTTATCAATGTTTTATCTCCATTCAGGTTTATGACATATGGGTTTAATTATACTTTTTTATCTTTTGCAAGTCAAGAAACGGAATATAATAATTTAGCAATAATTTATCTCCAGACAAAAAGGATCTTTAGAAAACAACCACATAAGACTACGGTATATACTTCCAAAGCAGACGGACTTAGCATCTCTTGGGTTAACTGATCAAGATGCACTTAACATTGTACTAAGCCATATAAACTCAGCACCCGTTGAAAAATTTGGTGGCAGGAGTCCTTTAGAGGTTGCATCCTTTATGTATCCTGACCTCTATGAAAAACTTATAGCATATGGTATAGAGGAAATTGAAAAAGATAGGATTGTTTTAAAACCCTATCTTCTGAAAAATAGATAACTCTAATTATGGGTAGCTGCCGGGGTGTCTCATAATGGTATTTTACAAGTGGAAATTAGTCCTACACTTAAAAAATTCGATTAAAGTCCACTTATTTGTAATGCCATAAAATGGCATTTATACACCCAAACTGTCTTCCATAATACTTACATTATAACACTTATTGCATCATTTTTGTACTATAAATGTTACGGGTCTTCAACAGTTACTACTAAAATAAAAACATTAAAATTGTCTTCAAAGCCGCATTCCTGCGGCTTTTTCTATGTCTTTCTTTGTCAAAATCTTTTTATTTTTATGTTGTATTATGTTGTATGTTGTTGTATAATAAATATATGAAACTAAACTACGACAGGAAATCAAAAGATCCAACCTACTTTATTCAGGTTGGTTTTAGAAACGGTAAGAAAACTTCCACCAGAAATGTCTCACGAATTGGAAAGCATTCCGAACTGCTTGCTCAGGGAATTGAGGACCCCCTGAGTTATGCAAAACAACAGGTTGAAAAAGCAAATGAACAGCAGAAAAACGGAAAAATTTCTATGGAACAAAAGATTGACTTCTCTGAAAAAGTATTAGCCTCTGATTCGATTGTGTCAGAATCTACAAACCTCGATATTGGTTACTTCTTCCTACAAGCCATTTATCATAAGCTAAATGTTAATGACTTTTTTAAAAAGGTTACTGACGGGTCAAAGGTTACATTTGATCCTAATGAGGTAAATCGATTTCTAACATTTGCAAGAATTCTGGACCCACACTCTAAACTTGGAACATATGACCGCCTTGACCGATACTTTGAGCAACCTTCTTTTGGATACCAACACATTCTTCATACTATGGATATTCTTTATAGGAACTATGATGAGTATATCTCTTACCTATACGAACAAAGTGGAAATATTATAAAAAGAGATCAATCAATCTGTTACTTTGACTGTACTAATTATTATTTTGAAACTGAAACCGAAGATGTTATTGTAGATGAAGTGACAGGTGAGATTCTTAAAGGATTTAGACTTTATGGTCCTTCAAAGGAACATCGTCCCAACCCGCTTGTAGAAATGGGGCTTTTCATTGATGCAAAAGGAATTCCCATCTCAATATGTATGGCTTCAGGATCTGAAAGTGAACAAACGCTTGCTATCCCTCTTGAAAAGAAGATAACGCAAATGTTCAAAGGTAAAAAGTTTATCTATTGTGCTGATGCCGGACTAAATTCCATTGATATACGACTTTTTAACAGTATGGGAGGACGAGCCTTTATTGTTACTCAGTCTGTAAAAAAACTTTCAGATGTTTTGCAGACCGCTGTATTTAATGACTCTGATTACCACCTACTTTCTGATGGAAAAGCTGCATCTATCGAATACATGAAGACATTTGATAGGTTTGATGAAAACAACCGTTCTCTCTACGATGACCGAGTCTTTAAAATATTGACAGCTGATCGAGCAGTGGATGTCGGTCTTACAGAGAAGAAATTATACAAAAATGGAAGAACAAAAACTGTCAAATCAAAAGCCATACTCAAGCAGACTATTGTTGTTACCTTTTCCAGGAAAATGATGGAATATCAGCGGAATATAAGAAACAATCAGATAGAACGAGCTAAACGACTCCTTGAAAACATTGATCCTCAATCCTATAAGAAAGGACCACACGATGTGACTCGTTTTATTAAAAGGAATCATAAGTCGTCAGCAGATGTAAAGGATGAATATGAACTGGATCAGGAAAGAATAAATCAGGAAGAAAAATATGATGGGTACTATGCCATTGCAACAAATCTTCAAATGGATAAAAATGAGTCTGAGGCAGAGTTTATACATAGCATTTTATCTATTAATGAGAAGCGTTACAAAATAGAAGACTGTTTCAGAATAATGAAAACTAACCTGTGTGCAAGACCTGTTTTTCATCAAACAAGAGAACGCATCACTGCCCACTTTATGATCTGTTACACTGCACTTCTTGTTTACAGATTGCTGGAAGCTCAGCTTGATGAATATGGGGCAAAGCTGAAAACAGGAAAAAAGCATTTCACAACATCGAATATAATAGAAACGTTACAAAACATGAAGGTATCCAATGTACAAGATATGTACTATATGTCAACATATAAAGGCTCACAGACGCTTAACGCATTAAATGCCATTTATGACCTGAAACTGGACAGAAAGTATTATCAACCCAAAGAATTGCACAAAAAAATAAAGAAAATTTTGTGAAATATTTTGTGCATAAATGAGAAGTCCATACAACATTTCTAGTAATAAAAAATGCCAAAAGCTCTTATTTTACAAGGGCTTAAGGCATTTTTGTTTTCTTAAACTGTTGAAGACGGGATTATAACACTTATTGCATCATTTTTGTACTATAAATGTTATATTTCCTTGCTTTTGTAATACTAAATGCAACTTATATAATCACACTTTTTTTAGTTGCATTAAACTTTACACTTCAGCGATTCTTTAAAACTAAATGTAACTTAAATATTTTTATTTTTTAAGTTTCATTAACATTTACACTTTAGCCAAATTTTAAATTATATGTTCTCTATGTTTTTATTAAACCATATCCAAATCTATTTCTAAAGATCCCTCCAAATATAACCTATCTCCTATATTATATTGAACTTTTCTTTCAAATTCCACTAAAATATTTTTGTCACATATGTTTGTTCTAGCATAAATAGAATAATCATCCTCCACATTCTCTACTTCTATAATTGCTCTTATATGTGACGATTCTTTAATAGGTTGAATAAACATTAATTTATCTTTTGTAATAAATGAATGAGTAACAAAATCTATTCTAATATCCCCCTCTAATACATCCCCAATCTTTTTTATCTTTGATATTTCATATTGAGTAATATACTCACTGTATTCAAGAAAATGAACAGTTATATTTCTATTATCAGGGGTATTGCCTTCTACAAATCGCTCCCAACCGTCTACATAAATATTATTAATTTTTATCTTCATTAATATAACCAAATTATTGTAACTTATTAAAGGACTTTATATCACTCGGCATCATGGACTGAAGTTTACCATCCTTTACAATTACAACAACGCCTTTCTTTGGTTTTGCTGCACCGTCTATATAGTATATTGATTTCCCATTAATATTTCTTACATTTCCACTCAATTCCGCCTCATGTATAACTTTTTCTGCTTGTTCCGTAAAATTATTAAAACCTTCAAGCGAATTATTAAAATCTCCAGACGCTACTCCCAATCTTTCTTCTAATGATGGAATTCTATCAGGATATTTATCCCAATATTCTGAAAAATGTTTTACGCCTTGATTTGTTCCATCCTCAAGCACTCCCCATTTTCTCGCATTATCACTTTTTTGTATCGCCTCTTTTATATTAGCAGCTTTATCCGTCGTTTTAGCTGCATCATCAACTTTATCAGCCAGTGTTTTCTTATCTCCCGGTTTTACATCATCAAATACACTTCCCTTACCTGCTTTACCTGCATCAGAAGTATTTTCTCCAATTTCCAAAATCGGTTTTACAGGCTTAGTTTCGCTTATTTTATTAATTTCAGGAACTTCTATCTTAGGCTCATTTGGTTTATTAATATCAGGAAGCTTTACCTTAGGCTCTTCCGCCCCACCTGCGTTTGCAGCCTCATCAACACTCTTTGCTATTCCCTCCGCTATAGAATTATGTTTTACCACATCATCAGCATTATTCGCTATCTCTGCTACTTTAGCAGCCTTCTCAGTATCTGATACTTTATCTATAGCTTTACCCGCATCATCTACTTTATCAAATGCTTTAGCTATATCTATCGCAGTATAAAGTTCTTTTTCAACCTTTGCTATAGAGGAAGCACCTTTTGTTAAATATTTAGTTTTAGCAGCGGATCCCACCATAAACATTGCTACTTCGAACTTAAGTCTTCCTACAAAGTTTGCCCTGCTTTCCATTGTTCCATGGATAAGTTTTTCATTAACATAGTTAGTTCCCGTCTGTAAAACTATCTCCGGATTTTCCATTACTCCTGCAATACCTTCTAAGGTATCTAAAGGATGTACTATCACATTCCCGATGCCGTCCAAAGTACCGCCTAAGCCGTCAATAAGTATTCCTCTATTATGAGCACCCCACATTGACATAAACCCTGCGTTTGCAGGCATATTAGTTGCACCTAAGAAACTTCCTAAATAGTTTGATACTAAAGGAATATTTCTAGCATATATATCATTGCCAAGCTGTGTACTTCCTTTAATTAAAGCATTCCTAACAATGTCATAATATATTCCAGTATTTGGAAACTTTATAAAACCTGTGCTGTCCAAGACTCTAATGTTTTGTATTATCCAACCAAGTCCTGCACCATATGCTTTTATAGGAATCAGGGCAGTTATGGGGTTGTTGAGGAACTTATTTTGTAAATCTGCTGTATTTTTTTGTATTTGTGAATATGCAATATCCCACTTACTTGGTATCGTCTTAGGTTTATCAAGCCTTCCATTTACATAAATTTTATGTTTTAAGTCCATTGTGTTCACTGGTCTAAGAAGCCTTTGTGTTTTTATTTTGCCTGCATCAGCTCGTGCATAATTTCTTGCCGGAATCTTAGATTTTACAAGCTTTTTTGCTGTACTTGCCCTTCTTGTGATGACGGTACTTGGGCGAATCGCCCTGGCAAATTTATTTGGTGTGAATCTTCCCACCCTTTGAGGTGATCTCTTATTTGCAAGTCTGCTTGAATTTCTACTTCTGTTTAAGGTTGTACTCCTTGCTAGATTCCTTGAAACAGCTGGACTTTGCCTTTTGCTTGCCTTCCCTACCCGCTTACCTTCAAAAGTCTTTGCTTTCTTTGGAGCTGCACTTGACCTTTTAGGAGCCGACTTTTGACTTTTTAATTTTGGAAGCTTACTTCCTCTTGAGGCTGGCTTTAAACTAGACTTTGAGCTTATCTTAGAGGATAGACTTCTACTTCCTCCTGATTTTGAAGTTGTTCTTTTACTATTGCCGGTTCTTTTAGAACTTGATCTGGATGAGCCTTTTGACCTGCTTTTTCTATAGCCTGCCGGGTCATTATAATTAACAGGATCATTTTCTACAAAACTGTATCCGTTTAAACTTAAAGATTCATCCAATTCTCCTTCAAAGCTGTCTTCAGAAAGAAATACCCCATCACTTGGTGAATAATATCTGGCTCTAAGGTAATATAATCCGGTATTATCACTCCATTCCCCATCAAATCCAAAGTCTTCTTCATTACCATCTTTTATGCCGAATGGTGTATAAGCAAAGAAATCTTTGGAGACTCCAAACTTTGCCAATACGCTATCATTATTATCTGAAAAATAAAATGATTCAAAGTCATTTGAATACTTTGCAATTCTTTCATTTCCATATAGATAATTACTTTCATTATTCTCGCCATAAACCTTTAACACCTGAGTATTTTCAAAGCTTACATCATTTATAAATCTTTTCTCTTTTAAAATTCCAGTTTCAGAATCTAAACTTCTTGTAATAGTTCTCTCGCCCATCGCATCATATACAGCTTCGAATACTTTGATATCATTTTTCTTTACCTCAATCAGATTATCATTGTAGTCATAGACATATGTATATTTTTCATCATTATTTATTACTGATATACGGTTTCCATTTTTGTCATAAGTATATAATGTAATACCATCTGGTGAACTTTTTTCTATTAGTCTGTTATTTTCATCATATTTAAAAGTTGTATTTTCAGTTTTATCACCTGATGTATGTGTTTCACTAAGCCTGTTTCCAGCATTGTCATATGTATAGCTGATGTCTTCTACAGCTTCATCGTTTATAATTATACAACTGGAAAGTTCACCTCTATCGGTATAGGTATATTGATAAGTAATTTTTTGAAAATTATTTTCATCATTTTGGTTTTGTTCATTACCATTTTCGTGACTTACACCTTCTCTTTTAAAAGCAACAGCCTTTTGAACAATTCTTTCATTATCGTCATAATAAATTGTAAGTTCGGCAATAACTGCCTCAGACGTATCTTTATAGGACTTATTTACCAGTTCTCCATTTTCATTAACGGTTTCTGTAATAATTTCACCGTTTGGTAAATATGTGGTAGTTGTATTATCAGCATATTCATAGCGAACAGTTTTATTTTCTCCATATGTAACAGCTGTTATTCTACTCACTTCATCATAAGTATATTGTACAGGAGTTTCTGTATCAATCTGTACCTTTATTAAATTTCCAGCAGTATCATAATTATAATTGACTGATTTACCAAAGCTATCTGTATATTTTATGATGTTACCAAATAAGTCATACTCGTATGTGGAAGTACCTGCCTCTCCAACGGCATCTGTTACATTTCCGGTGGAATCATATCTATACCTTGCCAGTTCTCTTTTTTCACCACCCATAACCCTGCTTTGAGCTGTAATTTGTCCCTCTTTGTCATAAGTGTACTCTAGTATTGTGCCGTCAGCCTTTATAATGCGAACAGGTGTGTCAAACTCACCATATTCATAACTTTCAATATCTCCCAAAGGATTTTTTCTTTTTATGACTCTTAAAAGATTATCTCTAATAAACTGTGTTATATGAAAATTTCCATCTGTAAATTCCAGTAAATCTCCATCAGTATTAGTTTTATATGAAATATCACCTACTTTAAAGCTTTGCACATTGGGCAAACCTGTTTCAGCCCTTTTTGTATTAACCTCGTTAGGTGTTACAGAGGTAACAAGATTTCTGGGACTATAGGTAAAATATGTATCATCTCCACCTACTCCTGTAATAGATATCAGATTTCCATTTCCGTCATATGAGAATTTTTCAACGCCTGCATTACTTTCCTTTTTTACTAGTTGACCTTTGGCATCATAGTTAAACTTTACTTCATCCTTGTCATTTTTTATGTCTAAAAGCTGTTTCTTTGCATTCACTGTATAAAGGGTTTCTTCATTCTCATCATCATATGAATGAATCTCTTTTATAAGATTACTTATCTTATCATATTCATAGCTGTAAGTATCTCCTGAGAATAAGTTCTCTTTTTTAAGCTGACCGCAGGAGTCATATTCATATTTGTTTTTTTCTCCCCAACTATTGGATTCTTCCAGAATATTTCCAAAGGTATCATAGGTATAATTAAATTCACCCTCACTATTGCTTTCGTTGACTATCTGCCCTATCTTATCATAACTGTAAGTGGATCTTTCACCCAAGGAGTTATTTTCCTCTATAATTTGACCATATAAATCATATTTATATTTTATTTCATTTCCGGCATTATCAGTAATAGAAGTGATATTCCCAACAGCATCATATATATATTTCATATTCCCCTGTGGAATACCCTTTTCTTGTAATTCTTAGCAGTGAATCATATGAATAGGTAACTTTTTTCCCATCCACATCAGTTATTTCAGTTATATTTCCCAATGCATCATATTGATACTTTTCACTTGCCCCATTAGGATATATTATCTCTGTATTTCTTCCAAGGGCATCATAGCGGTATAGAATAGGATTATTGTTCCCATCAGTATACATGATAAGATTATTGTTTATATCATATGAAAATTTTTTGATATTTCCCAAAGCATCCACAGCTTGTGTTATATTTCCTTTTACATCATAGGTATATAAAACTGTGGCACCATCTCCATCTTTTTCACTTAAGACCTGACCTAAACCATCATATGTATACTCAGTAAAGTCATCTCCTGTAGTTTCTTTTGTCAAATTCCCAACTGCATCATAGGTATAAGTTGTAACTGTACCAAATATATCTGTACTGCTTATTAAGTTGCCGACTTCATCATAGGAAAAGCTTTCAGTTGTACCGTCGGCATAGGCTATATTAGTAATCCTGCTATCACTATTATATTTATACCTAATGATTTCGCCTAAGCTATTGGTCTCTGTAAGTAAATTTCCTGAATTATCATATGTATATTTTTCATCCAGATCCTTATTATCAAAAATCCTGATTATTCTATCCTCGGAATCATATTCTATATTCGTAATCAATCCATTTGGTTCCTCCTGTGAAATCAATCTGTCAAAATCATCATATGTATAATTATAAACATTTCCGTCTGCTAATGTGACTGTGGATATATTCTCATTTTTTACATAGCTATACCCTGTTCTATTCCCCATGGCATCTATTTGTGCTATAACTCTTCCTGACTCATCCCACTCGTATTTGGTTTCATCTCCAAGAGCATCTGTTATACTTGAGATATTTCCACTATCATCATAGGCAATACTTAAAACTCGATTTCCGTTAAATTTACTTCCTATAAAATTTCCTGAATCATCATATGAATTTTCAGTTTTTGCACCGTACTCATCAATAAATTCTACAGGATCTGCTATACCGTCTTTATAAGTATACTTTGTAAGCCCTCCATTAGCATCAGTTATAGATGCAATTCTTCCCTTATCATCATATGAGTATGCTGTGAAATTTCCAAAAGCATCAATTAATGCTTCAGGTGCATTAATCGCTTTATCATATATTATTTTAGAAATATCACTATCATTACTCTCTATGCCTGTTACACGGTACTTTTCATCAAAAAAATAAGAATTTTTACTTCCCTTTTCATCTAAAACTTCTGTTTTTCCATCTAAATAGTTAAAAGATACTTCTTTATCATTACCAATTATTATATTTTTAACTCTTCCATCAGTGTTATATGATATTCTAAAAGCTTCTTTGTCTTCATTAACAAATTTATTTGCAAGCCTTTTAGAGACATCATATTTATAAATAATTTTTTCACCGGAAGTATTTGTTACAGATACCAGTCTGTCATCATCATAATCATATTTCAGTTTTATATCCGCTGAACTGATTTCAGAGATAAAACCTGAATTATTTATTTGTATATCATATGTTTTTTCTTCATCAAAAATAATTTTAGATAATTTACCGTTATTATATAGAAGCTGTGTTTTGTTGTTAGATAAATCTGAAATTTCCAGTAACTTTCCATCTTCGTCAAATCTTTCTAAAATCCCGCCGATATCATTTCTTAAAATGAACTCACCTGAAGGCTCTTTTTTTATTGAAAGTTCAGGATTCAAATTTGAATAATATAAACCTTCATTGTATGTGAAGTTAATACATGCCCCGTCATACCTTCTATAAATAATAACATTACTGCTTTGATTTATAGATTCATCATAGACAAAGGACCTGCCAAATCCAAAAAGCCCTGTTTTATAACTCATTGAATTATAGTATACAGACAAATCTTCTGATAAGCTCACATCCTCATCGGCTAAAAGAAAATTTCCTGTTGTAACATTGACACCTTGGGTAAATTCAGTATTTGACATTTCTCCAAGTAGAGATTCATCAGTCACCTTATAATCGCTTATAGCTGATGCTATATCATTACTGTCGCCACCTGTAAATCCGCCCTTTAATCTTGCAGCTTTTTCCGGCTTTACAATGCTCCCATTCGCCTCTCTAAGAGCATCCTTGTAATAATAATACCTTGTTATAGCCTCTTTATCAATATTTGCACCAAATGCTGGAAATATTGACTCCAAAACAAGACTTACACTTAAAATCCCTGTGACAATACTCTTAAATATTATTCTATTTTTCATTCCTATTCACCTTTTTCTAACACTACGAGTATTTAATTTCTAAATACAAATTACACTGATTTTATACAATATATAGATAAGTTTTGTCAACAGAAAAATCCAATTTTTGGCAATAGTTTTCTCTTGTCCATCTACTATTTAGGTTGCAATTTTGTTTTAAAAGAAGAGTTATACTTAGCTTAATATTTATGCAGTCCTAGATATAAAATATCTCGCTTTTCAAAAATTAGTACTTTGAAGTCTCGAATTTTTTCATACATACATAATTCTACATGAATATTCTATACTCCATCTTGAATTCTACAGTTTTTAATGTGTTCTATATAAAATTTATCATATGAAAGATTTTGTATTCAAACGTATCTTTAACTACTTCATGCTTAACCCTTTTAAAAAGCTTCAAATCTTTGATGCCTTTTCTTTAAATAGTTTTCCCTAATATTCTTTTAAAGACCCAAAAAGTTCTTGCTCTTAATTCATGAATTATATGTGTTCAGTACTTTTAATTTCAAATATCAATCAAATGAAGGATGCTTTGAAGAGTTATTACTGTCTCAAAAATCTCTTCATTAACCCTTAATTACTGATTTTCCTTTGCTGTTTTGCAATTATATCTCCACTATCTTGGTTCCATGTGCGGCAACTATATTCGGGAGCTTTTTTATCAATTTGTCCAGATTTTTAAAGCTTACTCCACCACCCGGCATTATATCTACATGGTATTCATTTGCACATTCCATATATGCCTTAAGAGTATCTATATTATCAAATATATCATTATTTTCATGACTTCCATGTGTGAGTATTGTATCTATACCAAGCTTTGAGAGTATCTTTATAGCTTCCAGTCTCTTTGCAAGAGCTTCTTTTGGCTCAAGCCCTGCACCTATATGGTCAAAAGCCATATGGAAAGTAAAATTCATTTCCTTTCTGAAAAACTTCGGTGCGGATACCAGTTCCTTAATAAAATCCTTATCAATATCTCCGTTCTCTGTAAGTGCACCTATAACGGCTCTTTTTACGCCCTGCTTTGCCATATCCTTCAAATCATTGTACATAACAGCTTTTTCAATATTATTGTATACAAAGTTTCCTCCTCTGGCTCTTATCATAACCGCAAGTTCAACATTATTCGAATCACAAAAAAACTTTGCATAGTCCCTTATACCCATACTTACCGTAGTTCCGCCCACAGCCAGATTGTCACAAAGCTCAATCCTTTTTGCTCCGGCATTAACTACTTCTTTTAAATAAGTGATATTTTCAATACAAGCTTCTAAAATCATATTCTCTCCCTATTTCAATTCTATCTCCACCACAGAATCTCTATCATCCGGAAGTGGATAACAATCGCTTGCAGATGCATCAAAGAAGAAGAAGGCATCCTTTGCAAATTCCTTTAGATTCCAATAATTACTTTGCAATACCTCACTTCCATCTCTTAAAAGACGCATCTTCTTTATTTTGCCTAACATATCACCCAAAGCTATAGCACCGGCTTGCTCTTCAAACACATGTGCATATAAAAGCTTTCCATTTTGGGTAAATCTTCCCCACTCAGGCTTATTATATTCCGAAATCCCGCATCCGTAAATACTCTTTGAGTTTTCCTTCATCCAATCTCCTACTTTTTCAAGTATTTCTACAGATTCCTTTGGAATTTCACCATTTGCCTTAGGTCCGACATTCAAAATAAGATTACCGTTCTTGCTTACACATTCTACAAGCATTCTTATAATAAGCTTATCCGATTTATAATGCTTATCATGGGCATGATATCCCCAGTTATTATTCATTGTTATACAGGCTTCCCATGGTATGGAATTTCCTGCCTCATCCACTATACCCTCAGGCGGAATCATCTGTTCCGGTGAAGCAAAATCACCGGCATAGATGCTTGGATTTAAGGTTTTAATGGTACCTGCATACTCGGCACTTCCCTCAAGTCTGTTGTCTGTTATAATATCCGGCTGGTATTTTCTGACCATTTCCATAAGTTCCTTAGCCTTCCACTTGTCACAGTTCATAGGACCGTATGAAAAATCAAACCACATAAGGTCAAGCTTTCCATAGCCTGTTACCAGTTCCTTAACCTGTGCATGCATAAACTCAAGGTAATTGTCAAAATTATGATTATAATCCTTCCACTCCTCATTATCTCTCATAGGATGATGCATATCACCATAATGCGGATAATCCTCATGTCTCCAGTCAATAAGTGAGAAATATAATCCCACCTTGATTCCCTCCGCTCTGAATGCCTCCAAAAATTCTTTTACAAGATCCCTGTGACATGCTGCATTCATAGAATTAAAATCGCTTACCTTACTGTCATACAGACAAAAGCCGTCATGATGTTTTGCTGTAAGCACCGCATATTTCATACCTGCTTTTTTTGCAAGTCTTGCCCATTCCTTAGGATTATAACCCTCACAGGAAAACTCATCTGTCAGATAGTCATAATCTTCCTTTTTTATCCTCTCTCTGGAACGCACCCACTCACCTCTTGCAGGTATGGCATACAATCCCCAATGTATAAACATTCCGAATCTGGCATCCCTGTACCACTCGGTTCTTCTTGTTCTTTCTTCTATAAGTTTATTCATTACCGCTCCTTAATATACTTATTATCTTCTCTATAATATTGCCGCTTCCGACCTGATATCCGCTAAAAGCATATACCACCTTTACACCTTTACACAGTGCAACTATGGGCAATGTCTCATGATTTACAAAAGTACTTCTTCCAAAAGCCTCCTGTAAAATCTCTCCAAGATTTGTATATATATCATTATTTTTACTTTTTTCCAAAAGTTCATTTATTGCGCTGTCTTTTCTCTCAAATTCATTTGTAAATAAAAGATTAAGCTTAATATCTTTTAATAATTCATCCTTTAAGATAAGATCATTTGCAATATGCTGAGAAGGCTCCTCTTCCTCCTCTAGCCATATAGTAAGACTTATATCATCACTGTTTTCCAAGATACCGAGGCTTTCCTGCAAATCCTTTGGCAATGTATAGCTTGAGAGCATATCCTTTATATCTGCATGCATATACTCTAACTCTACCTCAAGCTTTGAGTCAGCCTTTAAATTTAAAATATTATATTTAGCACATATATTTCCGTTCGGAAGCCTGTTTTGAGTCGCCAAAACATATTCTCCCTCAGGAAGTTCCATGTTTTCTTTAATACTGCTCTTATCCAGCGAAATAAGATTATTTTCAAAAATATCAAATTTTGATATGGAAAAAGACTCGCCAAAACCGCTAAGATCTCCCTTGATACATAATCTTGCCATACCCTTTGTATCGGTTTCTTCCCTGATACAGCAGCTGTCAATATATTTTAAGCTATCCAGTATTTTTGAAAGCTCTGTAAAAATTCTAAATCCTTCCCCATCATATAAATACACATCCGCATTTACAAGCTTGGAAGCAATGCCCATAGATCTTAATACATTTACAACAAATATCTTTACGGAAAGAGCATTGGAAATCTTTGTATAATATACTCCTGTTGAGCCTGTAACAGGCTTTTCTCTTGTAAGTCTTATATCCTTTACAAAATCAAGTATTTCATTTACATCTGAAAACTTTGACTTAAATAAATCTCTGCAAACCTCCAAATGTTCAAAATATACTCTGGGATTTTGAATATAATTCAAATAAATATCATCA
This sequence comes from Lachnospiraceae oral taxon 107 str. F0167, assembly GCA_000209465.1. Lineage (GTDB taxonomy): Bacteria > Bacillota > Clostridia > Lachnospirales > Lachnospiraceae > Lachnoanaerobaculum. The sequence continues at coordinate 274,479 of GL890583.1, read as the reverse complement.
TTCACACAATGTATATTTTCCGCCTTCCGGCAGTCTCTTAATACATCAATACTTATATCTCTCTTATCCTTTTCCGATAATATCTCCCAAAGTGAACTCATTCCCTCATCCATAGCCTGCGCTCTTACCTCTTCATTTGGGAAATCTTTTATTTTATATCCGCTGTCCTTTTTTACAGGAGCTTTTTTTCTGTTTCTGTTGCTTGCCTGCGGTACATTTATGAAAAATTCTTTATACTTATTATATTCAGGTTCAAAATCCCTTATATCTACATAAAAAACATCATTATCCTTTAAATCCAAGGGTATAATATAATTCTTCTCCCTATAAAGACTTAAAAATACATTTCCTATGCCTATATCCGTCTTATAGGCTCCTTCCATATCTGTTTTTGCCTTTATAATAGGTGAAAACATGGCAAAATTCATAAGACAGATATTAAAATCAATATTTGAAAGAATTTTATCCCCATCATATAAATATATCTTTATATGCTTTGTATCCGCATATCTTTTTGTCTGATTTATTTCATAAAGCCCTGCATTAAAGCCCAGATAGTCCTTGGCTTCTTTTTTAATATTTCCATATAAAATATTTTTGACAATCATAGCTCTGGCTGATGCATCATCAAACCATCCCTTATCAAGTATCTCCTCGGGTTCACAGGCTCCAAGATAATGCCAGTCATTATCCACATAAACCTCTACCCAGGCGTGATTGTCATCACAATGAGCCCAAAGCGGTACATAAATCTGTCTTGCGGGTATACCTGCGGCTCTGAATACAGATACTCCAAAAATCGATTCCTCACCACATCTTCCAAAACTTGAATTATATACTGTTATAGGATCAAGTGTTCTGATATCGGTTGTTCTATAGGTAACATTCTTACCGCAAAAATAATTTAATTTTATAACATTTTCTTTTTCCGAATCACCAAGCAAGTCCTTTACAAGCTCATAAAAATATGTTCTGTTTGCAACTATCTTTTCACTTCCGATTCTGTGAAATAATACATAGTTTAAAAATATATCTTCATCAAGCTCTTTGCATCTTGTATTTCTTAAGTGCACACCTGCTCTTGCATAATCTAAAATAATTTCCTTATCTACATTTGCTATATCGGCATATGGCATATGTAAATATAAAAATGAAAGATATTTTTTAAGCTCTTCATCTTCAAAGCCCAAAATAAAGTCCTTTATTGAATCTGCAAAAGGATGATTTTTAAGTCTGTCTTCCATTTCAATAAAATATTCGCACATATTTACTCCTTTACCGCTCCGGATGCAAGACCGCTCTCCACCTTTTCCTGGAACAAAAGATATATAGCCAGAGGTACCGCTACAGTTATTACAATACCTGCCATCATAAGTCCGTACTCCGAACCTCTCTCTCCGCTGAAATTAAGCAGTCCCAAAGATATCGGACGCAATCTCTTATCATTTATAAACAGTAGTGGGAAAAGAATATTATTCCATGCACCCATAAAATTAAATATTGATATGGTGGATATAGCCGGCAATGTAAGAGGTATCATTATTTTTGAATATATCTGAAAATAACTCGCACCGTCTATAATAGCCGCCTCCTCAAGCGAACGGTTTACTCCCTTCATAAAGGTTATCATTACCATAATACTGAAGGGCAGATTAAATGCCACATAAACAAGTACCAAGGCAAAAATATTATTCTTTAAATTAAAGAGTCCTATAATATAGGATACCGGAACCAAGATTGTGTGCATAGGTACCATCATACCCAGCATAAATACAATTACAAGTACTTTATTTAATTTAAAATCAAATCTCGCAAGTGCATATGCCGCCATGGTTGAAATAAGACTTGTTAAAATGACTGTAGAGCCTGACTGTATTACCGAGTTTATAAAATAGGCACTCATATTTGCATCTTTCCATGCAATCACATAATTCTTCCACTGTGGATTCTTTGGAAGTGCAAAAGGATCGGAAAAAATATCCAATTTTGTTTTTAAGGAGGAAATAATGGTAAATAACATAGGCATTATAAAAATAATCGCCATAACAATAAGGAAGGTATATGCCACCACCTTCATACTTATATTTTTTTTCATATTATTCCGCTCTCCTTCCCTTATTTAATAATTTATTGCTTCCTACAGTTCCTACAAGGCAGATAAGCATTATGATAATACCGATAGCAGAACCCACTCCGTAGTGGCTGTATTTAAATGCCTCACTTATCATAAGTGTTGTAGGAAGATTTGTAAGTCCGTTAGGACCTCCGCTTGTCATAGCATATACAAGGTCAAATACCTTCACGCTTCCTATAATATCCATAACTATACACATTATTAAGGTCGGCTTTAACATAGGTATTGTAACATTAAAAAACATCTGTACCGGATTTGCACCGTCAATAGATGCCGCCTCATACAAATCTTTCGGAATTACTGTAAGTCCCGCAAGTATAATTACCATATAATAGCCTATACCTGCCCATACATTTACACCCACTATGGTATTCATAGCCGTGGCTTTATTTACAAGCCAGGGAATAGCAAACTGCTTTAATCCGATATTTTTAAGCAATGTATTTAGAGCACCTGTAGGCATAAATACAAAATACCACATAAGACCTATGGCGGTCATAGGAAATACTGTCGGCACAAAAAATATAGTTTTAAATAATCTGTAACCCTTAAGCTTTGCATTCACAGCCACAGCCAGAAGAAGTGCTATAGGTGTATGAAAAAGCACACTGAATATAACCATTCTTGCCATATTTGAAAGCGAGAGTATAAACTGCTTATTATGAAATGCGCTCACATAGTTTTCAAAACCTACAAATGTCAGCTTGGTACCTGCCAAACCGTCCCATTCCACAAAGGAAAAATAAATACCCCCTATAATTGGTATAAGTTGAAAAATTGTATATAAAAGTAATGCCGGCAGGATAAATAAAAAAATAGTAAATTTTGCTTTGGCAGTTTTTAGCTTTATCATTTTTACCTCCTCAATCTTTATTAAAACAGGGCTGTTTGAAATAACAAACAGCCCTAATAACTCTACAAGCTTAGTTTAATCATATTCTAAGCTATTCTTATTTTGCATTATCTATTTCAGCCTGAATCTCTGCTGCAGCTTCCTCTGCACTTGCTCCTGTAAACAAGCTCATTATTGAGTTTCTTGTTCTGTCCTGCATAGATGTAAGTTCATCAAAGTCAAATACATCCACACCGATGCCTTCACTTGTAGCACCAAGTTTCATGCTTTCGATAAACAAAGGACTAACCTTGCTCTCATCAATATCAACACCCTCTATAGGCATAATAAACTGAGCCTCTTCGGCATATCTCTTTGCAGCTTCCTTACTTGTCAACATTTTTACAAGTTCTATTGTAAGTTCAAGCTCCTTTCCTTCAAGCTTACCATTGATCATATATGGGCTGATTACCTGCATATCATTGTTCTTAAATTCCGGCTTGTCCTTAAAATATGGGAATTTAGCAAGTTTGATATCATCATGTACCGGTGTCTTTTCAGGATCAACAAACCTTCCTATCATCCAAGGTCCTGTAACCACCATTGCAGCCTCACCGTTTTGGAAAGCTGTCATTGCAATATCATCCTGCATACCTACCGCATTAGGATCAAATGCCTTTGCATCAATTAAATCCTTTATATACTGAAGTGTTTGTACTACATCAGGATCCGTCCACTTTTTGCTTCTGTTTCCAAGTTCCTTTGCAGCCTCTGTTCCAAGCCATTTGTAGAAGATTTGATCATGTAAATGTCCACCCATATAGTTTGAGCTTTCTCCGAGAGCTATAGGTGTAACACCATTTGCATTTAACTTCTCAATAGCAGCCAATAAATCATCCCATGTCTGTGGGAATGTCTCTATTCCTGCCTCTTTTAATATATTTTCATGATAATAAACTCCTATAAGGCCCGACTCCATCGGAACCGCATACGTTCCTTCCTTGCCCGGTACACTGTAGTATGACAATGCACCCGGTGCAAAACTCTTGCCCCACTCAGGGTCGGCATCAAGATATGGCTTGACATCAAGTAAAAATCCGTTATCAATATATTTTTGAAGATTGGCTACACCCTGTACACGGTATATATTTGCCATCTTTCCGGATGCCATATCTGTAGATAAAATATTGTTAAAAGCACTCTCATCACCCTGTGAATCATCAATAATCTCCACTTCAGGATGCTTTGCCTTAAACTCGTCCAAGATACTGTTATAGATCTTCACTATATCGGAAGTTCCTGCCATACGAGTAAGCAGTCTGATCTTGATTTTTTCACCTGAATCAGAAGCTTCTTTAGAAGATTCGGCACTGTTTTGTGTATCTCCTCCCGCCTTGTTTCCCGAGCCGCAAGCTGTAAGTGCTCCAATTGATAAAGCCAAAGCCATACCAAGCATCGCAATTTTCTTTAATTTCATAAATCCTCCTTCAAAACACGATACAAAATTTATGCCTTGATTATAACAATTTTATTAATGTACTCCTATGGAATTTTTATAGATTTCTTGTCATTTTAAATATTGGCATGTATAATTATTTCTATAAATTTTTAATAAATTTATATTACAATAGTTAAAATTTTAATAATCAAAATTTTATTATATTCAGGAGTTTGTTTTGAAGAAAAATAAAAGCATTTATTTACAATTATTTGACGGGCTTAGAATTATGGTGCTGCTTCCGGTCGGTATACTGTTTTTTATCACAAGTATAATTTTTATATTTTATTATACCAATGACCGAATCGAGGCGTCGGATATACAGCTAAGTCATATAGAAAACAGGCTTGATCATTATTTTACATCCGCCACACATTATTCCAGACTTTTACTAAACAGTGATGTAATACAGAACAGTCTGAGCACCTATTATAATGATAATAAGTATTTTTCACCTCAGAAGATAAATATGAGCCTTGAAATTTATAAGCTTATTTATCCGGCACCCTATATTTTCGGTATCAGCATATATGATAAAGACTACAATATAATTATAAGCTCTGAAAGAAAGCCATATCCCGGTGACTTTAAAACCATCAAGGTAACAGGGGGCAAATGGTTTGCCACAAATAAATATGATAATTCAAGTGATGACCTGATTGACACATTCTCCTATGTTCATCCTATATATGACTATAGAAGCGGTGATTTGTACGGCTATATAGAACTTATAATATCGGAAAAAAGTATATCCGATATATACAGTGTTTCAGATACATCCAATTCCTTTTATCTTATTTTGGACAATGAGCTTAATATTATAAGTAAATCAAATTATTTAAACGGAAATACCACTCTTACCGATACTATACTTGGTACTATAAAATCAGGACAATCCGGGCATATATTTTCAAGATATGGCTTTGTAAATACCATGCAACTAAAAACCTATCCTTGGAAGCTTGTACATGTTATACCCCTTTTCTTTTTTATAAAGCCTGCCCTTACAATAGGCATTGTGTTTTTTATTACAACATGCTTTTCACTTGCTTTGGCACTTTTTATGTCAAAAAACATTGCAAAAAGTCTCAGCAAGCCCATATATGCTCTTGTTGAACATACACATTTTGTAAGTAAGGGACATTGGAAAGAGTTTTCCTATAATGCAGACTCTCCTGAAATGAAGGAGCTTATAGGTGATTTTAATATAATGTTAAAGTCACAAAATGATTTAAAAAATAAACTTATCGACATTGAAAAAGAAAAAAACCGACTTGAGATAGACAAGGTAAATGAGCAGATAAAACCGCATTTTTTATATAATACCTTGGATAATATATATTCTTTGGCAAGCCTTGATGAGAAGAAAACATTGATGGAACTGGTTATGAACCTTTCAAAATTTTATCGTGGAAGTCTAAGTCTTGGTAAAAGCTTTGTAAAAGTAGGAGAAGAACTCAATACCTGCAAGGCATACCTTGATATTATGGCAATAAGATATCATGATAAATTTGAATACAGCATTTCCTGTACGGAGGAATTAAAAAATTTTAAATGCCCCAAGCTAATACTGCTTCCTCTGGCTGAAAACAGTATCTATCATGGTATCAAGGGGTTAAAATACAAGGGACAAATAGATATCCGTGTTGACCAAGATGAAGACAATATTTTATTTAATATTTCCGACAACGGTTTTGGAATAGATATGAAAAATCTTGATTTGATACTTAATGATGATACTGTAAACAATCGACATTTTGCCCTGAAACATATAAACAGAATTTTAAATTTGTATTATGGCGGCAATTATAAACTTAATTTTAAAAACAATAATTCAGGTTGCAGTATTTCCTTCAAAATAAAAAGGAGTTTTTATGATAAAGCTTATTATAGCAGATGATGAGTATTTTATTCGGGCAAGACTTGAAAAAATAATTTCAGAAAGCAGAGAGAATATTGATATAGTTTCTCTCTGCGAAGACGGAGAGGATGTTATCAAATATCTCTCCGCTTCAAATATTGACTTATTATTATTGGATATAAAAATGATTTCAATAAGCGGTCTTGAAGTTTCCAAATATGTTTTTGAAAATAATTTAAAGACAAAGATAATACTTCTTTCAGGTTATAATGATTTTAATTTTGCAGTGGAGGCTATGCGATATGGAGTTTTTGATTATCTCACAAAGCCTATAAGTGAGGAAGCTTTGCTTGAGAGTCTGGATAAATGTATTGCTGTTATAGAATCATCCAAAAATATACCAAAAGACAGGAGTATAGCTCTTTTATCAGGTTTATTTAAAAAAGAAAACAGCTTTATAAAAGCCAAGGATATCAGCAATATACGCCCCCTTGTTATAAAATATATGTCAAATTCGGATAAAGAAGCTTACTCTGATTTTATAAAAGAAAATACCAAAGATATAGTGGATAATTATAATGCCTCCACACTTTATAAATTTATCCGTGAAGTGCTGGGCAGTCTTGATATAAAATACCATATATTACAAAGCCTTACTCTGGTTCAATATATGCAGGAAAATATTTTTGATAAGGAAATAAACAGTATCGAAAAACTTGAAGAAATTATCCTTGAAATCGGCATAGACTGTATGAGTTTAAATACCATACTTACAAAGGAGCAGCTGATCGGAAAGCAGATACTTGAAGATATCGAAAATAATTTTTGTGATTCAAATTATACTGTGGCACAGATTGCAAAAAATATAGGTAAAAATCCATCCTATATCAATACGGTATTTAAAAAAGTATATGGTAATACCATAAAACAGACTTTGTCGGATTACAGGCTTGAAAAAGCCAAAAAGCTCCTTCGAATGAGCAATATGAAGATTGTGGACATAGCAAATGAATGCGGCTATGTGGATATCTTTTATTTCAGCAAAAGATATAAGGCTAAATTCGGCTACCCTCCAAGCGAAGAAAATTTAAAGCAGAATTTATAACTCTTATTACACCAAACGACATAGTTTTTACCTTGTCGTTTGCTGTAGATATTTGCTTATATTCTCTTTAATCCGGATGCCAAAATATTATATCGGCACCTTTAAGTGCCGTATTTTTTATAATGACGGAACCATGAAGTTGTTCGACCAATTTTTTTACAATATAAAGTCCCAGTCCCAAATGACCGCCTTCACTGCTTCTGGCTTTATCACCCCTATAAAACCTGTCAAATACTTTATCCATATCTTTTTGAGTGAAGCCGCTTCCTGTATCACAGATCTCATAAACTATTTTATTATTTTCTTTATTTACAAAAAATTTTATTCTTCCTTTATTCGGAGTGTATTGTAAACTGTTTGAAAATATATTGTCCAAGATACGTTCAAGTCTGTCAATATCCAACATCACACATCCCAAATCACTATTTATATTTAAAACAATATCAATTTCTTTTTGCTTTGCTTGAAATCTATATTGACTTATCTTTTTTTTCAAAAACTCAGTCAAATTTACATTTCTTAACACTGAATTTGTATTTGCATTTTCCAAATCTGAAGTGTACTGCATCTGCATAACAAGATTGGAACTTTTTTTTGCATTTCCGTTTATAACATTAAGATATGTTTTCAACTTTTCATCATCTATCGAATCTGTATCTGTCAAAGCCTCTGAATATGCCATTATCACAGACAATGGAGTTTTCAAATCATGTGCCAGTGCTTCAATCATCTCTATACGTTCCTGTTCCGCTTTCCATTGAGAAAATAACGACTTTTTAAGTTCATCTTTCATTTCCGTAAAAGCAGTGCATAGTTTTCCAAGCTCATTGTCAGATTGATAATTGACCTCAAAATCCAAATCTTTTTCCTTTATCTTTTGTGAAGCTTCTATCAACAGCTGTAGAGGAAGATTTATCTTATTTACCAATGATGTTGAAAACAGTCTTGTAAAAATAATAAAGTACAAAAATGGTGAAAGCATGGCAATAACTGCTATGGTTATTCCGATATTCTTATATGGATTTCCAAGCTTATACAAAAGTATTATGGCACCTTCTATCTTTGTGCCATTGCCAATCGGAACAATATAAGCAAACCTTCCTTTTAATACAAATGTTGTATTAATCTTATCAATAAGTTTATCAGTGTCTGCAAATACCCTCTCTTTGTATGTTCCGTACAATACCTCACATTCACTGTTTAAGACCTGATACATTATTCCATTTCCTTTTATAGTATTATTTAATCCGCTTTCTCCCTTTACATAAAGCAAATCCGTATTTTTTTCATGAATATATGCTTCAATTTTGGGGATTTGTTTTTCATAAAAATTTTCAGGATATTTACCGATATTTTGAATTCCGAAATATAACAGTATTGCAATTATATATGTAATCAATGTTGCAAGAATACCGGAAATTAAAATCATTACAAAGGTTCGTCTAAAACTCTTTACAAGCGAACGATCTTTCATAGCATTCCCAACTTTCTTAAATTCTATTCCATTTATAGCCTATTCCCCATACTGTAGATATATATTCCGTATCAGATCCTCCCTCTATAAATTTGGCACGAATCTTTTTTATGTGTTCAACTACAGTACTTGAATCTCCGTCGGAATCATAACCCCAGATTTTTTCATATATCTGCTCTCTTGAAAAGATCTGTCCGGCATGTAATGCCAAAAACTCCACAATATTGTACTCAAGTCTGGTTAATAACAAATCATTACTACCTATTTTAACAGTACACTCTTTTATATTTATACTCAATTCCCCGAAATATAATTTATTTCTTTTATGTTCCGCATTTATATATTGAGATCTTTTTTCTCTTCTCAAATTAGCCTCTATCTTAGCCATCAATTCTTTCAGTCCGAAGGGTTTGACAATATAGTCATCTCCGCCGATATTCAGCCCTTTGATTTTATCCGCTTCCGACTGCCCGGCACTTAAAAATATAATCGGGCAAAGTACATCATCCCTTATTGCATTGCACACCTCAAAACCGTCCGCTTTCGGCATCATAATATCAAGTATTATCAGATCAGGTTGCTTTCTTGCAAGTTTTATTCCCGTTTCTCCGTCATAAGCCGATAATACTTCATGTCCCACAGCTTTTAATTCATCAGCAAGCAGCATTACAAGTTCTTTTTCATCATCTATAATAAGTATCCTGCTCAAATCATATCCTCCCTAAGCCTGTATCTTATATCTACTCATAATGTTTTCTGCCTTCCCATCTATAAAACCGGACTATACCGCAGCTTAACATTATAATCAGATAAATTATAACGGATATTATCCCGCTTAAAAGTTGTGTTGTTGCCCATCCTGAAGAAATTAACTGTGGAGGTTTAGCCATGCCGCCCACAAACTCCGGATAAGGTCCTATAGCTTTTACAAGTCTTATAGGCAATGCCCATGGTATAAATTGCCATATATTGTTACCAAGTTCACTTCCTCCGATCATTGCAGCCGCCAAAAGACCTATAATTCCCATACCTACAGAAGCACCTATGCCGTATACAAAGCTTATCCACAGATGTATCGCAATAAGAGGAAGTATTCCTAATAAAAGAAGAAGCACTCCGGCTATAAAAAATATCTCTATATGGACTGTATCGGAAAAGAACATTGTCATTCCTATACAAAACACTGATGTGCCTAAAATAAGTGTAATTGCACACACAATACTTATTATAAAAAATTTACCAAGATACAGTCTGTACCTTGAAAATCTTTCACTTAAAAAGCCGTTAAAGCTCCCTGCAAGCTCTTCTTCATATACAATCTGACCTGCAAAAACACTTATAATTATCGGAATGATAAATATCGCCCATACTTCAAAAAAAGTTTCAAAAATATCCACTTCAAAGTGATCGCCCCTTTTATGTAAAGCAATATATCCTATTATACATCCCGACATCAAAAAAGGTAATATAAAAGTAATCCATTTGATGGAAGTCCTTTTTATTTTAAGCCATTCAGATGATATTAATTTAATCATTTTACTTCCCTCCTCTTAAACCAAAATGCGGTAACTATTGTGATTATTATAAAAACCGACAATGAAATGCCGATACCTATAGGAATTACCGACATATCTCTTAAATTTGAACCCTGCTCCAATAAAGTTCCGTTAGGATGTACGCCTATAATTGCACACATAAGCCTAATTCCCCAAGCCCAAGGTATAAAAACCCAATATGAACCCGCTGCTGATACAATACCTGCAATAAACCCTATAAACCCTACCACCATACTTAAAAACAATCCTTTATAAGTTGCCGCAAACAGCTGAATCGGTATCAATGCAAGTGATACCAGCCACGAAATAAAAGTTGCTTCAAATATCTGAATATAAGGAATCGTACCCTTTGCCGTAATAATCCCAGATATAAGTATCGAGAAGGATAATACAATACAGGACAGCAGTGTATGAAATGCCATAACTGTTATCTTGCCTACCCATATATTTATAGCTGAAGTCTGATGTGTACGTAAAGAACGATAATTCCCGGCCTTTCTCTCCTGAGCGTCAACCAAAAAGGCAAATAATGCCATACCGAAAGGCAAAAATACTACAGTCCATATATTGAAAACCATAGAAGTCACCAAATCCCAATTTCTGACAATATCTTTCGGCATCAATTTGACACCTGCCATCGCCTGTACTGCAAAGAATAAAGGAAAGCTTAAAATTATCTTTCTTGTAAATGTTCTTTTATACTTAAGAAGTTCACAACCTATAGTATTCATTAATCTTTGCCTCCTTTTATGATATCCAAATAAAACTTTTCAAGGCTAATCTTTTTACTTGGCTTACCCTGAAATAAAAGTTTTCCTTTGTCAATGATGCCTATATCATCAACAACCTGTTCCACTTCAGATAAAATATGGCTTGATAAAATCACTGTCATATTTTTTTGCGGAAGAGATATAATAAAATCACGCAATTTTTGAATTCCTACCGGATCAAGTCCGTTAGTAGGTTCATCTAAAATCAACAGTTTCGGATTTCCCAAGAGAGCTGTTGCAATACCAAGTCTTTGTTTCATGCCCATAGAAAAATGTGAAACCGGCTTTTTATCTGTATCATCCAAATCAACCAACTCCAAAACTTCATAAATTCTTTCCTTTTTTACACCCATCAACTTTGTATGTACCAACAAATTCTCCATAGCGGTAAGATTCCCATATAATGCCGGACTTTCAATAAGTGAACCCATTTTTGTAAGGTGTTCATGTTTTAGGGTTTCACCTTCAAAAATAATCTTTCCGTCAGTAGGTCTAAGCAATTCCACAATCATTTTTAATGTCGTTGTTTTGCCTGCACCGTTTTGTCCAAGCAATCCATATATGCTGTTATATTTTATTTTCAGTGAAATATTATCAACAGCTGTCTGATTACCAAATCTCTTTGTTAAATTTTTTGTTTCCAAAATAAAGTCATTCATAACTTTCTCCTTATATATTAAGCTTTGTTCATAGTCAAAAGCTTAATATATAAAAATAAAAAAATTATAATATTTTGAAATATTTAAAAATATATGGAATAAAGTATTTGGTCATATATAATTCCTTATAGTTGCAAAAATAAAAAATCACAGAATAAGAATGTTCATTTCCGGTTCTGTGACTTTTCTTGTTTGAATGCAGTCTATTATAAGTAAAGTATGAACAGCTGAATTTACACTTTATCTCCTACTTCTGTTCTTTCTTTGACATTGCAAGAATACTTTGTAAAACTATAAAAAATGCAAGTATTGTTGCAATTATTATTTTTGTCCACCAGGAAGACAGAGTTCCCTGAAAACTTACAAAGGCTTCTATAGTTCCCTTTATAAGTACACCGAAAAGACTTCCAAATACATTCCCCACACCTCCCGTAAGAAGTGTACCTCCTATAACCGAGCCTGCTATTGCCTCCATTTCAAAGCCCTTTGCCTGCTCTACAAAGCCTGCACAGGTATTTAAACAAAATAAAAATCCTCCTATTGAGCAAAGCAATCCGTTAAGTATATATACTTTAAGCTTTATAGATTTTACATTCAATCCCAAAAGTAGTGCCGACTGTTCATTTCCTCCTACGGCATATACACTTCTTCCAAACTTGGTGTACTTTAATAAGATAAACATAATAACCAATATAATCAATGCCGCTATAACCGTTGGGTAGATATATGGATAAACTGTCACTCCCTTTTTATTTACAATTCCGAATAAAGGAATAGTGATTTTATTATTTGCCCATGCTAAAAATGTCTCATTTTTTATACTGATCATCTCCTGTGATATAATTGCCGTCATACCTCTGGCAAAGAACATACCTGCAAGGGTAACTATAAACGGTTGGATATTAAGATAGGCGATAAGTATACCCTGCACAAGTCCGAATACCAGTCCCATTAACATAATAACAATAATAGAACTTACAGCATTCATATTTCCCTTTTCCATCATCCATGCAAGTACCATGCAGGTAAGTGCTACAAATGAACCTACGGAAATATCTATACCGCCGGATATTATTACCATGGTCATACCTGTGGCTATAACTATAAGTCCCGCATTCGATATAAAGAGATTTAAGAATACCTGAGGCTTTTGAAAACCCTTATTGCCAAACATTATAATACCGATTGAATACATTATTATAAAGAGGACAATAGTCATATACAAAAGGAATGCCTTATTATCTATATTTTTTATTTTATTTCTCATATACTTTCTCCACCTTCCTCTTTAACTTAAACTCCTTTATAATCCTTTGAAATCCTTTTGACTGTAAAGATACTATTATGACAACCACTATTGCCTTATATACCGGAAGCTGATCGGCTGAAACACTCATAGCATATAATGTTGTGGTAAGTGCCTGAATAGTATATGCTCCTATAACACTTCCAAGTAATGAAAATTTTCCTCCGCCAAGACTGTTTCCCCCAAGCGCAACTGCAAGTATCGCATCCAGCTCTATATTAAGTCCTGCGTTATTGGCATCAGCAGAATATACTCTTGATGACACAATCATTCCGGCAAGCCCTGCAAGAAGTCCACAAAATGCATAGGCTATAAACCGTATAAGTACAGGATTTAAACCTACAAGCTTAGCCGCCTTATTATTTATGCCGACCGTTTCAATATAAAGTCCCAAGGCGGTCCTTTTTAATATTATAAATGTCAGTATAACTACAGCTATTGCAATAAATACCGGTGTGGGAAGCGGAATACCTTTAACAGAATTGCCGAGCATCTTAAACGATTCAACTCTTATATAGGTTATCTGTCCGTTTGTTACAAGTTGTGCCATCCCCCTTCCGGCAGTAAAGAGTATAAGTGTAGCGACCATCGGTTGTATGTTCATCTTGGCTACAAGAAAGCCGTTAAACGATCCACATACTAAACCGACTATGATAGCCGAAACAAATGCGACTATGTATGGCGAGTGATATACGCTTGTTGACACTTCTCCACCGGATAATATAAAACAGGCAACCGCACCTGATAAAGCACATACCGCACCTACCGATATATCCGTACCTCCCGAAGATGCTACCACAAGAGTCATACCTACAGCCAATATAACAAGCTCACTTGCACGGTTAATCACATCAATTATATATCCGTAAAAAACTCCGTTTTGTATTGTAATATTAAAAAAATTAGGAGTCTTTATTATATTTATAATTAACACCAGAATAAGACTTACTATAGGAAGAAAAAGCTCTGTAGACATTATATTATTTATTTTGGCTTTCATTTATCCACACCTCCTGCTATAGCACTCATTATATTTTTTTGAGATATCTCATCGGATTTCAGTTCTCCGACTTTTTTCTTATCTCTCATTACCACCATTCTTTGACATGTTCTTATCATCTCCTCTATTTCCGAAGAAATAAAAATAACACTCATTCCTTCTCCTGCAAGCTTTAAAACAAGCTTTTGTATTTCAGTTTTTGTTCCCACATCAATACCCCTTGTCGGCTCATCTAAAATAAGCAAATCAGGATGTGTCAAAAGCCATCTTCCAAGTATTACTTTTTGCTGATTACCACCTGAGAGCTGCTTTATAGGTGTTTCTCTGCTTGCAGTTTTTATTTGCAGTATTTCTATATATTTATCTACAAACTCTTCCTGTTTTTTTCCGGGAATAAGTTTAAAAATCCCCTTCTTAGCCTGTAAAGCTATTATTATATTTTCTCTTACAGATAAATCGGCTATAATGCCTTCATCTTTTCTGTTTTCAGGCAAATATGCCATACCCAGCTTCATAGCATCTATAGGTGCTTTTATCTTCACTTCATTATTATCAAACAGTATTCTTCCTGTATCTCTCCTGTCGGCGCCATATATTGATCTTACAAGTTCAGATCTTCCCGAACCAAGCAGCCCTGTTATCCCTACCACTTCGCCTTTATTAAGCTCCAGATCAAAAGGCTTTATATTTCCTTTGGAACCTACAGACTCCGCCTTAAGAAGAAGCTCTTTAGACTTGGTATCTTTATTTTCCCCCTTAATATTTTCAAGATCATTAAAATCTTTTCCCATCATTTTGGCTACAAGCTGTACTCTTGGCAGGTTATCCACCTCAAACTCTCCTACCGGGCAGCCGTTTCTTAAAACTGTGATCTTATCACATACCGCATATACCTGCTCCAAAAAATGAGTAACAAATATTATGCCTATACCGTCCGCTCTCAGTTTTCTCATAAGTGTAAACAACTTTTCAACCTCACCGTCATCAAGTGATGATGTAGGCTCATCAAGTATAAGTACCTTTGCAGACATATCCACAGCTCTGGCAATAGCAATCATTTGCTGTATTGCTATTGAATAATTTTCAGTAGGCTTTGTTACATCTATTTTTATATCAAGTTTATCTAAAAGCTCCTTTGCCATCTTATTCATCTTTTTCCAATCAATAAATCCGAATTTTCTCGGTTCTCTATCCAGGAAAAGATTTTCCGCCACCGAAATATTCGGGCAAAGGTTTACCTCCTGATACACGGTACTTATTCCGTTTGCCTGTGCTTCCTTCGGGCTTTTATTTATTATATTTTTCTTGCCCTCAAGAATAATTTGTCCGGTCTCAAATTCTTCCACACCTGTAAGCACCTTTATAAGAGTCGATTTACCTGCACCGTTCTCTCCCATCAGGGCGTGAATTTCACCTTTATTCAGATAAAAATCCACATTATCAAGTGCCTTGACTCCGGGAAAGTTTTTACATATCCCTCTCATCTCCAATAGATTATCCATAATCACCTCAAAAGGAGTGAGGAGCAATATACTCCTCACTCCCACTATGTCCTTTATATAATCATCAACTAAGTTTTAATATGCTCTTTCGGACTTAATTTTTTCAAGGTCCATACTTGTATCAAAATATGATTCATCAACATATTGAATCTTCTCTACAGTTTCACCCTTCTCAAGCTTTTGAATTATCTCGGCAACTCTGGGTCCATGCAGAGGACTGCATTCGATACTTGCATTCAAATCACCTGCAATCATTGCATCAAAAGCCGCCTTTACAGCATCATATGATATAACTGTTATCTCGCCTTCCGGTCCACATGTCTTTCCTGCAGCCTTTATTGCATCTATAGCACCGAAAGCCATATTATCATTTTCCGCAACCACAACATCTATATCATCAAATTGCTTAAGAAATGATTCCATAACTTCCTGTCCTTTTGACTGTGTAAACTCACCTGTCTGCTTTGCAAGCATATTCCAGTTTGAATTTTTTGCTAAAATATTTGCAAATCCGTCAGTTCTGCCCACTTGAGCTGATGCTCCTATTGTACCTTGAAGTGTAACTATATTTATTTTTTCATCATGATTTTTTCCTTTAAGTTTAATATAATCTTCAAGCCAATGTCCTGCGGTTTCACCCTCTTTTATAAAATCTCCGCATACAAGCGCAGTATATAGTGAATCGTCTGATGTCTTTATCATACGGTCTGAAAGTATTACAGGTATACCTGCATCCTTTGCCTCCTGTAAAACAGTATCCCAACCGGTTTCAACAACAGGTGCAAGTACAATATAATCAACTTCCTGCTGTATAAAATCTCTTATAGCCTTTATTTGATTTTCCTGTTTTTGCTGTGCATCATTAAATATAAGTTCATAGCCGTTCTCCGGAACGAATGTGGACTTAAATGACTCTGTATTTGCTGTTCTCCAATCAGATTCGGCTCCTACCTGTGCATATCCTACAACAATTTTTTCCTTTGCTTGTTTAGACTCCTCCGTCTTAGCCTCTTCACTTTTTTGTTCAGCGCTTGACTCTACCGCCTTGCTTTCTTCAGGTGCCTTTGCTCCACCTCCACATCCTGTAAGTGCAAGCATTGTCAGCATAATTGCCGATACAAATAAACCTAAACCTCTTTTACTCATAAAATCCTCCTTTAAAATATTTTTACGAAACATTTTCTTTTCAATACTATTTTAATATAAAAAA
>GL890583.1:76609-257115 GCA_000209465.1 Lachnospiraceae oral taxon 107 str. F0167 | reverse complement strand
TTTTTTTGCGGATATTTTATATTATTTTTCAATATAAAGGTATATGTATAATTTTTTATGATTTATGTTTAATATCTTACGAATATGATCAGCAATAAATCAGTCAATATTATTTTCTGCAGGCAGTATAATTGTAACGGTTGTACCCACATTTTCTCTACTCTCAATATCCAAACCATATTCATTACCATAATATAATCTGATCCTTTCAGCTACATTATAAAGTCCGAAACTGTCTCCGTTAGTTCTTATTATATCTCTGTTTTCTAAAGAAGTGTTTTCTATTACAGCCTTTATTTTATTCAGCTTATTCTCATCCATTCCCACTCCGTTATCAATTACCTCTAAAATTATATTATTATCTTTTTCATATCCTCTGATACGGATACTGCCACCTTCTCTTTTATATTTGATACCATGATATAGAGCATTTTCCACAAGTGGCTGTAATAAGAGTTTTAGAATTCTCATATCATATAAGCTGTCTTCTATTTCTATACTGTACTCCAAAATATCATCATATCTGAATTTCTGTATTTTAAGATAGCTTTCTATATGCCTTATCTCTTCTCTTATTTGAATAAACTTTTTCCCTTTATTAAGTCCGATTCTAAGAAAGCTTGATAAGGCGGTAATCATATCCACTACCTTCTTTGAATCTCCCGCCTCTGCCATCCATACTACAGTATCTAGGGTATTATATAGGAAATGGGGATTTATCTGAGCCTGTAAAAGCCATAACTCAGTGTTTTTCTTGTTTTTTTGCTCTATTTTTATATTTTCTATCAGCTCTTTTATTCTTATTATTTTATCATTAAAATTATAAGAAAGCTCATCAATCTCCAAGATATTGCTCTTTAGATTATTTTCCAGTAAATCATTTTCACTCCTCTTTGTATAATTACAAAGTTTCTTTATAGGATCTGCAATATGGCCGGATACAAGATTATACATATACATAGTAAAATACAGAATACATAATATACTGATAATACTGAATGTAAAGATAACTGCCATCTGCTTTCTTATTTTAATACTCACTGTATTAAGTTTTTTTGTTTCCTCATAGATATAGTCATTTACCGTATCCTCTATAAGCTCTGTGGTAATCCTGATATCATATTCAAGACTTAGAATATTTTTATTATAATCCTTGTAAATATCACTCTTTGCAATATTATCTATTTGATTATTTAATATATTTACCAGAGTGATAAGTCCCTTAGGTCTGTTTATCTCTTCTTTTAAATCGCCGGATTCCAAAAGTTTTTCAAATATGTTTTTTGCATATTCCAAATCTTCATAGGGATTTAAGTTCTCTATCGTATCGGCACCTATAACCACACGATACATCTTATGGTCAACATTTTCCTTGAATTTAAAATTAAATTCTGTAGCAATACTCAGATTTTTAACTATATTTGTATATTCATCATTTTGCCATTTTAGAACAAAGAGTAAATATAAAATAATACATGCCGGAGGAATAAATGTTATAAGCAACCTTTTCATAACATAATTTTGTATACTATTTTTCATTTTTATTTTCTCTATATGCCTTTGGGGTATCTTTTTGATGTTTTTTAAAGGCTGAGCTGAAATAATGCTGGTCCCTGTATCCTACTTCCAATGCGATATCCGATATTCTTTTATCTGTAGCTCTCAAAAGTCTTTTGGCTTCATTTATCCTGGTCTGTGTAAGATAGTCAATAAAATTAACTCCCAGTTCCTGCTTAAAAATTGTACTGAAATATGTCGGACTTAAGCCTATATACTCTGCAACCGTATTTAAAGATATATCCGCATTCATATAGTTTTTCTCGACAAAGTCCTTTGCCTTATTTAAAATAAAACTGTATTGGCTCCCTGTAAGCTGATCTCTTTTTTCTATCATAAAGTTCAGCAGATTTAATAAATAATTCTTCATCATATGTATATCTGTAACCGCCATATCAAAGGCTTCCATACTTCCGAATTTATTTCCCAGTTCTTCTTTATCAGCGCTACTCTTATCAAAAAAATTATTAGATTCTATAAAGGCATCCATTATTACATATTGCCTGAATATTAAAGATTTTAATTGACCACCCATTGTATCAATATAATCTTCTACAAAATTCTCAACATCAGACCTCTCACCTGTAATAATAAAATCTCTAAGCCTACCCTTATTAAAACTTGAAGTATCAAACTTTTTGATATCAAGTTCTATATTCTCTATTGTGGCATTTGAAATATTATTATCCGATTTGGATTTAATAATTGTCTTTACCTTTTTTAATACGGATAAAAGTTTTTCCTTGGAGATAGGCTTTAAAAGATATTCACAGGCACCTATATGTATAGCTTTTTGGGCATAATCAAAATCATCATATCCGCTCAAGAATATAATCACCGTATCCGGAAATTTTTCTTTAACAATTCTTCCAAGCTCAAGCCCATCCATAAAAGGCATTTTTATATCTGTAATTAAAATATCCGGTCTTTTCAATTCAATTAGAGGAAGTGCCAATTCTCCGTCGGCAGCTTCCCCTACAAAATCAAATCCATATGAATTCCAGTCTATTTCATTCTTTATACCTTCTCTGACAAACTTTTCATCCTCTACCAAAAAAATTTTTACCATCCCCTAAACTATCTCCACCGGATTTGTATTTTTAAACTTAAAAATATTTATATCATCAAACTTTTTTAAATCATCCTCTATTTTCTCTATAAATATATGTTCCAAACCATAATGTGTGGCATCAATAATACAAATTCCTTCATTGCTTGCATCCAGACCTTCATGATGTGTGATATCTCCTGTTATAAGCACATCCACCTCAGCCAATGCATGCTTATACATTCCCTTACCCGATCCCGGACTTATAGCAATTCTTGAGATTTTTCCCTTTATATTTTCTCTGCCGAATACTGCCACCTTTTCCAAATTGAATTTTTCTTTTATCAAAGATACAAGCTCATCCAATGACAGAGCTTTTTTTAAATCACCTATTTTACCGACACCAAGCTCTTTTCCATCCTTTATCGCAGTCACTTCAAGCGGTCTTGTATTGGTTAAAGAGAGTTTTTCTTTTGCTATGTCCGCCATACCTCCGTTTGCTATATCAAAATTTGTATGTACAGCTATTACGGATATATTGTTTTCCAATATTTCAAGGATATAATTTCCAAGCAAAGTCTCATTTGTTATCCTTTTTATGGATGAAAATATTACAGGATGATGGGATATTATCAAATCTATTTTTTTCTCTTTTGCATAATCAAGTACCGAGTTTGTAATATCAAGAACAATCAATATTCTTTTTACCTCTACATCTTTCCTCCCAAGTAAAAAACCGGAATTATCCCAGTCCATGGCAAGCTCCGGAGGATATAGATTATTTAAATATTCCAAAATTTCATTGCATTTCATTGATTACCTCCTCGATTATATCCAGTCTTTGTACCAATTCAGCTCTTCTTTTTTCATTTAAGCCGGTATTTGAAATAATATTTATATATTTATTTTTTTCCTTTTTAAGAAATTCAAACAGTATGGGTTTTTTATTTTTAATAAGATATTTACCGTATAAAAGTTCACTATAGCTGTAATGAACTTCATATCCTGTGTATCCTACCTCCATAACGGTATAAAACTTACCTTCATCAATACACATATCTTCTTTAAATATCTCAAAACCTCTTTTTAATAAAAAGCTTCTTACCTCATCCACTTTTGTATGAGGAGATAAAATAAATGTATTCTTTTTATCATAAAACATTTCAGCTCTTTCTAAAATATCAATGATAAGTTCTCCCCCCATACCTGCTATAATTATTGTATCAGCCTCATCATTTCCCAATTTTTCAAGACCATTAGAAAGCCTTAGAATAATACTGTCTTCTACACCGAAAAATTCAATATTTTCTCTTGCCTTTTCTAATGGTCCTCTGTTTATATCACAGGCATATGCTTTTTTTATTATCTCATTTTTTATAAGATAAATAGGTATATGTGCATGATCTGTTCCTATATCTGCTACAATGCTTCCGCTTTTAACAAAGTCGGCTATTGTTTGCAATCTTTTTGATAATTTCATTTTCTCTATTCCAAAAAATCTCTCAGTCTTTTTGATTTTGACGGATTTCTAAGCTTTCTAAGCGACTTTGCCTCTATTTGCCTTATTCTTTCTCTTGTGATACCGAATACCTTTCCCACTTCCTCAAGGGTTCTTGGCTTTCCGTCCTCAAGTCCGAATCTGAGAAGTATAACTTTTTGCTCCCTTTCGGTAAGTAATTTTATCACATCCATAAGCTGGTCATGTAAGAGTACATCCATAGCAAAATTCACAGGAACTTTTGCATTATAATCCTGCAAAAAATCACCCAAATGCGAATCATCCTCATCACCTATAGGTGTTTCCATCGATACCGGCTCCAGTGCAAAACTCATAATTTCTCTTACCTTCGGAACGGAAATATTCATTTCCTTTGCCACCTCCTCAGGACTTGGTTCTCTTCCAAGTATCTGAACAAGTTTTCTTTGAGTCTTTATAAGTCTGTTAATAGTCTCAACCATATGTACCGGTATTCTTATGGTTCTTGCCTGATCGGCTATTGATCTTGTTATTGCCTGTCTGATCCACCATGTTGCATAAGTTGAAAATTTAAAACCCTTTTTATAATCAAACTTCTCAACAGCACGCAAAAGTCCGAGATTCCCCTCCTGAATAAGATCTAAAAGCTGCATACCTCTGCCCATATATCTTTTTGCAATGCTGACCACAAGTCTGAGATTGGATTCCGCCATCCTTTTTGCAGCTTCTTTTCTTATACTCTCATCAGGATCAGATATTTTTTTTGCAAGATCCATCTCATCATCAACATTTAAAAGCGGTATCTTACCGATTTCCTTCAGATACATTTTTATAGGATCTTCAATGGAAACATAATCATTTAAATCATCCAAAACATTTAAATCAATATCCCTTAAATCCTTGATATCCTCTTCATTAAATTCATCATCAAAATCCCCGTCTTTTAATAAAATATAATCCTCAGGATCCGTATCCGTGTCAAAATCGGTCGGTTCTTTTTCAAAATCCTCATCTATTAAGATATCTTTATTTTCAAGAAACTCAATAAACTCAGGAAGATATTCCTTCGGTATATCATTTTCAGAGAAGAATTTTTGGATATTCAAAGAATTTATTTTTCCGTCAATATCTTTTTTCAAGATCTTTTCAAACTCATTTTTTAAGTTCTTCCCCCTCATACTTCCTCCACTAGCCTAAATCAACACGAAGTTTTCGCAAAATTGCTTGTTCTTCAATAATTTTTTGAAACTCTTCTATTCCTTTTGCATTTTTGCTCTTCTCGTCTAAACTTGCTTGTCTGATTTTAAGTATACTTTCAGTGATTGCCTTTTTCTTTTCGTCATCACTGAGGTTAGTCCCCAAGGTTGTATTAAGTATTTTTGAAAGTAATTTCTGCTTTTCTATATCCTCTGTATAGTCATCACAGATATTTGAAAATGTCATATCACCGGTTTTTAACTTTTCAAATATCTTTGTTGCCACATCTCTGTAAAAGCCCTCTGTAAAATTTTCAGGTGATATATACTCACTTATCCTGTCAAAAAGCTCCGTTTCCTCCACCATCCAGGTAAGCAAAAGCCCCTGCGCCTTTGTATATCCGTCATCCGTCTTTTTATTTTCTTTACTTACATCCTTCTTTATAAATCCTGCGGTATTTCCGAAAGAATTTACCATATCAAAAAGTGCATTATATTCAATCATCAATCTTTTTGCTACGGCATGGGTATAATTCTCTCTTTCCAGCTTTTCGCTAAAAAGACTCAGCATCCTTGCCACCTCTTTATAAAAGCTTGTTCTCTCATCGGGCTCATTAAGATTGTAGTCCCTTTTTAATACCTCTATTTCCCAAAGGAAGGCATTATCTGCATTGTCAATTCTTTTTTGAAATTCCTCACTGCCCAGATTTTTTATAAATTCATCCGGATCCTTATATGGAGCCATGGATAAAACTTTTACATTAATATTTTCTTCCTTTAAAAGAGGAATTGCTCTCTTGGCGGCATTTATCCCTGCTCCATCCGAGTCATAGGTCAGTATGACTTTCTTTGTATATCTGCCTAAAAGCTTTACATGAAGTGCTGTAAGTGCAGTACCCAGACTTGCTACGGAGTTTTCAAAGCCTGCATTATGTAGGGCAATAACATCCATATATCCCTCACATATTAAAAAGAAATCTCTTCTTGTCCTCTTTGCAAAGTTTAATCCATATAAATTTCTGCTTTTATCAAATGCAAGTGTTTCAGGTGAGTTTACATACTTTGGCAATCCATCTCCAAGCACTCTTCCTCCAAAACCTATTACTCTGGAATTGGCATCAATTATAGGAAACATAACTCTGTTCCAAAATCTGTCTCTTACACCCTTTTCATCAATATTTATCAAGCCGCTCTTTTTTAATATATCATCACTGTATCCCGAGTCTTTTAAAAAATAATAAAGATCATTTGGTGTTTTTTTTGCAAATCCTAAGCCGAAATGTGTTATATCTTTTGAATCAAGTCCCCTGTCCTTAAAATATTTCAGTCCGGCTTCCCCTTCTTTTGAAAATAAATTTTCATAAAAATATCTGGCTGCAGTCTTATTTATTTCAAGTATAATGTTTTTTTCATCACTTTTTGCCCTGTCATTGTCATTTATCTGCGGCAATTCAATATTTGCTCTCTTTGCAAGCAATGCTAAAGCTTCATTAAAAGAGTAGTTTTCATATTGCCTGATAAAGGTGATTACATCTCCTCCTACACCGCAACCGAAACAATGAAAAAGCTGTTTACCGGGTGATACTGAAAATGAAGGAGATTTCTCTGCATGGAATGGGCAAAGCCCCATATAATTTGCACCTTTTTTTTGTATCTTCATATAGCTTGAAACAACATCCACTATATCATTTCGGGATCTGACCTCATCTATTATATCATTTGAATAATACAATCATTTTCTCCTTAATATACATCCCAGGATTTTGGAACAAATAAATCTTTAAATTTTTCTATGGCATATAAATCAGTCATTCCTGCAATATAGTCACAAACCACCAATTCCCTATCCTGATTCAGTTCTTTAATAAAAAATATATATTCATTGGGCAGCTTATCGCTGTGGCACATATAATAATCAAATAATGATTTTACCATTGCTTTTGCCTTGCCCTCCTGTGATTTTGGAACTTCATTATGATAAACCTTTTTAAAAAGCCATGTTCTAAGTCCCATCATTGCCTTATACTTTTCTTTATTCATGGATATCTCAGGCTTATCAATACTTTCCTCTATCACACCATGTACCAGATTATTCAGTCTTTCCCTTACGGAATGTCCCAAAATATCACTGTATTCTCCGGGTATATCCTTTTCCTCCAGTATATGCGCTCTGATAGAATCATCTATATCATGATTTATATAGGCAATCTTATCTGAAAGCCTGACCACATGCCCTTCCAAGGTTGAAGGATTGCCCGAAGTTCTGTGATTTAATATACCATTTCTTACTTCCTTTGTAAGATTGAGTCCCAAGCCGGATTTTTCTATAAATTCGACTATTCTGACACTCTGCTCATAATGAGCAAAACCGTGGGAACATACTTCATTTAATACATCCTCACCCGAATGTCCGAACGGAGTATGCCCAAGATCATGTCCCAATGCTATAGCCTCCGCCAAATCCTCATTTAATCTTAAAGCCTTGGCAATAGTCCTTGCAATCTGTGCCACCTCAAGTGTATGAGTAAGTCTGGTTCTGTAGTGATCACCTTCAGGAGCAAGAAAAACCTGAGTTTTATGCTTCAATCTCCTAAATGCCTTTGAATGTAGTATCCTGTCTCTATCCCTTTGATAAACAGTCCTTATATCACATTCTTCCTCATACCTGTCTCTTCCCAAAGAGTTTTTACTTAAAGCGGCATATTTACTGAGAGTCAACTCCTCTCTATGTTCTACATCTTCCCGTATATTCATATTATTTTAATTTAAACAATGTTGAAAGTACACCTCTTCCAAGGCTGGCTCCAAGATTACCTCCAAGGCTTGTTCCGAATTTGCCTCCGGTCTTTCCTATAGTCTTACCTATTTCTCTGCCTATAGTACCGGCTGCCGTACCCGCAACGGAAGCCACACCTTTTTTTATGGCATCCTTTTTCTTTTTCTCTTCCCTTTCAGCTTCCCTTGCCTGTCTGTCCGCCTCTTTTTGTGCCTCTCTTGCCTGTCTTTCTGCTTCTCTTTGTGCCAATCTTTCCTGCTTTTCGGCTGCTTTTCTATCCAGTTCAGCCTGCTTTTGTGCTTCTTTTTCCTCTATTGCAGCCTGCTTTTCTTCCTCTCTTTTTTGAGAAATCTCTATTTGCAATCTCTGTAAAAATTCATATGCCGAATCTCTGTCGATCATATCCTTATATTTACCTGCAAGATCGGACATGGAAATAACCGTTGCCCTCATCATATCATCTATTGCTCCAAGATATGACTGTGGAGGAAGAACCTTGGCTTTTCTTACCATGGCAGGTGCACCGTCATCAGCTATAAATGATACTACAGCCTCACCTATACCAAGATTTGTTATAACCTGTGCAGTATCAAAGTCAGGATTTATTCTATAGCTTTGTGCAGCAGCCTTTATTCCCTTTTGCTCTGCAGGCGTATAGGCTCTTAGAGCATGCTGAACCTTATTTCCAAGCTGTGCCAATACCTCATCCGGAATATCACTTGGATTCTGTGTTATAAAATATACTCCTATTCCCTTTGATCTGATAAGTTTTACAACCTGTTCTATTTTCTGAAGCAGTGCCTTAGGTGTATCCTTAAATAAAAGATGTGCCTCATCAAAGAAAAATACCATCTTAGGTTTGTCAAGGTCTCCCACCTCAGGCATTATCTCAAAAAGCTCCGCAAGCATCCAGAGCATAAATGTTGCATAAATACTCGGATCATTTATGATTGTAGTCGCATCCAGGATATTTATCATACCCTTTCCGTCCTTTGTCACAAACCAGTCATTTATATCAAGGGCAGGCTCTCCAAAGAATACATCTCCTCCCTTATCTCCGAGCGCAACCAAACCTCTCATAATTGCATTGACACTTTGAGGTGCTATATTACCATACTCAGCCTTATAATCAGCCGCATTTTCACTGACATAATTTAACATACTCTTTAGATCTTTAAGGTCAATTAATAATAATCCCTCATCATCAGCTATTTTAAATATAATATTTAATATATCGGTCTGAATCTGATTCAGCTCAAGAAGCTTTGCCAACAGCATAGGTCCAAACTCCGATATGGTAGTTCGAAGCGGCAGCCCCTTTTTTCCGAATATATCCCAAAAGATTGTAGGATATGCCTTGAATGAAAAGTCTTCTCCCATATTAAGCTCTGAAGCTCTTTTTACTATGCTCTCTTTTTCTTCACCGGGTCTGCACATTCCCGATAAATCTCCCTTAATATCTGATAAAAACACCGGTACACCGGCATCAGAAAATGACTCAGCCATAACCTTTAATGTAACTGTTTTACCTGTTCCCGTAGCTCCTGCAATAAGTCCATGCCTGTTAGCGTATTTTGATTTTATACATAATTTGGCATCACCATCGCTTGCCACCCAAATTTCATTATCTTTGTACATACTATCTCCTAAAATTTTACCTTATAATTCTATTTTATCCTAAGTTAACAATTATAACAAGCAGATAAAGTATTTAACTGCAAAAAGAGCCGATACAAAGTATCGACTCGGTAAACATGACAAATTCATGAACTCTTATGATCTGCATTTAACAAAAAAGTATTTAAAAAGCCGATACTTAAAATCTATAAATGCCAGATATCATTATTATATTCAGCAATGGTTCTGTCTGATGAGAAGAAACCTGCTTTGGCTATATTAACAAGCATCTTTTTTGACCAGCTTCTCTCATCCTCATAGTCAAGAAGCATCTGCTCTTTTACTCTTATATAATCCTTTATATCAAGAAGCGCCATAAACCAGTCTTTTCCTACAATTTCCTTATAGAGTCTTGCAAGATTTTCAGGATCACCTATGCGTATAAGCTCCTTACTGATAATAAAGTCCACCAGTTCCTCTATAACAGCATCATTTTCATATATTGCAGCCGCATTATATTCACCTGTTTCATAGAGTCTGATTACTTCCTCTGATTTCTTTCCGAAAATATAAATATTTTCATCTCCAACCAATTCATGAATCTCTACATTGGCTCCGTCTTCAGTTCCCAAAGTTACTGCACCGTTTAGCATAAACTTCATATTTCCCGTTCCCGATGCCTCTTTTGATGCAAGAGAAATCTGCTCCGATATATCACATGCAGGTATAAGCTTTTGTGCCTTTGTAACATTATAATTTTCCACCATAACGATCTTCATATAAGGGCTTACATCAGGATCATTGTTAACCAACTGCTGCAGACATAAAATCAAATGTATAATATCCTTTGCAATAGTGTATGCAGGTGCAGCCTTCGCTCCGAAAATCATTGTAAGAGGTCTTTTTGGCAGATTACCCTTTTTGATTTCCTTATATTTATAAATAGCATACAGGGCATTCATCTGCTGTCTCTTATATTCATGGAGACGCTTTATCTGAATATCAAAAATCGAATTTTCATCTATATCTATATTCTGTGTATGTTTCAGATATTTCTTTAACTCTGATTTTGCATCCTTTTTGATCTCTCTTAATCTTTGTAAAACCTTTTCATCATTTTCATAGTCCATCAGTTTTACAAGATTATCTGCATTCTCAATATATTCCTTACCTATAAGCTCTTTTAAATAATCTGAAAGCTCATGATTGCAATGTATAAGCCATCTTCTGAATGTAATACCGTTTGTCTTATTATTAAATTTTTCAGGATAAATATCATAGAACGGCTTCAGCTCGGAATCCTTTAATATTTCCGTATGAAGGGCAGCTACTCCGTTTACAGCATATCCGTAATGAATATCAATATGAGCCATATGTACGCGTTCCTTATTGTCTATAATATAGACTCTTTCATCACTGAATTTATCCCTCACTCTTCTATCCAGTTCTCTTATAATCGGTACCAGCTGCGGCACTACTTTTTCCAGATAGTATACAGGCCATTTTTCCAGGGCTTCGGCTAAAATAGTGTGATTGGTGTAAGCACAGGTTTTACTTACCACATCAATAGCGCTGTCCATATCAAATCCCTTTTGCTCAGTCAAAATACGAATCAGCTCCGGAATAACCATTGTAGGATGTGTATCATTAATCTGAACACATACATGTTCATGAAGTCTATGTAAATCTATACCTTTTTCTTCAGCCTCTTTTATAATAAGCTGTGCTCCATTGCTTACCATAAAATATTGCTGATAAATTCTTAATAAATGTCCCGCCTCATCACTGTCATCAGGATATAGGAATAGTGTCAGGTTTTTATATATATCATACTTATTAAAGCTGATTCCGTTTTCAATAATAGATTCATCCACACTGTCAAGGTCAAAAAGATGTAATTTATTGCATTTACTGCGATTATATCCCGGAATATCAATATCATACATAGTTGATTTTAAAGTAAAATCTCTAAAAGGCACTTCAAAGCTTACATCTGTCTTTATAAGCCAGCTGTTTTCTGTAATCCATGGATTTTTTTCTTCACTCTGCTTATTGTCTACAAACTTTTGAAGGAATAATCCGTCATGATAGTTTAATCCTACACCGTCTCCGTTTAATCCCAATGTTGCAATGGAATCAAGGAAACAGGCAGCCAAACGCCCAAGACCTCCATTTCCAAGTGAAGGCTCAAGCTCAATTTCTTCGATACTTGTTAAATCATGATTGTTTCTTTGAAGGATTTCTTTTACTTCATCAAACATTCCAAGATTTATCAGATTATTGGACAATAATTTACCGATAAGAAATTCTGCCGATATATAATAAAGCTTCCTTTCTCCATAATTATGTTCCATATCCTTCATTTTTTCTTTTATGATATTTAAAAGTGCAATATAAATCTCTCTGTCTGATGCATCTGCAATTTCTTTCCCAAGCTTTTCTCTAAGTATTTGCTCTAATGATATTTCCATAGCATACTCCTTTTTTAAATCTTTCTTATTAAAGTTCCGTTTACACCAAGAATGCTTCCGTTAAACTTTTGTGAGAGCAGTATCTCTCCTCCCTCATTTATTTTAACATCCGTATCTGATGTATTTAAAAGAACTTCTATTTTATTTCCCTCTTCATCTATTTTAACATATTCCAACAGTCTTTTATTTCCATATTTATCGGTAAAATGAAAATACGGACTTCTACACATTTTCTCTTTTTTTCTGAGTGTGATAAGACTTCTCATAGTCTTTATTTTTTCCTGATTTTCTTTACTTTCTATCTCACTCCATGGCATACATCTTCTGCAGTCGGGATCATGTGCACCTTCCATCGCTATCTCTGTTCCATAGTATATACATACACTACCGGGAAGTGTAAATAAAATTGCAAGCTGTTGATAGAACTTATCAAGGTCATGAAAGCGATTCATAAGCCTCTCTGTATCATGCGAATCCAGTAAATTAAACAGTACATCATTGTTCTGCTGCATATACATGGTATAGCAATTATTTATCATATATTCAAATTCTTCTTTTTTCATTGATTTATCAAGGAAAAAATCATGAATTCCACAAAGCAGGGGATAATTCATAACCGAATCATATTCATCTCCCTGAAGCCACTGACTGGCATCATGCCAGATTTCTCCAAGCAGATAAATATCAGGCTTTATACTTTTTAAATATTCTCTTATCTTTTTTAAAAATCTATGAGATACTTCATTTCCCACATCAAAGCGTATACCGTCTATATCAAAATCTAAAATCCAGTCCTCGCATATCTTGCAAAAATACCTTATCACCTCATCATTATTTGTATTGAGTTTCGGCATACTGTCGGTAAATGCAAAAGAATAAAATCTTCTGTCTCTGGTATCCGCTCTTTTTTTGATTTTCTCCCAATTTTCCACCATAAACCAGCCCGCATACTTTGAATTTTTGCCATTCTCCATTACATCCACCCATGGTGCAAACTTTCTTCCGCAATGATTAAATACTGCATCCACCATAATGCGAATACCCTTTTCATGTGCCTCTTTGCAGAGTGTTTTCATTATAGCAAAATCTCCAAAATCAGGATCTATCTTGGTGTAATCTATGGTGTCGTATTTATGGTTTGAGTCGGATTCCATAATAGGGTTCAGATAAATACCTGTAATACCAAGTTCCTGTAAATATGATAATTTCTGACGAATCCCTTCAAGATTTCCTCCAAATTTTTCATAATTGGTCACTGTTCCGTGATTCCTCCACGGCGTAATATCCCCCCTGTTTTTTTCAGGCGTTCCGTTACAAAACCTGTCAGGAAAAATCTGATACCAGATAGTTTCATTTACCCATGATGGTGTACGGTTTATATCCGACGGATTTATCCATGGCATCATAAAACATTGCAACATACGCCCGTCCATATTAAACTGCTCTTTGTTTAAAAAACCGTCTTCAAAATAATACCAAATCTCATCCTTTGTATGAATTTCAAAATAATATTTGCATCTTTTATAAAACAAAAAAACTGTTGTTGTCCACCATATTTGATGTGAAAGATGTTTTTTATAAACAATCTCTTCTCTTTTTCCTGTCCATTTCTCTTTTCCCCCTGCTATACCTGCCTCAAAAGGGTCTCCATAGTGGATAAAAATACGCTCCACATCATATCCGGTCTTGATATTTATTACAAGACGGTCCTCATCCAAAGGATAACACATCTGCTGTGAAGTCTTATGGTATACAGCGGCAAATTCCATTTTTCTACTCCTTTATTTTTGACCAAGTATAAGCACACTCTGCGGTGCCACCTTTACCTGCTCACCTGCATTTATCATCTTTCCTGTACAAAAGCTCTCATTTTCATCACATAGAATCTCCATATTGCTCTCAAGAAACTCTCCTGCAAAGACTTTTTTGGATGCATTGTAAATCACCTTTACAAGATTCCATTTACCGGTTTTACCGTTATTTACACTAAAACCCACTACATCTTTTTGTTTCCACATATCTGTAATATTCTTATAGCTCTCCTTAGACTTATCACAAAGTCCGGGCAGCTGTTTTCTAAGTGCTATAAGCCCACGGTAGTAAGAAACCAGTTCCTGATTCTCCCATGCCAGTTCCCAATCCAGTCTATTCAGTGAAATCGGAGCCTCAAATGTATTATCCTCTCCATTCTTTGTACGGGCAAACTCCTCTCCCGATAAAAAGAACAAAGTCCCCTGACAGGTCATATAGATTGCGGCAGCCATCTTATTTAAACGCATACATTCATCTTCCGGCACAGTCTCTTTTAACTTATCCCATAGAGTATGATTATCATGTGCCGAAACATAGGTAATAATCTGTGACGGTGCTTTGACATTCTTAAAACCTTTTGCATTATAAGGGTTAAAACACCATGCTGTAACACTTGCAAGCATAGCATCTTCCTTTCCCTTGGCACCGTTTATAAAACCTGCCTTTTTTGCAATAAGTGCCGAGCCCTTTATTCCGTCACGGGTACTGTCACAAAAAGCACCTATATTTTCATCCAAAAGCCCGATATTTTCCATATCGGCAAGTTTTTTTCCACCCTCTATGGCAGTCTTATCTGCCGCCCAAGGTTCTCCGTAAATAATAATCTTGCCCTTTCCATATATCAAATCCAGCTCTTTTCGTTTTCTATTCATCAAATCTACATCCAAAAGCCCCATCAAATCAAAGCGAAAACCGTCAATATGATACTCTCTTACCCAGTACAATACAGATTCCAAAATGTATTTTGCACACATTTCCCTCTCGCTTGCCACATCATTTCCGCAAGCCGAACCGTCGGAAATTTTTCCATCCGGAAATACCCTGTAAAAATACCACGGAGCGGTTCTTTGAAACCATGAATCCAGTGAATAGGTATGATTATAAACCACATCCATAATAACTCCAAAACCTGCCTCATGGATTGATTGTATCATCTCCTTTGCTTCACGGATACGAACCTCACCGTTTTTTGCATCGGTAGAATATGAGCCCTCGGGAATATTATAATTTATAGGAATATAGCCCCAGTTAAACTGCGCATCATCACCGGCTTCATCCACATCTCCAAAATGATACATAGGCATTATTTGAATATGTGTAACTCCAAGCTCCTTTAAATAATCAAGACCTGTAGGATGTATTCCGTCATTATTTAAGGTTGTGTGCTTGCAGGTAAATGCCTTGTATTTTCCACGGTATTCCCTCGGAAAGCCTCCGGATTTATCCCATGAAAATTCTTTTACATGAATTTCATATACAATTCTTTCTTCAGATTCCTTAGGTGAGTGATCATTTTCCCATCCTTTGGGATCTGTTTTCCTAAGATTTACCACCATACTGCGAATTCCGTTTATACCACATCCTCTGGCATAAGGATCTGCTGAAAGTATCTCTTTATTATCCCTTGTAATCAGATAATCATAGTATACACCGTGAAGTTCTTTATCACTATCCCAGCTCCAAACACCCTTATCTTCTTTTTTCATTTGAATCTGTCGGTATGCTTCACCACCGTCACCTGCATTATATAGGTTTAAAAGAACATATTCCGCCCCCGGTGACCACAGGCGGAATGATGTTTTTTTCTCGTTACATTCTACACCGAGATCATTTCCATCATAAATAAAATTTTCACGAAACTCTTTTGTAGAATAATAATTTTTTAATTTTAGTCTGTCTTCCATTTTTATCCTTTAACTGCACCTGATACACCGTCTACATAGTATCTTTGCATAAACAGGAACAAGATCGCAATCGGAATGGATATAAGTACCGCACCTGCCGCAAAGCTGGTATACCAGCTGTCAATATATTCTTTTTCAAGCATTTTCCAAAGCCCGATAGCAATTGTATACTGGTCGGAGTTTGCCCTGCATATAACCTTTGCAAAGATAAAATCAAGCCAAGGTGCCATAAACGAGGTCAAAACCGTATATACAATAATAGGCTTACTAAGAGGCAGTGTTATTTTGCTGAATATCTGCCATCTTGTACATCCGTCAAGAAGTGCCGCCTCATCAATTGCAAGAGGTATGGTATCGAAAAATCCCTTTGCAATTTGAAATCCCAGTCCCGCACCTCCGGAATAACATAAAATCAAAGCCAGCTTAATAAGGCTTCCTTCTGTAAGCCCCATAGCCTTTAAAATAAAGTATACAGCGATCATAGACATAAATCCCGGGAAAAGTCCCAGAACCATTGCCATATTCATATATGGTTTTCTAAGTTTAAATTTTATTCTTGACAGGCAGTAGGAAACTGCAAGTACATAGAATGTAGATAAAATACATGAACAGATTGCAATAAATAATGTATTCCCAAACATCTGAGAAAAATTTAAAATTGTTGTGTTTGTAAATAACCTTTCATAATTTTTGGTTGTAAATGCTGCCGGTATAAAGGTTGATATATAGGACCCCTGCTCCTTGCGAAAACTTGTCATGATTACCCAAAAGATTGGAAAAAGCCATATTACAGCCAATATCGCAAGTACTATATGAACAATTATATTATTAATCATCTTTTTTTGGCTTGCAGATTGTAATTTCTTCTCTACCATAATTAGAATCCTCCTTCTTCTTTATAGGATTTGCTGTTTCTATATGTGAATAATGCACCGACTGCCAAAACAATAAATGTCATAATTCCTATAACCGCACCTATATTATAGTACTGCTTATCAATTGTCAACTTATACAGCCATGTTACCAAAAGGTCTGTTTTACCTGCTGTTGAAGAAAGATCTGTGACCGGATCTCCTCCCGATAAAAGATAAATAACATTAAAGTTATTTATATTTCCCGTAAAGGTTACAATCAGATAAGGTGTTGTAACATAGAGCATATACGGCAGAGTAATCTTTGTAAATGTCTGAACGGCATTTGCTCCGTCAACCTTTGCCGCCTCATATAATTCCTGTGGAATATTTTGAAGTACGCCTGTAAGCTGAAGTAATGTATATGGCACACCAACCCATATATTTATAATAATAACTGTCACCCTTGCCCATGTAGGATTTGTAAAGAACGGAAGGCTTGTATCCTCCGCAATCAATCCGACATTTCTAAGCAGCACATTTACCGCTCCCTCAGGCTGAAGCATGGTACGCATAATAAGAAGTGATACGAACATAGGTACAGCACATGAAAGTACAAAGCAGAATCTCCAAAATCCCTTTGCCCTTGTTCCCTTTCTGTTTATCAAAAGTGATAAAATCATTCCGAAGATATAATTACTGAAAGTCGCAAAAAATGCCCAGATAACAGTCCATCCGAGAACAGACCAGAAAGTACTTCCAAGAATACTTCCGGAGTCAAATAATGTTTTAAAATTATCAAGTCCCACCCAGTCAAATAAAACAAGATGGTTGTCAATACGGCTGTAGTTGGTGAATGCCATACAGATCATAAATACCAATGGAAGTATGGTAAATACAAACACAAATCCTGTAGGCGGTACCATAAATAAGCGGTAGAGATTTTCATGTAACAGAGATTTTAAATCCTCCGAAAATGTATTTACATGCTTTCCTTCTTTATGAAGACATTCCGCCTTATATGCACTTTTTAAAGCTCCTCTGCAAAAAAACACCATAAGTACGGTAATTAAGATTGCCATCACACCATAGAGCAAAATAAGAACCGACTGATCTCCCTTTGTATAAAGATAGATCTGCTTTGCCTGATCCCATACCTCTTCCTGCTCCAAAGTTCCAAGTGTCCTAAGACCTGCAATAAATCTGATTCCGTTTACCGCCATAAATACTATATAGGCGATTTCTATTGCAAGATATAAAAGTCCTTTAATAATCTGTCCATGTACTATATTTCCAAGCCCCATCAAAACCATGGAAAGCTTTGTCTCCAATCCGCCTTCTTTTAATGCATTTTCACATGTATAAGGCGTTGGGAATTCATTAACTCTTTTTTTAAATAAGCTCATTCCATACACTCCTTAATTTATTCCGTTACTGTTCATTGCCGCATTCATCGCTTCTGTCTGCTCTTTTGCATTTTCATGTGTCACGCTCTTATTTCTAATTCCTTTACCCATATTTTCAATAGGTACCCATACATTGACCATAGCCGGTACGAATGGCTGAAGAATAGAGGTATTATTAAAGGTGTCATTTTGTGCCTTGACAAGAGCATCTGATGCAATATCCTTTTCTTCCAAAAGTTTTGTATTACATGGAATAACATTTCTCATTCTATAATGTTCTCTTTGAGCATCCATTCCGCTAAGATATACTGCAAGCTCAACAGCCTGTTCCATATATTTGCTGTGTGAATTAACACCTACTGCTTTTGAACCTGCATATGCATACATCTGCTTTTCCTGTCCGTTGATTTTATAAGTAGGAAGAGAGGTAACTCCCATATTATCTCCCAATATCTCTTTTATGTCATTAGCCAACCATGAACCGGTAAATACAGCATTTATACTGCTGTTACGAAGTCCTGCCATTCCTGAGCCGTCAGCATCAACTTTAAAATTTGGATTTGCCACAAGATCAATTATATAATTTGTGACATCCACAGCCTTTTGACCTTCAAAATCCACGCCCTTAGACTCATCTGTACCGTCTCCGAATAAGGTACATCCGTTTCCGAAATAGAATGACGGAAGATACCATGAATTGACAAGCGGAAATGATACTTTGCCCTTTTCAAGCATTTTGTCAAGACTTTTTACATCATCTTCTGAGAATACCCTTTTATCATAAAACATATACCAGGTATTTGTTGTAAAAGGTATACCGTAAATTCCGTCATTTATCTTCACAGAGTTTAAAAGTTCCGGTGAGTTTGTAGACTCAATTATTTCCTTGTACTTTCCGCCAAATTTGGCTACAGCCTTTGCCTCTACAAGTGTCGTTATACGGTCATTTGCATACATAAATACATCGGCACTTGCCTCGGGATCCCGTGAAACCTGATCTGTTGCAGTTGCTTCATCCGCAACACCGTATACAAATGTAATATTCCACTCCGGATGTTCCTCTGCAAAATTATTGCACATTGTCTGAAGCCATTCGCCGCGTTCCTTTGCCTGATCTTCAGCCGGTGACCATACCATCAATCTGACATGCTCCGCTCCCATATTTGACTTGCCGCATCCGGTAAGTCCCGCCACAACCAAGGTTGTAGTAATGATTCCTGTCAGAAACGCTGCCGCCCCTTTTTTAATCATCTTTCTTCCTCCTCACTAAATATTTCACACTATTTATTAATATTACTATATAACTACTACTTTTTTTAGTCAATCAATTTTCACCTTTCTTTATGTTTTCGTTAAATTTGTATCATTTATTTCCGATCATTCACATAAATAATCATATATGATGCAAAAGTCGTATATGTACTTCCTGTATAAATTCAGCATATTTAAGTAAGCACTTTATTATTTCTATATAAAAAATCGCCCAGATTTTTAATCTGAGCGATTCTATATACGGATATTTTATCAATACCCTTTAATCACAAATGTGATTTCCGTTTGTACACTAAATAGATTGTTGCCTATTAATTCTATATTATCAGCTTATATTATTTTGAATATAATGTTACAAGTCTCTCAAGATATGTAAATCTTTCCTTAGCATCCGCCTCATTCTTAACAAAGAGCTCAGCTGCTCTCTCAGGATCCTTGAGTGCAAGTGATGAGTAACGAACCTCACCCTTAAGGAACTCTTGGTAGTCTCCTGTAGGTGTCTTTGAATCAAGAGTAAATTTGTTCTCTGCATCAGGGTTAAATCTGAAGTTATGCCAGTAACCTGCCTCAACTGCAAGCTTCTCCTCTGTCATAGCCTTGCTCATACCCTTCTTGATACCATGAGCGATACATGGTGCATATGCAATGATAAGTGACGGACCCGGATAAGCCTCTGCCTCGGCAAGTGCCTTAACAGTCTGATTGTAATCGGCACCCATAGCTATCTGTGCTACATATACATAACCATAGCTCATTGCAATACTTGCAAGATCCTTTTTCTTTGTATCCTTACCACCGGCAGCAAACTGTGCTACAGCACCTGTCTTTGTTGACTTTGAGCTCTGTCCACCTGTATTTGAATAAACCTCTGTATCAAATACCATGATGTTTACATCCTTACCGCTTGCGATTACATGGTCAAGACCTCCGAAACCGATATCATAAGCCCAACCGTCACCACCGAAGATCCACTGGCTCTTCTTTGATAAGAATTCCTTATTATCTAAGATTTCCTTAGCTTCAGCTGTATTTAAGTTCTCAAGTACGGCTACAAGATTGTCTGTTGCAGTTCCATTGAGTGCACCTACAGTGAATGTATCAAGATATTCCTTAGCTGCCGCCTTAAGCTCATCCGAACCGTTCTCGGCAATAGCCTCTACCTTTGATCTAAGTCCCTTTCTGATAGCCTCATTTGCAAGGAACATACCGTAACCGAACTCAGCATTATCCTCGAACAAAGAGTTGGACCAAGCAGGACCATGTCCCTTATCATTTACTGTATATGGTGTTGAAGGTGATGAGTTACCCCAGATTGATGAACAACCTGTAGCGTTTGCAATATACATTCTGTCACCAAAGAGCTGTGTGATAAGTCTTGCATAAGGTGTCTCACCACAACCTGCACAAGCGCCTGAGAACTCAAGTAAAGGCTTCTTGTACTGTGAACCCTTAACTGTTGTCTCCTTAAACTTGGCAATAACCTCAGCCTTCTCAGGTGTAGCTGTTGCATAATCAAACCACTTCTGTCTATGTACATTCTCCGGCATACTCTCCATAACAAGAGCCTTCTCGCCCTTCTTACCCGGACATACATTGGCACAAGAACCGCAACCTGTACAGTCAAGTGCTGATACGGCTACTGTAAACTTGTAGTTTGGCATACCTGTCATTGGAAGTATACTCATTCCCTCAGGAGCATTATTTGCCTCATCCTCTGTAAGAGCAACTGTTCTGATAACAGCATGAGGACATACATATGAACAGAATCCACACTGTATACAGTTATCACTGTTCCAGATAGGCATATTTACGGCAATACCACGCTTCTCATACGCAGCTGTACCTACAGGTGTTGTACCGTCTACATAGTCAACGAATGCAGATACAGGAAGGTTATTACCCTCTTGTGCACTTACAGCTGTCTGGATAGTATTTGCAAACTTGATTGCGTCCTCTCTACCCTCTGTATGTACTGCATAGTCAAGTCCCTCATCCTTTGCATCAGCCCAGCTTGCAGGAACCTCTACCTTATGAACATTCTTAGCACCCTCTTCGATAGCTGCCCAGTTCTTCTTAACTACATCCTCACCTTTTCTTCCGTAAGTCTTCTCAGCCGCCTTCTTCATAAGGTCAATAGCATGATCCTCAGGAATAATTGCTGAAAGCTTAAAGAATGCCGACTGAAGAATTGTGTTAATTCTTGTTGGTCCCATACCTGTAGCTATACCGATCTTTACACCGTCAATTGTGTAGAAGTTGATATTGTGATCTGCAATATACTTCTTAACCTGTCCCGGGATATGCTCTTCAAGCTCTGCATCCGACCATGTACAGTTAAGTAAGAATGTACCGCCGTCAACAAGTTCCTGTACCATATTGTACTTTCTGATATATGCAGGGTTATGACATGCTACAAAGTTTGCCTTACGGATAAGATATGTTGACTTAATAGGCTTCTTACCGAAACGCAAGTGGCTCATTGTAATACCGCCTGACTTCTTTGAGTCATAATCAAAATATGCCTGTGCATACAAATCTGTATTATCACCGATAATCTTGATAGAGTTCTTATTTGCACCTACAGTACCGTCAGCACCGAGTCCCCAGAACTTACAGTTTGTAGTTCCCTCAGGTGTTGTAACAATAGCAGGTCCCGGATCAAGTGAAAGATGTGTAACATCATCATTGATACCGATAGTAAATCTCTTCTTCTCTGTGTTTTTGAATGTTGCAACGATCTGAGCAGGTGTTGTATCCTTTGAACCAAGACCGTAACGACCGCTGAATACAGGAACAGCATCAAACTTTGTTCCCTTAAGTGCTGCAACAACATCAAGCCAAAGCGGCTCACCAAGTGAACCGGGCTCCTTTGTTCTGTCAAGAACCTGAATTCTCTTAACGCTGTCAGGTATAGCATTTACAAGTGCCTCTGCACTGAACGGTCTGTAAAGTCTAACCTTAACAACTCCGACCTTCTCACCCTTTTTTGCAAGGTAATCAATTGTCTCTTCTATTGTATCATTAACTGAACCCATAGCGATGATAACAGACTCTGCATTAGCATCACCATAGTAGTTAAATAATTTATAATCTGTACCGATCTTAGCATTAACCTTGTCCATATATTCCTGAACAATTGCAGGTAATGCATCATAATATGGATTGCTTGCTTCTCTTGCCTGGAAGAAAATATCAGGGTTCTGTGCCGAACCTCTCTCTACAGGACGATTTGGATTAAGCGCATTCTTTCTGAAAGCTGCTATAGCATCCATATCAGCCATTTCCTTAAGATCTTCATAATCCCAAGCTTCGATCTTTTGAATCTCATGTGATGTTCTGAATCCGTCAAAGAAGTTTATGAATGGAACTTTACCCTTTAATGCTGATAAATGTGAAACAGGTGTCAAGTCCATAACTTCCTGAACTGATGATGCACAAAGCATTGCAGCACCTGTCTGACGACAAGCGTAAACATCTGAATGATCTCCGAAGATACTGAGCGCATGTGTAGCAACTGCACGAGCTGAAACATTGATAACAGCCGGAAGCTGCTCTCCCGCTATCTTATAGATATTCGGAATCATAAGAAGAAGGCCCTGTGAAGCTGTATATGTTGTAGTCAAAGCTCCGGCTGAAAGAGAACCATGAACTGCACCTGCAGCACCTGCCTCTGATTGCATTTCTGTTACTTGAACAGTCTGGCCGAAAATATTCTTTCTACCCTCTGTTGCCCACTCGTCGGTGTGCTCTGCCATGACAGATGATGGTGTTATCGGATATATTGCAGCAACATCTGTATAAGCATATGATGCATGAGCAGCTGCCTGATTACCATCCATGGTCTTCATTTTTCTGTTAGCCATTTAATTCCTCCTACTAAATAATTGTTTATAAAAATTATAAAATTAGTTTTTCGTCTCTCATTATACCAATTTAAAAAATATTTGCAAATAATTATGCTCTCATTTTGTGTATTATTCTTCGTACAATACCGCTTGTACCTGTTTTAAAACAATAAAACCCTTAATAAGACATTGTTAGATATATATTTTAAGTAAATATAACTATTTTTATACTTAAAAATTAACAAAGTATACTGTTAATATTTATAGCCGAGCAGATAAAAATTTACTCCGCCCGGCTATAATTTACTTTGAAATTTTATATAATTTTAATATCTACCTCCCTGATTAAACAATATATCATTAACTATAACTTGCGATAATTCTCAAGCAATTTCTTCAAGTCCGATATATCTTCCAATAATTTTTTACCGATATCCGTATCCTTTACAAACATTCTGTAAGTATCTTTTTCCACTATTTCGGATTCTGATTTGATATCGGTATTATTTATCAAAACATCTTCCACCGAGGTGAAAGGTGTATGAGCTTTAAGCCTTAATCCATGCGAATTAAATATCAATGTATAGCCTGCAATACCTGTGGTTTTATTCATTGCACGACAAAATCCTCCGTCAATAACAAAAAGCCTTCCGTTTGCTCTGATAGGAGCCTCTCCGTCAATTGCATGAACAGGTGTGTGTCCGTTTATTATATGAGAATGTGCATCATATAGCCCAAATTCATGAAGTATCTGTGAGCAAAAGCTTTCATCATAATATCTGCTGTAATAAGGATTGGATTTTTCATGCCAAAAACTCTTATCCTCTATATAATCCCTTTCAAAAGTCTTTAATTTCCTGCCACATAAAGGAGATTTTTCACCTCCCCATAAAAACCACATAAAATCAACATCATCCATATTCGGATTGTCAACATAGGCGGCTCTTGCTTTCACCTCACATATATCAAGTAATGCCTTTCCATGATAGTATCTTCCATTGATAAGCAACATATCAAATATACCGTTTTCATCCACCGGTACACAGCCGTGATAAATAAGATTTCTATTATAGACATTATACATACTGCCCTTATCATATAAAAACTTTATATGATTATTAAGTCTTTGACCTGAAACAAAACTTCTGTGAAGTTTTAATACTATTTCATTTTCTTCCTCGGTAAGCTCATAAGGATTATTTATATCCAGTGTAGGGAAAAGTGTGGTTTTTAATACCGCCTCTTTTCCGTCAATTTTTACTATACTCTTTTCTTTATCAATATGTTCTAAAAGCAATCTGTCATCCATACCATATTCCGGATGCCTTTTTATAAGCTGCCCTTCCAGCTTAAATAAAATAACTTTTATTGCCGCAAGTGCAGCCTGTATGCCGTCACTAATTCCATATTTTGACATACCGAAAAGAATAAGCGGCCTTAAGCTGATACCGTATGCATTTTCCAAAATCTCTACATTTCCGTATTTTAAATTATTGCGTATAACATTACAAATACATGCATCATTTCCGCATACCGCACCCATCCACAAAATATCATGATTTCCCCATTCAATATCCAGTGAATGATAATCCAGTAATAAGTCAATTATTTTATCAGCTTTTCCTCCTCTGTCAAAAATATCTCCCACTATATGAAGATGATCCACCGCAAGCCTTTTTATAAGTGCAGAGAGCGCAATTATAAATTCATCCGCATCATCCAGATCAATAATTGTTTGAAGAATATGCTTATGATAGCTTACTTTATTGGTATCCTCATTTTTTTGTGCATGCAAAAGCTCATCTATAATATAAGCATAATCCTCCGGCAGGGCTTTTCTTACTTTTGACCTTGTGTACTTTGATGATAAAAGTTTTGCAAGCATTATAAGATAATTTAATGTCATTGAATACCAATCATCATCAATCCTTCCATGCTCAGAAAGAATTGTCATTTTTTCTCTCGGATAGTATATAAGGGTACATAATTCCTGTCTGTCAAACTCTGACAGGGTATTTTCAAAAATCAAATCAACTTTTTCCTTTATCACTCCGGAGCAATTATTCATTATATGCAAAAAGGCATCATATTCGCCATGTATATCACTTAAAAAAAATTCAGTGCCCTTTGGTAAATTCGTTATTGCAGATAAATTGATAATTTCTCTAATTACAGACTGACTTGTAGAATAGTTTTGCTTCAAAAGTTTTAAATATTTTACATT
Organism: Lachnospiraceae oral taxon 107 str. F0167; assembly: GCA_000209465.1. Taxonomy (GTDB): domain Bacteria; phylum Bacillota; class Clostridia; order Lachnospirales; family Lachnospiraceae; genus Lachnoanaerobaculum. The sequence goes on along the minus strand of GL890583.1, from coordinate 231,659 downwards.
TTCTTTTTCCTTATTCATGAATTTTACCCCACCATTATTATAATTTAAAAAAATAGTTTCAGCATCTATGTAATTTACTACAAGTTTAGCATTATAATTTGTTCTAAGTCAATACAGCTATATGCACATATAAAAATGTTAATTATTTTCTAATAAAAAAACCGTGTAGATTGTAATTTATCTACACGGTTTTATATTTTTACTAATTCTCAAGCTTGGGTACAGTTTCTTCAGGCTTTGTAGCCTCAGTTGTATTAAGCTTTTCAACTGTTTGCTCTGCCGTTGTTTCTTTGTTTTTTGTACTCTGTGTACTTTCTTTTTCTTTAGAACTTTGAGTGCTTTCTTTTGCTTTTGTACTCTGTGTGCTTTCTTTTTCTTTAGCTTTTGTACTTTCCTGAGCCTTAGAGGTCTTCTCTTCCGTATTTAGCTTTTCCACTGTACTCTCGGTAGTCGCTTCGCTCTTATGCACAGATTCTTTCCTCTCGGTAGCCTCCTCGCTCTTATGTACGGATTCCTTCTTTTTTACAGAGCTTTCACTTACCTTTTCATGAGTAGTTTCCTCAGATGGCGGCATGGTATTTGTTTCCTGATTGGTTTGAGCAGTTTGAGCCGTACTTTCCTCAACATTTGCCGCACTTGTTTCACCGTTCCCGGGATTTATCTTAATCTTTGCGGGTTTTCCATTATATGTGGAATTATGGAATTGTTCTTCCTTCACCACCACACCGTCTTTTTTTATTATGTAGGTGGTAGCCCATCTTGAACCTTTTTTGGCTTCATTTACAACTACCTCACTGCCTTTTTTTATACTTTTATCCTCTACATACTCAGGAATCGGAGGGTTTAAATCCGATATCTTTTTTGATGACATCTCTACCGTCACTCCCTCCTCAAGTATCGGGATACCTATAATGGAGCAGGTAAGAGTTTTTCCTGTAAGTACTGCACGAATAGCTATAGCCGTATCTGAAGTATTTATAAACTTCATATCAGGTCCTGCATAGCCGTCATAGCTTACCATAGCATCTTCTCCAGGTGTCACATAATTAGGTTCAAAAGAATGTGCATGTCTTTCTGTGGTCTTAAGCCCCGCAAAAATAACCGCATTATATAATGTGGATGATACCTGACAAACGCCTCCTCCCGGCTCCTCTACCAAAACACCGTTTACATATGCACCGGCAGGCTTATATCCTCTTTCAATTGTTCTGTTCCCTGTTGTATTATTAAAAGAAAACTCCTCACCCGGCTTTATTATAAGTCCGTCGAGAGTTTCCGCTGCCAGAGAAATATTCGTGTTTCTGTCCTTATTATCAGTGGTCTTTGTGGTAAAAGTACCTATAACCTTATATTTTTCCTTAGCCTCAGCCGCAGTAATGCTTGCTTTTACCTCATTCTTTACAACGGAAATCTTTGCCTCATAATTTTTTCTGCCAAGGAAAGAACTTAAATCTTCCTTAAGTCTGTTCTCATCTATTAAATATCCGTCTTTTTCATCTTCGTATATAAAGCTTTTGGTCTCCTTATTAAAGCCTGAAATAGAGCCGTTTTTCGGAGGAATATCCCATTTATCCTTAGCCTTTTGAACAATAGTATCTATATCGCTGTCATCAAAGTTTATACTGTAATGTGATGCCGCATTGTCCACATCCTGATAAATCTTTTTTAAAAGAGCCTCTAACTTTATATCCAATATATTTTCAACTTCCAGTATATCTGCTTCATCATTGCTTATATAAAGACTTAAACTCCATGGATATATCTTTTCTATGGCAGTCTTTGCCTCTGCTATTGTCATTCCTGTTATATCCACATCATCGATTCTTATCTGCTTTTTAAGTTTTTCGGTCACAGGCTGTGTAGTCTCTTCTTTACTTGGCATATCCAAAGCGCTCACAAACTTTGTTATCCTTTCAACACCGACTATCATAAAAAGAGCGGATAAACCAATTATCAATATCACCAAAGCCAACGGCTTAAAATTTATATTTGATGCCTCTCTCTGCCTCTGTGCCCTTTGTCTGGCTTCCCTTACCCTCTCAGAGCCGCGTTTTCTATAGTTCTTTTCTTTATCTTTATTATTTAACATTTCTATTCCTTACAAAATGTATTGGTAAAATATCGCTTATCATTTTCAATATAAAATACTTTGAAGGTAAATTATAGCAGTAATTTAAATTTTAAACAATATATCAAATTTGCTTTGATTAGTTTATTATGCTAGACTTATTAAGATTTATCAATAAGATTTGTTAAATCTAAAACATTTATTAATTTTTAAAAGGTGATTTATGAACAAGATATCAGGATATATTGATTTACATACACATTCTACATCTTCTGACGGCACTTACTCGCCCACAGATGTGGCTGTACTGGCAAAACAGGCATCTCTAAGTCTTATCGCACTTACTGATCATGATACTATGGCAGGTGTGGATGAATGTTTTAAAAAAGGGCTTAAACTTGGTCTTTTTGTAATACCCGGCGTGGAGATGAGCTGTGTATATGAAGAAAAAGAAATACATATTTTAGGATATCTCCTGTCTACCTCTTTCTCTCAGGATAAACCCGATATTCCTAAAGAAATTTTTTCTGATTTGGATTTTTTTGCAAAAGAAAGAGCTGATAGAAATGCAGAGATAATAAAGAGATTTAAAAAAGACGGAATATTTATATCTGAGAATGACTTAAATAACGGAAATCCGAAGGCACAAATTACGAGAGCTCATTTTTCAAATGCTCTTATAAATATGGGTGTTGTCAAAAACAAAAAGGAGGCTTTTGAGAAATATCTGGAATATGGCGGTAAATATATTCCGGTAAAAAATATCAACACATACAGATGTATGCAATTTCTAACCCGACATAATTTTTTTATTTCTCTCGCACATCCTTTCCAGTATAAATTTTCCGAAAAAGAATTGGAAAAACTTTTATTACATTTAAAAGATTTAGGTTTAAAAGGTATAGAAGTATATCATTCCACTCATTCATCAAGTGATATAAATAAGCTGAATTCATTAGCACAAAAACTTAATTTGCTTCCCACCGGCGGAAGTGATTTCCACGGAAACAATAAGCCCGGATTGTATATAGGAAGGGGCTATGGTGATTTAAAAATACCTGCGTCAATCTTTAATGATATTTTAAACAGCAACTAGTCTTTGGTATTTTATGCCGGTAATCAAAGTATGAAAAATGCGTATGGATATCCATACGCATTAAATTACAGTTTTGCAATTGTAGGCTTTTTCTTTGCCTTTACCACTATATCATCCTTACTCTTATAGATAGATGATTTATTTACACAGCCTCTGACATTTGAAAGCGGATATATGGTTGTATTCTTTCCTATAACGGTTCCCGGATTTAAAATAGAGCCGCATCCTACTTCCACCTCATCCGCTACTATAGCTCCCAGCTTTCTAAGACCTGTTTCCAGTTCGGCATCATCAAGATGAAGTACCACATCAGACTTATCACTCTTTAGATTGGATGTGATTGCCGATGCGCCAAGATGTGCCTTAAATCCTATAATAGAATCCCCTACATAGCTGAAATGAGGCACCTGTGCCCTATTAAATAATATCGCATTCTTAAATTCACATGAATTTCCCGCTACAGCACCCTCTCCTATAATTACATTTCCTCTAAAGAATGCACATGAACGAATACTTGCATCTTTACCGATAATAAGCGGACCTGCAAGTGCAATTGTCGGCATTATCTTTACAGAACGATGTACCCAGATATTTCTTCCGATTTTTAAATACTCGGTATCGGGCAATGTTTTTCCTACCTCCTCTATGAAGTTCCCAAGATCTTTAAACACCTCCCATGGATATGTATATCTTTCAAACAACTCCTTTGCGATAGTCTCCTCAAGATCAAAAAGTTTTTTAGTTTTTACATCGATTTTCTTCATTTTCTATCCTTTCATGCCTTATACTCTTTGGAAATTTTTTCAAATATGGCATTTAAACTGTATTGATTATTAAGTTGCTTCACATTAAGACATCGAATGCCTACAAATCTTTCAAGCTTTGTCATATATTCTTCAGAGCTTATATCTCCATTGGATACCATTGTAAGTCCTTTTTCCCAGCTTGCGGTTAACTCGGGATTTAAGAGTTGCGAAATAGAGCAATTAACTACTTCATACACGATTTCACCAAAAAGTGTAGGTGTGATTATCTGTGTTTTTTTATTCAAGGCAAGATACTTTATAGCAAACAACTTCTTTAAAATATCTGCTCTTGTAGCGGAAGTACCGATACCGCTTCCCTTTATTTGACTCCTCAATTCCTCATCCTCTATCAGTTGCCCTGCATTTTCCATAGCAAGTATAATGGAACCTGAAGAATATCTCTTTGGCGGCACGGTTTCACCTTCTTTTATACTCATTGAGTCCAAAACAAGCTTAGAGCCCTTTCTAATTGATGAAATCATCTTTATATACTCGGGATTTTGACTTTCAGCATTTTCCTCATCATCATCATTTTTTACAGGACTTAATATATCCAAAAAACCTCTCTCAACACAAACCTTTGTATTGCTGACAAATATTTCATCTCCTACACCCATTCGTATAGCAAATTTCTGATATATGGCGGGAGGATAAAATATACTTAAAAACCTTCTGCATATCAACTCATATACAGATAATGATAATTTACTCAATGAATTCGTATTTCCAAACCCGGTAGGTATTATAGCATAATGGTCGGTAATTTGGCTATCATTAACATACTTTGTTTTAGCAATATTTTTATATACACTTTTTTTAAGTATATCCTGTGCAAAACCTGCAAGTAGAGAAAAATTACAAAGTCCCTTTATATTCTTATCAATTTCCTTTGCTACAGCCGATGATAATACTCTCGCATCCGTTCTCGGATAGGTGACAAGTTTTTTTTCATACAGTTCCTGTATTATCTTTAATGTCTCGTCAGGGCTTATTTTAAATCTCTTTGAACATTCATTCTGTATTTCAGCCAAGTTAAAAAGCAGTGGAGGATTTTTGGTTTCCTTCTTTTTCTCATCTGATAAGACAATTACTTCTCTTCCTGTTTCATTTGCCCTTGTTTCTATATGCTCTATAAGTCCTTTTGCATATATCTTTTCTCTGAAGCCGTTATCTTTATAAAGCATAGGTGAATTAAAATATTTTGACTTTTCATTCACCTTCCATTCACCGGATATAAACATACCGGCGTTTTCAAATTTGCCAAGAACCTTAAAAAAAGGAGTTTTTACAAAGTTTCTTACTTCTCTTTCTCTGTTTACCACCATACCTACAACGCAGGTCATTACTCTTCCCACACTGAGTACGGCTCTGTCAAGCTTTAAAAAATTTGCTACATTCCTGCCGTATTTTAATGTAAGTGTCCTGGAAAAATTTATACCCATAAGATAGTCTTCTTTTGCACGAAGAAAAGCTGCCGAGGAAAGATTGTCATAATGCGACCAATCCTTTGCCTCTCTTATACCTCTTAAAATCTCCTCCTCGGTTTGAGAATCTATCCATACCCTTTTTCTTATCTTTCCCTCTACCTTTGCCATCATATCCACAAGTCTGTATATATATTCACCCTCTCTTCCGGAGTCGGTACAAATATATATTGTATCCACATCTTCTCTGTTTAAAAGACCTGATACTATGGCAAACTGGGCTTTTACACCGTCTATTATTTCATATTTGAATTCCTTCGGCAAAAAGGGCAGGGTATCAAGCGACCACCTTTTTAATCTCTCATCATATTTTTCGGGATAACTCATAGTCACCAGATGTCCTACACACCATGTAACTATAATATCTTCACCTTCCAAATATCCGTTTTTTCTGCCTGTAGGTACTTTTAGGGCTTTTGCAAACTCGGTTGCCACACTCGGCTTTTCCGCTATAAAAAGTTTTTTCATCAATCTCTTTCTACACTGAACTTATATATTGTTTCACTGATAAACTCTTCAAGTTCATCCACAACAGGCTGTATAAATTCAGGCATATTTATTGCATTTGGGAAAAACTGAGTCTCAAAGCAATATCCGCTCCTCTTTTTATAAGGAAATCCCTTCTTACCTATTATTTCTTCATTCAGATAGTTTCCTGTATAGAATTGCACTCCCGGTAAATCTGTATATACTTCCATTACTCTCTTGCTTTTTTCATCTTTTGCTTTTGCAATAAGTCGAAGGTTCCCGTCATAATCATTGATTACCCAGTTATGGTCATATCCGCCGCCCTGCACTACAGATTCATAATCGGAGTCAATTTCCTTACCTATCTTCTTATACTGTCTAAAGTCCATAGCTGTATTTTCAACTTTTCTTATCTCACCTGTCGGTATGGAGTTCTCATTACATGGTAAAAAGCTGTCGGCATATATCATAACTTCCTGATCATATATATCACCTTTATCCTGACCTGCAAGATTAAAATATGCATGATTGGTAAGGTTTACGGCAGTCTTTTTGTCACATACGAAGCTGTAGCCTATTGTAAGAGCATTATCATCAGATAAAACATAGCTTACACTTACTCTCGCCTCACCACCAAAGCCCTGATCCTTATCCGGACTTCTTAGCATAAATGTAATCATATCTCTGTCTTCATCTTCAAAAGTGCCTACTTCCCATATCCTGTCATGCCAGTAATCAGGTCCTGAATGAAGAGAATAATTCCCATTATTTAAAGCAAGTCTGTACTCCTTGCCGTCTATATAAAACTTTCCGTCAGGTATACGGTTTGCATATCTGCCTATTATAGCGCCGAAGTGAGGTATATTGTTCTCATATCCCGCTACAGTATCATATCCAAGACATACATCTTCAAATTTGCCGTCTTTATCAGGTACTATCATATTTACCCATGTACCTCCAAGATCTATAAAAGATGCACTTACTCCATTTTTATTTGTCAGAGTATATAGATTTACTTTTTGACCATCCTTAGTTTTTCCAAATTCAGTTGTCTTAATACCCATGTTCTTCCTCTCTTTACAAAGAAAAAGCCATCACAGCTTGAAGTGACAGCTATTTTCATATATTATACAAATTTTTCTATTCTCTTGCAATACTTAGTATAAATATTACTAGCTGTTTGATAATAGTGTTTTATTATATAAGTTTATAATTAAAAGTTCAAGAGATATAAAAAGAGGCATCCGCCATGCAAATGCCTCTAAATACTTTTATTTCTTGCTTATAAATTTCTTTGCTGTCAGATACTCTGCACATAGTAATGCACCGCCTGCCGCACCTCTTAAAGTATTATGTGAAAGTCCGATAAACTTATAATCATACATTGAATCTTCTCTAAGTCTTCCTATGGAAACTCCCATACCGTTTTCATAGTCAACATCCAGTGCTACCTGCGGTCTGTTATCCTCTGTGAGATATTGAATAAACTGCTTCGGTGCTGAAGGAAGATTAAGCTCCTGTGGCTCTCCCCTGTATTCTACAAGTTTCTTTACAAGATCTTCCTTGGACGGCTTGTTCTTAAATCTTACAAATACCGCTGCGGTATGTCCGTTCAGTACAGGTACTCTTACACATTGGCAGGTAATCTTTGGTAAGCTTGCAGGAACAATCTCATCTCCCTCAATATGACCGAGAACTCTAAGAGGCTCTTTCTCACTCTTTTCTTCCTCACCTCCTATAAACGGAATGATATTTCCCTCCATCTCAGGCCAGTCCTTAAAGGTCTTTCCCGCTCCTGAAATAGCCTGATATGTTGTAACCACTACTTCTATAGGCTCATACTCCTTCCATGCATTAAGTGCGGGAGCATAACTTTGTATAGAACAGTTAGGCTTTACAGCTATAAAACCTCTCTTTGTTCCAAGTCTCTTCTTTTGAGCTTCTATAATCTCAAAATGCTCGGGATTTATCTCAGGTACCACCATCGGAACATCCTTAGTCCAGCGATGTGCGGAGTTATTTGAAACCACAGGAGTCTCCGTCTTGGCATAAGCCTCCTCAATAGCCTTTATCTCTTCCTTTGTCATATCTACAGCTGAGAATACAAAGTCTACCTTTGATGCAACTTCCTCTACATCATTTACATTCATTACTACAAGGTCTTTATAAGCCTGCGGCATAGGTGTTGTCATTTTCCAACGGCTTCCCACAGCATCCTCATATCTTTTACCTGCACTGTTTGGGCTGGCTGCAACCGCTACAACCTCATACCATGGGTGATTTTCAAGTAATGACAAAAATCTCTGTCCTACCATGCCTGTTGCCCCCAAAACACCCACCTTTAATTTTTTATCCATAATGTCTCTCCATATCTATTTCTTTTTATAACAGTTAATCCTCAATATCTTTTGAATTACTATTTTTTAACTGGTTGCAATCATAGTATATTATTTATAATATTGCAAGTGTTTTTTCGCAACAGACGCACATTTGTACGCCACCTAAAGACAGTTGTTCTGAATTGTTTATTTTATTTTCTGTCCCTTATAGCCTCTATGGCTTGGTTTTACCTTATTAAGCGCAATCTCTTTCCCCGATATATTTACAAATCCGGTATCATTTAATAAATAAAGCTCTTTAATATATTCATTATATCCAAGAGTCATTGCCTTTTCTCCTCTGGTACTCTTTTTAAATTCGTTTACCTCCGATATATTAAATCTTAAAATATATCCGGCATCCGATATTATAAAAATATCCGTATTTATACCTGAAGATATCATTTTAACCGCTATAAGCACATCATCATTTGTAAGTTTTGTGGATGCAACCTGTTTATTATTGGTTTTAAACTCCTCACATGATACTTTTTTTATAAATCCTTTCTTTGTAAGCATAAGTATGGAATTCCCTCGCATACTGTCTTCACTTACAGCCAGCAATATTTCTTCCGTACTGCTGTCAAACTTTGTCAAGTTATCAATAGGTGTTCCCTTATCTCTAAGCTTTGATAAAGGCAAATCTATTACCTTTATTTTATATAAAATACCTGTATTTGAGAAAATACATACTTTATCGGTATTCATCACCGGGAATACATAGATATTTTCACTTTCCACAGCTTGTGCATTCTTATCAAAAGTACCTCTGTCATAAACTTTACAATATCCGAATTTATCCATTACAAAGATAACTTCTTCACTGGCAAGAGGTTCCTCAATATATATAGCCTCTTTTGCGTCTTCAATCAAAGTCTTTCTTTGCAATGCAAAATCCCTTTTGATTTTTTCCAGATCCTTTATAAAAAGCTTATCCATATTTTTATGATCTTTTAGAATATTCTCATAATCCTCTATATTTTTTAAGGTGGCGGCATTATCCTTTAAAAGTGCCTCTATCTCAAGACCTATAAGCTTATACAGTCTCATATCAAGGATTGCCTGTGCCTGCTTTTCTGTAAAGGAAAGCTTTTTGGCATCCTTTTCAAATGTTTTTACCTTAAAATTAATACCGGTAGTATCTCCTGATATAAGGCATTTTTTTGCTTGAGTAAGATTTTTTGAGCCACGAAGTATTGCGATAATAATATCAATAACATCTACAGCCCTTATAAGACCTTCCTGAATTTCTTTTTTCTCAAGTTCCTTATTTAAAAGAATATTGTACTTTTTTGTAGTGATCTCATACTGAAAATCAAGATAATTTTTTAAAATATCCCTCAAAGATAGTATCTCCGGTCTGCCGTCCACAATAGCCAGCATATTGACACCGAAAGTATCTTCAAGTTTGGTTTTTTTATAAAGGATATTCTTTATTTTCTCAATATCCGCATCTTTTTTAAGTTCAAGAACAATCCTTGTACCGTTCTTATCCGATTGATTACTTATATCCACTACATCTGAAAGTTTTTTGCTCTCTACCAGATTAGCCACATCCACCAAAAATTTATTGATACCTGCACCAATCATAGTATATGGAATCTCTGAAATTATAAGCTTGTCCTTATCACTTTTTTTTCTTCCAAGCTCTACTTCTATCTTTCCTCTAATCTTTAACTTTCCATTACCGGTATCATAGATATCAAACAGATCTTTTTTATTGGCAATAATACCTCCGGTCGGAAAATCCGGACCATGTAATATCTCCAAAAGCCCCTTGGTATCTATATTTCTGTTTTTTATATATGCAATACAGGTATTACACACCTCCAACAGATTATGTGTCGGTATGGAAGTTGACATACCTACGGCAATACCCTCGGCACCGTTTATCAAAAGATTCGGAACTCTTACAGGTAAAACTGCCGGTTCTTTTTCAGTCTCATCATAGTTTGATATAAAATCAACCGTCTTATCCAGATCCTTTAAATATACTTCTTCAGTGAATTTTGCAAGCTTTGCCTCCGTATATCTCATAGCGGCAGCCCCGTCACCCTCAATAGATCCGAAGTTTCCATGTCCGTCTATAAGAGCCATCCCCTTTTTAAAGTCCTGACTCAAAACAACCAAAGTTTCATATATTGAGCTGTCACCATGTGGATGATACTTACCCATGGTATCACCGACTATTCTTGCAGATTTACGATGCGGTCTGTCACTGAATATTCTAAGCTCACTCATATCGTAGAGAACTCTTCTTTGTACAGGCTTTAGACCGTCTCTGGCATCAGGTATAGCCCTTGCGGTAATAACACTCATGGAATAATCCAGATAGGATTTTTGCATCTCTTCCGAATATTCTGTTCGCAATATCTTTTCAGCCATATTCCCTCCTATGCATCAATCACAGCTTCTCTTGCATGCTCATGTATAAAGTTTCTTCTAGGTGCCACATCGGAACCCATCAAAAGCTCGGTCACTTCACTTGCAAGTCTTGCATCCTCTATTTCGACTTTTTTCAATACCCTTCTTTCAGGATCCAGAGTTGTCTCCCAAAGCTGCTCTGCATCCATCTCACCAAGTCCCTTATATCTTTGTAAGGTGAAATTATCCTTATGCTTCTTTTTATAATCTTCCAATGCCTTTTCATCATACAGATAAATCCCCTCACCTCTTTTAGGTACTACTTTAAAAAGCGGAGGCATTGCAATATATACATGTCCGTCATATATAAGTTCAGGCATAAATCTGTAAAGGAAGGTCAAAAGCAATGTATCTATATGGCTTCCGTCCACATCCGCATCGGTCATAAGAATTATCTTATCATAGCGAAGCTTTGATATATCAAAATCATTTCCATAGCCTTCAGAAAATCCGCAACCGAAGGTATTTATCATAGTTTTTATCTCCGCATTTGCAAGCACCTTATCAATAGAAGCCTTCTCTACATTTAAGATCTTACCTCTGATAGGTAGTATAGCCTGAAAATTTCTGTTTCTTGCAGTTTTGGCAGATCCGCCCGCTGAATCTCCCTCCACAATAAAAATCTCACATTTACTTGGATCCTTCGACTCACAATTTGCAAGCTTGCCGTTTGACTCAAATGAAAACTTTGACTTTGTGAGCATATTTGTCTTGGCTCTTTCCTCGGCTTTTCTTATCTTTGCCGACTTTTCCGCACAGGAAATGATGGATTTTATAACATCCACATTTCTGTCAAAAAATCTTGTAAGTTCATCCCCTGTTACGGTAAGTACGGCTCTTGTTGCATCTGCCGATGCAAGTTTTGTCTTTGTCTGACCTTCAAACATAGGATTCGGATGCTTTATACTGATTATTGCAGTCATTCCGTTTCTGGTATCCGCACCTGTAAAATTACTGTCCTTATCCTTTAATACACCTAAATCTCTGGCATAAGTATTTATCAGCCCTGTAAACTTGGTTTTAAAGCCCGCAATATGTGTACCGCCCTCCTGAGTAAATATATTATTACAAAATCCCAATATATTTTCTTCAAAGGCATCCACAAATTGTATAGCTATCTCCACATCTATACCGTCACAAATACCCTTATATGATATAGGAGCATGCATAACTTCTTTTCCCTTATTCAGCTCCTTTACATAGGCTACTATTCCGTCAGGCTCATAAAAAGTCCTCTCCTCATACTCATTCTCTCTTAAATTTATAAAATGCAGCATAAGCCCGGGATTTAGATATGCACTCTCATGCATCCTTGATTTAAGCCATTCCGCCTTAAACTTTGTGACTTCAAAAATTGTATTATCCGGTAAAAAGGTGATTTCCGTACCGCTCTCCTTTGTTTTGCCTATGGTAGGCAAAAGTCCTTTTTTGAGTTCAATCACCGGTATGCCCTTTTCATATCTGTCATGATGAATATATCCGTCACGTGATATTTTTATATCAAGGAAATCGGACAAAGCATTAACCACTGACGAACCTACACCATGTAAGCCACCACTGGTTTTATAAGAAGCATTATCAAATTTTCCTCCTGCATGCAAAGTGGATAAAACCACTCTTTCCGCTGAAATACCCTTTTGATGCATTTCCACGGGTATTCCCCTGCCATCATCCTTAACTGTACATGAACCGTCAGCATTTAAAGTAACCCATATATTTTTACAATATCCTGCCAGATGTTCATCTATGGAATTGTCCATTATCTCATATATAAGGTGATTTAGTCCCTTTACACCGACACCTCCGATATACATGCCCGGTCTTACTCTAACCGCCTCAAGCCCCTCAAGCACTGTAATACTGCCTGCATTATAGTCCTGCATAAAACCTCACTTTTACAAAAATGTAACAGTCCGGCAAATGCCAAACTGTTACATTTAAACTTATATTTTTAATTAAACCCTCTTGTAAGAATATCTACAATAAGATCTTCATTGTTCTTTGTAGAGTCAAACTCTTCGATAATCTTTTCAGCCAACTCTTCAGGCTTCGGATTATCAGAACCTTTTCTCATTATTCCGACTACCTCAGCCTCTTCTTTGCTTAAAAGCAAATCATCTCTTCTTGTAGAACTCTTTAAAACATCGATTGCCGGGAAAATTCTCTTTTCAGAAAGCTTTCTGTTAAGCACCAGCTCCATATTCCCGGTACCCTTAAACTCCTCAAAGACAACATCATCCATTCTGCTTCCGGTATCTACCAAAGCGGTTGCAAGTATTGTAAGACTTCCACCCTCTCTGATATTTCTGGCTGCTCCGAAGAATCGCTTAGGCATATGAAGCGCCGCAGGATCAAGTCCACCGGATAAAGTTCTTCCGCTTGGTGCTACTGTAAGATTATAAGCTCTTGCAAGCCTTGTAATGGAATCAAGCAGTATCATTACGTCTTTTCCATGCTCTACAAGTCTTTTAGCTCTCTCTATTACCATCTCGGACACTCTCTTATGTCTTTCCGGCAATTCATCAAATGTAGAATATATAACCTCCACATTATCTCCCACAATAGCCTCTTTAATATCGGTTACCTCTTCAGGTCTCTCATCTATCAACAATATAATCAGATGCATATCCTTTTGATTTTCTGTAATAGACTTTGCTATCTCCTTTAACAGAGTGGTCTTTCCCGCCTTAGGCTGTGAAACTATCATTCCTCTTTGTCCTCTGCCTATAGGTGAGAGCAAATCCACTATTCTCATAGCCTTTGATGCGGAATCGTCACTTGCAAGATGTATCCTACTATCAGGGAAGATCGGTGTCAAGTCCTCAAAATTCGGTCTTGTCTCCAATACATCCGGTGGGAATGAATTTACTGTATTTATATATAGCAGAGCCGCAAATTTTTCTGTAGCCGCTTTTATCTTTTTTACACCCGATACAACATCACCGGTTTTCATTCTGAATTTCTTTATCTGTGTAGGAGATACATAGACATCATTATCCCCCGGAAGGAAATTTTCACATCTTATAAAACCGAATCCGTCAGGCATGACCTCAAGTATTCCTTCAGCAATCTCACCTGAATCCAAATCTCTGATATCTGTTACATAATCTCTTTGATATCTGGCACCATATTGATTATCATAATAATCATTTCTGTATCCCTGTTGATTTTGAGGCTGATACTGGTTTTGATACTGATTTGAACCGCTGTACTGATTCTGATACTGATTTGAATATTGATTTTGATTATTATACTGATTCTGGTTCTGATAATAATTAGGCATATTTCCTTGATTGTTTAATTGATTATTATATCTTTGCCCGCTTTGATATGTATTATTATATCCCATTGTTCTGTTTTGATTCACAGTATTTCTCTGCGTATTATTATAGTTGCTTCTGTTTTGATTGGAATAATTGCCGGGATTTGAATAGTTCTCTCTTTGATAGGAATTATCTCTTGTCACCATTTCAGGTGAAACCACTTCATTTTTTGATGCTGTTTTATTTTGGTTTTCAGAAAATTCCACTAACAAGTCTATTATATTGGCTTTATTTAAGTTACTAACCCCTTTAAATCCCTGTTCCTTTGCAATTTCTTTTAACTGTACTAATGATAAAGTTTGTAATTTCTCCCTCATATTATCTATCTTTCTTTTTTATTTTATTTAAATAATCCTTTATTGACTTCTCATATCCCATATTCGTAAGATTTAAAAAAACTTTGTCCCTTATCTCATACGGCAGGTATTGCTGATCAATATAATGGTTTTCATATTCATGAGCATATTTATAACCCACTCCTATTCCGATATCCTTTTCTCCGGCATAATTTGCATTTCTGATATGTTTTGGAACTTCAAAATCACTGTTTTCCTCCACAAATTTCAATGCCTCATTTATTGCCAAATATGATGCATTTGACTTTGGTGCACAGGCTATATAATTTGCCGCCTCCGAGAGAATTATTCTTGCCTCGGGCATACCCACCCTTTCCACTGCCAAAAAGGCATTGGTGGCTATATTTAGAGCATTCGGATCTGCAAGTCCCACATCCTCGGCTGCACATATAAGTATTCTTCTGGCAATAAACTTTATATCTTCACCTGCATAGAGCATCTTTGCCAGATAATACATTACCGCATCGGGATCTGAGCCTCTCATACTCTTTATAAAGGCTGAAATAGTATCATAATGGCTATTTCCGTCCTTATCATATTTTAAAATCTTTCTTTGAACACATTCACTGATAATATTTATATCTATATGAATCTTCCCGTCCTCTGAAATATCCGTGGTAAGTATTGCAAGTTCCAATGCATTTAATGCATTTCTTGCATCTCCTGAAACACTTTTTGCAAGAAATTCTATTGCTTCTTTAGAAATATCGGTTTCATATCTCCCCATACCTCTTTCCCTATCACTAATCGCCTTTTCTAAAATATATTCTATATCTTTATCAGAAAGCGATTTGAGTTCTAAAACCCTCGATCTGGAAATCAAAGCCTTGTTTACCTCAAAGAAGGGATTTTCGGTAGTTGCACCTATAAGTATTATTGTACCATCCTCTACAAATGGCAATAAATAATCCTGTTGAGACTTATTGAACCTGTGAATTTCATCAATAAACAAGATAGTTTTTTTCTTATACATCGAAAATGATATCTTGGCTTCCGATACCGCTTCTTCCATCTCCTTTTTTCCTGCCATAGTGGCATTGATTTGCTTAAAATTTGATTTTGTGGTATTTGCAATGACCTTTGCTATGGTTGTCTTTCCACATCCGGGAGGACCAAAGAATATAATCGAACTCAATTTATCAGCCTTTATTGCTCTGTATAAGAATTTATCTTTTCCCAAAATATGTTCCTGCCCTACTATCGAATCTAAAGAATCGGGTCTTAATCTTGAAGCTAACGGGGCATCTTCTTTTTCATTAACTTCTTTCATATAATCAAATAAATCCATTATTTCTCCATGTAGGTTGATATTCTTTACTTTACCACATTTTTTTGAAATGTCAAATATCCTGTTATCATTTTGCTCAAAAATATGATAAAATAGAGCATTATATTGTTTTTATCGGGAGAGTTTTATGGAGAAAAACAGAGAACAGATTTTTGTTTCCTCTTTGTTATGCCATATCCAAGGAATCCTTGCAAGGCTCAGCCTTTGCTATGACAGTATTTACCGCACTTACTTCAATCGGCGGCATACTCACCCCATATATTATAGGCGTAGTTTCAAATAAATTTAATATAAATACAGCTGTTTTGATGCTTATATTTAATGCGGTGATGATATTTATATTATCGGGGGTAAATTATAAATTTTCAAAAAATAATGAAAATGCATATTAAATTCTATACAGTTATTGCTTTAAATGCTGTAAATTGGGGATTTACATAAAAATGGTCACTACATTTGTAGTGACCACATTTATTTCAATCAAGCCTTATTTGCTGAACCGAAGAGCTCTATCTTCTCTCTTACAGTCGCCTTTATAGCCTCTGCTCCCGGTGCAAGGAGTTTTCTCGGATCAAAGCCCTTACCTTCAAGATCCTTTCCTGCCTCAATATACTTTCTTGTTGCCTCTGCAAAAGACAGCTGGCATTCAGTATTTACATTGATTTTTGATACACCAAGAGAAATAGCCTTTTGAATCATCTCCTTCGGAATACCTGTACCTCCGTGAAGTACCAACGGAACGCTACCTGTTTTTTCCTGTACCTTAGCCAAAACATCAAAGTTAAGTCCCGGCCAGTTAGCAGGATACTTACCATGAATATTTCCGATACCTGCTGCAAGGAAATCTACACCAAGATCCGCAATCATCTTGCACTCATCAGGATCTGCAAATTCTCCTGCGCCTATAACACCGTCTTCCTCACCACCTATTGAGCCTACCTCAGCCTCGAGTGACATTCCGTTTGCATGTGCCAATTCTACAAGTTCCTTAGTCTTTTCAACATTCTCCTCTATAGAAAAATGTGAACCGTCAAACATTATTGAAGAAAAACCTGCTTCTATACATTTCTTACAGCCCTCGTATGAACCATGGTCAAGGTGAAGAGCTACAGGTACTGTAATACCCATTTCCTCAATCATATTCTTTACCATATCGGCAACTGTCTTATAACCTACCATATACTTTCCTGCACCTTCTGAAACTCCAAGAATTACCGGAGAATTCATTTCCTGTGCCACTGCCAATACCGACTTGGTCCACTCTAAATTGTTGATATTAAAATGTCCTACCGCATAATGTCCCGCTCTTGCCTTATCCAGCATTTCTTTAGCTGCTACTAACATAATTACCTCCTGTTGTTAAATAGAATATCTTCTACTTCTTTTTGCATATCTGCACTGTCACATTCTCTTGTATGTCTGATCTTTGCATCCTTTATCTCGACTATTGCCCTTGGGATATCAGGTGCTCCAATCTCATGCAATTTATCTATGACTTCAAAATCTCCCATATCCTGCCTTTGTCCATAGATTGCCTCCAACACACTGTCTGCAAACTTATATGGACTGGCTGTGGATGCTATAACGGTCTTTGTCATATCCTTTGAGGTGTTTTTATAATCCTCATATACAGAATATGCCACTCCTGTATGTGTATCTATAATATAACCTGTACCGTCATACAGAGATTTTATACCTGCAAAATTTTTATTTTCATCGGCATATCCTCCGGTAAAATCCTTCATAAAATCTTTCATATCCTTTGTGATTTCATATTTACCGCCTGATGCCAAATCCTTCATAAGTTTTGCCACATACTCTCCGTCACTTCCACAACTTAAATAAATCAATCTTTCCAGATTACTTGAAATAAGTATATCCATAGACGGTGAAGAGGTCAAAACAAACTTTCGGTTTCTATCATAAACCCCATTTTCAAAGAAATCAAATAAAACTTTGTTCTCATTTGATGCACATATAAGCTTATCCACAGGTAATCCCATCTGTTTTCCTATATATGCTGCCAATATATTTCCGAAGTTTCCTGTAGGTACACAGACATTTATCTTTTCTCCGGCTGCTATATCACCGCTTTCCAAAAGCTTCACATAGGCATAGACATAGTAAGCTATCTGTGGTACCAAACGTCCTATATTTATAGAATTTGCACTTGAAAGCTGTATTCCGTTTTCAGAAAGTTTTTTTGCAAATTCCTTATCTGAAAATATCTTTTTTACACCTGTTTGTGCATCATCAAAGTTTCCATGTATTGCAACAACATCTGTATTATCACCCTTTTGGGTAACCATTTGCAATCTCTGTACATTACTTACACCGTCTTTAGGATAGAATACAATAATACCTGTACCCTCAACATCGCAAAATCCCGACATTGCAGCCTTACCTGTATCACCGCTTGTGGCTGTAAGAATCACTATTTTATTTTTTATACCGTTTTTCTTTGCCGCTGTGGTAAGAAGATGCGGTAATATCGACAATGCCATATCCTTAAAAGCTATGGTATCACCATGGAAAAGTTCCAGAAAATACACACCGTTTGCTTTTACAAGAGGTGCAATCTCTTCTGTATCAAACTTCTCATCATATGCCTTTTCTATACAATCCGTCAATTCTTCTTTGGTGTAATCACTTAAAAGAAGTTTCATAACCTCATAGGCAATATCCTGATATCTTCTCCCCTTTAATTCTTCCAAAGAAAAATCAAATTTCGGGAATTTTTCAGGCATAAACAGACCGCCGTCATCCGCTAGACCTTTTAAAATCGCTTCTGATGCATTTACTCCCGCTTCCTTGCCTCTGGTACTTTTATACTTTATGAATTCCATTCTAAACTCCTATTTTTAGATTGTCTAAACTATAACATATATATTAAAAATAATAAAGTTTATCTTTAATCTATTTTCTTTCAATCCTTGACCTGCTAATCACCCTTGTGCCGAGGTCTATATCCTTACAATACTCTATCTTCTCGGCATAATTATTATTAAAGTCTATCTGATTTACACCCCTGTTTACAACACCGGATGATGTCATATTATAATCCGAATGCACTTTATGTACATATAGTAAATATGCGATAATACTGCCCACCAATGCAATTAAAAAAGTACCTGTTTGCAAATTACCCGTAAAATACAGTATAGCATTAATTATTAAAAATAAAGGTAATATCGCCATAAGTCCTGACAGATAAAGTTTGGCATTATCTATAGGTAATTTACCTACTACCTTTCCTGTTTGTCCGTTTACACTGAAGAAAAAGTGTTTATTGCTGTCCTTATCATTATAAGAGATAGCCCAAACAGGCAACATAGCATACTCAAAGCTTCCTTGACCTACGGTAAAATCGTTATTCACGACATTTACACTCTCTCCAGTCATTGAATCTCTTACCACCTTTGTTGAGTATTTGTATACATCATCCTCGATGGAATTCATCAGCGCTTCCTTTTCAATATCCTTTTTTTCAGCTACAAAACCGCTCAAATATGAAGAATCAAAGTTTATTGCATTATTAAAATCAAATGGATATACAGATTCTACAAGCACTTTATTTGACTTTGCAAGTGCCAGCTTGGGGAGATTTTTTACATCTATATCTCCCTTTCTTACTATTCTGAAATCCTTTCTGTATGTAACCCTGTAATCTCCCTCAGTCCTTGTATATGTCCTGCTGCCCTCTCTGTCAATGTCGACCAAAACATTGGTGTTATAAAGCCAATAAGGGAAGTATACTCCGTTTATTTCTTCTATCTCCTGTTTATCATTAAAGAAGCTCTTCGGTACGAATTTTTTGGTCTTTATCCAGCTTTCAAAGGATTCCAAAGCCTTTTTCTTATCAACTCTGAAAGGTATGACCTTGGTAGGCATCTGTGAACTTTCAAGTTTGCCTGACATTACTATCGGATTATTGCAATAATAACAGTTTGTAGCCACTGTT
Source organism: Lachnospiraceae oral taxon 107 str. F0167 (assembly GCA_000209465.1). Classification (GTDB taxonomy): domain Bacteria; phylum Bacillota; class Clostridia; order Lachnospirales; family Lachnospiraceae; genus Lachnoanaerobaculum. The sequence goes on along the minus strand of GL890583.1, from coordinate 212,007 downwards.
GTTTCATCCGTTACTATATTTGCTCCGCAGCTTGGGCAGTGATACTCCACATAGTCGCCGTTTACAGCATCCACCACCACATCTTCTCTCTCTGATAATAGAGTCAGTGCCTTTACCTCATCCTCAGAATATACGGTATTACAATATTCGCAATTAAACTTTCCAAGTGTTGCTGAATACTTTACCGGACCACCACAATTTTTGCATTTATAAATTACTGTTGCCATACTTCCTCCATGTTTTACAATGTGGTTTTATTTTCACTATAGATAATGCCAAAAGTAAAATGGATAATAACAAGTCCAAAACCATATTTATGTAAAACCAGTTATCGTACCAAAAAAGGCTTACCAATATGTCCGAACTGTCTTCACCCATAATCTTTGACAGTAAAAAATCCATACTGACCAAAGGATTAAATAACAAAACAAATTTGCTGAATCTTATAAAAAGAATTCCCAAACTATTGTTTTCATTCATCATAAATGAATTTGCGGCTAAAAAATATAATACCAAAGTCCCTACGAAAAGCCCAAGTACCGTTGAATAAACCAATGCCGTAGCCACACTTGTTTTTACAGCAATACTTGAACAAAATATCCCCATTGAAATAATCAGTATTACAAATACCACAAAATTTATCACCAGTTTTATAATATCCAAAACCGATATACCGCCATATAAGAATAAAATAGCCATAATAGGCAGCTGTGATACCAAAATGAGCATTATCGAAGCAAAAAGACTTAAAAACTTTCCAAAAACAATACTTCTTGCAGTCATTTTGGTTGTCAAAAGTATTTCAAGTGTTCCCCTCTGCCTTTCATCACTTATTGAACCCGATATAAAACTGGGTGCTACAAATATAAGTAAAATTGCAGGTAAAAATATTACAATTTTAAATATCTGCAAGAATGATGTGTAATCAATAATTGAAGTTTTTCTGGCATAATCCACAACTTCATTCATCTCTATCAAGGTAACGGCAGCCACAATAAAATTAAATATTAAAATAGCCATTGAAAGCTTTAAACTTCTTGTGCTTACCCTATGTTCCCTTTCATAAATCGGATTAATATTCATTGCTAAAAATCACGCTTTCATTTGAATGATTGGTAACTTTAATAAAGTATGACTCCAAACTGCCCGGTTCTCTTATAAACTCACTAACAAGTATATTGTTCTTTACAAGTTCCCCCAGCAACTTAGCTTCGTCTAACTTCTTACCATCAAAGTATACCATAAAATAGCTATTATCTACAGATAAAATCCTAACTTTTTTATTCTTTTTTAATATTTCAAGTGCCAAACTTTCATTATTTAAAACTTTTATTTTTATAGGATTTGCACCTTCCACCTTGGCCAATATATCCTCAACGGCTCCGGATATTATCATTTTACCTCCCTCGATAATCCCTATATCCGTACATATTTCAGAAACCTCGGATAAGATATGAGAACTGAGTATTACAGTCTTTCCCGCGGCATTCAGTTCCTGCAAAAGCTCTTTTAATTCATATCTTGCCCTTGGATCAAGTCCGCTTGCAGGCTCATCCATAATGATAAGCTCCGGATTATGTATAAGTGCCCTGGCTACACATAGCTTTTGCTGCATGCCTCTTGAAAGCTCATTTAAATAAAAATTTTTCTTATCGGTCATACCCACCTGCTCAAGGAGGATATCCGCCTTCTTTCTTGCAACATATCCGGTAAGTCCGTATGTTGCGGCAAAAAACAGCATATACTCAAAAACCGTCATATCATCATATATTCCAAGTACATCCGGAACATATCCTACAATTTCCTTTGTGGCTTTCTTTTCTCGGCATAAATTTATATTATTAAAAATAATATCTCCATTGTCCGGAAATATAATACCCGAAATAATCTTCATTGCGGTTGTTTTTCCTGCACCATTTGGACCTACCAGCCCGAATAATGCACCGTCAGGTATATTTAGATTCAGATTTGACAATGCCGTATGCCTTCCATAGGATTTACTCACATTCTTTATTTCCAACATTTATTTTTCCACACCTAAAACAGTTACCATCGGCAAGGCTGTTTCCAGGTCTCCACTCTCTATATTTGAATATCTTACTCTGATAGTATTGGTATCCGACAGATATATCAATAAATCCAATATGGAAAAATTATCCTTGGAAATATAATCAAAGTTTCCGGTTTTATAATTATATAATGCAATATTGCCTTTAAATACCTTCACCTTATCATTATATCTCGGATTCATAAATACATCGGATATCTGTTCAAACTTTACTTCCTCGATATTTATATTCTCACCGAGAAAGTATTCCAGAACGGTCGCCTCATTACTCTTCAGAGAATTATTTATATAAGAATAATCTCCGCTTAGTACTATCGGCATTTTTAATAATGACTGCCTGTACACTCTTCCATCTTCTACCGCATTTACGGGGATAACCGAGGTCAAAAGTGTCAAACCGCTGCCCTCCATAGGATTACCGTAAAAAATAGGATTCGCAAGGGCAGTATCTGAAAAGGCTATAATTCTTGCATCCGCATTATATCCGTTTGAATTCTCCTTCAAATAAAATGAGATAAAATTGGATACATTCATCTGCTGCATATACTTTTCGGTATCCATACCGTTTACACTTCCGTTTTGATCTATTGTATTTTCTTTCTCCATTCCAGTTATCAATCTTGATGTTATATCAAAATCTGTCAATGGTATATTTAAAAGCCCACAATTGTCAATTTTTCTTGTCTCACCTGCATCAAAATCTCCAAGCATTGCAATCTTACCATATAAAATCAAGGTGGCATTTTTTACCTTGTATTTATAATTATTGGTGATCTCTACATCAAGTTCTCCGTCAAAAAAGTTTATTTCTCCGGTAAATCCCTCATTATTCAAGTTTTCAATTGTTTTATCCAATTTCCATATATTTGAAGAAAACGCACCTACCTCATTGAGTGAAATATTTTTTGTATAATCCTTGTTTTCAATATTTATTGATATATTTTTATTTAGTAATCTTTTTTCAAAAATATATTCCCTATTTCTTATTATCGGTACAATGGAATAATTGGAATCAATAATAACATCATAGGGTTTATTATACGGATTTCTTAAGTTTACATATGTTGATTCGGAAACATCCAAATCTCCCGCTTCATACACTGTAACATAATTATAAAATGTCGTGGTAAATCTTGTTCTCCCATTATATATGGTGATTATAGCAAGTAAGAGCAAGGATATTAAAAGTACAATTTTCCTGTAATATATTGCCAGTCCGTAGTCCCTTAAATATATAAATAAAACAGGTCCGATAAGCAGGATATATGCAATAAAAATCAATGTATATACTGTCATAGGAGGAAGTTTTTTTATCTCGGAGGAGTTGAGTATGGGCTCAACATTTTCAAATGTATCATCCACTACTTTACCCTGCTTTGAGAAGTCGTCTATTCTTTCATTTCCGAGGATATTTGATACAAGATATCTTGCAAATTGAGTATTTTCTATTGCAAACTCTTTTAAAGCACAGAAATCAAAGCCTGCTACAACAATTATTCCTTTTTGTTTATTTACAGATGTTATCAATGGAAAGTCCTCATCTGAAATTAAAACATTTCCACCATGTAAATTTATATTGGTACTGTATAAATCAATGGACTTGATTTCATTATTGAATGAAAAGTTTACAGTTCTGACACTTGGAGTCTCATATATATCCTCCAAAAGTTCCGGGGCATATCTTCCTATAGTATCATCAGCCCTTGCACCTGTTCCGATTAAAAGTACACCGCCCTGTTTTACCCAGTCCATCAATGCTCTTGATTGCTCATTAGATAAATCTCTTATTCTGAAATTGCTTATTATAATCATATCCAATTGCTCAAGCCCGGAATAAGACTTCGGGAATGCACCTGCCGATAAATTTACCGTACTTAGATTCAGCAATCCGAAGTTTATTGCCACATCATTAAAATAATCCAGCTGTTCCTGACTGTCACTTAGAAGTCCCACCATTATCTTTGATTGGTTTTCCTCCGTATTTAATGATACAATTTTTTCTTCTATTACATTTCCGTTTTTATCTTTTAATACTACAGCAATCGTATATACCTCATTGCTGATTTTAATATAGTAATCAGACAGAGTACTCTTTTTTTTATCAAGCTTTACATCATACTCATAGGCATATTTTCTGTTATCGGCTTCATTAAACTCTATGGATACTTTACCGTCGAAACTCTCATCTGTATAATTATTATAAAATATATGAATAGGGAGGTATCTACCTCCCTTTGCAAGATTGCCATAACCATAGCTTATATCCATGGTTATGTCACTATTCTCTTCAGTAGCCGAAAAAGTATTGATATTGGAACTGCCAAATAAGCATAGGAATAATACAAATGAAAACATAAGTATTTTATTCAATTCCTTTAAAATTCTCTCTTTCAATATCCAACTCCTTTGGTAATATTACGCTAAATACCGTACCACTTAAATCACTGCTTACCTCAATAACTCCATGATGTAATTCGGTAATATTTTTTGCTATAGCCAGTCCAAGCCCTGTTCCTCCGGTATTTGAATTTCTTGCCTGATCCACTCTGTAAAATTTACCGAAAATCAGAGGCAATTCATTTTGTGGTATGACCTTACCATAGTTAATTACCGCAATTTTAACTATCTTTTTTTCCACAGTTATTTTTACATCTATTCTTTTACCGTCTGCACCGTATTTGATGGCATTATTTATCAGATTATCAAATAATCTTGCCAATAATGTGCCGTCTCCATCTATGATACAGCTATCAATATTGGTATTTACACTACAAGTAATACCCTTATTTTCAAAATTAGGGTAGAACTCCTCCATTAACTGACATAATAATTTTACTATATCAATTTTATCTATTTTCAGCACAAGCTTTGTTGAATTTGTCTTTGTAAAGCTAAACAGACTCTCTATCAAATCCTGAAGCTTTTTAGACTTTTCATATACTATTTTCAGATATTCTTTTTTTGTATCTTCAGATAAATCTCTTTTATTTATCAAATCCAGGTATCCGAGTATTGATGTTAAAGGAGTCCTAAGATCATGTGCAATATTTGTAATCATCTCGTTTTTAGACTTTTCATTATGCCTTTCACTCTCCATTAAAATCCTTATTTCCTCGGACATTTTATTGATACTTGCAGCTATCTCTGAAAATTCATTATCACCTTTTACATCAATATTTGTATTTAAATCACCTGATGATATCTTTTTAATAGCATGAAGAATATCATCTATATAAATAAACGACTTCCTCTGCAATAACCAAAAAGACAGAACAAATACACCTATACCGAATACAACAAGTATCAGTACAAGTACCAAATCACTTCCGTTACCCCTTACCAATAAGGTGTCATTTTCGTGATTTGTTATACGCAGTCCCGAAAAAAATGATATATTACTTACCAATAATGTTTCTATCAAAATAGATATAACCAGACTAAAGAGAATATTTATTATTACTTTAGTCTGAAATTTTTTCTCCAGATCATCTCTCAATTTTATATCCAACGCCCCATACAGTAGTTATAATCTTATTCTCCCTCTCATCCTCATTCATTTTTCCACGAAGCCTTCTAATATGTACCATTACTGTATTATTTGCCTCATAGACCTTTTCATTCCATACCTTTTCAAATATTTCATCGGTAGAGAACACTCTTCCGGCATTACTTGCAAGTAAATATAAAATATCAAACTCTATCGGAGTCAGCTTTACTTCATTTCCCTCGATGATTACCTTATGATTGTCCTTATTTATAGACATGCCTTTTAGTCTTATTTCATTAGGATCATCCTTATCTATTACCGAGCTGTTCGGGTTTAACTGAGTATATCTGCGAAGCTGTGATTTTACTCTTGCTGTAAGCTCTAAAGTATTAAAAGGTTTTGTTACATAATCATCCGCACCTGTTCCAAGTCCAAGTATCTTGTCAAGGTCTGCACTCTTTGCACTTAGAAGGATGATTGGAAAATTATGTGTTTCCCTTATTTTCTTACACATTTCAAGCCCGTCCATTCCCGGCATCATAATATCAAGTATTGCAAGATGGATATCCTCATTTTCTATCAGTTTTAACCCGTCTTCTGCACTATTGGCTTTAAAAACCTTAAAACCGTCACTCACAAGATATATTTCAACAAGGTCTGCAATTTCCTTCTCATCATCTACCACTAAAATATTTGTTTCTGTCATTATATTCTCCTTTTTATCAACCATCGGTTATATTTAACTATGTATTTTAATTATTTGTTTCTTCCGGAATATGTTCTTCCTCTGAATGACTTTCATCACTCTCGCCATTATGTTCCTCGCTACTCTCTTCGTTTGTACCTTGGCTCTCCTCGGTACTATGGCTTTCTTCTATGTTTTCTCCATCATCTCTATGAGGAGTGATACCTATTGCCCCGTCAAGGTCCTTATCAATATTTATATCTGTATTTTCCTTATCCGCACCAAGTCCGGTATCCTTAATTATTTTATTGCTTATCTTGCTTACCGTCTCACTTGGCGTATAAGTATAACCCGAAATATTGCCATAAAGCATCTGATGAAGTGCTATTACATTTGATTTTAATGTAATTGGAATTACATAATCTCTTTTATGCATTTTTTTGGTATCTTTATCAAACGGGAAGCCTGTTGTTTCACTCAAATGATATTTGGATATATCTTTTGCAAAAGGTATCAAATCATCTATACCGACATTTGTGGATGTCTGAGGCAGTACCGCAACAAGTATACTGTAAAGAGTTGAGAAATTTGCTTGTTTTGCCTTGTCAAAAGCCAGACTCACTACCTTTCTTTGTCTCTCCGTTCTGTTAAAATCAGTATCCATAAGTCTTAGTCTTGCATAGGCTACAGCCTGTACACCGTCAAGATGGTTCATTCCGGCACGCTCCAGTTCATAAGAACCGACTCCTGTAGCCTCTACCGTCTTTGCAATAAATGAATTCATATATTTAAACTCGGCATCGGTTATCTCAAGATCAACTCCACCCAAAATATTTATCGCATCAATTACAGCCTTCCAGTTAACTGTAATATAATCCTTTATATCCAGGTCCAGATTCCTGTTTAATGTTTCCAAGGCCTGCTCAGGTCCACCTTCAACATATGCCTGATTAAATTTATGGAATTTGCCGCTTTCATCTATCATAGAATACATATCTCTGTAAATAGATATCAGCTGTGTGTCTCCGGTTTCTCTGTTGACATTTATAATCATATTTACATCGCTGAGTGCACCGATTTCTACATTTCCATCCCTTGAATCCACTCCGAAAACAGCCACTGTATAGTATCCTGTTTGATTTTTTACATAGTGGAATGCAAAATAAGTTCCACCTCCGACTATGGTAAAAAGCAATATAAGGAGTATCAATCTGGTTAAGAAGCCTCTTTTCTTTTTAGGCTTCTTTACCTTTACTTCCTTTTCAACCTTTTTTACTGTTTTAGGATTTACCTTCTTTACACTTTTTTGAGTCTTTACCACTTTTTTTGTGACAGGTTTTGTTATATTCTTTTTAACAACCTTTTTTACAGTCTCTTCCCTCTGTGGATTTTGAACTCTATATGTATCATTTTTTTGCAGTATTGTTTTTTGATGACTCTTTGGCAGTGGAATCTTTATGCCTTCTGCAATTGTATCATCACTTACATTGCTCTTTATATTTCTTTCATTTTTTGTTTTTGAATGTTTATTGCCACCTATAATATTTATTTTATCGGCTTTTTTTTCTACTTTTCTTATATTCTGTCCAATCTCTTCAAGCTTTTTATTATTTTCTTTTATAGTTTTAAGTAGTTTTTCATTTTCTTCTTTTAGCTTTTCTTCTTCCCTTATTTTTTTAAGTTTCGCTAAATCTCTCAAATATTTTTCAAGATCTTCACTATCGATATCGCTAAATTCTTTGTAAAAATCTTCATCTCTCATTTTGGAGTAATTCTCCTTTCAAGAAGTATTCCCATATATTCTATCATAGATGAAAACAATATACACTACGAAAAATAGAATAATAAATGACATTTCTATAAAAAAAGGCGGGCAAGCCCACCTAAAAATATTAAATTAAACATTTAATATTTTATTTAGAAAGTGATACCCCTTTTGAACCTGTATCATCTTTATCATTTTCCATTACAGTTTCTTCTACTTTTTCTATAGTTTCAGAAGCTGCAACTTCTTCTGTATTTGTATCATTTGATGCCATTTCTCTTGCAAGCTTTGCAGCCTCATCTACATGGCTGTATGTCTCCTCTTTAGCCTTCTTTGCATTTTCCAGATTATTTCCGCATTTAGTACAAAATCCTGCCGTTTCCGGACATTCATTTCCACAGCTGTCACATACTATTTTATTTGATGAAGCGCTCTTACTGTCTGCGGCTTTATTTTCTTTAGCCTTACTTGCAGCGGCAGATACATTACTTGCCACATTTGTAGCTACATTTCCCGCCTTATTTAACATATCCTTGGCATAATTGGCATTCATATCAAAGGCTTTTGCATTTTCATCTATCTCTAATCTTCCGGTTGTCAATATTCCATATACCGATAATACTAAATTAGCAAGCAAAATCAAAAGCAAAATCCAAACAAAAAATGTTCCTTTAAAGAAGTCCGCCTTTAAAGATGATATACCGTTCATTGAAGTAAAATGTATAAATCCAAAGGACACATTTATTAAATAAATAGTATGTACAATAATATAGCTTTTCTTCCCTGTAAAGTTTTTATTTAACACCCATAATACAATATTAGCGATAGGATAAAAAAGTCCAAGTAGAATAGCTCCTCTTAAAGCCTTTAATCCTCCGAATACAAAATCATCGCCGCTTATAAATGCAAAGCTGAAAAGTGAGAAACTTCTTTTTAAGCTTTCACCTAAATATCCCGCACCAAAATCAACCTTTACTACAGGAATAAAAAAGAATAAAACTATCCAAATAGAAAGTATACATAATATATTTAATACGCTTAATCCTTTGTCATTCAAAATCAAATCATTATTTTTTGTTCTTTTTACATTTTTTAACATATGTTCTCCTTATCACTATGAAATTTCTTTTCCACATGATGAACAGAATTTATCACCATAATTATTCTTGGTGCCGCAATGTGGGCAAAATACCGTGTCACTTATTATATCATCAGCCACAGCAGCACTCTTTTCACTACCCGCTGCATTGATATCCTGTATCTGTGCCGATTTTTTCTTGTTCTTTTTTATAAGAAGTAATACCGCTACAACTGCAGCCAAAATAACTACCGCAAAAATAGCGGCTAAAACTATAAATATTATATAGTTTGTTCTTACACTGATAAAATCAATTGTCATATGGTTTGCCATTATGAGATTTTCTCCCTTAACAACAAAATCATTCCCTTTAAACTTAGCCTCGGCACTGTCGAAAGAACCTCCAAAATAACTGTTCTTATCTACAGGTTTGCCCGCATTCTTTACCCTGTACTCATATTTTTCCACATTTCCTGAGGTAAACATTACAGGATCAAAATCGTCCGTAAAGTATATAGTCTGTTTTAAAGACAGATATCCTTTTTTATCAATATCCAGATATCCGCTATACCTCACATTACCTGTGGCTTCTTCCCACATCTTCATATCCTCATCCATAGTTCCGATTGAAGATATCTTAACCTCAAGATCATTATTCTTTAATGCTATTTTATCAATCTTTATTTTAGTATCTTTAAAAACTGTTTTAAGCTTTTCTTCAATATCTTTAACATCACCCTCATTAAAAGAATCCTTGAAAACAACATTAATGTTTCTCTTTATCTTTCCGTCAGGAGTAATATCTACTATATGCCTATACTTACTTACATCAGGCAGTATACTTATTTTTACATCTATATCAAAGGTTGAACTGTATACGTTAAATAATAATACATTTGAACTTCCCACCCTTGCATCGGATGAAAAGCTGTCTGTATTAAAAGATGCATCAATTACACTGCCTTCATAATCATTTTCAGAGTTCATATAGTAATTGAAACGAACGGAATTATCACTATTGCTGATATAATCTTCAAGGTCTATATTTTCTGTAAGTAAATAATTCTTGGCAAACAGATGACCTTTATCAATTTGTATAGTCTGAGTTGCCTCGTCAGTTTCTGTGCTGCTTTCAGTTTCTTCACCGCTTTTTGACTCATTTACTGCATCCGCCTGATTACCTGCAAATGAAAATTCACTACGTTCACTTTTGCCTGTAAATTTTTCAGTCATTTGCTTACATTCATCACTGCTTAAGCCCTTGCCTTCAATAGTGAAAATATGTGAAGAATCTTTTGTAACCCAAGTTCCTGTGCCTATGCTACCTACTCTTTCTTTAACAAATTTCTCTATTTCATCTTTCCCCTCATTAAAGGTGGAATCTGGAATATTAAGTTCAATGGTTCTGTCAATACTGCCGTCTTTATTTATATATGTGGTGAAATCCACATTGTTTATAGGCAGATATTTTGCATTACTTACATCTAAAATGCTCATAGAAGCATCTTTTTCATAATCATCACCATTGATGCTTAAGCTGACATAATTTGATGAAAAGATATATGACTCATATGAGGATGTGACAAAATCATTACTTATGATACCGTCACCCATCCATTTTAACAAATCATCACTGCCGAAGTTCTCCTGATAAGCAACTCCCTTTGCAAATACCGTATCCGCTCTGACAAATGTTACAGTCGGTATTATATCACTTCCTGAAGCTGAGAGTATATTTGCCACCTTTTTTTCATAATCCTCTTTTGAGGTGAAATTTATGGTGAATACAGCAACCACATGACTGTCATTTTGCTCAACAGAGGTGATTTCCATATCCTGTGGACAAAGTCCTCTTAATGTGCTCTCTACAGTCCCAAAATCCTTCTGTACATAGGATACAAAGTCCGCATTTGTTACACTGTATTTAATCACTCTGCTTCCTGCAAATGAGTCATCAAAGCTCATCTTGGTATCTACCACACCACCACAGGCGGTAAGCAGTAAAAACGCCAACAGACAAATCAGATATCTTAATTTATTTTTCATAATACTCCCTTATATTTTGATTATCATATTTATTTACCGAAATAAATGTCCAAACCGTCGGCAATACCTTTTGAAAGTCTTTTTAATTCATCTTTTCCATGATTAGATGTTTTATCTCCCAACTCTATATCTATCGACGGAATAGTTGAATAAGAGGTCTGAGTCAAATCCATAGCCATTCTTCCATTGCTGAATATTTTTGTTCCGTTTGCAGACAGCCCGTTAATAAGCGCCTTTCCCAGTGCCTCATGTTTTTCCCAGTTAGACGCCACAGGCTGCATATTTCTATATGAGTCCGCCTCAGGAACTCCCATATAAAACGCTCCCTTATCGGCTGTGGTCGAATCCCAATGAAGAGCAATATGTGCATTTGAATTATTGTTCGCTATAACTGTTCTTGCAATATTATCCAGCTGGACATCGGTATCATTACGAATCATCAATACATTATACCCTCTTGATAAGAGTTCATCCTTTAATACTTTAGCCATTTCAAATGTTACAGTGCTCTCAGTAGTGCCGTCGGCAAAGGTCATGCCCTCTGAAACCGCAATCGCTGTAGTCGCCCCCGCCTTTGTAGTACCGCTTGTCACCTTGGCACTTCCGTCAGGATGACAAAGTGTTTTCTGTGATGAACCTCCCTTTGTGCCATGACCGGCATTGACTGCTATTGTAATACCCTTGGCATTCTCCCCTGCCTTATATAATACGCTTTTTCCTGAGTTTATCTTTGAAAATGAAGCATACTGCCACTCAGGATTTAACCCGATTTCCCCGCCTTCTTTATTCTCTGAGACAGTTTCTTTTTTTGCCTCTGTCTGCTCTGTTTGTTTGCTTGTCTGCTCAAGCACCAGAGCAGACAAGCAAACATCAGGTGCTTGAGTCGTTTCTGCCTTTGTGTTTTCTGCTATTGTAGTTTCCGCCTGAGTAGTCGCAGCGGTAGTCTCAGCCACCGTACTTTCCTTTGTAGTTTCGACTGCCTTGCCGCTTTCTGATATAACTCTGTATTTTTTAACCTTGGACTGCACTCCCTTTTGTGTACTGTCTGCATATTTTTCCATTGTAACAGCTCCGGAAGTATTCTCCGCACTTTTTGTCTCTGCCGCATTACCTCCACATGCCACAAGCATGCCGGAAATAATCATGGCTGTACAAATAATTTTTATTCTCATAGTAAACCTTTTATCTTTGCAAATGTTTTTATCAACTCCACACTGCCTTCAAGTCCCAGAGTTGTACTGTTTATAGTCAAATCATAACTTCTTGAGTCAGCCCATCTCTTACTTGAATAGTAGTTGTAATAACTGGATCTTTTTTTATCCGTTTTTATCATAATATCCTTCGCTTTATTAGCCTCGATATTATTTGTCTCCATAATTCTTTTTATCTTATCCTCATCATCTCCGGTAATAAATACTGAAAATGCATTCGGATCCTCTGCCAGTGCATAATCGGCACATCTACCTACAATAATACAGGATTCTTCCGATGCAAGCTTTTTGATGGTATCAAACTGTGCCAGAAAAATCTTATGATTTATAGGCATATCCATATAGGATGATGATGTATATCCCAGTGAGTATGTGTCCATTACAAGTGAGTATAAAAATGAACTTGTCGGCTTCTCATCATGAGTCTCAAACAACTCGGCAGCCAGTCCGCTCTCTTTTGCAGCTCGATTGAGTATCTCCTTGTCATAGCATTTTATACCCAGTTGCTCGGCAAGCATCTGACCGATTCTTCTTCCGCCGCTTCCGCACTGTCTACCAATGGTAATAACCAATCTTTTGTCCATATCTACCTCCTAAATAACCAATTCCTGTCTACATTTTACATTTCATAAATAAAATGCGACTACAGCTAATCTATACAGATTATTATATAACATAAAAAGCAGGATGTATATATATTTGTCATTCAATCCTAACTTTTTAGTTAGTGTTTATGTTAATATAAGCAGTATATAGCTTAATTCTTTCTAAATTTCATTAAAATTTCCTTAAAATATTCAGGCAACGGTGCCTCAAACTCCATATACTCATTTGTACTTGGGTGAATAAATCCAAGTACCTTTGCATGAAGGCATTGCCCTTTCAGCTTTGTATTTTCTTTTTTGTTTGAATATACTTCATCTCCAAGCAGGGGATGATGAAGATAGGACATATGTACCCTAATTTGATGGGTTCTTCCGGTTTCCAGCACACATTCAATATATGTATAATTATTTAATCTTTCTAAAACCTTAAAATGTGTTACAGCCCTCTTTCCATCCTTGTCCACAGTCATTTTTTTTCTGTCATTTTTGGATCTGGCTATGGCTGCATCCACCACACCCTCGTCTTCCTTTATATTTCCGCTTACTATAGCAACATATTTTCTTGTTATGCTGTGCTCAGCCAGCTGCTTTGCAATATGTTGATGTGCATTATCATTTTTACAAACTATTATAATACCTGTGGTATCCATATCTATTCTATGCACTATTCCTGGTCTTAGCACTCCATTGATACCTGAAAGATTGTCTTTACAATGATATAAAAGAGCATTTACCAAAGTACCGCTATAATGCCCTGCAGCAGGATGCACCACCATACCTTTCGGCTTATTCACCAGTATTACATCATTATCCTCATAAACTATATCAAGAGGTATGTTTTCCGGAAGTATTTCAAGCGGCTCGGGCTTTGGTATCGCCAAGGCTACTATATCACCTTCTCTCAACCTGTAATTTGCCTTTATTGTTTTACCGCCTATGGTTGCCTTCCCTTTTTTAATCAAATCCTGAATATATGATCTTGAAAAACTTTCCAGATTCTTAGATAAAAACACATCTATCCTTTTGTTTATATCCGATTCTTCTGCTATTATTTCAAAGTTATCCATCTGTCTCCAAACTAAAACTATTTTTTATAAAAATCCAATTCATTTTCTTTGTACACAAACATCAAAGAAATAAACAGTAAAAAAGTTCCCACAGTTACACAAATATCCGCAAAATTAAATATAGGAAAATTGATGGGTTTAAAATAAATAAAATCCACCACATAATTTCTTATAACTCTGTCAATAAAATTGCCCAGAGCACCTGCAAATATCAAGCCTCCACAAAATCCCAAAGGGTAATAATGTCTTTCATAAGGCATTTTAAACAGCAAATATAATATTCCTATCAAAACAATTACTGTAATTATATAAAACAATATATGCATATCCTGTAATATGCCAAATGCCGCACCCCTGTTCTCAGAATACCAGAAATACAAAATATTATCGATAAGAGGATGAGCAGGTGCACCCTTTAATTTCTTTAAAGCCTCATACTTGCTCCACTGATCTACTCCTACCAAAACCGATACCATAATCAAAAATGAAGCAAATTTATATACTATATTTTTTTGCATATGCTATTTAATGCCTCCGACATATCTTTTTTTGATACTTCCGTATCAATATAACCTTCTCCTATATTTTCCAGCAAAATAAATTTTATTTTACCTGATTCCATCTTTTTATCACTTAATGTAGCTTCTATTACATCTTGAATATTTATATCCGTTTCCGTATCCAATGAATAGATATTCATAAGCTTTATAAGAAATTCTTTATCCTCTTGCATTAGTTTATGCTTTTTTATACATATATCAAAAGCTGCAAGCATGCCAAGCCCCACGCAATCACCATGAGAAAGTTCAAAGTTTTTCTCCCTTTCTATAGCATGCCCCAATGTATGTCCAAAATTTAATACAGCTCTTTGACCTTTTTCATACGGATCGTTTTCTACTACCTGCTTTTTTATTTTTTGGCTGCAAAAAACCATGTCCGCTAAAGTTTTAGAATCCCCCTCCAATATTTTTTTACTGTTTTGATAGAGCTTGTAATAATAATCTTTATCAGCTATCAGACCATGCTTTATTACTTCACCCATCCCTGATGAAAACTCCGATTTAGGTAATGTTTTTAAAGTATTTATATTTACATAGACAAGCTTCGGCATATAAAAAGCTCCGACCATGTTTTTGTACTGCTTAAAATCAACTCCGGTTTTGCCGCCTATACTTGAATCCACCTGTGAAAGAAGTGTTGTAGGAATCTGAATAAAATCTATACCTCTAAGATATGTTGCCGCCACAAAGCCACATATATCCCCCACTACTCCACCTCCAAGTGCAAATAAAATATCTTTCCTGTCAAATTTGTTTAGAATCAGAGTTTCATATATTTGGGATACCGTATCCAAATGCTTATTCTGCTCTCCTGCCTCGAAGCTGTGTACAAACACATTTAAATCAACGAGTTTTTCTTTTATTTCTTCTAAATATAACGAGGCTACATTTGTATCTGTAATAATACAAATCTTCCTGCTTTCTATATTAAATTTCTCCAGTTCTTTTTTTAACTCACAAAATCCGTCTGAAATAACAATATCATAACATGGCTTATTTAAAAAGCTTACTTCCAATCTGTTCAAATACATCTGATAATCCTTATTTAAAAATCTCTGTTTCGGCAAACAGTCTGCCTTTTTTTGATAAAGCACTTATTCCCAAAAACCTTGCTCTTCCCAGCCCTCTTACTGTAATAATATCTCCATCCTTTATCTTGGCGGAATGTGAAAAACATTGTTTTGAATTTATAAATACCTTACCGGCATCAATATATAAATTTACCTTGCTTCTTGAGATATTATATATCGAACCGATAATAGAGTCCAATCTTTCGGAAGAAATATTTATCCTTTTATTTTCAAGTCTGTTTATATTTTTCAGACTGTCTATATTTTCCTTTTCAAGAACGACCTTTGTATGCTTAACCATACTCAAATCATTGATGATAGTTTCAGACATAGTTTTAAAGGTAATGATATGGGCGGTATTATCATCAATGCATATATCCCCGATCATATGTCTTTCAATACCCAGATTCATAAGCGCCCCAAGAAAATCTCTATGTGTAAGATTATCCGCAAATTTTTTATTGCATGGGAAAATCTTTATATATTCCAACATATCAAAATCCGGTATTTCATCAAAATAAAAACAGACAATCTTTCTTTCCGCTTCAGAATAACCACCAAACATAATATTTTTTATATTTGGCAATTCATTTTGAATCTGCTCGAATATTGTCTGCTCATATAAATTTAAGAACGCCGAATATGTTACAACGTTCTTAAAATATGCCTTTCTTGCTAAATCTAAAATTTTATTTCTTAGAATTAGTTCTTCTTTTTCCAAAATTATAACCTCATACCATAACCTGAAGCATCAGCACTATTGCGATCAATACCGCTTGTTCCAAGTAAATCTACAAACTCACCTGACAATCCTACATTTGGAGGTGTTACAATGAATATACTCTCTGATATACTCTGAAGGTTTCCTTCCATATCATATGCCGCACCGCAGATAAAATCCACTATTCTCTGTGCGATAGCAGTTCTTACCTCTTCAAGATTAAGTACAACAGTCTTTCCTTCTTTAAGGCTGTCCACCACAAGTCTTGACTCCTCAACTGATGAAGGTCTAAACATAGTAACTTCCAGGTCTTTTCTTATAGGTATAACCTTATTAACTCTGGTATTCCTACTTGCTACTCTAGGCCTCATAGGCTCTTCTTCTTCCACTTGCTCGCTTGCGTTTTTGATTTCAGAATCATCTTCATCTTCATTATAATCTTCAATTTCGATCATATCATCGTCAAATGATTCATCATCGCTTTCACTAACTCGCAAATAACTTTTGATCTTGTCAAAAATATCCATCTTCACACGCTCTCCAATTCTAATTATTTTTATCTTTTCCCAAATATTCCTGTACCAACTCTTAACAAGTTTGCTCCTTCTTCAAGAGCCACAATATAATCGCCGGACATTCCCATTGATAAAAATTCTACCTCTACATTATCATAGTTTTTATCAATTATGTCAACAGACAATTTTTTTAATTTCTTAAAATTTTTTCTGTTTTCTTCTGAATTTTCTACATTTGGGGCAATTGTCATCAATCCCTTTATATGTAAATTCTTATATCTTGCAAATATAGGCAAAATTTCTTCAAGTTCTTCCTCTATAAATCCATATTTCGAAGCCTCTTTTGCAATATTTATTTCCAGCAATCCGTCTACATGAATCCCCTT
The DNA here is from genome assembly GCA_000209465.1 of Lachnospiraceae oral taxon 107 str. F0167. Taxonomy (GTDB): domain Bacteria; phylum Bacillota; class Clostridia; order Lachnospirales; family Lachnospiraceae; genus Lachnoanaerobaculum. The sequence goes on along the minus strand of GL890583.1, from coordinate 194,743 downwards.
TTTTCTTGCCTCGGTATCTATTGTATCTGCCAGCCTTATACTGTCAATAGAATGTATCAAGACCGTATTTCCAAGGAGCTGCCTCACTTTATTGGTCTGCAAATGTCCAATCATATGCCATCTTACATCATCCGGCAGTTCTTCTTTTTTTCTCAGTAACTCCTGTACCTTGTTCTCACCGAAATCTCTTACACCGCTTTCATATGCTTCCATAATAAGTTCATTCGGCTTTGTCTTACTTACGGCAATAAGAGTAATATCGTCTAAGTTTCTATTACTTCTTTCACAGGCGTTATTCATTTCATCTCTGATATTTTTTAAGTTTTCCTTAACCATATTCTCTCCTATTGGTAAATAAAATCCCCCTCTTTATAGTTATCCGGATTTAATAAAATATGATCATATACCTTCAGACCATATTTTGTTCCCTTATCTACAATATAAAACTCTTTGTTTGAGCCAAGTATATCAATTGTTTTAAATATAGTATAGCCTTTATTTATATTATAAACTCCCAATAATTTTTCTTTATTTGAAACCTCAAATATTTCATTTGAATCCGGTTTTATCAATTTATCACCTGATGCTATATCTTTATTTTCTGTACTTATATAACAGTTTACATCGGTTACCTTTATTATTTCAGCCGGTACAAATACAGTGGAAACATTACCGTCCTTATCCACCTCCTTATAAAAGCCGTCACTGACACCATCTCCACCCTTTGCTATAAAATCAATAGGTATAGTATAAAAATCTTTTTCAAGCACCGATCTTGAAGGTATTTTTAAACCGTTGACTGATGATGACTGAATATCAAAATCTACATATCTGTTTGATATGAATTGTACCATATATTTATCAAATGTCAATTTCCCCAGACTGTAACCGTCTTTTGTTTCTACAACTGAATAATCTCCGGTAAGTATTAAACCATTTGACTTAAATTTCACAGTTAATGTTTTTTTCTCGGCATATAATTCTTCTTCGCCCTTTTCAAACTCAAAATATATGCTCCAGGATTCACTGTGTACAACTCTGTATATTCTTGTTCCCTCCTCTACAAGCTGTTCATTTTTTATATAGCTTACAGTATGCTTAGAAGAATCAAAATCACTTTTAGTCAAATCCTCTTCTTTTTTTTCCGCAATATCATCCATTGCATATGATACCTCACCCGATGCCGGTGATGTCACCATATTTAAGCTTAATCCGTTTTCATTTGAAATATTATCTATGTTTTCTATATTTATAATATTGGAATGTTCACTTGCAGCATTGTCAAGCAGGTACTTCGTATCATATACATATTCAAAATCGGAATCCGAATAGTTTGAAGTAAAATTTGATAATTTCTTCTTCATTTCAATAACACTCGAATCCGATACCGTATCCTCTTTACCGGCTGATGCCTCCATCAATTTTTTTAAATCCCCTGTTGCATCAAGAGAATATACTCTGCTTCCCACGGCTGCCCTTTTCCCGTCCCTCATATATATATTTATATATCCGCCGGCAGGTGCCGCTTCAACGCTTTCATCTCTTAATATAAGTCCTGTATGAGTCTTATTCTCCGCCATACTTCCTTCCACAACTTCATTATATATTATCTTCTTTCTTGTAATAAGTTTGATAAAATATACCGATGTATACAACAAAAGAAGTGAGAATATTATAATACCCACATTTAAATTTCTTCTTTTTTTATAGGGAATAATTTTTTTAGATTTTGCCAATTTTATTCTCCTTAAAAATGCAAATAGAACCTTTCTTGCATAAATACAAGTCTCTACATTATACTGTACATAAATATTTTTTTCAATTGATTTTAAAAATAGCAGGTTCAAATCGAACCTGCTATTATCTATTAACTCAAATTTTTAAATATTTATAAATAATTTGATGTTTTCATTTTTATAATTCTACAGTAACATTCTTCTTTGCATTTTCAGGCAAAGCGGAAGCATCCATTGAAACACTTAAAACAAATGTAATTCCGTACTTCTCACCCAATGTCTCTATACGATCTATTGTGGAAGTGATATCAGAACCCTCAAGAACTGCCAGCTTCAAAAAACTGTCAAGAAATATAGCTTCAATATCATGATCTGATGAAATAAGTCCTGCCAAAAATCCTACAAAACCGTCTGCCGACATAATAGGAAATTCGCTGACATTAACAAGTCTTATCTTATTGTTGAGCTCATACATATGCTTTGAACTCTTATCAAGATAAATAACTGAGCCATTCGCTTTTGAAATAGCCTCATTAGCTTTTTCAAGTAAAATTTTTGTTTTTCCCTTACCCTTCTCTCCTGCAATAATAGAAACCATGGTAATGCCCTCCTTAAATTTACTGTTATCAAATATAAAATAAATATATAAATATTATAAAATAATAATAGGAATAGTGCAATGCTATTTATTGATTTTAAAAAGAAGTTTAGACATATTGTCATACAAGTCAGCCCTGTTTTTAGACTTCAAAACCACTGAAATATACTTACTTCCTTCTTTATTTTCACTGCATATCACAAGACAACTTCCTGCCGCCAAAGTGGTTCCGGTCTTACCCGCCTCAACCACCAATCCTCCCGGTGTAGCAACCTGACCGGTTAGATACCTATTCCCGTTTCTCCAGCTTTTGGTAACCTCACTACCGTCTGCCGCAATATACGATACATTATAAGATGCAGTTCCCGCATAATTTAAAAACCTGCTATCCTTTAGCGCCTCATTAAATATAAGATACAAATCATATGCGGTAGTATAATGATTTTCATCAGATAAACCATGTGCATTCATAAAATTGGTATCCACAGCACCGATTCTTTTTGCTTCATCATTCATCATTCTTACAAAATTATCCACGCTTCCGCCTATATGTACCGCTATTGCATTGGCTGCATCATTTCCGGAAGGCAGCATCAGCCCGTATAAAAGCTCATCAAGTGTAAGCTTATCTCCGGGATTTAAGCCGGCAAGACTTGCACCCGCCTCGCTTATAACGCTTTCCTCAGGAACCGTTATTTCATCTGATAAATTACCGTATTTTAATGCCACCAAAGCCGTCATAACCTTAGTTGTACTGGCAGGATACATCCTCTTTGTAGCGGCTTTGGATGCCAAAAGACTACCCTCGGTGCTTACAAGTATTATGCTTTCAGAAGATATATCATCCACATCAATATTTTCATCCGTAGGTAGGGCAAGCTTCTTTGCAATAGGTGAAATTTCCATATTTATATCAAGGGTTGACAACCTGGCTGAAAAATCATAACGGGTAATCATAAATTGATAATAATAAACCGCACCTATAATCAAAGCAAGCACTATGCAAAGCGGAATAAATATATATATTTTGTTTTTGACTTTTCTGCCTCTTTTGATATAATCCGCCATGAGATCTATCTATAAGCCTCTCTGAACTCAAAATCGCCTCTGTCAAGTGCCATAATCAAAAGCTCGGCTGTAGCAAGATTGGTTGCCAACGGGATATTATGTGTATCACAAAGTCTCATAACCTTGTCCGCATCAGGCTCATGGCTCTTTTTTGTAAGCGGATCTCTTAAAAAAATAACCAAATCTATATCATTGTTCTCTATCTGGGCACCCAATTGCTGTTCACCGCCTAAATGCCCCGCCAAATATCTATGTATATTTAAGTTGGTAACTTCTTCTACCAATCTTCCTGTAGTACCTGTCGCTGATAAATTATGTTTGGATAAAATACCCCTATATGCAATACAAAAATTCTGCATGAGCTTTTTCTTAGCATCATGTGCGATCAAACCTATATTCATCTTTCCCTCCAAATTTTAGTTTTTGCCCTGTCTTACAGCCACACTCGCAACCAATCCCACTCCAAGATACAAGCTCAAAAGAGAGCTGACTCCGTAACTTATAAAAGGAAGAGGTAATCCTGTATTGGGAAAAAGTCCCGTTGCAACCGAAATATTTGTAAAGCTTTGAAAGCCTACCAAAGCCGCAAAGCCTACACAAACCAATTTACCCTCTAAATCCTTTGCTTTAGAAGCAAGGCGAAAACATTCAATAACTATAAATGCAAAAAGCACAATTACTACCATACTGCCAACAAAACCAAGTTCTTCTCCTATTACGGCAAATATAAAATCTGTTTGATCCTGAGATATAAAATTGCCGTTTTTAACAGAAGCAAAAGTATTGTTATTAAGTCCCTTCCCCATCATCTGTCCTGATGAAATAGCCATAATAGAGTTGTCCTGCTGTACATTTATGTCTGCATACTTATCCGGATATATCCATCCAAGTATTCTGTTTGCCTGATAGCCCCTCAAAAAGGGCACGGTGTTACTCAGCAATAAAAATATAAATATTGCTGCTGATGGTATTACAAATGCAATACTGCCAAGCACCCATTTATAACTTATACCTGAGATAAACAACATACTGAGTAACATAATAAATACAACAATAGTGGTTGATAAATCAGGCTCTTTTAATATTAAAAAACAGGGCACAGCAGCAACTGCGGCAAATACAAGTAAAAAAGAAATTCTGTCAATATCCTCCTGATGTTTGCCCAAAAAGGCCGCTACAAATAAAATCATACCAATTTTGACTATTTCAGAAGGCTGTAGCTGTCCAATAACCGGTACTTTAATCCATCTTACCGCTCCGGCTCCCTCGGGTGCATACCCGAAAACAAGCACCGCAAGCAATAAGATAATACATATTCCATATACAATCCACATTAGTTCCATTATTTTCCTGTAATGTATAAAGGAAATAAACACTACAAGTACAAGACCGAGAACAATGCCGAATATCTGCTTGGCAACCATTCCCTTATCTCCTCCTGTGGCACTGGAAATAACCAGTACACCTATAGTATTTAAGACCACAATATACAATAATAGTCTAAATGGAAAATATTTAAGTTTAAAACCGTCTAACATTCTCTACTCTCCAAATTCTACACGAATTTAGCAAAAAAATCCAGTGTTTTTTTGAAAATTAACATCTTTTCTATTAAAATTAATCCCCAATTCTGACATCACTTACATCATGTGCACTATTATTTAGTATATAATCCAAACTAATTTGATTATAATAATATTTATAGATATTCTTGGCAATAACTGCCGCATTTGTTGATGAATATCCATACGGAATATTAACGGTAACCGCTATCTCAGGACTTTCAAAAGGAGCGAATGATATGAAGAACGCATGGTTTCCTCTGCTCTTTGACTCCTGTGCGGTACCTGTCTTTCCTGCGATATTTACATTCAAATCAGTAAACAGTCTTCTGGCGGATCCGTTTTTTATAACCCTGAACATACCTTCTTTTACATTTGCCCAAGTTTCCGGGCTTACGTCCACATGAGTTCTTGACTCCGGGGTATAATCCTCCAATACATTCCCGTACTGGTCACATACCTTATCTAAAAGACTCAGTTCAAAAACAGTTCCCTGATTTGCAATAGTTGCCACATATCTTGCAAGTTGAATATTTGCAAATGAATGATTACCCTGTCCGATTGATGACTGTTCAGGGTTTATATCCGAAATCTGCGGATCATTTTCTGTTATCTCCACTCCCGACTTATGATCAAGCCCGAACATTGAAGCGTATTTTTTTAGCCTTTCAATACCGAGTTCAGCAGAATATTCGCCATTTGCATCCATAGAAAGTCTGTGTCCGGTCTCGGCAAAGTAAACATTACATGAATCCTGTATTGCCTTTACAACATTTTCGTTTCCATGGCTGCTTGGATAGATCCAGCATTTTATCGCAGGATTTATGGTATTGTAAATACCCGTACATAGTACGGAATCTGTAGAATTTATAACCTTTTCTTCCAATCCCGCTATTGCAGTAATAGGTTTAAAGGTAGAACCCGGTGCCTTTTTTGTCTGAGTTGCATTATTGTATAAAGGCAAACTCTCATCCGCCAATAATTTATTAAAATAAGCCACATCCATTGAATTTGCCAATCTGTTATTGTCATATCCCGGATATGATACCAATGCTCTTACCTCACCGGTATTTACATCGGTAACCACCGCACCGGCAGAACACGGATCAAGTGCCAGCTGTGCCGGAGTTATTTCTATTCTTGAAATCTTATCAATAAAGAAAGAAAAAGCATAACCCTCTCCTCCGGCTGTAAGCTGCGCATATGCTACCTCATCCATGGCCAAAACTCCCTGATCAAAAAGTGCCAGGCAGAGTTCTCTTCCGGTAACAATATTATTTCTTATCAAGTATTTATAAATAAGTTTATCAAATTCGGAATCCTCTCTCAGCATATTTCCGATATATTCCACAAGAGTATTATAAATATCTTCCGCACTTGAATAATTGCTTTCATTAAAAAACACGGTTGTATCAATATATCCGCTTGAGATTCCTATAAAAAGATAATCCCTAAGAGATGTTGTTTCATCTCTCCATGCCTTATAGACTTCGGATTTTTCATCTATATTATCTTTTTTTAATATATTTTTTTTGGAAAGTGCCGAATGAATATAATTTAAATATGCCTTTGTATCCTCGGGCAAAGCCCCCATCACTGTCGGAGCCGCTGATGTAAGCTCATTATTTATTGCAACCAGTATATTTTCTTTTTGTGCATTTAACTTCCCGTTTAAGTTTTGTTCTGTGGCTGATGCATCCTCTTTACCGAAATGCGTTGTATCCAGCACATTATTTCCTATAAGCTGGTAATATGCATCCTTTACAGGTATAAGCCTATGTGTAGAGTCTGTACTTTCAGTATTCGGATTGTCCTCATTTACAATTTTGCTTGCAAGAACACCTGCCAATTGCTGCTCCACCAAATGATATGTTGCTATTTGCAAATTCTTATCAATAGTCAGATATACATCATTTCCGGCACCCGACTCCACTTCACTTATAGTCTCCATAATTCTTCCGACATTATCAACTATCATAGTCTTTGAACCCTTTGAGCCCTGCAAGGTGGTCTCCATGCTCTCCTCAATACCGATTCTTCCTACGATATCATTTAATGTATAATCATGTCTTTCCTTTAAAAGTTCCTCCAGCTTATCATCCGGAACTTTACCGGTATATCCGATAATATCAGAAAAATATACAGCATCATTATAGACTCTTAATGTATCATTTTCTACATCCACACCTATAAGCAAAGCTGTATTCTCCATGATATCAATCTTTGTTTCTTCTGATACATTGGTAGCTATTATAGTAGGTTCAAATCTCCTATAAAGCTTTTTACCTATCTCATATCTTACATTTATCAAATCTATTTTATCCTGACCTGACAAATCATAGACATTTCCGTCACTATCCGTCATTTCATCAAGACCGTAGGTTTTTAATTTCTTTTCAACCATTTCAGCCGCCGTAATATCTGAAGGATACTTTCCCGCCTTATCATCCAACTCATCTGTTGTTTTTAGACCGTACATATCGGCAATAAATCTTAATCTGGCCGAATCCGATTTGGTGGTATAATAAAACTCTCCGTTTTCATCTACCGCCACCAAAAAATCACCGTCTATTTTTTCATCATGCTTTCTTAAAATCTGTACCAATCGGTAGTACATATTATTTTTATCATTTACTTTTTTATAGTATCCACCATCAATGACAGTTACTGTATATGAGAGTTTATTATATGCTAAAAGATTTCCGTTTCTATCATATATATTTCCTCTGGCACCTGTAGTTACTACTGTTTTCTTTATCTTTTGTACATATTTATCCTGAGCTTCCTTACCATTGACAATTTGCATTGTAAACAGCTTTGATCCGAGGATAAATACCATAAACAAATATATTACACCCAGTATAAAAAGTCTGGAGGATTTTATCTTTTCAAAAAAGTCCTCTAAAAATTCTTTAAAATCCCTTATCACTGATTTTTTCCTCTACTGTCCAAAACTCTAAGTTTTTTATTATACCAAAGCAAAAACCTGTACAGTAATAATGTAAATATAAGCGTGATTATTACTTCAGGTATTACAATATTTTTTAAATAATACAAAACATCATATTTTTCTCTGATAAAAAATCTGAATATATAAATAAACACATTATACATAATTTCACTTATCGTGCATACTATAAAAGGCAGGAATATATACTCCTCATAAAAATATGCAGTGAGCTTTCCGTTCACAAATCCGATCCATAAGAATAAAAGTGTAAAAAACCCGAACGGACCTGAAAAATATAAATCCATCAAAATACCGCATATAACGCCATACAGCATCCCCTCTTCCACTCCCAGACTGAAGCCATAGGTAAATGTAAGTATTATAAGAAGATTCGGTGCGGCATATAAAAAAGGTATAAACGGAAAAATACATATTTGAAGTGAAAATGCAAATATAATAAATGCTATATTTACTATTATTCTTCTCATTTAATCACTCACTTCCTTTACTCCGGTTATTACAAGTACCTCAGATATTGTATCAAAGTTCACTATAGGTATTATATATCCGCTCTTTGTAAGTCTTGAAGAATCATCCTTTAAATCCCTTGCATAACCTATCAATATATTCGGTAAATACTTTGTAGAAACATTTGAAGTGACTATCATATCACCTTCAATAACATCCGCATCAGACTTTATATCCTTTAAAAGCAGCCTTCCTTCATTGTAAAGTTCCAAATTTCCGTCCACTCTACAAAGCGAGCCTGTTCGCAAAGACATGGCACTGACTCTGGATATATCATCTATAACAGATCTTACATTCGCATAGTTTTTGCCCACATCGGTTACTATACCTATCAAGCCGCCATAGCCTATAACATTCATATCTACAGCTATGCCGTCCTCACTTCCCTTGTCTATGGTAAATGTAGAGAACCACTTTGTACTGTCCTTTGCAACCACTCTGGCTCCCACCTTCTCATAATCCGAATAACTCTCATCAAGCTTATACAATTCTCTCAATCTTGCAAGCTCCCCGTTATCCGCCATCAACCTGGTGTTTTCCATCGTGAGTTCATCTATTTTTTTATTAAGCTCTATATTTTCATTAATTGCACTATGTATTTTTCTTTGTTCTTCTATACTATCATATATTGCCCTGCCGGCAGTATTTACGCCTGATTGGACAGGCAATAGTACTATTCCTACCGCCTGCCTCAAAGGCAAAATAATAGAATCATTAAACGAAGTAATTCCTATAAGAACGATACTAATTATACTTAAAATTATCAGTACAAGTCGGTTTCTAGATTCCATCAAATAATCCCCTGTTCCTTAAAGCTGTAATAGCAATTGTCGCCTATAACTATATGGTCTACAAGCTCTATTCCAATACTATCCAAGGCTTTATTTATATCTTTTGTTATATCTATATCCGCCTTACTGGGTGACGGATCTCCACTTGGATGATTATGCAGCAAGATAACATTTACCGCAAGATGTTTTAAACTTTCTATCAAAATCTCTCTGACAGAAACTAAAGATGCATTCACCGTGCCGACTGAAATCACCATATCTGAAATAGGTTTCTGCTTTGTATCCAAAAAAATGATCCTAAGCTCCTCCACTTCCAGATGCCTGATGCTCTCCTTGTAATAATTTGCAACTGTCTCGGGAGATGAGAAAGATATACGGTTTTTAGTATTCTTTCGCTCCCATGCCCTTTTGCAAAACTCTCCAAGTGCCAGTATCTGCACAGCCTTTACCTTGCCTATGCCCTTGATCCCAAGCAGATTGTCAATATTATGGTGAAAAATACTATGTATACCAAAACCTTCACCATTACCCTCAAGAATTTTATACGCAAGATTTACAACATTGATATCCTTTGTTCCGCTTCTGAGTAAAACTGCCAAAAGTTCAACATCTGTAAGTGACTCCACCCCATACTCCAATGCTCTGTCATATGGCCTTTGTTCCGGCGGCAATTCTTTTATTTTTCCCATAAAGCCCTTTCCGCTCTCCAAGCATGAAAGGCATTTTTATTTTATCACAAAATATAAAAGTAATTAATTAATATTTTGTGAACTATAGTTTTTATTTTATAATACTAAACAAATTATTCCGGGCTTGATACTATTTTAAAATTCCGGTATCAAATATCTTTTGTAATGAAAGCATTATCCCAAGCTTTGCATGATACCAGGTAAGCCCTCCCTGGAAAAATACCGAATAAGGCTCCTTCATAGGTCCGTCGGCACTGAGTTCTATAGAAGAACCTCCTACAAAAGCCCCTGCCGCCATAATAACATCACTGTCATATCCGGGCATTGCCCAAGGTTCAGGCTTTACATAGGAATCCACCGGTGCGGCAGCCTGTATACCCTCACAAAAAGCACATAATGCTTTCGGATCTCTTAAGGTAATCTCCTGAATTATATCAAATCTTGGCTCGGTTGCATTCGGATGACATGAAAAGCCGAGACTCTCATACAGATTTGCTGCAAATATCGCTCCTTTTAAAGCTCCCGCAACCACTGTAGGTGCGAGGAAAAATCCCTGAAACATACTTGTATTCATTCCAAGACTTGCGCCTATTTCCTTACCAAGCCCCGGAGCCGAAAGTCTGAATGAAGCATTATCCACACATTCCTTACTTCCCACTATATAACCTCCGATTGGAGCCAATCCTCCTCCCGGATTTTTTATAAGAGAGCCTACTATCATATCCGCACCGACTTCAAGCGGCTCTATTCTTTCCACAAATTCACCATAGCAATTATCTACCATACATATAATATGTGGATTTATTGATTTTACAAATTTGATCAAATCACCTATTTGCTCCACAGATAGGGTTTTTCTGGTGGCATATCCCTTTGACCTTTGTATGGTGACCAGCTTTGTTCTCTCATTTATGGCATTTTTTATTCCTTCATAGTCAAATGAGCTCTCATTAAGCAAATCCACCTGCGAATATGTAACCCCATATTCTTTTAAGGATCCCCTTGAATCCCTTATTCCTATTACCTCTTCCAAAGTATCATAGGGCTTGCCTACAGGGGATAAAAGTTCATCACCCGGTCTTAAATTTCCCGAAAGTGCAACATGGAGTGCATGAGTACCGCTTACAAGCTGTGGTCTTACAAGTGACGACTCACCTCTAAAGGCTGTGGCATATACATCTTCAAGCACATCCCTTCCAAGATCATTGTATCCATAACCTGTAGTCGCCGCAAAATGTATATCGCTTACCTTATGCTTTTGCATTGCATTAAGCACCTTCATCTGATTGTATTCGGCATTTTTATCAATCTCAAAAAACCTCTCCTCTAAAGATTTTAAAACTTTATTTGAAAGCTCTGCTACCTTTTTTGAAATACCGAATTCCTCATATATATTGTTTAAATCATTCATTGCTTATTCTTTCCGTATTGATTTTTTCTATCATATAATCGACTATTTTTTCATTGTTTTCAAAGCTGTAAGGATCAATATATATTACATCCTTCTCCCTTTTAAACCATGTCACCTGTCTTTTTGCCATATGCCTTGTGTTTTGCTTTATATTTTCTATTGCGGTTTCAAGGCTCACATCTCCTTCAAGATATTCAATTATCTCCTTATAACCTATTCCCTGCATGGAAATATTATGCTTTGAAAGTCCCATTTGTTTTAAGCTTTTTACTTCTTTTAAAAGACCTTTTTCCACCATAATATCCACCCTTTGATTTATTCTTTCATACAAAATATCTCTTGGAGGATTTAATACAAAAAATCTGAAATCGTATGGCGATATTTTATTTCTTTGTGCTTCATTATGTGATGAAATAGGGGCATTATTTATCATAAAATACTCTATTGCCCTGATTATTCTTTTTTTATTATTTTTATGTATATTCTGTGCCGAAATACTGTCTATTTTTTTTAATCTTTCATACATATAATCCGCACCCAGACTCTCATACTCTCTTTCAAGCTCTTCTCTTATAGAAGTATTATCTTCCTCATTATCAAAGTCAATATCATAGATAATAGATTGAATATAAAAGCCCGTACCTCCGACTATTATAGGTAAATGACCTCTTTTTGTAATTTCTTTTATGGCGGTCTTTACCATATTTTGAAACTTTACAATATTAAAGTCTTCTTTCGGATCCAGTACATCTATTAAATGATGTTTAATACCGCACATCTCCCCTCCGGAGATTTTTGCAGTTCCGACATCCATATATTTATATACCTGCATGGAATCCGCACTTATTATCTCTCCATTCATCCTTTTTGCCAAATCTATGGATACGGAGGTCTTTCCTGAAGCCGTAGGTCCTGCAAGAATTATCAATTTTTCCTTTGTCATACTATCCTTTTAAACTTCTTTTCAATCTCATACTTACTCATTTTTATTATGGTAGGTCTGCCGTGAGGACAATTATAAGGATTTTTTAGCGAAAGCAGTTCATCGAAAAGTTCATTTGCCTCCATCAATGAAATTCTCATATTTCCCTTTATAGCAGCCTTGCATGCCATAGATGCAGTCTTTGCAAGTATAATTTCTGATGGCGATATAATATCATAATTTGTACTGTCGGAAAGCATTTCATTAAAAAGCTCAGCCTTAGGTATGGATGGAAAAATATTCGGGATTGAATTTATTTTGTATTCTTTTCCTCCGAACTCCTCTATATCAAAACCCGCATTTTTAAATTCATCTAAATGTTTATTTAAAACATCCTGCTCCACATCGGTCAAAGTCACTATAATCGGGGGATTTATCATCTGAGCCGTTATTTTACTGTTTTTGCTCTCTCTTAATAATCTCTCGTACATCACCTTTTCATGTGCCGCATGCTGGTCAATAATATACATATCATTTTCAAGCTGTACAATCCAGTAGGTATCAAAAACCTGACCGACCACCTTTATATATTTTTTTGATTCTTTATCAAAGAATGATATTTGTGAAGCCTTTTCTTTATTTGCAGAAGTCTCTACATCTGTAGGTATATCAGCTTCTTTGGTAGTTTTTATATTTTCCGTATTGTTTTCTGTCTTTATACCTGTATATGATATGTTTTCATTTATATCCGTATATGTTTTCTCTGTAGCCTTGGAATCTGCATATTCTCCCTGTCTTATACTATTATTAAAATATATATTCTTTGAATTGTCTTCATTAAATAGTACCGAATCATTTTGTGGATTATATGAAGTTTCCTTTGGGACGGTCCACTGTATTTCATCATCCTTATCAGGCTTTGAGAAAGATATATCTCTTCTTCTATTTTCAAAGGGCTCCGGAGTATTTATAAAAGTTTTTTTCTCATTTGAAGTGTTTTTTCCTACAGGTACTTCCCTGACAGCACTTTGTGTTTTGAAAATATCTTCTACTGCCTCCTTTGCAGCATTGTATACAATATTTCTATCGGAGAATCTTACTTCCATTTTTCTTGGATGCACATTTACATCCACGCCCTCTATATCAAAGCTTAAAGCACAAAATGGATACTGATGCTGCATCAGCCTGTCTCCAAATCCGTCCTCTATCGCTTTTGAAATAATATTATCCTTTATATACCTTCCGTTTACAAAGATATTTTCAAGGTTTCTTGTACTTCTTGTGACCTCAGGTCTTGCAATTACACCGCCTATTTTTATTCCGTCTTTTTCATAATCTATTACACATAATGCCTTGGAGATTTCTTTACCGTATAACTGATATATAATATCTTTTAAATTTCCGTTTCCGTTTGTCTGCAGTTTTATCTGATTATTTGATATAAATTTAAAGGCAATACCGGTGTTTGACATAGCCATCTTTTCCACCAGTTCACTGATATGCGCTCCTTCAGTGGATGCGGTTTTTAAAAATTTTCTTCTTGCCGGAGTATTATAAAAAATATCTCTGATAATTATACTGGTACCGTCAGGTGCTCCTATCTCCTCATATTCCACTTCGACTCCGCCTTCCATATAGTAGCGGACTCCGGTAAGCTCATCTCTTGTTTTTGTAATCATTTCGCATCTTGAAACGGCTGCAATACTTGAGAGGGCTTCACCTCTAAATCCGAGGCTTTTTATGGATATCAGGTCTTTATCGCTTATTATTTTGGATGTGGCATGCCTTAGAAAGGCTTTTTTTACTTCTTTTGCATCTATGCCGCAACCATTGTCCGTTATTCTTATCAGGTCAATTCCGCCATTTTTTATTTCTACTGTGATGGAAGAACTTCCTGCATCTATTGAATTTTCCAAAAGTTCCTTTACTATTGATGCCGGACGCTCTACCACCTCACCTGCGGCAATCTTATCAATAGTTCCCTTATCCAGTATATTTATCATAAGCCCTTCCTCCTTTATTATAATAGGTTATTTTACACCCTGTTCTTAATTTTATTCTGCAAAGCATACAATGTATTTAGTGCATCCATCGGAGTCATGGTCGTAATATCTATATCCGATATTTCTTTAATGATTGTATCATTGTTCACTGCATCAAACAATGAAAGCTGCCCTGCCTCCACCTCGTTCATCTTCTTTACAGGTTTCCTCTTTGATGCTGTGGGAGTTGCCTCTGCTATTTCTCTTGCCTTTGTAGCAATATCGGCACCCGATAATTCTTCTATAAGTTCCTTTGCTCTATTGGTTACACTCTCAGGCACACCTGCAAGCTTTGCCACCTGTATGCCATAGCTCTTATCGGCACCGCCTGTAATTATCTTTCTTAAGAATACAATATTGTCACCGTTTTCCTTAACTGAAATACAGTAATTGTTTACTCCCGGAAGTGTACCCTCAAGCTCCGATAATTCATGATAATGTGTGGCAAAAAGAGTCTTGGCACCTATAAGCTTCACATTTGAGATATGCTCCACCACAGCCCATGCAATTGCAAGCCCGTCAAAAGTGGATGTACCTCTTCCGATTTCATCCAAAATAACCAAAGAATTTCTTGTGGCATTTCTTAAAATATTTGCGACCTCCGTCATCTCCACCATAAAAGTGGACTGACCGCTTGCAAGATCATCCGATGCCCCGACTCTGGTAAATATTCTATCACATACACATAGACTTGCTTTTTTTGCCGGCACAAAGCTTCCTATCTGAGCCATCATACAAATAAGTGCAGTCTGTCTCATATATGTGGATTTACCTGCCATATTCGGACCGGTAATAATGGACATCCTTTTTTTATTCTGATCAAGATAGGTATCATTTACAATAAAGGAATCATCTTTTAGCATGGTTTCTACCACCGGATGTCTACCATCCTTTATATCAATTATCCCTGTAGTATTTATCTCAGGCCTTGCATAATTATTATTATAAGCTACTGTAGCCAGTGAACAAATGGCATCTATATAGGCAATGGATTTTGCACTTGATTGTATTCTGTTTACATTATTTGCAATTTCTTCTCTTACCTCTACAAAAATCTCATACTCCAGACTGTTTAGCTTATCCTCGGCTCCAAGGATGATATTCTCCAAATCTTTTAGTTTATCGGTAGTGTATCTTTCCGCATTTGTAAGCGTCTGCTTCCTGACAAAATAATCAGGCACCATATTTTTAAATGAATTGGTAACCTCAAAATAATAGCCGAATACCTTATTAAACTTTATTTTCAGATTTTTAATACCGGTCTTTTCCTTCTCCTCTGATTCCAAAGAAGCCAGCCAGTTTTTTCCCTCCGTTTTTGCCTGCCTTAATTTGTCTATCTCAGCGTTATAGCCTGTATTTATTATATTTCCTTCTTTTAGAGAAAGAGGGCTGTCCTCATTTATAGCCCTGTCTATGATGTCAATGATATCCTCAAGCCTGTCCAGATTTTCATCAGTTCTTTTTATCTCTTTTGCCTCAAATGTCTTTAAAACATCCTTTATAGGGCTTATCATCTTCATTGATGCGGATAATGATAAAAGATCTCTTGTATTTGCGCTCTTTGTCACCACTCTTGACATAAGTCTTTCAAGGTCGTAAACCGGATTCAGATACTCTCTTAATTCCTCTCTGTCAATATATCTGTCAAAAAGTTCGGCTACCGCATCCTGCCTGCCTATGATTTTCTCTCTGTTTACAAGCGGCTGCTCCAAAAAGCTTCTAAGCATTCTTGCACCCATTGCTGTATTTGTCTTATCAAGCACTCCAAGAAGTGATCCGCTTTTCTTTTTTTCTCTCATGGTTTCAACCAGTTCAAGATTTCTTCTGGAAGCGGTATCGACAATCATATAATCCCCGTTTTTATAGGCGCTTATTCCAACTATCTGTGCACATGAGCTCTTTTGCATCTCATGCAGATATCTCAGCATCGCACCTGATGATATGGTGGCATCCAAAAATTCCGAAAGCCCCAAAGCCTCAATACTTGAAACCGCAAAATGCCTTTTTAATATATCTATACCGGCTTTTTCATTAAAATATGAATTATCCAGAGAGGTTATTGTAATATTATATTTTTTTCTAAGCTCATCAAGGGAAATACCGCTGATTTCAAAGGCATGATTACATATAATTTCAGTGGGCTGATACTTTTGTATCTCATCAAAAAGCTCTCTTATAGAAACCAGTTCCGTTACAAAAAAATCACCTGTTGATATATCACAGATAGCAAGTCCGAATCTCTCATCTATATAAAAAATAGAAATAATATAATTATTTCTGTCATCAGCAAGTACACCGGTACTTGTGATGGTTCCCGGTGTAACAATCCTTACAACCTCTCTTTTTACAAGCCCCTTTGCAAGCTTAGGATCTTCCATCTGCTCTGCAATAGCCACTTTATGTCCATTTTGTACAAGTCTGTTTATATATGTTTCAGCCGCATGATAGGGTACACCGCACATGGGTGCTCTCTCCTTTAGCCCGCAGTCCTTACCTGTAAGAGTAAGTTCAAGCTCCCTTGCCACCTCTATCGCATCATCAAAAAACATCTCGTAAAAATCGCCTAGACGATAAAAAAGTATACAATCCGGATGCTCATTTTTAGTTTCCAGATACTTTGACATCATTGGAGATAGTGCCATTTATACCTCACTTGTCTTTATATGTCCCATATAATAAAAGCCCTTAGCTTCGTCCAAAATCACATCCACTATTTCACCTATAAGCCTCTCCTGACCTTTAAAATGCACTGTCAGATTGTTTTCAAGCTTTCCGGTAAGATAACCTTCCATATGTTCATTCTTTCCCTCTACCAATGCGGGCATACATTTTCCTTCATTTTTCTTTGTATTCTCAGCCGCAATATCCTGTACAGTCTTTAAAAGTCTGTCAAATCTGTCCTTTATAGCCTTCGGATCCACCTGTTCTTCCATCTTTGCAGCCGGAGTTCCCGAACGCTTTGAATATATAAATGTAAATGCGGAATCATAACGAACCTCCTTTACAACCTCCAAGGTATCAAGGAAATCTCCTTCCGTTTCTCCCGGGAATCCCACTATAATATCAGTTGTAAGTGAAATATCAGGAATAGCCGTCTTTATTCTCTTTACAAGATTCAGATAATCTTCCTTTGTATAAACTCTGTTCATCTTTTTTAATATAGCTGAGCTTCCCGATTGTAAAGGCAGGTGAAGATGTTTACAAATCTTTTTATTATTTTTCATTACTTCTATAACTTCATCTGAAAGATCCTTTGGATGAGGTGTCATAAATCTTAATCTCTCAAGTCCCTCAATCTCTGCTATTCTCTCCAAAAGTCCGGCAAAGCTTATCTCTTCTTCAAGCCCTCTGCCGTATGAGTTTACATTTTGCCCAAGAAGCATAATCTCCTTTACCCCGTCAGCCACCAAGGTTTTAATCTCATCTATTATTTCCTCAGGCTTTCTTGAGCGCTCTCTTCCTCTTACATACGGAACTATGCAATAGCTGCAAAAATTATTACAGCCGAAAGTAATATTTACACCGGACTTAAAAGCATACTGCCTTTTATTTGGCAGCTTTTCCACAATCATATCCGCACTTTCCATTACATTGATTATCTGCTTTTTTGTTGTAAGATGGTCAAAAAGTATCTCCGCCAGCTTATATATATTATGAGTTCCAAAAACCAGGTCTACATGTCTGTATGATTTTTTTATTTTTTCAACTTCCTCGGCTTCCTGCATCATACATCCGCAGATACCGACAATCATATCATGATTTTTTTCTTTACTTTTTTTAAGCTGTCCCACCCTTCCGTAAAGCCTGTCGTTTGCATTCTCTCTTACAGTACAAGTGTTAAAGAGAACAAGATCCGCATCTTCCTCATTCTCAGCCTCTGTATATCCTATGCCACTAAGTATTCCCGAAAGCTTTTCGGAATCCCTCGCATTCATTTGGCATCCGAAGGTTACCACTTTATATGTCGGATATGCTCCCTTGTCCATAGCCCTTGAATGTATTATATCATTGACCTCAGACATAAAATATTCCTGTCTTAAAGGTTCTTCATTAGGTATTAAATTCTCCATAATCCTCTTTCTAAATTGTTTTAATCACCGGCAAAACTTCTCTAAATTATATCGTCTAAGCACCAACACCTGCCACAATAATATAATCCATTAAAATATCATGCTCTTCGGCAACAAAATCTATATCAATCTGAAAATCATATGCCAAACCGTATAATATATTATTCCTGTGTAGTCCAAAGTATTTATCATAAAATCCTCCGCCAAAGCCAAGTCTTTGTTGATATTTATTAAGTCCTATAAGGGGTACTAAAACATGAGCGTTCTCGGCAATGATCTCCTCAGAGTTTAAATCCGGCTCCATAATGCCAAACTTTGATTTTACCAAACTGTCAAGTGAGTTTATCTTAAAAAATCTCATTTCCTTTCCACAGACTCTCGGTAAGCCCAAGGTGATATCCGCATCATACTTATCTTTATAATATCCTATAAGTATTTTAAGAAATAAAGGTCTTAAGTCTATCTCATTACCAAGCGGCATGAAGCCTAAAATTGTGATTTTACCGGTTTTTTTTATTAAATTTTCAATCTCTTTTATTATGCTTTCACTTGCCGCCAAAACCTCCGTCCTTGAAAGCGAATTTCTTTTTTCAAGTAATTCTTTTCTAAGCTCCGGCTTATTCATTTTTATTTCCAAATTTTTTGCCGAGATCCGTTATACTTCCGTCAGCCTCTTTTATAGAAATATTATTAAGGTTAGCCCTTAAGTTTTCTCTTATTGTTTCTATATACTCTTTTCTGAGTGCAGCCTGCTCCTGTTTTTCCTCCTCGGTCAGACCTACACTTTTTTGCTTATTAGCCAATGTATTTATTCTGTCAATCTTTATATTATCCATGTTTCACCTACTATTCCAAACAATTTAACCAATCAAAATCCTTATTTATTTTTGCAGGGAAATATGTTCCTATTTCCTCTCCGTTTACAATATTTTCTATTATACTCATATCTTCGGCACTTGCAATTACCATATCACTACCCGAGTTTGTTGCAATCTGTGCAGCCAACAGTTTGGTATACATTCCACCTGTGCCGAGTGCAGACTTTGATGTGGATTTTCCCATATTCATATATTTATCTACATCCTCTACAAAATCTATAAATTTTGCATCCTTATTTGTGTTCGGATCATCAGTATATAACCCGTCAATATCCGATAAAAGTATAAGAAGATCCGCCTCCACAAGGGCACTTACAAGTGCCGACAATCTGTCATTATCACCGAATTGAATCTCATAGGTGGATATTGTATCATTCTCATTTACTATAGGTACCGCCTTATATTCCAAAAGCTGCGAAAAAGTGGCTTTGGCATTATCACGATAAGTATCATTTGTTATCGTTGATTTTGTCATCAAAATCTGTGCTATTCTGAGATTGTATTCCGAAAAAAGTTTCTTATACTCCATTATAAGTCTTGCCTGACCTACAGCTGCAAGTGCCTGTTTTTCTGAAAGTGTTGTGGGTTTCCCATTTATTCCAAGTGCATGTCTGCCTGCTGCAATAGCACCTGATGAAACCAGGATAACATCTTTTCCGGCTCCCTTTAAATCCGCAATCTGCCTGATAAGTTTTTCGATTTTTGAAATATACAGCTCACCGGTTTCACTATGTGTAATGCTTGAGGATCCTATCTTTATAACAATCCTTTTTGCATCCTTTACTTTCTGTCTTATATTCATATCTACTCCTTAAATCTGTCAATGATTTTTTCTGCAACCTTCAGTCCGTCCATGGCGGCACTCATTATACCTCCGGCATAGCCCGCACCCTCACCACATGGATATATACCCGGGAAGTTCGCCTCCAGAGATTCATTTCTGCTTATTCTTATCGGTGATGAAGTCCTTGACTCAATGGCTGCCACATAGGCATCTTCATTGATAAAACCCTTTATTTTTCTGTTAAAATCAGAAAATGCTTCTTTTATGCTCTCATAAATTTCTTTCGGAAAAAGCCTGTCAACTCTTGCAATGGTGGTATTTCCCTTTATTTTAAGATTATTTATATCAAAATTTTCGCTTTCTCTTCCCTCTAAAAAATCCACCAGTCTTTGCACCGGTACTCTGCCCTTCCCCATTTCAAATGCTCTTTCTTCCAATGCTCTTTGAAAATTGATGCCCATTAAAGGATCAAAAGCCTTACCGAATTTCTCAAAATCTTCTTCGGATACACTGACAATAATTGCAGAATTTGCCTCTCCGGAATCCCTCTTATGATAGCTCATACCGTTGATTGCAATTCTCTTACTCTCGGTGGATGCATTTACTATAAACCCTCCCGGGCACATACAAAATGAATACACCCCCCTGCCGAGGCTTGATTTAAATGTAAGCTTATACGGTGCAGGTGAGAGAAAATCAGCTTCCCTTTCACCGTATTGGGAAACATCTATCAAATGCTGCGAATGTGATACTCTTATACCAAGTGCAAATGACTTCGGCTCCATATAAACTCCAAGTTCCTTTAAAAGCTTAAAAGTATCTCTTGCACTATGTCCAAGCGCCAGTATGATATTCTCACATACTATACTTTCCTGTTTTTTCGTCTTTGTATTTATAAACTTGATACGCTTTTTATTTTCCGAGATGTTTTCTATATCTATAAGCTTGGTATCAAACCGAATTTCACCACCAAGAGATTTTATCTCTTCTCTTATATTTTTAACTATGCCTGTTAAAAGATCGGTTCCTATATGGGGTTTATTGTCATATATTATTTCCTGCGGTGCTCCGTATTCCACCAAAGTTTTTAAAACATATTTATTTCTGCCGAAGGTATCCTTTACCAAAGTATTGAGCTTTCCGTCAGAAAATGTACCTGCCCCTCCCTCTCCGAAGGATACATTTGATTCAAGATTAAGTTCACCGTCCTCCCAAAATTTATTTACGGTAACTTCCCTATCTTCAACACATTCTCCACGCTCTGTTACTATAGGTCGTAATCCTTTTTTTGCAAGCAAAAATGCGGCAAATATACCTGCCGGACCAAAACCCACAACCACAGGTCTTTTAACCTCTTCTATCTCAAAAGCCCCTATACTCTCATAAGCGTATTCCACCTGTTTTGCCGTAGTAAGATTTTTATTCTTCTTTAAGTACTTTTTTTCATTTGATACATTTACATCCAATGAATATGAATAGTAGATATCCGGCTTTTTTCTGGCATCCACCGACCTTTTTATGATTTTATAATCTATTATTTCATCTATATTACAGCCGATTGTTACGGCAATTTTTTTCTTTAAATCATTTTCATCATGATGAACATTTATCTGTAAAGAATTTATATGTAACATTCTTAATATCCCTTATCCTATAATACCTGCCCTGCTATATACCCTGATGTCCATGCCCATTGCAAATTATAGCCTCCACATATTCCGTCCACATCCAGTATCTCACCTGCAAAGTATAGATTTTTTATACCCTTATACATCAAATTATCATCCATAAGGTCAAGTGAAATACCTCCTGTACAAACCTGAGATTTGTCAAAATCTCCGCTTTTTAAAGCTGTGAAATCCATATTCTTACATATTTCAACAAGCCTTAAAAAACTTTTTTTATCACATTTTTTTATATCTAAGTCAGCTTTGATATACGCCATCTTCAGTATTCCAAGCCAAAGCTTGGCATTTATAAGCCCGTTCCCCATATCTTCCATAACCCTGAATGATGGTATTTTTGTTCTGTTATTTAATATTTTTTCTATATCTCCGATATGTGAAAAAATATCAAGTCTGATTGTAACTTTTTTATTTTTATTTAAATAAAGGCTTACATATCTGCTGATTTGAAAAGTAGGTATACCTGATATTCCGGTCTCACTAAATTGCAGCTCTCCAAAATCACCCGCCTCTGTCTTTCCGTCAACAATTACGGATATTTTACCCTTTGCTCTGACTCCGCTTGCTGTTTTAAAAAAGTTTTTATTATCAAGTACGATACCGCAAAGCGCCGGCAGGCAGGTATTATATTTTATATTAAGCCTTTTAAGCAATGGTAAAAACGAACCGTCACTTCCAAGTTTTGGTGCAGCCATAAGTCCTGTGGCTATAATAATTTTATCAAAATATAACTTCTTGATATTTTTATTTTCCGTATTGCAGATATTTAATTGAAAAACATCACTGTTTTTATTTATATCCTTTACATAGGTATTTAAAAGTATTTTTACATCATATCTGCCAAGCTCCATCAACAGGGCATTTCTTATAGATGCCGCCTGTTCCGAATTCGGATAAACATAGCCGTCTTTTACATACTCCACCACCCCGATACTGTTGAAAAATTTTATACTATCATATTGATTAAATCTTTCTATAAACTTTATAGCCCTGTCATTATTGTGAAAATGTGAGGAGTCCATTTTTATATTTGTAAAATTACATTTTCCGTTTCCTGTGGAGAGTATCTTTTTTAAAAGCTTATCATTATGCTCTATTATAGTGACCTCATTTTTTCCTTTACACGCAAATAGAGCAGACATAATACCTGCTGCTCCACCGCCAATAATACCAACTTTCATTTCAAAAGCCTGACTTTCTGTAAAATACTTACTATCTTTTTGCCCTTCGGCATTTGTAATATTTCATTCTTTGTTATAGTTTTTGTACCGATTAAAAGTATTGCATATACAGGTGCACCCACTAAAATAGGTATTGCAGTCTGCATAAGTCTGCTGTTTATTTTAACAGATGTATAACAATATACCATATATACAATTATTCCCATTATACCCGCACATATAAAAGGCATAAGAAAAGTCTTTATCATTTCCTGTTTATAATATAAATTTTTCCTTATACTTCTTGCATTTAAAATGCACATAGACAGAGCAAAAACCATATTCCCGAAAACCAAACCTATTATATTGAGCTTAAGTGTAAATAATAATATATATAATATTATAAAATGTATTATCAAAGATATAAATGCATTCTTAACAGGCTTATTTATAAGACTTGTTCCCTGTAAAATGGCATTTGTAACCGTTGAAACGGAATATAAAACTACCACACCCGAGCCTATAATCATTAAATATGATGCCATCATAGCATCTTGGACATCTTTAAATAAAATTCCCATTACAGGCACAGATATTACCGCAAGCCCGATAGCACAGGGGAAACTTACAATGGATGCAAATCTGATTACCATTGAAATCTTTGAGTTTACATCAGCTCTTTCACCCCTGCTAAAACTCCTTGAAATTGCAGGAATAAGTGATGATGACATTGCATTTGATATTGCTACAGGCACATTTACAAGCACAAGATATCCTCCTGTATATATGCCGTAAAGCTTTGAAGTTTCCTCCTCCAAGCCCAATGCCTTCATGCTCTGCCCAAATACCATACCGTCCAAAACCGAATTTATATTATAAATTGCGGTGGAGGCTATTACAGGTATTACGGTAAGTATAAGTATTCTTGTAATAGTATGAAAACTTTCTTTCCTGACCGATTTATCATCCTTTATTTTTTTCTTCTGTCCTTTGCTGAAAGAAAAAAGAATATAAGCACAACTGCCAACGCTATAACTGTGCCTGCGCCTGTACCTATAGTACCTCCTGCCGCACCATAAGCCAATTTTACAGCTTTGGGTTTAGCATGTCTTACCGCCATTTCACATAAATAATATGCAGCACCTACTGATACCGCCGCATTTACTATCTGCTCAAATATCTGTGAAAGAGCGGTGGGAACCATTGTTGAATGTCCCTGGAAATATCCTCGAAGCACTCCAAGATATGCCATAATCCATATCGTAGGTGCCAGACTTTGAAGTGCATATTTTGCAAGCGGCATTCGATATAGAATGCTTGCAAAAAAATCCGCTCCAAAAAAAACAACAATAAAACCAAGACCACCCACTATAGTTGCATATATCAGTGCAGCCTTAAGTATTTTATTTGCATTTTTATATTCATTCTTTAAAATTCTTACAGAAACCATCTTACTGACTGCCAAGGGCAATGAATATGAGGACAATAAAAGAATTATTGCATATAAATTATATGCGGTTGAATAATACCCCATTCCGTCTGCCCCTATTATTCTAAGAAGCGGCACTCTGTATGCAAGCCCTATAAGTCTGACCAAAATCCCTGCAATCGCCAATATGGCTCCCTGCACCAAAAAATTATTAGATTCCGTTTTTGTTGTTTTCACCGGCATTATCTGCTAATCCCCTCAAACTCTAAAATTTTTCTCTGTCTGTCTTCCATATCTTTTCTTTCATCATCAATCATATGATCATACCCCATCAAATGAAGCATGGAATGAACAACCAAAAATGCGAGTTCTCTGGTTTCACTATGTCCGTATTCTCTTGCCTGTTCAATTATATGCTCTGTTGAAAGTATTATATCACCCAAAAGCAGCTCTCCGCTTTCAGGATTAAATGCATCCACATTTTCTTCGACATTATCAAAATTACCCGGAATATCAAATTCATTAAAAGGAAATGACAACACATCCGTAGACTTATCAATTCCTCTGTATTCATTGTTTATCCTTCTTATTTCATCATCATCCACAATAGTAACAGAAACCTCTGCTTCATATGGACAATCCTCAAAATCAAGCGATGCCACTACCATTTTGTTTATTATATCTTCATATGGTATATCCAGCTTTATTTTAGACTCATAGCTTATCTCTATAGTCATACTCCCTCGCTATTATATAATCAGCCAAAGCCATATTATACTTTTCTAAAACACCTATTTTCTAAACCTTTTCCTGTCATCCTTTGATATATTTTTCTTTTCATATATATCGTATGCTTCTACTATTTTTTGAACAAGAGGATGCCTTACCACATCCTTATTGGTCAACATACATATTCCTATATCATTTATATTTTTTAATATTTTAAGTGCGCTGTCAAGACCTGAGGTCTGTCCCTGAGGCAAATCTTTCTGACTCTGATCTCCTGTAACTATTACTTTTGAACCGAAACCTATTCTTGTCAAAAACATCTTCATCTGAGCCGGAGTGGTATTCTGTGCTTCATCCAGTATTATAAAGGCATTATCAAGCGTTCTTCCTCGCATATATGCAAGCGGAGCAACCTCTATAAGCCCCTTTTCCTGATTATGCAAAAAACTGTCGGCTCCCATTATCTGATAAAGTGCATCATATAGCGGTCTTAAATACGGATCTATCTTACTTTGTAAATCCCCCGGCAAAAACCCCAGTTTTTCTCCCGCCTCTATAGCCGGTCTTGTAAGGATGATCCTATTTACAGTACCCTCTTTAAAGGCTTGTATAGCCATTGCCATTGCCAGATAAGTCTTTCCGGTCCCTGCCGGACCTACACCGAAAACTATCATCTTTTCTCTTATCAAATCCACATACTGTTTTTGTCCAAGAGTTTTGGGCTTTATGGGTTTTCCAAGTATGGTTCTTGCTATTACATCCTTATCAATCTCAAGGATTTTATCATCCTCCAATGTAAATGACAATGAAAGTGCATAGTCTACATTTTGCTCTGTGATTTGATTTCCTCTTTTTGACAATTCAATCAGATTATTAAAAACAGATTTAGCCTTATCTACATAAGCCTTAGGTCCGATTACCTTTATGCTGCCGTCTCTGGCAATCATACTTACCTTCAGCGTTCTCTCTATTTTCTTTAAATATACATCAAATTCACCACAGACATTCCTTTCATGTTCCATAGGTATATCTATAATATTTTCAATTATACTCAAATTATTCTCCTAAAAAGTTTTCTTTAAAAAGAAAACCCCGGTCAAATGACCGAGGTTGTGAAAACACGCAATTAATTAAACTTACGCTTTCTAGCTGCTTCAGACTTTTTCTTACGTCTTACGCTTGGCTTCTCGTAATGCTCTCTCTTACGAATTTCTTGTTGAATGCCTGCCTTAGCACAATTTCTTTTAAATCTTCTAAGTGCACTGTCAAGACTCTCGTTTTCTTTCACAATCACGTTTGACATCTAAGATCTAACCTCCCTCCGGTTGTGAAATTCAAAATCTATCTCATTATACCATAAAGTATAGATTCGTCAATATATTATTTGAAATAAATATGCCTTATCTAAGCCTTATATTCTTATATTTATATAAGCCATATAATTTTAAAAATAAATACTCTTCATCATCACTAATCCTAATTACTAATCCAAGTTTAATATTATGATATTAGTAATAGCCGATAATACCGTTTATAACCACTATAAGCTTATATTCTAAATCATAACTCTTTTATATTTTAGACAAGTGCAACATAATCGCTATGCGACTATGATATCTTCTTATATCTTTGATACCTGCTCCTTGGCTTACCGGGAACCGTCATCTCCACAAGCCCCATCTCTATTGCAGGATTAAGATAGTTTTTTCTAAAAGTAGGTTTATGTGTCATACCAAGTCTTAGCATTATCTCATTGGTTGATAACACCTCATTACCCAATACATCTACCAGTCTTTTTGCAAAGGAATTTACATTAGAAGGAATTTCCACATTTCTTTGTGGCTTTACATCATAATTCTTAACCTGCTTTTTTTCATTTTTCACTTCAGGCAGTTTTACATTTTTTAGCATACAAAGTATTGTATCAAGTATAAACTCAACAAATCTGTTGCAGCCACCTTCTCTTCCGATATTTAAAAGTATTTCCTTATGTTCCTGTATTTTCTTATAAAGTTCCTCTTCCAAAGGCAGACAAAAAAATACATCCTTCCATTTACAAAGCAATAAATCAAACCACAATCTGGCTATAAGTCCGTTTCCATCCGCAAATGGCTCTAAAAATTCAAACTCAAAATAAGCTATAATACTTTTTATAAGGGGATGAAGCTCAGATACTTTACACCATTCAAAAACATCTCTGATTGCTCCCGCAAGAAATCTTGAAGGAAATATATTGCTCTCAAATAATCCACTACTCAAATCAGTCAAACTGTCTTGTCTATAACCGGAAGTTTCTATTCCAAAACCGCTAAATATCATCTTATACGCAAACAATAAATCATTTACAGAGTATGGACTAAGTTTAAGCGACATATCATATGCCTCAAACATATTCTTTACAAACCTTGCATCTTTATTATCCTGACCTACGCTTTTATCGACTATGATTTCTCGTACATGTTCATACGAAATATTACTGTTTTCCATAGCCAATGAAGCATATACCTTTTTTATTATACTCTCTTTTCTGAGACCATTATTTATTCTACCCTCAAAAAGTAAACCGACTCTTCCAACCTCTTCACTTATCTCCATCAATAAGTTTATCATTTTATCGCTCATACAAAAAAGCGGACTATACTCTCTCATAAACAACTCCAAAACAAACATATCTTTTGATATCTTAATCTTATCAAAATTATGTTTCCACTCATCACATATTTTTATAATAATATTTTATTACATAACTAATTATAATAATATATTATTTTTTCTTTATTTCAAGCTTAGTCTTTATTTTATTATATAAATTTTTTGTTTTTTCTACCAACACTGTCAGATTTCTGAATAATGACTCCGCCACAAATCCGAAAATCACCATAAATAAAACACTCATCCCCGATAAATCCGTCAATGCAAAAAATTTACCAAGAAAAATCCCTGTAAATATCAAGCCCGCAATATTTAAAAATATTATACTGCATTTTCTAAGATCAAGAGGGATGCTTATTTTGCAAAGGATCATAAATCCTACCACAGACATAACCATGGTCGCAATCGTACTTATGCTCTCCTTAGATATTGAAAATACCGATCCGCATACCACTATTGCAAATACTATGATAACATCCGTCAAACCTCCCGGTAATGCCTTAAGAAGCACATTCTTAAGAAAATGCCCCCTAATACGATCTTTTCCGGGTTCAAGTGCCAATAAAAATCCCGGAATTCCGATTGTAAACATTCCTACAATCGAAATCTGTGCAGGCTCAAGCGGATATGTAAACATAAAAACAGCCGATAATAAAGATAATAATAGCGAAAAAATATTTTTTACCAAAAACAAGCTTGCTGAACGCTCTATATTATTTACAACTCTTCTGCCTTCATATACAAGTTCAGGCATATGCGAAAAATCCGAGTCTAAAAGTACAACCTGTGCCGCCTGTGTTGCCGCCTCGCTTCCCGATGCCATTGCGATACTGCAATCCGCATCCTTCATAGCAAGAATATCATTAACCCCATCCCCGGTCATAGCTACAGTATGCCCTTCATCCTGTAAAGCCCGTATAATTTTTTGTTTTTGTTTAGGTGTAACACGCCCGAATACTGTGTAACTTAAGGCAGCTTCTCTGATTTTCTCATCACTCTCAAGCAAAGATGCATCAATATATTTTTCCGCATTTTCTATTCCGGCTCTTACTCCAATCTCTGAAACAGTCTTAGGATTATCTCCCGAAATAATCTTTATATTTACTCCTTGATTTTTAAAATAATTAAATGTTTCTACGGCACTCTTTCGTATAGGATTTTTAAATGAAACAAAGCCAAGGGCAATAGTATCCTCTATCAATCCGTCTTTAATATTATCACCGAGATATTTTGCAAAAAGTAATACTCTTTTACCGCTTTTTGTTCTTCTTATAATCTCGTTTTCATAATCTGAAAAATTATCCTTTATAATAAACTCAGGTGCTCCCAGCAAATATACACCATCATTAAATTTAATACTTCCGTATTTAAGTTCCGATGAAAACGGCAGGATATTAATTGGAGTATCAAAATCTTTCTCTATACTGTTAAGCTTTGCATATTTTTTCAAAGCATTCATAGTAGAATTATTATCCTTTGAAAAAAGAGCATATCTGTATAAAAGTCTTTTAAACTCCTTATCCCTCAAGCCTAATCTATTTTCCTTACATGCAAATACATCTTCCACTTCCATATCAGGCTCTGTAATCGTTCCGGTTTTATCCACACATAAAACATCCACCCTTGCCAAAGTTTCAATACTCTTCATATCATGTAGAAGTATATTTTTACCGGCAAGCTTTACCATGCTTATTGCAAGTGCCAGTGTGGTCAAAAGATAAAGCCCCTCAGGAATCATACCGATAACTGCTGCAACTGTGGATGTTACACTCTTTTTAAGAGTATGCTCATTAATATAATAGCTTTGCAAAAATAAAATCATTGCAATCGGAATAATAACAATACCGATCATCTTTACAATCAGATTTATATGTCGTATCATCTCCGATTGTTCTTTTTTATTCATTGCCTTTGCTTCCATGCCTAGTTTTGAAATATATGCCTCATCTCCGACTCTTTCAAGTTCGGCATAACATTCCCCCGATACCACAAAGCTACCTGATAAAAGATTACTCCCTATATTTTTTTCTATTTCATCCGCCTCACCTGTAAGCAGGGATTCATTTACCTGTATACTTCCCTTTACAATTACGGCATCAGCACAAATTTGTTTTCCTGCTGTAAGAAATATTATATCACCCTGTACCAATTCCTCCGACAAAATATTTTGGAGCTTTGATTCTCTTATAACTGTTGCGTGAGGAGCATTAAGCAGTTTCATTTTTTCAAGTGTTTTTTTTGCACGCAACTCCTGCACTATTCCGATAACAGTATTTCCTATAATGACGGGCAAAAATGTAAGATTTCTAAATGAACCTACCAATATCAAAAGTATTGAAATAATTAAAAAAATCAGATTAAAATATGTACATACATTTGATAAAACTATCTCCGTTACCGTTCTATCTGTACCCGAATGAGATTTATTAACCAATCCCAAGGCTATTTTTTTATCTACCTCTATTTGTGTCAAGCCTGTTATCAGACAGTCAGTATTTTTTATATTATCCATCTTTTCACCTTTTAAATATATAAATAAAAGACATCTAAATCAATGTCTTTTATTATGCAATATTATAATTATATATGAGTTTATGTCAAAATATACTTTATTTTTTATTTTTGATTTCCCATCTGTAATGCCCGACTATTTCATCAGCCTTACCTTTTAAATAATTTTGCTCATATGCTCTTTGTATCTTACTTCCATGATGAATAATATACGGCACACCGTTTTTATCTCTTCTGTCAGATACTATCCCGATATGCTTTTTAAAAATTACAATATCTCCTCCCTGCCACTCTTCTATCTTTGAAATATCTGTGCTGAGACTTTTTGTATTATTTTTAAAATACACCTGTAAATTTCTGACTCTACGATAATCTATATTACTATCGGCGACTTTAATATCATAATCATCCTTATGCTCCTTTATATCCTCTGCCACAAGTTTTTGTAAATCGTATCCGGCACCTTTTAGCCCCATAGCCACCACATCGGTACAGACTCCATATCCGTCATCCGGAGAACCTCCTATATAGTATCTACTCTCATACTTCGGCTTTGTCTGTATATATTCCAATGCACTGTTTAGTATATCGCTCTGATCATCAATGCCGTCCCCGTCCTTGTCGGTAGCACTCTTAAACTGCTCTATCTTCTTTTTATAAGCATTCCTTGGACGCTTTATTGAAGTCTCCTTATAAGAAAATCTGCTTATTATGCTGAATATAACTAATACAATTGCTGCAAGTAGTATTCCTGCAGCAATTATTTTTGATCTTTTTTGTTTCATTTATAAACTCTTTTATTTTTCCCTGTATTTCTCTTCAATATACAAAACATAAACCGCCATAGTAGCTATTGTTAAAAGCATAAATACCGAACTTTTATCAAATAATATCGGTACTCCAAAAACAATCAAAAGCACTCCGAATAAAACAAACAGCTTCCCTGTAGCATGATTATATCCCTTTACATCCTTTACCTTTGGCGGATTAACATTTGCCCAAAATCCTGCCTGCTTTTTAGAAAAGAAACAACTGATTCCGATAGCGATTATTAAACATCCGGATATTGCCCAAATTATAAAGCTTAATAAATTTTCACTCATATAACACACCTGCCCGGCTGCCGCTAAATAATATGAACTCTTTCAGAAAATGCCTTTTTTTCTTTCTGTATTACAGTACTCTTTGGCTTTCCGAACGGAATAATTGTCCTGGGTGTTTCTTCACAACTGATATTCAATAATTTTCTGACCTTATCTATATTTCCCTCAAACTTCATCATCCCATCCATCCAAACTCCGGCATATCCCATTGCGGTAATTGCAAGCATAATATTTTCTGTTGAAGCCGCATAATCTTCAATTTCAAACTCCAGATTATAATCTCCGGCATGAATACATTTAGACGTAACAACAATAATAGCCGGCGCGGATTGCGTAGCTTCAGTAGGAAAAATTTCAGCAAGCTTCTTACGAGTATCTCCATCTGTTACGGCATAAAAAGTTGTTGTTTGCAAATTATAACCTGACGGTGCACATATTCCCGCATCTAAAATTATTTTCAAGTCTTCCGGCGAAATAGAAGATTTTACAAATTCTCCACGATAACTTCCTCGTCTTTTTATCACATCAAAAAATTCCATAATTCCTCCATATCTTTTGTATATATATCCGCCTTAAATCCTAGCAGCTCCTCATTTCCTTTTTTCTTTCTTTTTAACAAATACTGTCCCATAGCAATCATTGTAATAGGGAAATCAAGTTTAAAAACAACATAAAAATCCCAAACTTTATAATCGCTACTTGGATGCAGTTACTTACATAATTACTTTATTTACCAAACCTAAAATAACTAATATACAGGCAAAAGCTGCTGTAAATATAGCAAGTACTTTTCCTCTCTTCCAGTATTTATTTGTAACATATACCAGATCGATAATGCCTATTACCGGTATCAATTGCAGTAACACATGTAATACACATTTTCCAAGACTTATCTCCTTTTGTCTTTTTGTAATCATAATCATACTGATAAATAAAGCAAACCCCGGCAATGATACCGTAAAAGATATACCTAATAAAATCGGTGGCAGGATAAGAGCCGTCGCCAGAAAAAACGGAGCCAAGACAATTGCAATCGGAAATATAAAAGTTAAAAGTGAAATACCTAATCCGCCTAAAAATATAAATATCGAGCTTAAGATAAAAAATAAAGTTGAAGGAATTAAGGTGTATTTATAAAAAAGGCTTCCATCAACACAGTATTTTATGTTTTCATCTTTTACCGCCTTGCCTATATTTACAAGCTGATATACAAAAAGTACTACAAATATAATAAAAAGCACAGCATTTAATATCAGATATAAAGGTATGCTATCCATCATCTCGCCTCCTACTACAATGGTACATATCAATATATATACTGAAAGTATATAGGCTATACCCATGCCCCATGAAAATCCCTTTATATTAAAAGATTTAGCAGCCACTTCCAAATTTTCACCTTTTAAAATATTATCTTTTTCAATTTCATTTTTTTCTGTGTTGTAATTTTCTTCTATATCCATATGCCATCTCCTATACTCTTATTATATATGCCACTATAGCAATCACAACAAATATGAATACACAAGCAGCAGTAATTATAGACAATAGCCTTCCTCTTTTCCGGTATTTATTTGAAAGATAAAGGATATCTATTATATCTATTACAGGTACCAGCTGTGATAAATAATGCAATAAAATCTTGTTTTCTTTCATTCCATATTCTTTTTTTGCTACAGAAATTATATATTTAAATGCTAAAAAAGATGGTGAAAAAACTATACAATAAATAAATACTACCAGTACGAATGCAATGCAAACTGCCGCTATCCAAAGCGGTGTCATAAATATAGTTGCAGGAACCACCATAAATGCTACAGTACCGGCCATTCCACCTAATACAATAACTATTAAAGCCAGCCCGACCGACAAAGTAAACGGGAATAAACTGTATTTAAGAAAAACACATATATTTATACAATAATCTATATCATTCATTTTTATAGCACTGTTTACCGCTTTGATTTGTAAAATAAGAAGCAGCAAAAATATAATGAAATATACTATATTGATTAAAATAAAAGGACTTGATTCTCTCATTGTTTCATTTGCACTTATATCAAAATATGCCCATCCATATAATACTATAATATAAAGTATGCTGATTAACCATTGAATCAGGTTTATGTTCTCGCTTTTGCCGATATATAAAGATTCATCATTTTTTACATAACTTTCTTTCTTATAGTCTTCCTCTATATTCATATCACACCACTCCCTATCAATTGTTTTTTAATCTGAAATTTTCGCCCTCATAGATTCTTACAGGATTTCCTCTCACAATTTCACTATGTTTACTCCATGCATTATTGCGGCTTTTCACCTTTTCAAAATCATTTCTGCTTTTTAGAACAATAGCAAGCTTTCTGATTGCATCCTTTTTATTCAAGAGCTGGCTTCTTTCTCTTGTGGAGCTTACCCTTATACCGCTTGGAATATGAATCACACGAACTCCGGTCTCCACCTTGTTTACATTTTGACCACCCGGACCGTTTGCATGAAATTTCTCAATCCTTAAATCGTTCTCTGAAAAGTTCTCCTCCATCTCTGTAGTTTCAGGAATAATACTCACGTCTATAAACCAGTTTTTTCTTTTATGCCAAGGTCTGTATTTACTTTTACAAATCCAAAGCATACTGCCCTCCAGATATGAAACATCCTGTTTTGAATAAAGCATCACAGACAAAAAAGTTTCATCTTCCGCTCCGGCTACATAATTTAAAATCTCCGGTGAAGGAATTTCTTTCATCAATTCCCTGCATATTCCAAAAACCGCTCTTTGACATTCTACCGGTCCCATTCCTGCACTTAATTGTAAAATCATTTTCTGTCTCCTCCCTTATAATTATATATGGGAGAAAGTATGTCCTTAATCTCTACAGTCTCTTTTATTGCTTCTTTTATATACTCAATTCCTCTGTAGGCAAAAGGCGCTTCATCCAGAGTTTCCTTACTTATGCAAGTAGTGTATACCCCCTTCATCTCTTTTTTAAACTCAGAAACAGTATGTGAAGAATTTACCATCCCTCTTGATAAAACTCTTCCGCTTCCATGCGGTGCGGAATTATTCCAATCAGCATTTCCAAGACCTTTACAAAGAAGTACTCCTTCTTTCATATTTATAGGAATAATAACATCTTCATTTAATCCGGCAAAAACAGCTCCTTTTCTAAGTATGGGCACTTCCCCTTTAAAGTCCACATAATTATGAGTACAGGAAATCTCATCCAATGCCTTCCACTTCATTTTTCTGATTATTTCACCGGCAATTATTTTTCTGTTTAAAATCGCATATTCTTCTACAATTTTTAAATCATGTAAATAATTTTCCTTTAAACTTCCGCTAAGATATGTCATTTCATAGGGTATATTAATACCGCAGTTTTTTAAATATTCCTGCCCTGCATTCATATAGTATTCCGCCACCTCTTTGCCAAGATGTCTGCTCCCTGTATGTATCATAAGATAAGTATCCCCATCTTTTGATATATCAAGCTCAATAAAATGATTACCTCCTCCAAGAGTTCCAAGACTCAGTAATGCCTTTTCCTTCCTGATATGTGAAAGGCATCTTAGACTTTCCAAATCCATCTTATCAGCATTTATATGTATATCTTTTCTAATCCCGAATCCTACAGGAATATTATCTCTGATAACGGTATCCAGCTTTTTAAAATCATTTCTTATTTTACCTAATTTTACCGCCAGCATTCCGCATCCGATATCAAGTCCCACAAGTCCCGGCAATATCCTCTCACCCACAGTCATAGTGAGACCTATAGGTCCTATTTTACCCGGATGAATATCCGGCATAACTCTGATTTTTGAGTTCTTGGATACCTCATTGTCACAAATCATCATTACCTGAGATAATGCTATCTTATCCACTCCGGCATTATCCATATTTTCATCGCACATAATATAAGCCTGTGCATATTTTCCATTTAATTGTATCAAAATAAAAACCTCTGTTTTCTTCTGTCCAAAGGCTTTATCGTTCATTCTCTAATAGTAAAATTTAGAATAATAGACAGTGAACAACCATGCCTCTGTAGTTTATAGTTCCGCCTGTTTTATTATTCATTATACTCTTCATAATTGTTCTCCTTTCCGTTCTCTATTATTTATTGCACTAAAATTATATCACAATAGTACTCTAAAAACATCTTAACTTTCTTCTACATATATCTTTCTTGCAAATAAAGCTGTCATAACTGTAAGCAGAGCTAAAATAAGCTCAATAAAATACACAGGTATTTGTATTCCTGCAAGAATAATGACCAAAGCGTCTACAAAAAAGTGAATAAATAGAGCTGTTAAAAATAAATATTTCTTCTTAAGGGAAAACCATACCAGAACAGATAATGATATCTGTATGGCTACAGCAATTATTCTCTCCACTATTCCAATCAAAAAAATATATGGTGCCGATGTTATCAAAACATTTGCACTGAACTTAAGCTGTTCCAAGGCGTATCCTGATAAATTGCTTGTAACGGCATCCAAACTTCCGCTATTTATCATAAAAGAGAGTACAAGATTATTTATCATAGCAAATCCCAAAATAGCCAATGCCTCAAAGCCTCCATGTCCCGCACCATACATACAGGCATTTATATTCTTATCTCTGTTTTTTCCAAGCAATAATTTAAAAGCAATGAGTCTTCCGAATTCCTCAAAAAGAGCCGCCATAGCTCCTCCATATATTGCATAAGGTATTATATTCTCCCTTATATTTCGCCCCAAAGGAGTAATAAAAAACAATTTATGAATTGTTGCTTCAATAAATAAAACAAAAACCATAAATACAAGGCAACCTACAAAAAAAGGTATAATATCGGCTTGCTTTTTCTTTCTGAAATACAAAAATAAAATAACCGGAATTAAAAATCCCGTCAAACATGATATCATCATAAAAATGATACTTAAAAAAGGAACTTTATCCATAAGCTTACCTCCTGCCTATTTATAAATTTTATTTAAACTTAAAATATCAACTTTTAAGCCTTATCACTTCCCTAAAAAATTGCTTCCAAAAAACGGACGAAACAGCAAATCTATAGTAAAGATTATTGCAAGTATTATTGTAAATATATTTACAGCTCTTTCATTCAGTTTTTGAATACAAAAATATACTGCCGGCTCTATAATATATATTATTATAAGACCTCCAAGTCCGAATTTTACACTGCTCCATAAAGCTATACGCCCTTCAAAATTGCAAAAGTAAGTGCTGTAATCCCAAAGCCAGTCACCCATTATAAACTCCATAAAATAGCTTCCGATAAGTTCAAGTATTGTAGTAATCAGCATTGTAGCTAAGAATACTAAAATAAACGAAACCGAAAAACTCCCGACATATATCTTTTTATTCCTTATCGGCAGTAAAAGTGCAATCAATATAATTCCACCAAACCCATATATAGGTAAATAAGGTCCGAATAAAAAGCCTCTGTTTACATAGCCCATATGAGTTTCAAAAATTCCGACAAGCACTTCATATATCCAACCAAGTAAAGCACATGTCATAAACATAAGAAAAATATTTCTGATTTGTTTCAACTGCATATATCCTATCACCTTCCTTTATTACTCTTTATTGTATAATAAATTATATAAAATATCATTCACTTTATACATTATTTTTTCACAAATATATAGTATAGTATTGACGGTACAAAACTGTTAAGTAATATATTACTTCAGTAAAAATAATTTTAAAGGAAGTGAAGATATGAATTTTTTAGAAAAAATCAGGCCAAAAGAAAAGCTTAGATACTTAAGATGGTTTGATATCCTTATCATTACCGGCATTATGTTCGGTACATTTATAATAATATCCACTCAGTTATTTATAGGACTTTTGCAGTCCGATCCACAGGCTATACAGGAATCCGCCGGATCTATGGATATAACCTCTGACGGTGCCGCCTACTCCGGCAACTTTACAATACAGGCAATTCTATTGCTTATTACAATACTCTATTTAATAATCAGAAATTTTGACTTTAAGCAGTTAAAAATAAGACTTCATCCGTCTGTAATCATCTGGGTTCCTGTACTTTTTTCGATAATGGGACTTTTTGGAGATTTTATAACAACAATAAGCGGAGAGTATAACTATTTTGATCCTTCTCTTATTCAATATATTGATCCTTTGGAAATAGTAAATAAATTCCTTGCACTGTCTCCGCTTGCAATCGGATATGCATTTTTAAACGGCTTTTATGAGGAATTTTTCTTCCTCGGGCTTATGACCTCTGTAAAAGATGAACATAAATGGTATGCGCTTGCCTTCTCAACCCTTGTCAGAGTATCATTCCATACTTATCAGGGACTTGTATGGGCATTGGTAATCGGTGTTGTATATGGTCTTTTCTACTATTTTATGTATAAAAAGTTTATAAAAAACTTATTGCCGTTTTTCCTGATGCATGCATTGACAGATATGTTCGGTTCATCACTCATATATCTATTAATTGCTTGGGATTATTAACTGAAAATTTAGTTGTATTTCACATAGCATGAGTTTATATACACAATAT
The DNA here is from genome assembly GCA_000209465.1 of Lachnospiraceae oral taxon 107 str. F0167. GTDB lineage: Bacteria > Bacillota > Clostridia > Lachnospirales > Lachnospiraceae > Lachnoanaerobaculum. The sequence continues at coordinate 156,900 of GL890583.1, read as the reverse complement.
ATCAATTATTTTTCATAGTTTATCTTATTTAAGTTTTAGCTATTAGGCTATGTATCCAAATAAAAACATGCTGAATATATGTATACAAAAACTATTTTTGCTGTAACAGTTGTCAATTTACATAATATTATTTCGTCATATCTTTGTTAAATTATCTACTTTTTGAAAAAATATAGCTTTTATTTTTCTTTTATGCTAGAATCAATCTATAGTAAATTACTATAGATTTAACGATTTGAAAGGAGTCAACATGGCTAAGAAACCTGACGAAAAGTATGGACTTTTTATTAATGGAGAGTTTAGAGATTCAAAAGACGGGAAGTTTTTTGATACATATTCTCCGGCTACCAAAGAAAGAATCGCAAGTGTGGCTGAAGCCACAAAAGAAGATGTAGATGATGCTGTGAACGCTGCTTGGGCAGCTTTTGATTCATGGAAAAACCTTGATAAGATTAAAAGAGCTGAAATCCTTTTAAAGATTGCTGATGTTATAGATGAAAATAAAGAAGATTTGGCTTATATTGAGAGTCTTGATAACGGTAAGCCTATTCGTGAGACACTTAATGTAGATATACCTTTTGCAGCAGATCATTTCAGATATTTTGCTTCTGCTATACGTACAGAGGAGGATACATCCAACTTCCTTGATTCAAAGACATTATCTCTTGTATTTAGAGAGCCTATCGGTGTTGTTGGACAGATAGTTCCATGGAACTTCCCATTCCTTATGGCTGCATGGAAGCTCGCACCTGTACTTGCATCAGGATGCTGTACAGTTTTAAAGAGCAGTTCTTCCACTCCGCTTTCAGTACTTGAACTTGCAAAGCTTATAAAGGATATTGTTCCAAAGGGAGTATTTAATGTGATCTCAGGTGCAGGAAGCAAGTCAGGACAATATATACTTGACCATGAAGGATTTAGAAAGCTTGCATTTACAGGTTCTACCGAGATTGGATATTCGGTAGCGAAGGCTGCGGCTGAAAGGCTTATCCCTGCTACTCTTGAGCTTGGCGGAAAATCAGCTAATATCTTCTTTAATGACTGTGATATAGATCTTGCTATTGACGGCGTACAGCTTGGTATTTTGTTTAACCAGGGACAGGTTTGCTGTGCAGGATCCAGAGTTTTTGTACAGGAAGAAATTTATGATGAGTTTGTAGCTAAGGCTGTGGATCAGTTTAATAAGATTCAGGTGGGCGACCCGCTTGATATCAACACTCAGATGGGTTCACAGATAAATGAAATTCAGGTGGCAAAGATACAGGCTTGTGTAGACAGAGCTGTTGCCGAAGGTGCTACTATCGCTTGTGGTGGTTCACGTTATACAGAGGGTGAGCTTGCTAAGGGTTCCTTCTACAAGCCTACACTTATAACAAATGTAACTAATGATTCTTATGCGGCTCAGGAAGAGATTTTTGGACCTGTTGCTGTTATCATTAAGTTTAAGACTGAAGAAGAAGTAATCAAATATGCCAATGAAAGTGTATACGGACTTGGTGGCGGTGTATGGACAAAGGATTTAAACCGTGCATTCCGTGTATCAAGAAGCATTGAAACAGGTAGAGTTTGGGTTAATACATATAATGCAATTCCTGCAGGTGCTCCATTCGGCGGTTACAAGACTTCTGGAATCGGTAGAGAAACACATAAGGTTATCCTTGATCACTATACACAGATGAAGAATATACTTATTAAGCTTGATGAAAACCCAAGCGGATTCTATCCTAAAAAATAATATAAGGCTAATTCCTTTATATAGCGGCAGGTAGATATATTCGATAAAAATACACCCGATATCGGATTCTACATTGCCTAAAACAAAAACTCTCATTCCGGAAAACCGGTTTGAGAGTTTTTTCTTTTATGATATCTTTACTATCGGAATCCAAAGCTCCATTCTATAATCAGGGCTATACATATCTCCTTCAAAATAATACTCAAAATCCGGACTTTCCGAATGTCTGTAACCATGCTCCGGAAAGAAAACCTCCATCACATATTTCCAACCTTCATGAATGCATTCCGGAACACTTCCTTTAAGTTCAACAACTGCGTATTCATTTTCATTTATTTCCAAAACTTCCAGTCCCATACTCTCGGCTTTTTTTACATCATTTACAATATAAGCCGCCATATAATTTATCAACCCTGGATGTTTTACATCATGACATATCCCTACACTCTGCCCGTTTCCAAGTTTTGCAAAATCCTCCTGGCTGTACTTTGAAAACAGTCTGTTCCATACATCAGGACATCTTGATGAATCAATATTATTTTCATTGATTCCTGCAACCATAAATTTTTCTCTTTTTTGAATCTTAACATTCATATTTCTTCCTCCTTTTATACTCAGTGCCAGTTGCACACGAGAAAATACCTTGAACGGTTTCCCGTTCCTTACTTCTGTAGGAGTAAATCCATGAAAACTCTTAAATGCAGCCCCGAATGAATCAGAGGATTCATATCCATATTTAAATGCAATATCAATTATCTTTTCATCCGTATCCCTTAAATTTATTGCAGCCTCTGTAAGTCTTCTGCTTCTTAAATACTCTGAAAGTGTGATTTCTGTCAATACAGAAAACATTCTACTAAACATAGCATAGGAATATCCCGACAAATACATAATCTCCTTTTCACTGACTTTATCATCCAAAACAGTTTCAAGATAATCAATCGTATCATTAAACGACTTTATTATATTCATTTCTTTCCCCTTTCACCCATATATTATAATTTTTCAGTGATTTATACCCTATATTTCTTGCACAGATTTTAAAGGTTAATGAAATATCCGTTTAATCAGATATATAGTAGTTTTAATAATACTGTTTTGTCAAATATTAAATACTTAATACAGTGTTTATTGTTTTTATCTATAGCTTATGTTAAAATTATGACAAAAGGAGGGCTGACATGATGAAAGTAATATTGAGCAGAAAAGGAATGGATAGCGAATCCGGAGTAATGCCAAGTCCTATACTTCCCGACGGAACACTACTGTCACTTCCCATACCTGACAGAAAAAGCAATAAAAGGTATGAAGATTTGGAATACAGAGGACAGAATATAAAAGAAATAATAACTCAATTAAATCCGGATTTTGATTTTGAAAATATGCCAACCTGCCATCTCGATCCTGATATTTATACCGGTATTGACAATCGACCTGATGAATGGGTGCCTGCATTTGGGCAATGGGGTGTACCGGCTACACATTTGGACAAATCCGGAGTGGATATAGGTGATATGTTTCTTTTCTACGGTATGTTCAGAGAAACCGAGTTGCAGGATAAAAACTGTCTATCCTATATAAAAGGTGCGCCAATACGCCATATTATTTACGGATATATGGAAATCGGAGATATTATAAAAAATGATCAGGTAATCGGAGACAAATACAAATGGCATCCTCACAGTATTCCTCCATTCTATACCAATAATAGACTGTATCTCTCAAAAAAATGCGGAACCTTTCACTACAGAGATTCTCTTGTATTAACACAGCGTGGACAGGCAAGTAGAAGTATGTGGCAATTACCGCCATTCTTTGCCGAAAAAGGTATTTCCATCTCCTGGCAGGGTAATGCACATCCGGTTATAAAAGGGGAGTCATCGGTATTAAAAACCGCCTCAAGAGGTCAGGAATTTGTTATCAATGCCGATACACCAGAACAAAAGAAAAATTTATACAATTGGGTGGAAGGTATTATACACCATAAATAAAACTAAATACATCAGATATGGTTGTCTTTACTTAAATATATCATCTTTAAGTAAAGGCAACTTTTATTTATCTATTATTTCGAAAAGAAGTCCTTAATTATTGAAAAATCAAATCAGCATAATCATTGAGTATTTAACTATATTTTTATATAATTTATCTAAATATAATATTTATTGATAATAACGATATTTCAGTATTTGTTTTTTATGCTCTATTTTATAATCAAATCAATATTTTTCATATAATAAGGAGGATTTCATTATGTTACGACTTCCAGAGAATTTTGAGACTTTCCCAGAAGCAAGAAAAGCGGGTTTTATGAAGATGAAGGAACATAAAGACCGTGGAGGCAAGATTGTAGGAATTTATTGCTCATTTGTTCCTACAGAACTTATTATGGCGGCAGGTGCTGTAGCGGTATCTCTTTGTGCTACCAGTGAAGAACCTATAAGTGCGGCAGAAGAATATTTACCTTCCAATCTATGCCCTTTAATAAAGGCAAGTTACGGCTTCGGACTTACCGATACCTGTCCTTACTTTTATTTCTCGGACTTTATAGTGGGTGAAACCACCTGTGACGGTAAAAAGAAGATGTTTGAACTTCTAAACGATATAAAAGAGACTTATGTTATGCAGCTCCCATCCTCAAGAGATGAAATAGCTCTTAATATGTGGGAGCAGGAAATGTATAAATTTTGGAGAAAACTTGAGGATTTCTATGGTATAACCATCACTGAGGAAGATGTTAAAAAAGCTATTTTAGAAAAAAATGCCGAAAGAGATTTAATACTTGAATACCTTGAACTTAGTAAACTTAATCCGTCTCCTATCTCAGGTTATGAACTTGGTACAAAGCTTGATGCTCTCAGTTTTATCCCGGATATGGATGAACGTTGCAGACAGATAAGACAAAGGATAGATGAGGTAAAAGCCGACTGGGAACAAAATTATAAGGGAAAGATATCAAGAAAACCGAGAATCTTAATAACAGGCTGTCCAAATGGAGGCGTAAGGGATAAAACCATCAAAATATTGGAAGAACTCGGCGCTGATGTAGTTGCCTTTGATACCTGTAACAGTAATAGGGAAAAAATCGAAAAAGTCGATACATCCTTACCTGTAGCCAAAGCACTTGCAAAGAAATATCTTAATATCAACTGCTCTGTTATGAGTCCTAATGAAAACAGGCTTAAGTTTATAACAGATATGGTTGATGAATACGAGGTGGACGGTGTCCTTGAAATTATACTTCAGGCATGCCATACATTCTCCATAGAATCTTATAATGTAAAAAAAGCCGTGGTTGCTAAGGGTATACCATATCTCAAGGTGGAAACCGATTATTCAAAGGCTGATGCAGGTCAGATTAATACCAGACTTGAAGCCTTTCTTGAAACTATAGCCGTATAAATGAGAGGTATTTATATAATCAATGGATAAACAATATTATATAGGCATAGATATAGGCTCTAGCGCTTCCAAAGTTGTCGTTACGGATGATGAAAGACTTATAGATTCTTTTTGTCTGCCCACAGGCTGGAACAGTAAGGAAACTGCAAATACAATATATCAAAAACTTAAAGAAAAAGGGTTTTCAGATAATATATCCTGCGCCGCCACCGGCTATGGTAGAATATGCGTGGAATATGCCGATAAAGTAATCACCGAAATAACCTGCCATGCCAAGGGCGCTTATGCATTATTTTCACAGGACGGCACTATTATAGATATAGGAGGTCAGGATACAAAGATTATCAGCCTGGAATCCGGTATGGTAAAGGACTTTTTAATGAATGATAAATGTGCAGCCGGTACAGGCAAGTTTATAGAAGTCATGGCAAACAGGCTGGGCACAGACTTTGAGGAATTATATTATCTTGCATCAAATGGTGAGCCTCTGTCTATAAGTTCCATGTGTACGGTATTTGCCGAATCCGAAGTTATAAGCTATATCGGCTCCGGAGAAAAAAGAGAAAATATTGCCGCAGGAGTTATAGACTCTGTGGCAAATAAGGTCATAAACCTTGCCAAAAAGCATGGACTTCATGGAGAAATAATGCTTACCGGAGGACTTAGTTATACACCATATTTTATTGAACTGATGTCAGAAAAAACAGGCAGACAAATCCATACCCATCCGCTTGGCAGATATGCCGGAGCGATAGGGGCAGCTATTTCTTTAAGACCTAAAAACTCCAATATAAGATTTGGATAAATATAAAGGACTTTTAACATATACAAGCTTAACTTTGTAAATATGTAAAAGTCCTTTTTAATTTAAAAGTTCTTTGCCAAAGACATTAAGTTCAGGGATATCAAATGTGCCGTGACCTTTATCACCCATGTTGTGACCAAGAGTAGCAAATGTAGGCTTACATAGAAATTTGTAAACCACTGCAACAAAAGCCTAACAAAAACCATTATCTTAATTTATATAGCATTATGTCAGCGACATCTCCATTTACTACTGTAATCGTTAATAAACATTGAGCACTATAGTCATTAGCAAACTCTACAAATTGTTCCTGCGATACATCTACAGAACCGCTCATACCGTACTTCGTTCTGTATCTTGTATTACCTGTAAGTTTATAGCTTAATGACCTATATTCGACATGTTCATTATCAGACTCTCTGTATATATGCCCGGCAATTAAATACTGATTTCCGTAAATACCGCAATAATCTACACCCATCTCTTTACCGTCTACAGTCAAATCAAATGTATAAGTTCCGTTATCAAGATCTGTATCTCCTACTCTTCCATTAGATCCGGCATGTATCCACTTACCATTATAATCAACCGCATATCCGTCAGGTGTAATAGTATTTGTAAGCATTGAACCCCTATAACTCAGATAATAATCTCCAACCCATTGATCGGCAACCATATATCCATCCCCGTTAAAATAATACCATTTTGAATCACTGTCTTGAAACCATGCATTTCTGTAATAACCTCCATCATAAGTTTCATACCACCACCCTAAATTGTTTTCTCTCCAAGTGCCGCCTGCTCCTGCTGCATACGCACTTATACCCATAGCAGATAATGTAACTGCAAACGACATAGCAAACAATAATTTTTTCATGTAAACCTCCTTAAATAAAACCACATGTCCGGACAAACTGTTCTTGTTTATATGGTTTGATTTTAACATTCGGTACATAAAAAATATATTATCCAATGAATACTCTTTTTAGGTATTAACAAAAAGTATTCATTGGATAATGATGTATTTCACATAAATATATTCCTTTTTTGCATAATATAGTACTTTTTATATTATACCTTTATAAATTTCATTAATACATTACAACTATTCTATAAATCTAATCACCTGATTTTTAACATCCACCTCTGCATCCACTCCAAAAGGCATAATACATCTTGGTGTAGCATGACCTATATTGATATTATATACCAATGACAAATCCTTATCTGAAAGCTCTTCCAATAAAATATCTTTATACTCATCATAGTATATTTCATCTTGTGGTTTTCCCACCAGTACACCTGTTACTACATCAAAGATACCATATTGCTTTAAATGCCCTATCATTTTTCTAAATAATTCAGGTTCCGGTTTTTCCTCACTTGTTTCGAGAAGAAGAATTTTGCCCTTCCATTCTTCAAGTTTTGGAAAGATGTCATATTTCTTGCATAATGAAACCGTATCCTCATATCTGGTATTGTCAAAAATATCATAGATAGAATCAATACAACCACCCAAAATCTTACCTCCAAATACAGCTTCTCCCTTTAACAGTTCAAAGCCTTTGTTTGGATAGCTTTCCATATCTACGCCTATACTATTTTCACTGAAATCTTCTCTTTCCTTATAATGTATATCACTTGGTCTTATCTCTTTTATTCTACCTGTAAAAATCAGCTCTTCAAAATATTTTCTTGTATATGGAAGCATCTCATTTGCAAGTTCACAAATATCAGATAAAAATGACTGCCCGTAGAAAGTTTTTATACCAACCTTATTCAGCATAAAGTGATTGAAGGTGGTATCGGAAAAACCTAAAAATATTTTCTGCTTAACTGCATTTGCAAGTTCATTATTTTCAAACAGATACGGCAATAATCTATATGTATCATCCCCACCTATCGCACATAATATCATATCAATAGAATCATCCTTAAATGCAGATAATAAATCCATTGCTCTGCACTCGGGATGTTCCCTTATAAAGTCCATTCCCTTAAGTGCATGTGGCAAAAAGTCGACCTCTATACCATATTGCTTTAGTCTTTCAACCCCTATCTTAACCTCATGTTTAACAAAATCTTCACCCAAAACACCGCTTGATAAGCTGACAATTCCTATTTTTTTAACTTTCATATATTTGATTTAAACTCCTTCTCATATATTAAATTCTTCTTTATTTAAATCTTAAAATCAAATCTATTACTATTCCAACTACAATAAATATGACAACACATATTGTAGTTACCCTTGCAAGCAACTTCCCCCTGTTCCAATACTTTATACTTATATATAGTCCGTCTGCAATACCCACTATCGGTATCATCTGCAAGAAAAAATGTATTGTACGTTCTATAAAAGTCATACCGTATTCTTTTCGAGTAATACCTATGATACAATCCACTGATATTAAACACGGCAATTCTATTATGGCAGCTGTTACAGCTATATAAGGCACTATAGCTAAAATAAAAGCAACAAATAAAAATACCGCAATAACTAAAAGCCGTTCTTCAAATGACTGAATTATCAATCCAAACAATGTAGAAATAGTAACACCCACCATACCTGCACAGATTAATTCAATTGGCATTGCTATATACTTATATAAGAAATATGTATTCAGGCAATAATCTATATTTCCTTCCCTTTTAGCCGACATAATATTTCGAATTTGTAATGTCAAAACAACCACAAACATTATAAATAACGGAATAAAAAATAATATCGCGATATCTTTTAATATACCAACTCCTATAATTAAAAATGTAAAACTATATATTGCTATTCCATATAGTATACCTAAAGGCACATCATAAGTATTATATTCTCTTACTTGGACATCAATGTTCTTATCTTCAGTTAAAATATCTTTTATATCTTCATCATTTTTTTGCTCATAATTCATATTTTCACTCATATTACCTTCCAAGCTATTATTATCAGCTTTTCAAATCTTTCTATTCATCAATTCCCGATAAAATCTACCTCTCCCCGGGAGAAACACGAACAGCAGTTATAATAAATAAAATTATATCATAAATATATCCCTCTTTAAAACATCAAAAAACGGGTTGAAAACTCAACCCGCTTTTCTTTATCCTTTAACTGCTCCTACCATTATTCCTTTTGAGAAGTATTTTTGCATAAATGGATATAGTGCAAAAATCGGTAGAGATGCCAATACTGTGATTGTCATTCTGATTCCCTTTGGGGAGATACTTGCCATTGCCTTTGTCATATCGGCACCGCTTGAGGATGTTTTTAACTGCTCCGCAAGTCTCTGTGCCTCATTCAGATAATTATATAATAAATACTGTAATGTTGTCAGTGATTCATTTGCTCTTGTGTAGATATGATTGTCAAACCATGAGTTCCACTGTCCCACCGCAACAAACACTACAACAGTTGCTATAATAGGTTTGCAAAGCGGAAAAATAATCTTAAAAAAGCATGTAATATATCCTGCTCCGTCCAGACTTGCAGATTCTTCAAGCTCGGGTGGTAGCTGCTCTATATATGTTTTTATCAAAATCATATTGTAGGCGGAAATCATTGAAGGTAAAATATAAACCCAGAAAGAATTTAATAATCCGTATGATTTCATTACAATATACGTGGCAATCATACCGCCGCTGATATACATCGTAAATACTACAAAGCGATATAATATCTTTCTTCCGGGCATCTTATCCTTTGTAAAAAGATATGCAAGGAAAGAACAACAAAACACTGAGGTTATCGTTCCGACTACAGTTCTTAGAAAAGACATTAAAAGTGCCGGAAAGAATCCTTTTAAAGTCAGAATTTCTTTGTAATTGCTAAGTGTAAAACCACTTGGCAATAATACCGGTGTATTCACTGACGCCGCCGTTGTATCACTTAAAGAATAACAAAGTACATACCAGAACGGATAAATACATATAAGTGCAAGCAGTATCATCAGGCAGTAATCAACTACTAAAAATACTTTTCTTGATGTAGAAACTTTCATTTTATTCTTATCCATAACGCCCCCTTAGATAACTGCCCTGCCTCTTATTTTCTTTGCAACCATATTTGCCGCTAAGACCAATGTGATACTTACAATTGATTTCACAACACTGATTGCAACACCATAGGAGTAATCCATATTTTGAAGACCGATTCTATATGTGTAGAGATCCAGCACTTCAATATTAGTTGCTGTTAATGAGTTTTTGAAAAGAAGGTATTGCTCATAACCGGTATTTAGGAAATTACCGATATTTAATATAAACAATACTACAAATGTCTCCATCATAGCAGGTAATGTGACATGAATTGCACATTTAAAATGTCCTGCACCGTCAACTTTTGCCGCCTCGTATTGCTCCTGGTCGATCCCTGCAATAGCCGCCATATAAATTATAGAGTTCCATCCCAAAGTCTTCCACTGTACAAGGAATGACTGAAACCAATATACTGCTTCATTTGATCCTAGTAATGAATTGGAGGCATCTCCAAGTCCAAGCTTTACTGCAAGCATAGTTATAATTCCGTCCGATGCAAAAAGTGCTGTTGCCAGAGAGAAAATAATTACCCAACTTATAAAGTTTGGAAGTGTTGTAAATGTCTGTACAAATTTCTTTACAGGACCGTTCCTTAACTCATTTAAAAGAATTGCTAAAAGCATAGGCAGCGGTGTCAAACATATATTGATAATTGCAAAAACAAAAGTATTCTTTAAAGCTCTTAAAACATTGTCATCTTTTAAAATCAATTTAAAGTACTCAAGTCCAACAAAATCACATTCAAAGATACTGACTCCCGGCACATAATCAAAGAATGAATAAATCCATCCAAAAATCGGAACATAGCTAAACAAAAAGACTATTGTGATAAATGGTATTGCCATCCAAAGCAGTTTATAATCTTTTGATCCGCTTTTCACAAATCCCCTTTTTCTGTTCATAAACATGCTCCTCTCTGTTTATTTGCTCTCTAAACTCTCGATTGCGCTCTTAGAATCCTCCCATGCCTTCTTCCACCAATCAATAGATTCTTTTACACTTGCCTCGGAAAGCTGCTGTAATAATGCTTCTTTGGCGGAAGCAAATGCCTCATCGGAATCCGCCTGTATAAGTCCCGGCAATGCATTCTTTGTAATTTCAATACAATTACTGTCTATACGCACAATATTCTTTGGAATTGTCTCAAGGCACATACGGATTGTAGAATCTGATTTGCTAAGGTCCATATTCTCACCCTTTTCAACTCCGTTCTTTAAAAGATCACTTGGTAATGAAATGCCAAATTGTGTACAAAGTTCCTGCTCGGCAGTAGTAAGACTGTCTTTCATTATATCTTCATCATTCCAAAGACTTACTCTTCCTCCGTCAGCCAAAACATTATTGTAATCCCATCCGATAAGATTATCCACTCTTGAATCACTGATTCCGCTCATCTTCCACTCCTCGGCTCGATTTCCGTCAACCTTCATACTGATAGTATCTGCTGTTAAATGCGGCTTTCCGTCTGAACCTTTCTCCCAACGTCCTTCAACACCTGAATCTGAGCTTCTTGCAAATTCACCACTCTGTAAATAATCAAGAACCATCACGGCACGCTCAACATTTGGTGAATGAGAAGATACAAATAAGTATTTTCCTGTCCATCCGGCTCTGTTTTGCTCATTTACCCATCCTAATTTTGAAGGTAAAACAACATACTCTTTATCGGTTCCCTTATTATTGCTGTTATATGTTCCAAAGTACCAGTTTACGGTTCCTCCGATATACTGTCCCTTTGTATATTTTTCTGTAAGATCCTCTCCCTTTGTAATAAAGTTATCAGGATCAAGTAATCCTGCTCTGTAAAGCTTATTATAGAACTCTACACCTGACCAGAAAGGTGTTTTAACATTTTCATCCTTGTCATACACATCAACTACAAGATCATTTGTCTGTGCATTCTGAACATAAAGTCCGTCCTCAAGATTTAAATATCCTTCTCCAAGACATCCCTTAAAGAAATATGTATGAAGATCGGCATCATTATATGCGCTCATTGCATATGTCTCCGCTCCATCCTCAGTCTTTGGATAAAGCTCTTTCATTTTTTTCAATGCTTCTATATATTCATCATCATTAGTGATTGTAGGAGCTCCGATTTGCTTATAGAGATCCCAGCGTACAACATATCCGTACTGAATTACAGAACCGTAGCTCTTTGCATAATTATCTGAAACCACTCTCGGTGTGACAAAGTACTGTGACTCCCCATTATCACCTTTAAACTTCTGCATAATTTTATTTCTGTAGTCCATTCCGTCAGAGAAAATATTCGGTGCAATATTTTTATAATCCACGAGATTTACCGCATGCTTTCCCTTTAACACACCTTCTATATTTCCATCTGAAATCTGTACGATATCACATGTATTTCCACCTGATAAATCAAGGTTTAAGCTTTCCTGATCATAAGCCTTTGTTGTAATTGTACAGTTAAACTTCTCTTCAACCGCTTTTATCACTTCTGTAGGCCAGGCTCCTGTAGAAGAATCTGATAGGGATAATCCTCCTATAGTAATATCTACATGCTCGGATGTATTAACTTCTTTTGGACTGCTTTCTGCGGTTTTACTGCCTGATGCGGAATCACTTTTACCTCCGCCACATCCTGCCAAACATAAGGCTGTCAATGCAACCGCACCGAAAAGCGCAGTTAATTTTTTTGTTTTCATTTACTGTTCCCTCCTTATTAAATCTAAATCAATTCACGCTCTTACGTTTTGATTTTGATTATTATTTTGTACCGGCCGTTTAAAATATTTCTTAATGAGTAAAATATTTTCTCTATCTAAGATATGATTATATTATCATTTTAGACTGTTTCATAAAATGTTTTATATTATTTGTCGATTGACTATTTTATCGTTTTTTATTTTAAAATATAAAATTTGACATATTTTATGATTCTTGCGTTTTGCACCATAAAATATGTCAAATTATTTACTTCAATATTATTTTCACTAATTTTATCTATTTAAATACATTCTTTATTTGGCATTTCTACATGTTGCCTGAATCGTATATGTACAATCAGTCCCAGTTTATAATCCGTTTCAACAGACATATAGCCCTTATCTCCATACAATAATTCCAATCGTTTTGATACATTTGCAAGCCCTAAATGATCCGAAGTTTTTAACTTTGATTTCATTTTATTTCGTATCTGATTAAGCTCTTCTTCATTTAAAAATATACCGCTGTTTATCACCTTTACATCCATACAGTCATTGCATTCTATCACTACTTCTATAGTGCGCATTTCTTCCTGGCTGCTTCCGTGGACAAAGCAGTTTTCAATCAAAGGTTGCAAAATAAACCTCGGAAACTCTATCTCATACAATGCTTTTTCACAGTTCATTTTATATTCCATATCATGACCATATCTTAATTGCATCATAGCTGCATAGTTTTCCAAAAACTCCACTTCATTTTTAACCTTCCAAGTTAAACTTGGGTTTCTGAGTACAGGTGTGATAATCTTTCCAAGTCTTACCAATGTATCCGCAACTATCGTATTATTGGTCATCATTGCCATCCATCTGATTGAATTTAAAGAATTTAATAAAAAGTGAGGATTCATCTGGTATTGAAGTGCCATCAGTTCCTCCCTTCTTTTTTCATCCTCAACCTGTTTTAAGCGATTTATATATTCTTTAATACTTTGTGCCGTAGAATATAATTCTTCATTTAACTGATCCAATTCTTCCCAACCAAGCTTCCCGGGCTTCTCGATATCAAATTCCTGTCTTTTTACATGATGCATATTTTCCATAAGTAATTCGATGGGTTTGGTATATTTTCTGCTCCAAACAAATGCAACAACAGCGGTTGCAATAATTGCCGATATGATTACGATTACTCCAAAGTTCCTGATTTCATTTGCATCCTTTAAATATTCTTCTTTGGGAATCATATCACATAATCTCCACCCGTAAAATCCAAGTGAATATTCTATATTCTGGGTATCACTTCCCTTATAATATATCTTACCCAACATGCTTTTATCGGTATCTGAAATTATTTGACCTTTTTTATCTACCAAAACCGCCCTGCTGTCATTGAATGCCACCGGTCTATATGTGCTTTGGATATTTTTTTCATCTATTGCAACAAAAAGAAAGCTCTCCTCTTTTAAATCTACATTTATGCCTACAGCTTTTATTCCGACCAAGGACGGAGTCTGAGCCATTACTTTAAAAGGACTTAAATCATTAAGTTCAAGTTCCCAGCCGGGTATCCATACGGTATAGGGATATTTATTCTTTGCCTCCATCAGAATATCCAAAGTTTTTCCTGTTATATCAGTCTCACCCGTACGATTTTTTCCTACAGCCGCGGACATAATGCCGTTTCCATCACCTTTTAAGATACCAAGAGCCGCAATTTCTCTGTTTACAAGCATTTCCGAATGGAAACTCTCAGAAATCCTCATCTTTAATTTACTATCTTCTATATCCGTCTTTGGATATTCATATCCGAATTTCCATACCTGATCGGAGGCTGCATATTTATTCAAAGACAGTTCCGCATTTTTTAAAATATTTTCTAAATCCTTTTCCGCCTGCTCAAAATTCAGTAAAACCACCTTTTCATTGCCTGCTTCCACCTTTTTTACAAAATAATGGTAGGTGATATAAAAAAGAAAGCTCATAATGATTATAAAACTTCCAAGAATAGATATTAAAACCTTCTGTCTCCAGTTCAAATGCTTTATCGGTTTAATTTTCTCCATCGTGCCGGTGACTCTCCTGTCTTCTTTTTGAAATATCTGGAAAAATACTCCAAATTCTGAAATCCATGCTTTTGTGCAACTACAACTATCTTTTCATCGGTATTTTTCAGATCTCTCATTGTTGCTAAAAGTCTGATTTCATTTAAGTATTCAATATAATTTTTTCCTGTTTCCTGTTTAAAAAGATAAGAAAAATAGCTTACGGAAAGCCCTATTGTACGGGAGATGTCCGTTAAACTCAATGCCTCCCTATAATGTGCCTGCATATATTCAATTGATTTTTGAATTAATGCTTTACCGCTACTTTCATCTATATTTATTTCATATTGCTGCACATAGGCTCTGTCAAACCAGTCTTTTAAGCTTTCTTCTCTCCTACGGCTGCTATGAGTGATTTTAAAACCGACTCCCAAAAAATCTCCAATGGAACTGTTGATTCTCTTTATACGCTCCTGCATATTTTTTTCAGTACTTTTATAAAAAACACAGAATTCCTTATCTTTTAGCGGCACCAGTATTTCTCCCGGTATCTGACGATTAACCAATTCATATATAAACTCCATCGCCAAATCATTGATTTTATCTTTATTTCCATCTTCAAGGCTAAAAAGTAATAGATGTTCAAGATAGTCTAAATTTTCTTCTATATTTCCGCTTACTTCTCCCATAAGATATTTTGATATCTTTTCTTCAAGCTTTTCAGAATCCTCTTTATTGTTTTTGGCAGTCCTTCCGATGCTCTTTAAATAGCTTTTGGTCTGAGCCAGTACACCGCACACTTCATCTATACTGATACTTGCCTTTAGTACATAGGCATTTATATTATAAGGAATCAATTTCCTAAGTGTCTCAAAATCATTTAAACAGGAAATAACTACTATTGCACATTCTTTATCTAATTCTCTCACCCTTTTAACCAGTTCCAGACCGCCCATTCCTTCCATTCTAAGGTCCGTTATAAGTATATCCGGATGAATTTCTTCAAATAATTTGTATGCTTCCAAGCCGTTTTCCGCCAATGCTACCACTTCCATTTCATATTTACTCCATGGAATAGAGCTTTGCAACCCAAGCCTTACCAACAGTTCATCTTCAGCAAATAAAACTTTATACATCTTTACCCCCTTGTTGCCTCTAACCTTGTTTTCATATTTTTAAAACAAATGGAGCATAAAGTTGATTTTTATACTTTATTGATTATACCTTAAACCGCTACCTTGGGAGAAGAAGTTAAAAAGTGAAATTTATATTGTATCCACCAAATCACAACCGCTTATAATCCGGTTCCAACGATTTTCCCGTTTAGCCGACTTTTCTCCAAAATACGGCAATCGCTCATGTTCCAATTCCTCCAAGGAAGTCAACTCACCATTTACATAAGAAAAAACTCTTCTTTTAGTACTCTCTAAACGCGTGATAACTCCGCCCGATTTTATATCCATCAACTCATATCCCCATGGTTTTGCATCATACATCCATAATTCTTCTCTAAGAATTTTCATTTTTTTCAAGCTCTCTATTGTATTTGGGATTTCATTCTCGCAGATTTTTCTAATTGCGGATAAATCCTGTGCTTCATATAAATCTTTTAATCTCACACCCAAGTCCGCTTTCCCAGACAATACCTCCGCAAGCTTTTCATAATACAAAAAGAGCTTAGAATATTTATCACAGCGCGCTGCACATTCCCCGATTTTTATTTTTAAATCACTATAATATTTCTTCGCATCAATACCCGACTCCTTTATATGATAATCAAATATTCCTGTTAAAGGATCCTGATACAGCAAATATTTTGACGGATTGTCCGCAGCCTGATTGGATTCCCCATCTAAAAATAATGAGTCAAATTTATCCAACACAAAAAAATCCTCTAAATATCCTTCTGTACAATTTTTAAATTCTAATGCAAATTTTTCGCTATTATAGCTTTGGTTAAAACCTAAGTATGCAAAGAGGGCAATTCCGGGCAGTGCTGCATCTATAGGTGTCTCCGCACCGTTATCAAGCCATACTGTACAAAATACTTCTTTTAATTTGTTTTCTTTACAGCTTTGAAGAGCCGATATCGTACACTCAAGAGTCTTTGAATGATTTGGAGCCATACCGTTCCATGCCCATGAACCGCCCGCAAAAATTACATTGTCCGAAATTTGCTTATGAACACCAAGCATCTTTTCATATATCTTGGTATCTTTATGGTAATAGTCCCAGTATACAAGTCCCAGTTCTTTTTCGGGCTTCTTCCAAGAAGAGCAGTCCTGCGCCTCCTCAATATCATAATATCCTTTTCCCGTATTGGCGGTTATATACATATCGCTCCATATCATCGGACTTAAATCTAATTTTTTACATATATCCATAACCCTTTGACAATGTTTTTTTATTAAAACAGAACTCTTCTCATACCCTTTATTTTTAAGATAATTGCCAAGTCCCAAGGATACAGCCTCATCCATTCCAAGATGTACACGCCTTGTGGAAAAAGCCTCTTTTACACAGCAAAGCAATTTTTCAATAAAAACATATGTTTCTTCTTTCCCAACCTCAAGAATATCTTCCGTATCTTTAATATTTTCCATTCCCTGCCATTTCAGGGCATTATGTAAATGTGCCAATGTCTGTATACATGGAACAAGCTCAATCCCGAAGATAGAAGCATAGGAGTCTATTTCCTGTATCTCATCTTTTGTATATCTTCCGCGATAAATACCGAAATAAGGTTCTTCTACAACCTCATAAGTCTCTTCCGTATAAAGCATAAGTACATTTAATCCAAGTTTTGCCAACATACGAATTATGGACTTTACTTTATCCACCCTAAATACTGCATTTCTTGAGCAATCCAGCATAACTCCATTTTTTTCAAAAAACACTTTTTCTTTATTTTCATATACTTCCCCGTTACAAAAAATTTGCGTCAGAGCTCTGTAATAATGCACCGGTTCTTTACAAACAATATGTATTTTATTGCCACTGCGTTTGACAAAGAGTTCATCCTCTTTCTGAAATTCCACAATAATCTCAAGCTTTTCGGCATCTTTATTCCATTCTTTTATAAGTATTTCCGTACCTGTTTTTAATTGTTTTTCTCTTTCATCTGCATTCTTACATGAAATTTTCATTACTCATATCCCTTCTTATTCCCGTATTTTATAAAATAACAGTACAATATGTTTAATTCCTCATATATAGCTTTACTATATGATTAGTATACTCCCACAAAAGATATCACAGGTGCAACTCTGGAATCTTCTATTGCTATAATAAGTTTATCTGTACAAAGACCTTTAAGATCAATAATTCTCTTGTAACCGATGGTTGTTCCTTTACAGTATTCTTTTATATTTCCGTTCTCTTCGTAATATATTTTAAATTTTTCAACTCTCTGACTGAAAGGAATTGCCTCTTTTAATACTAAATAATTGAGTTTTTTTCTTTCACGAAAATTTATATTAATCGATAATTTATTTTCTCCCTCTTCATTCATAAAGTAGGTTTCATAATCATCACTGCAAAGCACATCAGGTCCGCTTCCTCTGCAGTCAAGAGACGGCTTTGTAGTAAGTACGGCTTCTTTGATAAGATTATCTTTAAATGAATCCCTGATAAATTCACCAAGTTTTTTTAAAGTCGCAATATCTTTTTCATGTATCTTTCCGTTTTTCATAGGCGGCATATTTAATAATAAAGTTGTATTACCACCTACCGACTTTAAATAAATATCTTTAAGATTTTCAAATGAACGAACCTTATCATCCTCCTCCTCATGATAAAACCAGCCCGGTCTAACAGATACATCCGTTTCCGCCGGATACCATACAAGCTCTTTTTCATTTACAAGGCGTTCTCTGCTTCCAAGATCCGACTGAGTCTCATCCAAAGGTCTGTTTCTAAATTCTTCATTGTCCTCTTGTTGGCTTAATTCGGCTGTGATTGTCGGATCCGTCATATCCTTTGCAACAACGCTCCACTCACTTTCTCTAACCTCTCCGGCTTCATTTCCGCACCATCTGACGTCGGGACCCGAAATAGAAATAACAGCATCCGGCTGTAGCTCACGCATTACTTTATAGTATCGTTTCCAATCATATTTTTGAACCTTGCCATTGGCTCCCTCGCCGCATGCACCGTCAAGCCAGATTGTATATATCTCTCCATATTCTGTCAGAAGTTCAGTCAGCTGGTTCACATAGTAATCATCATACTCTACTCCTTTTCCGTAGCTACCGTTATTTCTGTCCCAAGGAGAAAGGTAAACTCCGAATTTAAGTCCGAATTCCTTGCAGGCTTTTGCCGTTTCTCTGACAATATCACCCTTTCCATCCTTATATGGTGAATTCTTTACGCTATGCTCCGTATATTTGGAAGGCCACAGACAAAAACCGTCATGATGTTTACAGGTAAGAATCAAGCCCTTCATTCCGGCATCCGCCGCAGTCTTTGCCCATTGTCTTGCATCAAGCTGTGTAGGATTAAAAATGGACTCCGACTCTTTTCCGTCTCCCCATTCGCTCCCTGTAAAAGTATTAACAGTAAAATGTATAAAGCAAAAAAACTCCATACTCTCATAAACAAGCTGCCTTTTGCTAGGCACCGCTTTTATCAGTCTTTTATCTTCTTTTATTCCGCTATAACTCATTACCATTCTCCTTTGAATGTCAGTATATTTTGTGTAAATTATTATTTATTCTAATATCATACAATTATAGTTCCAAACCGAATTTATTGTCTATCTGAAAAATTAATATAATGGATTGAAAAAATCTACTATTATTTCATACCTGTTTCTCTCTTTTGATTCTTTAATAGCCTTTTTAACATCCTCTACATGGTCTGTAATTACTCCGTCCACATCTGAATAAATAAATTTATTAATCGACTCAGGTGTATTTACAGTCCATACAATAGCTTTTTTACCGGCAGCATGAATTTCATATATCTTTTTATCTGTAGCCTCACGCTCCTCCATTATAAGGTAATCCCCCTTTAAATTCTTTGGCTTGCCGCTTGTAAAATAATATAAATACCCGCTTTTCATCTCAGGATACTCATCACTGATATATTGAATAATTCTGTAATCAAGTGATAAGAGTACTGTTTCATCAATCATACTATGCTCTTTAATTATTTTTACCACATCATCCACCATCTTTGTATCAGCGGTTTCACCCTTTAATTCAACAAATACCCCTATCTTACCCTTGGCTTCATTTAATATCTCATCCAAAGTTGCCACCTCTTGAACGGGTTTTGATATCTCAAATAAATTTTTCACTTTGAATTTTTTAATCTCCTCAAGTGTAAGGTCTTTGGACTTTTTAGAAACTCCCGCTACTCTTTTAAAAGTAACATCATGATTAATAATATACTTATTGTCCTTAGTCCTTTGAACATCTATTTCCACCCAATCTACATTTTTTTTGATAGCTTCTCTCACACCCTGAACAGTATTTTCAGCTCCCAAATCACCACCCCCACGGTGAGCAATAATTTGGATATCTATCGGTCTTATAAATACTTCATTAAAGTTTTTAGACAGTAAAAAAGATAATGCTGTATTTATAAGTATTGCAAATATTACAAAAGAAAAGACACTTCGCCTCTTTTTTATTCTGCGCTTTTTTGTGTATGCAAATATTACATCTTTATCAAAACATGATTTTACTTCTATTCCGTCTATTCTGTTATATTTATAAAAAAGCTTTGTCACTACACTGACCAAAACAGGTATTGTAAGAAAGACAAAATATGTAATCATCTCAAGCATTATAAGTATTATGAAAATCTCAAAAAATTCCTTGTATGCCACAGATTCAATATATTCTCCACATAAAAACAGCAATACAAAAGATAATGTAAATACAGCAAAATAAAGTAATGCCAATTTTATAGCAGTCCATATATAATCTTTTATAAAGGATTTCCAATGTCTCTTCATCAATTTTCTTGATGCAAAAAGTGCCTTTCCGATACTTCTCCCCTCAATGATTATATAATGTAATGAGAAGATATGCATTAGGCTTATAATTGTCAATACAATCAGAAAAAAACTGTACATTCCAAGGTACAAAGGCGTATTAAATATAACAGATGTTATAAAATTAGGGATTTCAAAATTTCTAAACGGAGTAATACTGATACCTAAACCCATTAACGGAAATACAATAGCAATAAATCCTCCCAAAAGTAATCCGGAAGGACTAAAAAAATATTTTATAGACTTTATTCCTATAAAAACAATCTCTATCAAGCTTATATTTGTCCTGTTTTCTTCCGTCAAAGCACTGATAATAATGAATGCATTGATATCCACTCCCATAATTACGACGATTACAAACAGTCCTATTAAAAGAAGTGCCACCCCTTGAAAGCTCAGCAAAAACGGAACGAAATCACCGCTTGAAATATTTGTTCTGCCCGTACTGTAAATCAGATAATTGCTTATAGCTGAAAAAACAGGCAACACAATAAAGCTTATCAATGCCTTAGAAAGTATCTGATATTTTGTAAACAGCCATAACATCTTGAAACTAAGTATACCGGTTTTATTCCTTTTTCCTTTCATATATCTTCAGCCTTTCTTGAAAATGTTGCCCTTACAAAGAAATGCCACAGCTCTTATTTTATCTGCATACTCCACACTTTTCTTATCCAAACATAAGTCTTTTTCTGATTTTAATTTTCTCCAACCACAACAGTCTCTTCAAGGGTGGCGAGGATTATTTCAAGTATCAATTCTACAAAATAATAACTGTCAGCTTCTTTATCCGATTTTCCAAGTGCATCATAATAGTCCTGTTGCCTGCTTCTTATCAACTCCTCTACAGGAAGCCAATAAAAAAGTTCATTCCATTTGCCAAGTAGTAAGCTATGCCACATCCTTCCTATACGCCCATTTCCATCTGCAAAAGGATGAATAAATTCAAATTCATAATGAAAAATTGCACTCTTAATCAATGGATGCATCTCTGATTCTTTATACCAATCAAAAAGTTCCTGTATTTGCATAGGTACAAATTTAGCAGGCGGGGCCATATGTACAACAATATCACCATCAAATATACCCACACCACCGCTTCTAAATGTTCCATTTTCAGGAATCAATCCCTCCATCATAACTCTATGTGCTTTAAGTAAATCTTTTACTGAATTAGGATTTAAAGAAAGCATAAGCTCATATGTATCATAAGCATTTTTAACCTCACGTATTTCATTAGGATTTCCCAGAATCCTTTTTCCGTCAAGAATAGCTGTCACCTGCTCTAAAGAAAGAGAATTTTGCTCTATAGCAAGTGAAGAATGTATGGTTCTTATTCTGTTTTCTTTTCTTAAATGTGGATTTAACTTTCCATGTGAAAGTACTGTAATTCTTCCTATCTGTTCACTAATCGCAGCTACAAGATTAGTAATTCTATCCGTCATATGAAACGGTGGTTTATATTCCCCCATTTTGTGTTTTCCTTTTATTCTCAAATTATCAATAATATTTCTAAATTTACCCTGCTAAAACAAAATGCTCCGCCTTCAAAACCCATTTTTTTAACTCCCAAAATGTTTCCTGCGTAGATTTCGGTATATACCAACAGTCGGTTACTTCATCTATACAAAAAATATTTTCCAGGCTTTTTATTTTTCATCACACCGGTTTCAACTTCTGCATCCTTATTTCCTTAATTCGAGATAACGCTCAATATCTCCAACTAGTGCATCCAGACTGAAATAACCGCTCTCTCGTGCAACAAGTTGACCGTCCATATATACCAGTACAGTCGGTGCGGAGAAAATGCCCATCTGTGAACTGATTTCCATGTTTTTTTCTATATCTACATATCGGGCTTCTACCTCTTTATGCTCACTCATCCACTGTTCCAGCTTATACCGAATGGCATGGCAGGGTCCACATGTATCCGAACCAAACTGAAGGATAAGCACCGGTATTTTCTTTATTAAATCATTAATATCTTCTCTAAGATCATTCATAGTTCAAATTCCTTTCTTATTAATCATATCAGTCAGAGAACATACTGTATTATACCGGACTTTTCCCATGACCGATTAAACTTCCTATCGCCTACTCAAACATTATCAGTTACATTCGTTTGGAAAATCCATCTATTTTGTTTAGACTTCCGAATCCCATTTTTTATCTTTTTTTGAATAATTAAAATCTCTTTATTTTTTAAAAACTATAAAATCGCCTTTATTCCCTTTGCACTGCGAAGAACTGTATCTGTGAAATGATTACCCTTGTTTAATTCAAATATTACCTCACTCCCAAGGTTCTTAAAATACTCTGAAAGCTCTCTTGTATTATTCTCTACAGTTTTTAATATAGGATTGCGTGTATTTGCCTCTTTATCCCCCAGAGAGAAATAGATTTTATCAGGTAACTTCCTACAATCATTCCTTTTACAATATTCCATAAAGTCATGAAACCAAAGTGAGCCTGACATACTTGCCACTCTGTCAAATACATCAGTTTTATACATAGCATAAACAGAAAAAAGACCTGCAAGTGAATATCCTGTTATTCCTGTAAATCCGGGTTCTCCCTCTATCATCTCCTTTGCCTTTGGCAAAATCTCATCTATAAGCAATCTCAAATAGTCATCTGCACCGCCACTAAAAGATTTTTCTTTAGAATAGATTGAAGGCATATACCATGGTGACATATCATGGTTCCAATCAATATTTCCAACTACAAGTAGATTGAAAAAAGTGCAACCCATATTCTGCAATACTTGATATACATCTTCGCCATCACCTTCAAAAGTATTAAAAACAATCAAAGGAGCATTTGTATCAGATGACTTGTATAGGGTGATTTTTTTATCTTTTATATTGAATTTTTCTTTATTCAAGCAGTATCCATACATATAATAACCTCATTTTAATTTCATCTCACTTTTTTAGGTGGTCTAACATATTTTTTAAAATCAGGATGTATTGCTCCAATTTTTAAATAGTTTTCTCTTGCTTCTTGAAGACTTACACAGTTAGCTCCCGTGTCAGCATCCGGACCATCATAATCAAATATATCATCTTCCCAAAAGCAGACATGGCAAATATCAAATGTAAGTCCTAAACCTTCTTCAAAAGTATAGTATCCACAAATAGGACACTTTACGCGCTTCATAAATACCTACTGTATATTCAATAATCATATATTCCCTTTTAGTAATCGTAAAAGTATTATTAAATTTATTGATTTCTTTTTTTATCTATACAGTAGTGCGTCTTTTGTTTCCAATTTTATTTTGGGACTATTGCTATATGTAAAGTCCAAGTGTCCAAACATAGCAATTTCATAAACCCTGTCTTCTTGTATTATATCCTCTTGTTTTCCACGAAATACTTCTGACTTATATACCCACGATCCGTTTTTTTTCTTAGTATAGATTTTAAGCCTATAATATTCTTCCTTATCTTTCTTTGACTCAAACTTTTCAACACAAAGCTTGACTTTGCCATAAAATATAGATGCATTCTTTGTATCCATATGTCCACGCTCCATCTTCACATCCAGCACCGGCACCAGCATTTCCTGTGGAGAAGAGCCACCATGTACAAAGTTTTGCCCACCACCTGAAACCTTAAATACATTGCTGCTAATAGGGAAGGAAACCACCTTTGTATTCTTATTTCTCAAAACCCTTCCTATAGAAATACTTGCGATACCATCTTCATTCACAGCATTATCTGCCACAATAAATCTGCGATTTACGAATGCATTCTTATCATTCACACCACTAATTTTATCGCTTTCTGTAACCTTATCTCTTTTATAAATAAATCCATGATCAGCTGTAATTATGAAGTGATAAGTATTTGCTTTATCACCTCTGGCATCAATCTGGTTGTGATATATGTATATTATCTGCTTACCTGTGAAAATATCTCTAAGCTCAGCTTTTTTTAAATTCTTAATATCGTCAAACTGCACACATATACTATTTGGTGAATGCTTTTGTAATACAGTCTGCCTTCCCAAAAGATTGTCACAAAGTACATCATCCACTAAGACCTGATAATTGTCCGTAATTATAATATTATCATGTGGCAACAATGCCGCCATTCCAAGTCTGGTATATGAAGGTAAAACACTCAGCTGTTTATCAAGCTTTGCCATACATTTGGGATCATCTGCTAAATTACTATATAGTTCCTGACCAACTTCATAACGCATTGCATCTGATATAATAACAACTGTACGCTCCTTTGCATTTTGTACATTGCTATCATAAAAATCTATCTGCAATGGTAGCTTTGTAAAAACATCCTCTTCTTGTAACGTATCATTCCACTTAGGTATAGGCTTGTTTAAATACTCATTGGTATATATACTTTCTACAAGCTCACGCAGCCCTTCAAAAATATATGTATCATCCAAATTATCAAATTTATAATAGAAATTTCTATATTCTTGATCAATCTTATAATCAAAGCTTATATATTGTTCCAGAATGGATGAAAAATCATCATTACAACTATAATTTATTGCTGTCACTGCCTTATACTTCTCATCAATCCCCAAATCTAACGAAAGCAATGAAACACGATCAGTAAAAAATCTCTTTGAATACAGCAATGTATCTTCAAGATGCTTGTCCTTAACATCCTCAGCAAACTCTCCTTTATCGTCATACCAAAATACCAGTTTCCTGGTATCACCCATGAATTCCTCATTCAGACGATCTATTATTTGTTTTAGGTTTAATTCTGACATTTACTCTACTACCTTCCACTGTCCGGATCTATGACTTAACTCTTTTATAATTTACTTCTTAAATAATTCAGAGTGTGTACCCAAGCGATAAAGCATTAAAACAAGTATATCATCATATATTTCATAAATAAGCAACCAGTTTGGCTCTATATGGCACTCTCGAGTTTCCTTATCGTTTCCTGTCAATTCATGATCTCTGTATTTTGCATCCAAAGTACCGCCATTAGCCAGAATATCAATTACCTCAAACAGTTTGTCTGAATTCTTTCTTTGCTTTTTTGCAAGTTTTAAATCCTTTTTAAATTGATTTGTAAATTGTACATCATATTTCATACTTCCAGTGCCGACTTAAGATCATCCATGCCGGAATACCTCGGTGCTAAAGGATCCGACATCATTCTTTTTCCTTCTTCGATTGCAGCTACTGTTATTTCATTAGGCACATCAAGTTTTAACTCAAAAGGTATACCATGTTCACGAATAGCTGTTCGCAGGAATATATTAACAGCTGTTGTCATATTTATACCAAGTTCATTAAAAATACCTTCTGCCTGGTCTTTTATATCCTTATCTATCCTAATATTCAAATTTGTTGTCATCATATATACCTCCTTATATCTAGATTAGAATAATATATTCGTTATTTATCAACACATTGTCATTATTTTAGTTGCAAATATTTTTAATTTTAAATCATAGTAACATCAATTCTATAATCGCAATAGGGAGACCAATCTCATTTGCAGTTGCAAATACTATTTCTTCAAATAGCTCCTTGTCATTATGCAAATACATCATATAACTCCTTTTCATAGAAATTCTTATATACTTTAAGAGGGTATAATGAAATATAAGAGTCAATATCTTGTTTCTGTATATTCTGCTTTTTTATGATATCTCTTAATCTTTTAGAAATTGTATCTTCACTTTCATCTGATAATCGTTCCACCTCACAAAGCAAATCCAAGAATTGCAATACTTGAGCATTATCTT
Organism: Lachnospiraceae oral taxon 107 str. F0167; assembly: GCA_000209465.1. Lineage (GTDB taxonomy): Bacteria > Bacillota > Clostridia > Lachnospirales > Lachnospiraceae > Lachnoanaerobaculum. The sequence goes on along the minus strand of GL890583.1, from coordinate 130,472 downwards.
TTGTTACAGTTGTTTTAGGTTTTCTAAGACGAATTGTCTGATCTTTTATTTTTATATCCCTTACTTTAGCACTTGCCTCATTTGATACTATTTCAACTGTGACAGGAACCTGTGAAGTTAATCCCACTTGGTTAGCAAATGTATAACCGCTATAATATCCCTCAATTTTACCTCGACGAATTATATATCTATGTTTAGCCACTGTTCCGGCAGCAATAGCTTCCCCACCCTTTAATCTCGATTGTGATGGAATATAAAATACTCCATTATCAAAGCGTTTCAATAATCCCTGATCACAAAGTTGCTTTAATAAAGGTCTAAGAGTATTTCCACTCAATCCCAATTCAATATCTGATGTAAATATCGGCTCATTCGGTTTATAATTTTCCAGTAAATACTCATATAACATATAATCACCACTTTATAACGATTTTTAACTACTCTTATAAATTTTTGTTACTATGATTATAACGTATTTTAAATATGCAAGTCAATATTCGTTTGAAGCACATATTATAAAACCTATGTAACAAATTTTAAAAAACAACATCAAAATTCATCCACAAAAGCCAAATCCATAATCACATTATGCTTGAAGCTTTCTTTTCCTGTACTTTCATCAAAGACCACAAGATAATATCTCTTATCTTTATCATATCTTCTGCCTTTAAACCCGAATTTCATGTGAAAGATCCTCTTATCAGCATCTGTTTCTCTACCGTTGGCAAAGTGGCTGACTTCATTTGAGATTTCTCCATTGTTTTTCAAAACTTCAAATATACTACTCTATATTCTGAATAACTCCTGTAAAAAGAATTGAACCGTCAGGAGCCGCCACTGCATAAACAAAAGGTCTGTCAATAATAAAATCCACCTGATCCTGTATTATTCCTGCAGCCTCCATCATAAGTACAGTATACGCCGCACCTATAACACCTTCCTCATCTATCTTTACCATGGCGGCATGTTCTGCACTGCTCAAATAAATATTTTCAATTTCCTTTGTAAGTGGAGTGAAATCTGCCTGTTTGTCTGAAAGCACATCTGTAATTCCGATATCCTTTAGACACTCCAACAGATCTGTTTTAGCCGAATCATTGAATTTTGGAACTGTCAGATGCACCAGTGCTGAATTACTTTCCACACTTTCAGGTTCCATACAGATTTTTATCATTTGTGGATCTGTTGCAATATCCTGTGCTTTATAACCTTCTTTCGGCAGGAAAAAATACATTGTTCCACTGTCAACAAGACTCAATCCTACAGCCTGAAAATGCTCTGTTTGATACAAATTTGTTATAATATCATTGTGCATCATAGGAACCGACTGATCCCCCAAAACCCCATGAAATATTCCTTTATTTGTTTGTTCCTTTGGGAAATCTTTATCCCATGATGACTTGTAATAAACGGTTGAAATAAGTGCCAACACTGATTCCGGTTTAAGTTTCAATTCTTTTGTATACTCTGTAAGCAATTCTCCTGTATGCTCATCAGTCCATTTTTGAAGTTTCTGATTCATAGACTCGGAACCCATCTCACCGCTGTAAGATGAAGCATGATACTCCACTGACAGCTTTTTTAAAGTATCTTCATTATACCCTATATCATTTCTTAACCAGATAGAGTTTGCCAATATACTCTTTAGTGCGGGTGTATCCACATAATTGGCATCCCATATTGCCTCTATTCGCTTATTTAAGACATCCATATCCTTTACATTAAGCACATCAAGGATTTGCTTACGTGTATTTCCATCTGTCACTTCAGCCAGCATGGAAAGTGCTATATAAATATTCAATGGCGAACATACCGCATTATGATCTGTGGCATCTGATAAAAGTTCCTTCTGTATCAGTTCATAGTACTGTTCCATTCCTGCCTGAACAGTTTGTGATTTGTGAACCTTTTCTGTATAATCCTTCCACCATTCACTGTGAGCATCTCCATTTGCAAACTTATTAACATCTGTTCCCTCAGAAATAGGGCTTGGAATAACAGCTTCAACAGATTTTATGGATTTATCAGATTCATTAATGTTTTTAGTTCTTAACTGTGTACCACTTTTTCCACAGGCAGTAAGCATAGTCATTGCTGCCAAAAATATTCCCACGATTCCTTTTATCCTCATACCAACCTTCCTTTCTAAAATAATTAATAGTTTCCTAAATTATACTATTGACTTTAATAAGCTTATTATAATTTCATATCCTTAGGAAAAGCTTCCTTTCGCATAATTCCCCACATTTTATCTATATAGCTTAATGTATAAAAATTTTCATAATAATGATAATAGAAAGCACCTTTAAGTGTCATCTTATATCCTTCTTCATCCCTTGTTAAAAATCCAAGCATTTGTAAAAGCCAAAATTCCAGACCGTACACCTTATTAAGAGGTATATCAAAAAACTCTCCAAATTCCTCCACTTTAAGTCTTGTACTGTATAATTTCCAAAAAAGATAATAAATCATCCTTTGCCTTTTAACAAATCTGTTTGTAAGTGCAGTGGGCAGTGTATCTGCATCAATTCTTTTACAATATTCCAATACAGAAAATGTGTTTATTTTAAACTGATCCTTAAAAAGACTTGTGGCGGAACAGCCGAATCCAAAAAAATTATCTCTGGTCATTAAAGAATATGATGCCGACTTATCACTTGCAAAAGTCCAGATAGACTTCCTTACATATCCCTTACCTATACAATAGTTGGTAATATCATCCAAAAGTTTTCTCTTTTCTTTTTTTGGCATAATAGGAACTTTGTTTTCGGTAAATGTAAAATCAATTAAAGGGTAAATTGCTATATGATTGGCTCCATTAGCAAATGCCATATCAATATCATTTTTTAAATCTTCAAAGGTCTGAGTAGGCAATGCAAATATAAAATCCATAGAAACCGTCTCAAATTCAACTTCGTTTAGTGCATTTGACATATCTTTAATATCAAACTTTCTTCTTTGCAAAACCTTTTGGTATTTATCCTGAAAAGATTGTATACCTATACTGATCTTATCAACTCCCGCCTTTTTTAAAGTCTTTAAAACAGGAATATTTACATTATCAGGATGAAGTTCTATTCCTATACCGTCCGTTATAATAAAATGCTCACTTAAGGCTGCTATAATATCTGTTATTCTGTCTGCAAGAAGTGCGGGAGTACCGCCTCCGAAATAAAGGCTTGTAGCCTTTCTCCTTCCGTTCCACTGTTTCCCCACCAAATGAATTTCTTTAATCAAAGCATCTATATAGACATTTGCTGTTTTCTCATCATATATAACCTTACAATAGGGACAAAAATTACATATACTTTTGCAGAATGGTATATGAACATATAAGCCGAATTCAGCCCCCTCATCATATGGCAATACTTTGTCGAAATCATTTGTAAAAACAAACGGTTTGGTTGAGTGTGTAAGATACATTCTTGTTAAATCTGTAATTAAGCTCATATCCGCCTCCTATGATGTTTTCTATAGTATATAGTTTAATTCTTTATATTAAATTTACTGTTCTTGTCCAAAATAACATCCACATATGCTGCAATTTTAAAGCAATACTAAAAGCAAACATTTTCATACATCGGCAATATAACCGTGACAGTTCATGTAATGTATTCTCTACCTCATCCTTTCTCAAAATTCATCCCCGAATACCAAATCCATAATCACGCTATGTCTTAATATTTCTTCTCCTGTATTTTCATCTACTACCACAAGATAATATCTCTTATCTTTGTCGTATTTTTTATCTTTAAACCCGAACTTCATGCGAAAGATTCTCTTATTAGCATCTGTTTCTCTGCTGTCGGCAAATAGACTGACTTCATTTGAAATCTTTTCATTGTCATCTGAAATAAAGAAAATCTTATATTTTGTTGCCTTTATTGTATCGCTTACAGGCTCCGACTGTATAAAGTCAAGCATTATAGTCTTTCTTGTGATTTTTTGAACCATACTGATAAGTACTATACCGGCATTCCTTGTATCTATATGTCCACGCTCCATCTTCACATCCAGTACGGGAATGAGCATTTCCTGTGGTGAGGAACCTCCATGAACAAAGTTTTGTCCGCCTCCAGAGACCTTAAATACATTACTGCTTATAGGGAATGAGACTACCTTTGTATCCTGATTTCTTAAAATCTTTCCCATGGAGATAGCCATTATTCCATCTTCTTTTAGAGCATTCTCAGCTACAATAAATCTGCGATTCACAAATGCATTCTTATCATTTACACCACTGATTTTATCACTTTCTGTGACTTTATCTCTTTTATAAATAAATCCATGGTCGGCTGTAATTATAAAATGATATGTATTTGCGTTTACTGATATGCGGCGAATTAAATCCACTATCTCTTCCACTGCCTCCTTGCAGGCTACAAATACCTCATCCTCTGTATTTGCCTTATCGCCTCTGGCATCTATCTGGTTATGATATACATATACCACCTGCTTTCCGGTAAAAATATCTCTAAGCTCAATCTTTTTTAGATTCTTAATATCATCAAACTGAATGCATATACTGTTTGGAGAATGTTTCTGCAATACATTCTGTCTTCCGGTTAGGTTATCACAAAGTATATCATCCACCAAGACCTGAAACCCGTCAGTCATTGTAATACTTTTATGTGGCAATAATGCCGCCATTCCAAGTCTTGTATATGAGGGCAAAACCGAAAGCTGTGTATCAAGCTTTGCCCTGCATTTCGGATCATCTGCCAAGTTCTTATATAATTCCTGCCCGACTTCATAACGCATAGCATCCGATATGATAACTACTGTACGCTCCTTTGCATTTCTGATATTACTGTCATAAAAATCAATCTGTAGCGGAAACTTTGTAAATGCTTCCTCTTCCCTTAATGCTCCATTCCACTTAGGCAAAAGAGTATTCAAATATTCATTGGTATAAATATTTTCTACAAGCTCACGAAGTCTTTCAAAAATATGTGTATCCTCAAGCTTGTCAAATTCAAAATAAAAATTTCTGTACTCCTGATCAATTCTATAATCTGTACTTAAATATTGCTCCAAAATATCAGAAAAATTATCAGGACAGCTGTATTTTCCAACTGCTACTATATGGTATGCACTTTTTAACATACGATAAATACATCCTGTTTTAGATCCAAAATGCATTTTCTCTCTTTTATCGGCAATTTCAGGTATGGATAAATCACAAAGCTTTGCACCTATATCTTCTACATTCAGGCGATCTACTATCCAATCAATCAAAATCTTATCAATACATAAGAATGTATCGCAATTTAATAATGCCTCAGGAGGGTATTCTGTAAATATTTTTTTTACTCCAAGAGCGGCATCCACAAAATCTGAAAGTTCATCATACTTTTCACTGTATAAAACACTGTTCATCATACTGTCAATAAATGCAATAATATTTCCTGATTTATATGAGAGCAATGTCTTCCATTCCTTTGGTATTTCTGATGAAATATGCTTTGCAGTATATGTTACAAAAAGTGTATTCAAAAAGTTTTCAAGAGTAGGATTTATATCTGTATATCCAAAATACTTCTCAGCCAGTTTCCAAAAATCATTTATTAAGTCATACTTTTTAATCTCTGAGATGAATTTATTATCATTTAATCCTCCATCCGTCAAAATCACACGAACCGCCTCTTCAAAAGAAGATGTTTTTGTATGGCAGATACTGCTTAAAATTCCGATAATAATATTTTCCTCATTGAAGTTTTCTATTTCCAAATCATAAAATCTTCTACTTCTCTCCTTATTTGCAAAGAACTTTATATGTTTCTCTATTACCGCCTTATACTTTTCATCAATTCCCAAATCCAGAGTAAGCAAAGAAGCCCTATCTGCAAAAAACTTTTTTGAATACAGCAATGTATCCTCAAGATGATTGTCCTTTACATCAGGTTTTTTAAATGGGGCATATATTAAATAATTGTTCTCTAAATCTTTTCTCTCCAAAAAATATTTTGTATAGAACTGATTATCCGGTTTTAAAAAATATACTTTTGCATTTATGAGTTCTATACCTTGTATATCCTCGACAAACTCTGCCTTATCATCATACCAAAATACCAGCTTTCTGGTATCACCCATAAATTCCTCATTCAGACGATCTATTATCTGTTTTAGGTTTAATTCCGCCATTTACTCTATTACCTTCCACTGTTTGCTTCTACGACTTCCCTCTTATTTCCTATTCATAATATTCTAATCTACCGGTACATCATAAGACTTATATGGTTCGTTCTTGTATAGTTTACTTCTTAAACAACTCTGAATGTGTTCCCATGCGATAAAGCATTAAAACAAGCACATCTTCATATATTTCATAAATAAGCAACCGGTTTGGCTCAATATGACATTCACGAGTTCCCTTATAGTTACCTGTTAAATCATGGTCTCTATATTTTGCATCCAAAGCATCTCCATTCGCCAGAATATCAATTACCTCAAACAGCTTATCCAAATTCTTTCCTTGCTTTTTGCAAGTTTCAAATCTTTTTTAAATTGATTGGTAAACTGCACATCATATTTCATACTTCAAGTGCCGCCTTAAGATCATCCATGTCCGAATATCTAGGTGCCAAAGGATCAGACATCATTTTTTCCCTTCTTCGATTGCAGCCACTGTTGTTTCATTAGGCACATCCAGTTTCAACTCAAAAGGTATACCATGTTCACGAATAGCTGTTCGCAGGAAGATATTAACAGCCGTAGTCATATTCATACCAAGTTCATTAAAAATCCCTTCTGCCTGTTCTTTGATGTCCTTATCTATTCTAATGTTCAAATTCGTTGTCATCATATAATACCTCCTCATAACCAAATTATAATAATATATTCGTATTTAATCAACACGTTGCCATTATATTAGCTGCATTTTTTCAATTTTAAAATCATACTACCATCAATTTTTATATCAAGCATACCGCATTACATTTTAATATCAATTATATAATCTTACCTATTTTTTACTCATTATATTCTTTGAATCTGCCAGTACCTCATAAAACTTGCCGTCTGCTGCGGTCTGAAGTTTTCTATAGTTTACTTTTACTCCGTCATCAAGATCAAGTTCTATACGGCTAAGTGCCAGATGGGCAATCTTTTCATCATACTCACGGCATTCTTTTAACTGCTTTTGAAGTTTTTCTCTACGCTTGGTTGCCGCCGCCACCTCACGGGCATTGCTGCTGTGATCTATAGTATCCTGCATGCGACCGATTTCACTCTCATAGATTCTTTGCATTCTGTGCAAATAGTCTATACGAAGATTTCCTACAGTATCTGCATTATATCTATGTAGATAGATAAGTGCCTTAAATCCGTTCTGCTTTCCGCTTTCAAAGAGCCAGTAGATAGGTCTCTTACCTGAACCTGTGACTGAATATGTCTGACAATGATCCTTAAAGAAATCGTTTAAAAAATAATTTCTAATAATCTCACGAGATGTATTTCCTTTATTACCAAGTGCCTTCGCAATAAAATCAAGGTTTTCTTCCAGAGTATCTTCACCATAAACTACTTTTAGCCAAGTGCAAAGTCGTGTAATTATATCATCTTCCAGATACTCCTCATCAGTAAGCGGAATTATATTGTCAGTATCAGGCATGAACGTAATATACTTAGTTTCATCCCACTCACCACCTGCATAGGCAAGACCTTCGCTGTCCAAAGAGTAGCGACCGAACATACAGCCAATGGCATAGGAAAGAAGGGAAACTATCTCATCACGCTTTGTTCTGATATAAGCCGAACCCTTCATAGACTCCGGCACATCTTCCTTACTGTCATATACTCTATGAACAGTCACATCCTTATCTGATACTTCAGGGGTAAGTTCATCCTGTAAACCGTATATATCTATAAAAATGCGGTTAAGTTCTTCTTCATTGGCTTTGAGTCCCAAGAAGCGTTGTTCACATTCAGATACCCAGGAATGGTAGGAATCGGAAATAGTTCTTGGATCCGCAGTTATGGCAACATTACAAATGTCATTTTTTACAAGTGGATGAAATGCAAAATCCCAAGAGGTTTCGTAGGAATCCCAGTCGGTTTTTGAATAAGATACAAGTTCTTTAACTAGGACTAATATATCACTTTGTCTTTCTTTATCTGATATAAATGGTAATGAAACAATATCCCCAACTTTAAAATCTAATGTAGGTGATATAAACTGAAGAAACTGCATACTGACTTTACTATTAAGCAATCCAAGAATCCATATAAGATCTTCATTACTTTTCTTTACAAACCCCTTTGCTCCTTTAGAGTCAAATAAAAACCCCTCTGGACAGTATCTTACTGATAAATCACCTGAGCTTATAGCTGACCATGTTATACCTTCTTTAAACCCAAATTCTCCATTATAGTTGTGAGATCTAACTCTTCCAGTTTCTATATCTATATTATTCTTAATTGTATATCCATCATGACTCCAATCAACAATATATTCATTATTTCCATACCAATCACGTTCTTTTCCACCTTTGTTATACGGAATCCACTTAACATCTTTTTCAGCTGCTTGCTTTGATGTTGCACAATCTAAAGTTATTGAATCAAACCTCACTTCTGACCATAATCTCAAGAAACGCTCATTATCTGCTGTTGCCATACCCTCTCTAGTAATAAAAATCTCATCAAGAGCTGGATAATCAAAACACTTTATTGTATTCTCTCTCACCCAATACGCAATCAACCTTTGTGGAATCTTCCTAAAATTCTCTCCTTTACTTATATACAAATTATTCTGATATAAAAACAAACATTCTTTTTCTTTCTCACTATTTCCAGACACTAATCTAGAATATAATCCTTTGTATCTACCTTCTAAACTTATTTTTTTAATAGTAAATACTACTGTTTGTACAATTTCACCGCTAATTTCATCAAAACTACGAGCTCCTAAATGTGCTAAGCTAGCTATTTCATTATCTAATATTTTATTGCGTATCTTTTCAAAGCTTGTTAGAAATAACCAAGATTGCATAGTAATCATAGAAGTATAGTAATTTCTTATAGTAAACTGTAAGCATCTTTCAATAAAGACAGAAAACATATCTGTTTTACCACCAATATACTTTCTATTTACATACCCATTTAATTTGTTATTTGAATTACTGATTGCCATATACGGCGGATTAGTAACTACCACATGGTACTTTTCCTCCAGTACCTTCCCCTGCTCTATTATCTGTAATAGATTTTCCTTAGTAGCCTCTATCCCCACTGTTTCCATGCTGATCTGCCCTGTAGGCTCACTATCAGCTACAAAGCTCTCCAAAAGCCCCCACTCATATTCTTCCACTGTAAGTATAGAACCATATTCCTTGGCATCTATAAAGGTATCAAGTAGAGCATTTATCTGAGATACCGCTTTCTCTGTATCATCTTCACTTAAGTTCATACCGAAGTATTTTAGATGATTTCTGTTGATTCCATTGCTCTCTTTTATAGAAAATAGATTTGGCTTATGCTCACCGTTTAATATCCTGCGATTGTACTGTCTTGCCTTCATCATTACTGCAAAATATGCCAGCTGAAATGCTCTGTCATCTATATCCAGACCATAGATATTGTTTTCTAAGATGCTTCTTGCAGCATCACGCTGACCATAGCCTGCACTTTCATATATCTGCATCAGCACATCAAAGGCATATACCAGAATATGGCCGCTGCCCATACAGGGATCTATAAGTTTTATATCCTCAGGATTTAACTTTGCATACTCTCTTCTGATTTCAGTCAGTTTTTCTTCTACTTCAGGCTCCTGCTTAGCCTCCTCCAGATAATACTTCCAATTTGCCTTCAGTTCATCATTTGGATGTCCTTCCACCCATAGTCGTCCCAGACTGTTTTCCACCATATATCTGACGATCCAGTCAGGTGTAAAAAGCTGTGTTGCCGCAGGGACATCCTCTTTCCTTATCTTTGTTCCTGAAGGTCTGGCAAAAACTTGTGCTTTAGGCTCTGTATTATAGTACTGATACAGCCAACCTATAATCTCCACCTGACCGCCTTTTTCTATATTAAAATCATCCTCAGGTATATCATGAACCAGCTTATAGACCACACCTTCCCTGTCTATAACTGAAATATTTAAAAGCAATTCCGTATAATCATTTGTCTTTTCAAAAAGTGCAGGTAAATTCTCATTTAATGCATTGCACTGCTTTATAAATAGCATACAAAAAAGTTCATCAAGCCTGTTGTCTGTTTTTAATTGTACTATCTTTTCTTTTTCTTCTTCTGTAAATTGCAGCTCCGTATCAAAAGGATTTGTCACAATATCCGGTTCAAGCTTTCCGCTATCCGAGGAGAGCACACGAATATGAGTAGGCAGGTATTCATTTACCTCCATAAAGCGTATGGCAATCAAGCGGTTGAACCATGTATAGGCAACCTCTTCCATGATGTATTTATAAGCTGTAGCATAGTCGGTATCTGCTTCTTTCTCTCGAATGACCTCTACCAGTTTTTTTCTCTGCTTTATAGCATCTCCGCTGATTGAATATGGGTTTTCAGTTCCTATATCATAAAACTCTGTACCGCCCATAGACTGTGGCAGTGCCTCCGCTATCCCTTCAGTTGTTATTCCCATCAGCCCTGCACGGTAGCTGATATCTGTTATAAGCTTATTTCTTGCCCAAATAGCAAAGTTTTTGATGGCCGATTTGTTCATACCTTTATGCTCTCCTTTTTGTGTGTTAGATGCTTCTGACCTTATCCTTTAAATTTTGAATATAATTTATATCTTAAGTACTCGTTATCTTAAATTTATTCAATATATATCCGAATCTTTATAGAGATTATCTCTCTTTATTAATGTTTTTTCACCCCGGGAAAATGAGTTTTTACAATCTCATCCATCTGTATTGCAATCTGTTCAAATGGAAGGTTCAAATCCAATAAATTAATGCTGATTTTACTGCCATGCATTTGATATACATGATTTTGTTCTATAAATTCATCTGTCTTTGCATATAAAAGCATTCCTGACACCGAAATTTTTTCATCAGCAAAATTATATTCACAATTTTTTACATAGGCAAACATCTGATACAGATGAGCCGAATGAAACTTATGCTTCCCGAACTGCACCTGTGTTATATTTTTATAATATTTGGCATCTATTATAAGCACTGTATTATCTCTTTGAATATAAATATCGCTTTGCATAACAGGAAGCATCTCTTTCTTGTCATCATCTAAAAACCACGGTATCTGTGATGATGATACTTTCAAACCCGGATAATGCTTTTTATAATATTGAAAAATAAAATTCTGATAAAGACTCCACATCTGCTGCTCATCCAGATAATCCATAAGCTTTGTTACTCCATCCGAGTTCGTCTGCATCAGTCCTTTCACTACAAGGTAGCAGATTCCTATAAGCATTTGATAAGTCTGATTATTTCTATTATATCTCAGGTTCCAGTCCGCTGAATATAAATCTATTGAATCTACATCTGAAAAGAAAACCATAAGCTTTCTAATTTCTTTCTTTCTGTTTTTACCTATATCCGCCTTCAAAAGTATCTCCAAGGTTGACTTTATTATTTGATTCATCCTGTTATTTATAGAAAAATCATCATAAATACAGACCAGCTGCCTTTTGCGTATACTTTGAGTTTTTATCGAATCAGCAATATCAATTTTTCCTCTCAAAAAAGAAAGTGCCTGTGTCTGAGATAGATACTCTTTTTCGAGACCTCTTTTAAGTCTGAGTGATATACCTCTTAACAATATCTGTGCCATCATTTCTGCCATATTATTAAATTCTTCTGTTGCCATACTTTTATATCCATTATCTCTAAGAACTTTAAATGCGTATGACAACATGTAGTAGATATTCTGTATGGATATCACTTAATTGCACTCCTTAAATCAATGCTCCAATTTTTGACTTTTGAAGGCTCATCAAACCAATACTCTTTTAAAAGAGGAATAATCTCATATTCTACGATGCCTGACAATACAATATCATTTATACTGTCTGATGTCAGATTACAAAAATAACTGTGCCCTATACAAAAGCCGTCTCCCAATGATTCATCTAAGGAAATATCATTGTTTAATTCCTCTATACATTGTATCAGGCTGTCTATTTTTCCATTTTCCAAATCCTTTATATATTGTTTAAATCCATCCGTTGCAAATCCCGGCTTAATTTCAAAGAATGCAAATCTTCTTCTCAAAGCATAATCAAGCATTGCAAGGCTGCGATCCGCCGTATTCATCATACCTATAATATAAACATTTTTCGGAACAGCAAATTTTTCATCAGAGTATAATAATTGCAGAGAAATTCCACGCTTATCATTTTCAATAAGCATGAACAGCTCTCCAAAAATTTTACTTAAATTGCCCCTGTTTATCTCATCAATAATAAAGAAATAATCATTCTCTCCATCAATCTCCGCTTTTTTACAAAAATTATAGAAGGAACCTTTTTGTAATTTAAAGCCGGCAGAATCCGGTCTGAATCCCATTATAAAATCTTCATAAGAATAGCTCTGATGGAATTGTACCAACATCACTCTCTCAATATCCTTTGTCCCCATAATGGAATAAGCAAGTCTTTTTGCAATATATGTTTTACCTACTCCCGGAGCACCTTGCAAAACAATATTTTTCTTGATTCTAAGGATATTGCAAAGATCATCATACTCTTTCTCAGACATAAATACTTCAGACAGAAAATCTTCTTTTGTATATTCAGGATAATACTTTTCCTCTTCTTCAATAATATCATCCTGATCTTCAAACAAGCTCTCAAGCTTTTGCACATAATCTGTATAGTCAGTGATATCCGTCAGTGTCTTAACAATAGAGAGTCCTGGATTAAGCCATTCACCTTTATGAGTCCAGTTTACCTGACGGATATTTTTATATTTATCTTCTCTACTTGCGTCAAATTTATATTCTGAATTCACTATTCCTCGTCCGACAATCTGATTCTTACCCTTCTTTACAAAAATAATATCACCTATTTTCATTTCATTTACAAATTGCCAGGTGGCATGAGCAGCATTTTTGTAAGACAGGCCTTTATCTATAGTTTCCTTCATCTTTTCTTTCATTTCATTCTTTGTTTCAAATCCTTTAAGATCACCTATTTCTCCCCAACCTATTGCCATAATTCCGGAATTATAAAACTCATCCCACATAGATGAAGCTTCACCCGGTGCATATACCCAATAATGCTTTGTATCCACATCTTCATCTGCAAGGGCTGAGTTGCCTGCTGATATTTCATCTCCATAAAGCTCCTTATTTACCTGCTCCGAATACTCCCATGCATCAAATGATAATTCCTTAAAATCCATTAATTCACTCCTGTTACTTTGTAAGTATTTTCTTAATATATCAGCTATCTTAAAATAATTTTTTGCAGATATTTTAGCTTCAACTTCAGGAAGACTCTCAACAATGTCTTCCGGTATTTTACCCGATTCATAGATATACCACTGATTTCTATTGTCAAAGTTTAAAAATGAATCCGGTGCTATCCAAAACAAGCCCATAGTGATTTTGCTGTTCCCATTTCCTCTCTTATTGATAGCCAAATCAAAATAATATGAAACATTTTTTTTATTATGAGTTGTCTGACTCTTTGTAAATTCTAATGCAGATATAAAAAGTTCCCATAAATCATCAATATCGCTGTCTTCACGATAATCTATAAAAGAATAAAAAGTAGCATTTTGAGGAGTAATAACAGGCAGGCTCTCGAAACAGTTAGGAACTGCTGTAGTCAACTCAAATAATTTTTCAATAGCCTTAAGAATCTTTGTTCGATTGTCAGATCTCATCTTCCTGCTAAAAAGCCCGAACACTGTAAACGGATCAATATCTACAATCTTATTATTCTTATCCAAAGTGGGCATGCTTATCCCGGTAATATCGTATATCTTTTTTACTTTTTTAATAAGTACACTTCTTTTATTTTTATAATCTTGCAGTTTTAAAGCAAATTCTTTATAAAATGGAACCCAACTAAACTTGTTTTGTATATCCATATCAATCATTCTCCTCAAAAATTCGAATTTAAAATATAATATCTACTTTCACTTATATCTATTAACTGTATTTACACATTAAAACTCTATATTGACAATAGTGTCCTCATCCATTTGAGAGAGCAGTCTCATTCTCAGCTCTTCAACGTATTTATCAATATCAGCTTTATTCTCAAGTCTCCAAGAAGATGTACCTGTTATTTTCTTAATAGGTACATTCTTTGTTTTACGTACTTTATACTGTTTTTTTTGCTCAGCTATACTTCTTGCCACTTCAACATCGCTGACGTCACTACCTCGCTTTTTGGCTTCTTCTTCAATTCTTCTTATCTCTTCAGCCTGCTTTCTTTCCGCAATCTGACGATCCATATTGTCCATCTCATCCATAAGGCGAATTTTTAAAGCTCCGGCTTTATCTGCAAAACTTCTAAGTGATGATATATTATTACAGCTTTGCGCTCCATCTTTTATCTCTTCAAATAAGGATAAATAATGTTCTTTCTTTTGCTTTTCATATTCTTTTGTACTGAGCACTTCTAAAACACGCTGCCTTGATTGATCTATAGAGTTAAGAACCGGTGCTTCTTCCACATCTATAACCTGATTATAGGCATCCCTAAACTGAGCTATAAGTTCCGGCAGCTTAGGTATATTCTTATAAGGCTTATCCTGCTTTACTATAGCACGCATCTCCCCTACAACTTTTTCCAATTCACTGTCCACAATATAAGTTTTACTGTCTTCATATATTGCAAGCATATCCAGTGCACGCATAAATATATTCTGCTGCTCTCCATTAAAGAATGCTTTTACAGGTTCATAGTCTTCTGCCATATCAAAGAAGGTATCTTGGTATTTTGAAATATGTGAGAAAAATTCCAATGCACCGTTAAGCTGCATTACAGACTGTAACAGGCGTTTACCGCTATCAAGTACATTCTTTCCCGGATAATTATACTGTCTGTAATATACCTCAAGTTTGTCCATCTCATTTATCATATTTGAGGACAATCTTTTAAAGTCTTTCATAATACTGTCCTCATCCTCTGTGGAAAGGGTGGTATTAAATACCTCTTTCATCACATCACGTACAGACTTTTTATCCTTTTGGGCAACACGCACACGTTCTTCCATCAAAAGCTTTTCTACAAAGGCTTTTTTCGTGATGTAGTTTATTATTTCATCTTCAGATTTATTATTTAAGCTTACGGATGCTCCATTTACAGTAAACGAAATATCTCCACGCTTAAACAGGCATGCAACAAGCCAATTTATATCATCCTCTACAAATCCGTAAGGTGCTTTCATAAAGCGATCCTTTACAGACTTCATGGATGTCTTTAAGTGATTATGTGAGTTCATGGATATATATCCCTGTACATCATCAAGTGCATAAGCATTTGCAAATCTGCCTCCTTCCGGCAACATCTGCATCTGATTTGTAGTTTGGAAAAGTTTTCTGATATCTGCCTCTCCCATAACAGTATCAATATATGAAAGCTTGTGGAAAACGGTCTGTACAAGTCTGCCTATGGCTTCAGAAATCTTGTTATTTACTTCCTTTGCTGATATATTTGCAATATCCCCATTTACATATATGGTCGCATCTTTTAGCCCCTCAGTCAGATAAAGTCTTGCATTGGCATTTCGTTCTCTCATCTCCACACGCTTTGTATCTTTTATACTTTCATATTTGGCAAGCTGCATGGAAGTATTTTTCCTAAGGAATCTCTCAATCTTTAGATATACCCTCATCTCTGTCAAAAACTCATCATCATTTGGAAGCACCACAAGGACTTCCCTTCCCTGTCCTGACATCATGCGAAGCTTTGCATCATCCATACCTCCGTCATACCAAGGTGTAAGTATACGAAGTCCTATATCGGCATTTTGACTCGACTTATATGGGCGATCATCTACCATCTGATTAAATGAGAATGAGTATCTGCCGTTAAACTCAGGGTAGCGATACTTCTTATCTGCGAAAATATCTTCAAATATCATTTCGGCAATCTTTGTGATGACCTCCGACATTTCAACATTTTCTTTTTCTATCTCATTGTTGATTTCCTGCTCTTCATCAGTCAAAAATACATAGATATTTCCGTTTTTTTGAACCAGCATCTGACGCATCAATATCTTTATCGCATCTTCCACCTTTTCCTTCAGTGCAATGCGATCATCATCGATATTTTCAATCATAAGGCTTGTAATATTGTCAATATTTGATTCTATTTCAAGCACATACTTGATCATAAACAATGTCTTTAAAACATTGACGGTAAAGACATCGGCATCTTTTTGCTCCGGATTGATATAATTGTTATTATAAGCTTTACTGATAACTCCCTTATGGCTGTGATCAAGAAAGTTTTCCAAGGCATCATAAAAACGATGGAAGGGCACAATGACTCCCATCTCTCTTTCCTTTAATGTTGACGCCGACTCCTTAAATAAAGCCAGCATGGAACGCTCTCCCTCCGACAAATGTTTTCCTGATGCACCATGTGTACGAATGGATGTCAGCACACTTGCCAGCAGGTTAAACTGATATGGCACAAATGGATAGCTTTCAGTAAAATCATTTTCATTTGCATAAAGCTTTTTCTCCACACCGTCATTAAATACGATCAGATTTTTTATAATAGTTGATTTTTGCTCATACAAAAGTCTAAGTGTCTGTGCCGCAGTATCGGTTTTATCAAGAATTCTTTTTTTGATTACGGCATCCACATTGGCGCTTGATAGTGACAGTCTTGTATCAAATCTTCCCTGAATCTTTGAAAAATCATTTCCCTTTACCTTGGTAATAGAGTCTATATCCTGCTGTGATGTAACGATCACCCAGGCTCTGCCCATACATTCTTTTCCAAGTTCTTCCGTAACAGTCTGAAGATTCAGCATAAGTTTTGAATCATCACCTATATACTGTCCAATTTCATCTACAAGGAAAACCACATGATGGTTGTTTCCCTTTCTCTCTATATATGATTTTACACGCTTTGCAAAATCTTCTATACTTATAGTGTAGCTTTCTGCAGCTTTCTCACACCAGTTTCTTGCAGCTGCCTCACTCATATAGTCCATATTTACAAGAGCATCCACCACACTGTCTTGTATAAAGTCAAAGTCTTTTCTGGACTCCTCCCATGACTCTCCATATTCATCTTCAAATACAGCTTTAAACTCGTCAAACCTTCCCACTTCAACAAGTCTTCTCTCAAGGTCTGCTATATGAGGCATAGATCCGCAAAACCCTTGCATTTCGTTAAAGACTTTCAAAAACACATTTACAATAGCATCTTTATTATGCTTACCGCTTGATTCACTCTTTGAATCAATATTAAAAAGTACAACATCCGCCGGTATATTTGCTGCAAGTTGCATATCAGAGAGTACCTTCTTATCTGCTATCTTATTATCATCTATAAAGTAATCAAGTGCATGCTTATCTCCGACAATTTTGTTATCAAGCAGATATGATAATATCTTTAGGAAATGTGATTTACCGCTTCCAAAAAAACCCGAGATCCACACTCCCATCTTAGGTGTGCCTCCATCAATACTCTTTTTATATGCAGCGAAAAAATCCGCAAAATGCTTTTGCAATTCTTTTGTAACCACATATTCCTCAAGTTCCTGTGACACATTTGTCTCTTCGCCCTGCCCTACGATGATGACCCCCTGAATCTCACGGTCAATCTTTTTGGCAAACATATCTTTAATCTGCATTTTCCCTCCTATTTTACAAGCTTGAATGCTCTGTAGTAATTATCATCTTTTATCTCATTGAAAAGAATAAGTTCCTGTTCATTATATGTACCCGGGAAAAACATCACAACCGGTGCTTTCACAAATGCCTGATGTAGGTTATTAAGAACCTTATGCGAACGAAGTATGGGGTAACATTTCCCGATCCCTGTCAAAAAGACAATCGCATTATCAGGTGTATTATCTTTTATATGCTTTACAATAATACTGTCATCATCATTAAACTTCATAGAATTGCTTACCGCCTTTGTTATCCTTTCAAAGCCCTTTTTCTTTTCAAAATCAAAACATTTTTCCATAAATTTTTTATCTTCAAGAAAGTCGATAATGATATCATATAGATCAAAAACCACCAATTCAAAATCATCACCACCTTTTTGATTCTTATTTTTCAGGTAATTTATACGCTCACGAACTTCCATTTCTTTTTCCGCCGGATAGTCAAATACCCAATAATTTACTTCATTTGCTCTTCCGCTGTTTTTACGAAATTTAGGCTTTTTAATCTCCGCCTCCATTTCGTCAAGTCTAGCTGCTAAATCTGCCATCATCCAACTCCTGTCAGTGCCATAATATATGCCTCCATACTATGATCTTTTAACCAGTATTCCATAGCAGGATCAAGTATCGGCTTTATAATTTTTCTCTCTGTTTTCCCTTTATCGATAAGTCCCGCCTCAAAAAGCATTGTTTTATAAGATCTGCCCAGCCTGATAATTGTCGGATCAGTCCACTTTGCCACCTTTTCGCTCTGTAACTGCTTATCCTTAAAGAATATTCTAATATCGCTTTCCGTAAATGTATTGCTCCCGATAATCAGCTTCTCTCTTATAACCTCATAAACAAAGTCAAAAAACAATGTATCATAGCTTAGTGCCGCTATAAGCGCAAATAATTTCTGTGTTGTAACATCACTGTCTTGAAATACACTAATAAAGCTTTTATTAAGCATTTTAATTCTTCCTGAAACCGTATTAAATATCTGTTCGGAGCGAAGTATTGTAGGTGCACCGAATATATTCTCTTTTTTATTGATTTCTTTTATTTCTTTCAAAGTTTTTCCTTCTGCCATAAGCCCTATAACTTTGCGAAATTCCATAAACCAAAAAGACATCTTTACAGCACCTGCACTGTACACTTTTCTTTCCATATATTTTACACCCCACTTTGATTCTAATATTTATCCTGTCCTATTGTACGGACTTGGTTCACAGTGTCATCTCTGGGATAAGATTGTTTTATTCCTAATTTAATATAACTTAACACACTATGTACAATAATAACATTTTTACCAATAGATTTAAATCTGATTTTCTAATCCCCTTGGTGAAAAGTTTATTTCATTCAAATTTAATTTGACAATTCATTTTCATTGTGCTAGAACTTGATACAAATAAACTATTGAAAGTGTGATGATATGGAATTTTATCGTAATAACGGAGAAAGAATCCATTATGAAATCATAGGAAAAGGCTTTCCGGTTGTCTTCTTGCACGGAAACAATCTGGAAAGCGGTTATTTTAAAAAGCAAAGGGTTTTGAGCAAGTACTATAAGCTTATTTTTGTAGACAGCTTAGGACATGGTAAATCAGGAGATATTTTGGGGAAAATAAGCTTTTCTTATTTGGCAGACAGTCTTGATGAGCTACTTTCATATCTTAATATAGAAAAATGTCTGCTGGTAGGACATAGTGACGGTGCAAACCTTGCCATAAAGTATGCGGCGCTTCACAAAGAAAGAGTTGCCGGTATCTTGGCAAACAGCGGTAATATTACTTTTAAAGGTCTGAAATTTCTCCCGGGATACGCTTGTTATTTTGAAGAAGTCTTATATAAAACTCTGGGTATAATCTTCCCCTTTTTTAAAAGGAGAGCAAAAGTCTCTCCACTCTTGCATGAAGATTTAAATATTCCTAAGGAAGTTTTTTCTAAATCAAACTATCCTGTCATAGTTTTAGTTGGAGACCATGATATGATCAAAAGGGAGCACAGCAAGGCTATTGCCGGACTTTTTCCTAAGGGTAAGTTTATAGAGAGAAAAAACCAAGGACACAATATTCCAAAAAAGGACAGTAACTACTTTAACAAGACTATTTCAAAAATGGTGAGCTATATACAAAGTTGTACTATGTGATTTGCAATTCTTCAAGGAGGTAAAATGCAAAAGATAATCTCTTTTTTAAAAAAATACAAGAATGTTATAAAAGGCATTTTATTTATAAGTATACTTATCTTGGTTCTGATAGAGTTTTCTCATATGAGAAAGACTGTTTCTTTTAGTGCTGTAAAGGATATACTCAGTCATTTATCTATTTTACAGATTTTAAGTCTTCTTATTTTGGGTATTCTTGCAGTCTCTCCTATGATGCTGTATGACTATATACTGACAAAAGAACTTGGAAAGAAAATTTCTGTATTTAAGCTTATTGAAAACAGTTGGACTATAAACAGTTTAAATAATCTTATAGGCTTTGCAGGAATTATAGACCTCGGGCTTAGGTACAGCTATTTTTCCGAAGAGGAAGAGGGAGACAAAACAATGCAAGGTATATCAAAGGTAATGCCTTATTTTATGTCAGGGCTTTCCTTATTGTCATTTATATCATTATTATTAGTATTTTCTTATAATGCTAATAATACTTTAAAGACATACAGTTTTGTACTTGCACTTGCCTCTCTTATACTTCCGGTACTGCTTTTCCTTTCTACCAGAAAGAATCTGGACTACTTTGGCAATTTAAGCATTAAGAAAATACTTGCTCTAATAGGTACCTCTCTTTTGGATTGGTTATTTGTATCCGGATTTTTCTTCTATGTAGGCAGAGTTCTCGGTTACAATGTTTCTTTTGTAAATATAATTCCTTTATATTGCATCTCCATTTGTATAGGTATCGTATCAATGATACCCGGCAGTCTCGGAAGTTTTGATCTGATAATGATTGGAGGTCTGCTACATCTTTCATTAAACCATAATGAAGCTGCAAGCTGGCTTTTGCTTTTCCGTATTTTTTATTATTTTATTCCTTTCTTTATAGGACTGATTTTATTTATAAAGAGTATGGGAGGACAAATAAATGATAAGTTTCTTGGCTTACCCGGGAAGCTCTCAAATATAATAAGCCGTGGAATGCTTCACTTTATGGCAAACTTCTTCGGTTTTTTCCTTATGGCAAGTGCAATACTTCCCGATGAGATTCATAATATACCTATTATAGGAAAAATGGATCCCATACACGGACAACTGCTCTTTCAATTTCCAAGTTTCCTGCTTGGAAGCCTTTTCTTTCTACTTGGAAGATTTATAAAAAGACATTCTGCATTTACAAAACCATTTTCAATTGTGCTTTGCCCTATAAGCCTGATTTATATTAATCTTGGCGACTGCTCCGTTTTTGGCAGTCTTTATATACTTGTATTTTTAATACTTTTATATACTGAGAGAAACAGATTAAACAGAAAGGCATTTTTCTATCCTTTGGAAGACAGAATAAAAGATATAGGATATATAGTTTCCAGCTTTATAGTCACTGTATTTCTTTTGTATGTATCAAGGGGAAATACAGGTGGCAACAGTTTGGGTTTTCAGCTCTTTCATCATAACGGTTTCTTCTCAAGTGCTTCTATTGGAACCCATTTTTTTAACGGCTTTTTCATTCGTTTTTTACACCTTTTTGCCTACTTACTGATTATTGCATTCTTTTATATTGCAGTAGAATCTATGGCAAAGGACAGACATTTTACATTTGGAGAAAAAATTGAAAAATCTCGTTATAAAGCGTTTTTGGAAAGTTTTGATAATACCAATTTAAATGCTTCTCTTGCATTTTTGGGTGATAAACTTATATATTATTATAGCGAAGATAATAAGGACCTCGTGGCTTTTCAGTTTGCCTTAGAAGACGGTAAGGCGGTTGTTATGGGGGATCCTATAGGTAGAAGTGAATATTTTAATAAAGCTGTATCTGCATTTATAAAAGATGCCGAAGACAAAAATCTTATACCGCTCTTTTACGAAATAAGTCAGGATATCACTTTACTCCTGCATAATTTCGGCTATGATTTTATGAAATTTGGTGAAACTGCGAAAGTGGATCTAACTGAATTTGGTTTGGTCGGAAAAAGTGGAAGAAAGTTTCGTGCCATTACAAATCGTGGAGAAAACAGCGGATATTCCTTTAAAGTAGAGTTTCCACCTTTTTCAAATAATTTTTTGGATGAATTGAAAAATATTTCTGACAACTGGCTTTTGGGAAGACAGGAAAAGGGCTTTTCTTTAGGGTATTTTGACAGAGATTATCTTTCACTTGCCCCAATTGCCTGTGTACTTGATGATTCCGGAAATATTCAGGCATTTGCAAACTTTTTGGTATGTAATAATGATAATGAGTCAAGTATAGACCTTATGCGCTACGATCCTAAAACGGAAAAAAACGGTATTATGGACTATCTTTTTGTCCGGATTTTTCTCTATATGAAGGAAAATAATGTCAGATACTTTGACCTTGGAATGGCTCCTCTTTCAAATGTCGGTCAGTATGACCACAGCTTTTTAAATGAGAAGCTTGCATTTTTAGTTTACAGCTTCACAAATCGTTTCTATTCCTTTGGCGGTCTAAGAAAATATAAGGAAAAATTTGCTCCGTTTTGGGAGGCAAGATATCTATCCTTCCCAAAAGACAGTAATTTGCTTTTTGATTTACTTACTATATATAAGATAGATAACAGACAGGTAAAAAAAATTTGAAAAAGACGGGTTGAAACTCAACCCGTCCCAATATTTGACAAATAACCATGATATGTCTTTAATAATATCTATTGTCTCACCCTACGCATCCTTATTTCCTAAATTCAAGATAACGCTCAATATTTCCAAGTAGTGTATCCAGACTTAAATATCCGCTCTCTCGTGCAACAAGCTGACCGTCAATATATGCCGGTACAGTCGGTGCAGAGAAAATGCCCATCTGTGAACAGATTTCCGGATAATAGCATTTAATGACTGTGCACTCTGAACTTTTGCAATCTCTACAAGCTTTTCTAATTCTTGTGGTCTTTGCTTAAGATACATCTCCTGCTTCTTTATATATCGCTGCCACCAAACTTAGAATTTCCAAATCCCATTTTTTCTCTTTGATTTTTGAATAATTAAAATCTCTCATTCCCTTACTCTAGTATCATTCCCTTAAATAATAGTTATTTTTAAGGGAATAGTCAATGTTTTAAGGGAATAAGAGTCTTAGTTTTATAGCTGATATATCTTTGCATATTTCTCTTCGATTCAAAATTTCCTGAGCCTACCACAACAACAACCTCAAGTTGGTAAATTTTTCTTGCTACAGCATCATTTGTAGGGTTTGAAAGTCTTGAATAAAATATACCCATATTTTTTATATTATCAGTTAAGATACTTTTTCAAAGTAGCACGAACTGCACCTGTGCCTGAGATTTCTTCTTTAAAAAACTCTTCTATCTTCTGTGCTACACCGGCTTCGTATAAATCAATTCCAAATATTTCTTTATTGGAAAGTATCGCATGCAATTGATCCCTAAGGCTTTCAGGCTCACCAAGTTTTACTTCACTCACAACATCATGCAATTCCTGAGCCAGTGGATCCGGAGCCAAAGTAAAAGGCTTTCCCATGTCATCAACAGCATAGAAATAGCGCATCCATCCGGCAAGTGCAAGTGGAATAGCTTTTAGGCCTGAGGCTGTACCATACTCATTTACATATGATCGTATTGTTTCACCAAAGCGTACCCCTACTCCTTGGGAAGAATCTGTACAGATTCTGGCGGTTGTATCTCCCAAATATTTATTCGGAAGGCGTTCCTCTATAACCTCGTCAAGAAATGCCTTAGGTGAAAAAATTCCCGGATCCTCCACACATGGCAACCCCTCAATGTAGCCAACATTATGAGCCAATATCTTCAATTCAGGATCATTCATAATGTCTGCAAAATACTCATATCCCAATAACATGCCGTAAGGAGCAAGTGCCGTATGGATAGGATTTAGACAAGCAGTAACCTTCATACGTTCAGAACAATCAACGGTTTCCCTATCTGTCATATAGACGCCGCCATGTTCCAGTGCCGGACGACCGTTGGGGAAGCTGTCCTCAATAACAAGATATTGTGGTTTTTCAGCATTTACAAAAGGGGCGATATAGGTATTCTTGGAAGTAACAATAATATCCTGCCCCTCTACACCATCTTTTTTCAGGACTTCAGCTACAAACTCAGCCGGACGCGGTGTAATCTTATCAATCATCGACCAAGGGAATGATACCTTTGTCTCATCCTGTACCCAATTTAAAAAATCATCTTCCAAAAATCCGTGTTTTCCCCACTCATTTGCCATAGTGATTACCGAACTTCTAAGTAGAGAACCGTTGTGGGAACAGTTATCCATTGATGACAATGTAATCGGGACACCTCCTGCATTCCATCGCTCAAAAAGCATTGCTGTCACAACCGCTATCGCACCACTACACTCATCAGGTCCGTTTTCAATATCCCTTTGAACATATTCCAAATAACTTCCGTCCGTCTTTCTAAGATTGTAGCCTTTCTCGGTAATTGTAAATGAAACCATCTTTAGACTTGGAGCACTAAAGATTTCTTTCAATCTTGCCCACCCTGTACCGTCATCTTTTCTTGCCTTGACACACTCTGCAAGTGATCCGATAACTCTCTTATCCATACTGCCGTCTTTATGCAATATGACTCCAAGGCAGAGATTGTCATACGGAGTATATATTTTATCAATTATATCAGTATCAAAGGTTTCTGCACAAATAATACCGGTATCCATCAACCCTTGTGTAATCAAGTCATCCGCTATTCCACCAAGAAAGATACGGAAAATGTTTCCGATTCCAAAGTGAACCCACTCCGGCTTTTCCTTTGTCCTTTTTTGTAAAGCTTCCACATCATAATCAGGCAGTGCAATTCCTACAGCTTTCCAGGCCTGATTATCCTGCAAACCGTTTAGAGACAATTTCATCATATTTTACCTCCTAATATTTTAATATTCTTCAATATGGATATGTAAGCTCTATAATATTTTACGACTACTTTTAAATTAATTCAATTTATATCTTCTATATCTTTAGTAGAAAATCCGTAAGCATCAAACCAAGTACACATATAGCAAAAATATCAGTCAGAGAACATACTGTATTATCTCAGACTTTTCCCATGACCGATTAAACTTCCTATCGCCTACTTAAGCATTATCAGTTACATGCATTTAAAATAAACATACCTGTTCAAAACGATATGTCTATAAATGTTCTATTAATTTAGCCCAGCCTATAATAGTAAGTGTTCTTACCTTTTCCTTCTCTCTTAAGCTCACCTGATAACACCAACTTTCTAAGTGCACCTTCAATGGAGCTTAGGCTGAGTGAAGGACATAACTCTCGTATATCCTGCTTAGTAAATCTACTTATCTTGTTTAGGCAAGCCCGTCTTACTGTATCCAATGCAGAAAGTTTTTCTTCTACCAGTGCGAATCTTTCACCAAAATCTCTATATGCTGATAGAATTGTTCCAAGTATATATTTAATAAAAGGCAATTTATCTTCATCATTTTCATACCAACCGGTTTGTGCCTGTCTAAGTGAAGCGTAGTAAAAATCTTTATTTTTTTCAATCTTTGCTTCTAATGAAATATACTTACCTACATAAAAACCGTTTCTATGTAATAATAGTGTAGTGAGCAGTCTACTCATTCTTCCATTTCCGTCATTAAAAGGGTGTATACAGAGAAAATCATGTATAAATACCGGAATAATAATCAATGGATCAATCTCTGCATTTCCTATTACTCTATTATATTCTTCACATATCTTATCCAAAGCTTCAGGTGTTTCATATGGTGCAAGCGGTGTAAATAATGTTTCTGAATGCCCATCCGGATATGTAGCACTAATATAGTTTTGTACATTTTTTGTCCTACCTGCCATACTATTTTCCATATAGCTGTATAGTATCTTATGTAATTGAAGGATGTAGTTTTGTGTTATAGGTATAGCATCAAAACTTTCATGAATGATATTTAAAACATCTCTATATCCTATAATCTCCTGTTCATCTCTATTCCTTGGTGCTGTCTTTTCTTCTACAAGCTGCCTTATACGAGAGTTTGTGGTAACAATACCTTCAATAGCATTAGATGCTTCTGTACTTTGTATTTTTGCAATTTCTACAAGCTTTTCTAATTCTTCCGGTCTTTGTTTAAGATACATTTCCTGCTTTCCGGCTTCTTTATATATCGCTGCCACCAAACCCAAAATTTCCAAATCCCATTTTTTCTCTTTGATTTTTGAATAATTAAAATCTCTCATTCCCTTACCTCTACTACTATTCCCTTAAATAATAGTTATTTTTGAGGGAATAGTCAATATTTTAAGGGAATGAGAGACTTAGTTTTATAGTTTTATAACTGATAAAGCTTTGTATATTTCTCCTCAATATAGTCAAGGAAATAGTTTACATTAAATTCCTCTCCGGTCACCATCTTCATAAGCTCCGGTGCCTCGTAGCGGAAACCATGTGTATGAATATTTTTCTTTAACCAGTCCATAACTTCATCAAATTTATTGTTTTCAAGTAATTTATCTACATCCAGATCCTTTTTCATAGCATGCACATACTGTGCTGCAAAGGCTGTACCAAGTGCATAGGTTGGGAAGTATCCGAAGCTTCCATCTGACCAGTGTACATCCTGTAATATTCCAAGTTTGTCATTTGGCACATCTATTCCAAGATATTCTTTGTACTTCGCATTCCATGTTTTATCCAGTCCTTCTGTAGATATAGTGCCGTTAAATAAGCCCTTTTCTATCTCATAACGAATCAAAACATGTAGTGGATAGGTCAGTTCATCCGCTTCTGTACGGACAAATGACGGCTTTGAAATATTGATTGCTTTATAGAAATCTTCAAGACTTACATTACCAAGTTGCTTAGGGAAATATGCCTGTAATTTAGGATAATTATATTTCCAAAAAGCCATAGTGCGTCCCAGATAATTTTCGCAAAGTCTTGACTGTGATTCATGCATTCCGCTGGAAACTCCCTCAGATAAAATCATTCCGTCATATTTTGGATTGATATTATGCTCATAATAAGCATGTCCCACCTCATGAACAGTTGAAAGTATGGCGGATGTCACATTTGATTCTATATACTTTGTAGTTGTACGGCAGTCATTCTCGCATGTCCATGAAGTAAATGGATGCTCAGACTCATTTTGATATCCCCATGAAGAATCAAAATGCAAGTAATTGAGTAATCCATCCATAAACTTCTTTTGATCTTCTATAGGGAAGCTCTGATGCAAAAATCCCTCTTCTATCTGCTTTGCCTTTGTCACCTTTTGAATAAGTGGAACCAGTCGCTCTTTTAATGCATTAAAGAATGCATCATATTTTTCCTGATCCATACCCGGCTCATAATCATCCAGCATCTGATCATAGATATTTTTATCGCTTGTACGATATCCATATAATTTCTTTTGACTCTCAATAACTCTCTTTAAATATGGCTCAAAGATAGAATAATCCGCTTTTGACTTTGCAAGTATCCACGCATCAAATGATTCATCGCAAAGCTTTTTAAAAGCTACAAACTCTTCCTTCGGTATACAAACAGTATCTAAAGCTTTCTTATAATAAAGCTCTATTGCACGCTTATCCTCAGCCTCTACTTCCCTGTCATCTTTTAAATCCTTTAATAAATCAACTATTTCCTCATTAGTTTCCAGACTGAACAGTTCTCCTGCCAGGTATGCAGATCTCTCATCTCTATACGCTGCTCCTGCACTTGGTGCAACTGTCTGCTTATCAATAGTAATAATATTTAATGCCATCTGGTATGCAGAACATTTAAAAAGCCAGTCCTGATACTTTTTTAACTTTTCTTTTGTATTCATATTTTTCCTTTCTTTTTATGCTTAAGTAAAATTATTATTTTAAAAATCATCTGATAAAAGAAAAAGACCAATCTTACGACCGGTCTAAACTCTTATAAATAATCAATTGCCTACCGGTGACGCCAACACATGACGCTTACCTCGAAAACGGCACCCATATAGGACTTACTGTTGATAACATAATGTTAACATAAACTATCAAACATGTCAATATACCACAAATTTTTGTTTCATTTCCTTATCAAATTGCGAGCCCTTAAGTTCTTGAAATATTCCTTTACGAAACATTTTTGAACCTTCTTTGATGAGCTTACCTGTTTTGGGACTTACTTTATCACCATCAAGTTCCAGCAATCTATTAAAATTAGAAGAAACAAAACGTTTATATGACTTCTTTAGAGACGCTCTGTTTGTAACATTTACCAAGGCTATAATAAAATATTTATTATTCGGCATATGATTATTAATGGATCCCGATTCATCTATGTAAATAGTCATATACCTATCCTTTCTATTAACGCTTACCGATATTTTACTTCCCCAGTGCCTGATCCACATCAGCTATAATATCTCTTATATCCTCAATACCTACAGATATTCTGATAAGATCAGGTGATACTCCGGCAGCTGCAAGCTCATTATCATTCATCTGACGGTGAGTAGTGGATGCCGGATGAAGTACACAGGTTCTTGCATCAGCCACATGTGTAACAATTGCAGCCAATTTTAAGGAATCCATAAAATTAACTGCCGCCTTTCTTCCACCCACAACGCCGAATGATATAACTCCACAGGTTCCGTTTGGAAGATACTTTTGTGCTAAGGCATACTGACTGTCATTTTCAAGTCCCGGGAAAGAAACCCAAGATACCTTCGGGTGATTTTGTAAATGCTTAGCAAGAGCCAGAGCATTTTCATAATGTCTTTCCATTCTTAAATGCAATGTTTCAAGTCCAACTCCAAGGTAGAATGAATTCTGTGGAGAAGGTATAGCTCCAAGGTCACGCATCAGATTAGTTGTCATCTTTGTAATGTATGCACCTTTACCAAAGCTCTTTGTATAGACTATTCCATGATATGTTGCATCAGGAGTTGTAAGTCCCGGGAACTTTTCACTGTATTTTTCCCAGTCAAAATTACCTGAGTCCACAACTACTCCTCCTACCGCATTTGCTGAACCGTTCATATACTTTGTGGTTGAGTGTGTAACTATATCTACTCCCCATTCAAACGGTCTACAAAAAATCGGTGTAGGGAAAG
Source organism: Lachnospiraceae oral taxon 107 str. F0167 (assembly GCA_000209465.1). Classification (GTDB taxonomy): domain Bacteria; phylum Bacillota; class Clostridia; order Lachnospirales; family Lachnospiraceae; genus Lachnoanaerobaculum. The sequence continues at coordinate 101,477 of GL890583.1, read as the reverse complement.
TATTATCAACTATTAAAGGTACACCATTCTTATGTGCCGCCTGTGCAAACTTTTCTATATCTAGAATCTTAAGTGAAGGATTTGCTATAGTCTCACCAAATATAAGCTTTGTATTTGGCTTAAATTTGGACTCCAACTCCTCGGCTGAAATATCCGGATCAACAAAAGTGGCTTCTATCCCCATATTCTTCATAGTATTAGCCAATAAATTGTATGTTCCACCATAAATAGCAGAAGAAGCAATTATATGATCACCTGCACATGCAATATTTAATATTGCATAGAAATTTGCAGCCTGTCCTGATGATATCAATATAGCAGCCACACCTCCCTCAAGTTGGCAAATCTTTCTTGCCACAGCATCATTGGTAGGGTTTGCAAGCCTTGTATAAAAATACCCTGCCTCCTTTAAGTCAAATAAATCCCCCATCTGCTGTGAAGTCTCATACTTAAAGGTTGTAGACTGTACTATCGGAACTACTCTTGACTCTCCTTTTTTCGGTTCATAACCACCCTGTACACAGATGGTATTGATATTATAGTTTGACATTAATATATTCTCCTTTATATATACTTATATTTTATTCGATATGTTTTATTTTAATCACATATTTTTCTTTTAATTTTGAACATCTGTTCTGTGCAATAATTCCTTCATGCTGTAACCTCCCGGCTACAATACCGGGATGTATTCCTATCTTTTTAGCAAACTCTTTAATCTCATTATCCGAAGTATATCTTGTCGGTTCCAGTTTTTTATACTCTTCGGGTGGAATAAGATAATCCATTGCAAACCTGTCCGCTTCTACTTCAAGATTGTTATTATAATCTTTCATTTCTTCAACTGTACTGCTTATAAATACTGTTTTAATTTTTTGTTGAAGAACATGCTTGATTTCATGGAATAAAGAAAACCAAAACTTATCTACATCCAATCCTCTATTATTCATTGCAAGCACTACTCTGTCTTCAGTCACCCATTTTACAGCACCATTTACACCTGAATTCTTCAAATGTGGCAGTAGAACAAATGCAATACCGCAATCCGCAAAAATTTCGTGCATTCTTGGTAAAAAATCCTCAGGTTTTTTAACTGTCATACTTCTTAGCTCCGGTAAATACTCTTTTAGCATTGCCGCATTATAAGGCTTAGTATCTATATTTTTTGAAATATTCATAGCTGTTTGAATCCAAGCCCTGTAATTAATAATATTCTTCTCACTAATGTAAGATACACTTGTCCTAAAATTCACTAAGAAATCCTGTTGCAACATAATTCTTAAATTTGAAACCATAAAAAATTTACAAAGATTATTAACTTTATCATTAATACTTTTTGCCATTTCCAAACCAACAACATCTACAAAGTATTTATAATCTATTTCTTTTACCAATTCCGCCTGTGAGTCAATATCCTTAGCCATCTGTATTTCAATCAACTTCTGATCATATGTATTCTGTAAATTTAGCCAGACTTCTATACTTGTTCCTAACATAACAGAAAGTTTTTTTGCCAAGTCGTTAGAAATATTAGATTTTCCATTTATCAACTGACTTAAAGTCTTTGTGCTTGTTCCCATTCTTGTGGCAAATTCAGCCTGACTTATTTCCATATCTTTTATAATATCAGCGATATAATATCCAGGGTGAAATGCCACTATATCTTTATATTCATTTATATTACTCATAATGGTTTGACACCTCCGTTACCTTAACAATCTTGATCATTTTACACTGAGCAAGTATATCTCCTTTTATAATCTCACTACCATCATTATCACAAGGAATCATTGTAACCCTATATCCGGTTTTGCCTAATCGTATACTCCATTCATCTTTTCTATCACCTCTTAAATGTTCAAAATGAAATGGGATATAATTAGCAATATCCATCAAAGACTCTGCATTCCCAAAATTGATCACCGTCTCCTTTTATTTGATTACCATTTTGGTAATTAAAATTATATCATCTTAGAAGTTTAAAGTAAATACTCATAAACTAAAGATATAACATATGTATTATACTTATTGCATAATAAAACTTAATTTTATAAACTATTACATAGTTATTTATTCTAAGTTTTATCAGTTTTAAAAATATCTTTTATTCTTTACTCGAAATTATAGGGATATTATTCATAACCGTTTCCCCTCCTACCTGCAATGCACTGCTAAACGCACTCATCAACTCATCCCTCTTTTCTTTTGGAAGTTTTGCCAGGCTCTTTATGATTATTCCGGTATTCTTAAATAAGTTCCCTCCAAATTCTTTAAATGTTTTTGCTTCTGTCTCTTCAATCAATGAAAAAACCGTCGAAACAAGAGACTCCCTTGTTTCATCATCGGTTTTTTCAAGCCACGATCCCAATGCTATCCTTACAAAATTGCTTAATCCATCCAGCTCCGACTCTACAAACCCGTCTCTAGTTACCTCCCATGTCATAGCATCATGCTGGAATATACTGTTTGCACTGCTTTTTATTACCTTTTGCTCACCATCATTTGAAAGCAATTGACCTATTATAGATGTTTGTGGAACTATACTACATATTTTATGGGTAATCTGCTTATATTCTTCAGTATCTATAATTTCATCCCTAAATCCGGGACCGTCATTATTATATACTTTGGTAATACGCTTCTTTACTTTATCATTACAAAAGGCTGTTGCATATATTGCAAAATTACCGCCTTTTGAATGTCCTCCAAGTATAAGCTCACCCTTAATACTACTGGATACATCATTTAAGTAATCTGCCGCTTCCTTTGCCCCTTCCGTATCCGACATACAACTCATAAGAAAGTCTTCTTTCCAACCCGTTATAGTACTGTCAGTTCCACGAAAAGCTATGTAATTTGTTCCGTCAGGAAGAAAAAATGTAACAGCCGAAAATTGTTTGATTTCTTCTTCATCAAAAATATCCTTATAATGTCCGATTCTTGTTCCTTTGAAACGCTCACCTTTTACCATCTGTTCCAGTAAAAGAGGGGCTCTTGCTGTAAATTGTCCGTTCTCTCTTATTTCATCCAAAGAATGTTTCTCACAAAACACTTCCAGTATCTCCTCGATACCGGAAGTATTATTATTTTCAGGGAATAATTCACTAAAATTCATATACGATATATATGACAGTATAACATTATCTATATCATTAAATGATGCTACCGATAAGCTTACATCATTTCTCCATTTTAAATAGTCGAGTAGTTCCATTTTTTATCCTTTTACACTTTATCCGGCTTTTGACCGTCATGTGCTTTCCACTGACAGTCTGTTAATTTCATATCTGTAAACACTGCTTTGAATGATGAATCTTCCGGACTACAGGCATAAACTCCAAACTTTATCTTACCTGCACCCTCCTGCATATGACAGATTCTCATTTGCTTAAATCGTATACCATCCTCAGAACATTCAATACAATAATCATCCTCTCGTCTGCTGAGGCGATACCACATTGATTTGATATTGGCGCTTATTTCTGTAGTTGCCCAATCTGAATATCCATTGTTTGTAACAACACTTCCAAGGTGTTGAAAACTGTCATTTTCAAATTCTACAGAACCCTTCAACCAGTTTTCACTGTCAAGATACATAACTACACCACACTGATCAAATCTGTGGTGGCTTTGTGTAAAATCAGTCTTCACAATAAATGAAAAAAACTTTTCCTCTGTTTCCATCTGCAGTACAGGCGCATTGTCATTTCTGAAATGATAGTAGGTTTTTTGCCATAAATCAGTACCCGGTTGTGTTATAACCTCGATTCTCTCATCTGTTATTTTGTAATCTTTAGGTTCCCTTGTCCACTTGAAATCTCTTATATTCATTTTACCTCCACTTAAAAATATAATATATAAACCTTTATATTTCCATATACGCTATCATTTCTGATGCCGGTATCAATAAATATCGTACTTGTTTTTGTTCTCTTAAAATATAATTATAATTGTAAAACATAAAAAAACAATCCTGATTTGTATTGCAACTATTTATTCACTTACTAAGTAACCGAGTGTAATTAAATTTTAATATTGTTTACTAAAAAGAGCGGGTTAAATTAACCCACTCTAATATTTTGCAAAAATATATTAATTTACAACAATTCAAGCCTCAACTCCCCATACTTCAATCTGTGTAAGTGCAGGGAATGGGGATTCTCCCTCTGCCTTTATAAGCTTTTCAAGCACAAGGCTTTTTATTTTTCTTTCCTTTATTTTAAAGCACTGGGGCTTTTCGGATTTTTCAAGTTTTAAAGTTTCACTGCTGCCGTCATCAAAATTAATGTCTGCACTTACCCAATAATTATCATGTGGATAATCCGCTCTTAGAGTAAGTCTTATTTCATTTATAAGAACCTCTCTTCCAAAATCAATAGTAAGAGCCGCCGCCGGATCTCTGTTAATACCCCAGCTCTGATAAGGATATTTTCCATGAGATGAGTTTGCATACATTCCGTCTACAGCATTTCTTGCCGCAAATACCGCCTCACCTCTGGTTTCTACATTAGCGGATGCATGAGGATAAAAAGTATTATTTTCATGCTGATCATAAACATTTAATGCAAGGTTTTTTATCTTTTTTATTTCCTCAGCCGTGGCATATCTTGCTCCAATATAATGTATCATTCCTGTAAAGCTTTTTGGTGAATAATTCGGTCGGTTATTTGCAGGAGGTATAAAAAATTCCATACTTCTGCCGGGGATATATATAAATGCCTCTCTCATACTGTCCTCAAAACGCACCACACAGTATCTTCCGGCTTTATCCGTATCAAGTACTATTCTGTCACCATCTATGTATTCACTACAATATACAAGCTCCGCTCTATTATCTCCCTCAAAGCCGCAGGCTCTTTCTATCTCTCCCCTACCTACTATTTTAAGTTTAATCATATCTGCTCCCGTTAAAGTACAAATTCTTTTCTCTTTATATTACTGCGTAAGGTTATTTTACTTACCAATACATTTTCCAATCATCCCTTGCAAGCCTTGTAAGAGCCTCCATAAAGAAATAATCTCCCCAAATAACACATTCATCAACACCACTGTTTTTACAGGTATTATAAGGTGTCTTCTTGGCATAAGTTCCATGTAAAAGCTGACCGTTTGATATACTTCTATCTTTAACCTGATAATTCTTTATAAGAGAATACATGATTTTCTTTGCTACTGAAGTATAGTATGCCCTGCTTTCTTCATCCAAATATTTACTCATTTCCAAGAATCCGCATATTGCGATTGCAGCTGATGAAGAGTCTCTTGGCTGCTCATTTTCATCTCCGTCTCCAAAACTTAAATCCCAATAAGGGCAAAGATCTGTAGGCAGATGTTTTAAGAAATACTTTGATACTCTTTCAAAATATTTTATATACTCCTTATCTCCGGTGTTTTTATATGCGATAGCGGTTCCATAGATTCCCCATGCCTGTCCTCTTGCCCATGCTGATGCATCCTTATATCCTTGGCAGGTAGCACCATGAGAAAATTCTCCGGTATCAGGATCAAAAAATATTGTATGCCAAGTGGAATCATCATCCCTTATTATATGCTTCATTGTAGTCAGAATATGGTTTTTAGCTATCTTCGCATAATGCTCATCCTTTGTTACTTCACTTGCCCAGTAGAGTAGCGGTACATTTAACATACAGTCAATAATAAGTCTGGCATTATCTCTTGCCCACATCTCTCCCCATGCCTGAATATACTTTCCTTCGGGACGATACCTGCTGCAAAGCTGATCTGCCGCCTTTATTGCCGCCTCCTTTGCATTTTCATAAGAAATCAGACTGTAAGCGGCAACACAGGACGGTATATAAAGAAATCCCATGTCATGGTGATCTATATAATGTCTTATATTTATACGATCCAAAAAAGAGTCTACCTGTTTTTTCCCGGCTGTTTCAAATAATTCTTTGTCCTTCTCATTCTTTGCATTTTCATAGGAAAGCCATACCTCTCCTGTCCAAAAACCGCTTGTCCAATCGGTATTGATACCCGGTGTATAAAAATTACCCTCACTGTTTGCCGCCGGAAAATGCTCCTCAAATTCAGGTAGATTGTTCTTCACTTGTTCCATACACATATCCAGAGCCTCTTTAATCATACTGTCCGTGGCTTCCGGGTATTTTTCCAATAAATTAATGTCAATCCATTTATCCACTTAATAAATCTCCTTTTAAATTCTACCATTTAAGCACAGTCATATATTCGGGATTTTTATGAAATGCAGCGACCATGGTTTGTCCAAGCCCGTATACTCCTCTTATACCGTTTAAGTCACTATGGTTCCCCACATCATTTCTAATGAGAACAACCCCGTATTTCTCTTCATTTCTTGTAATTACATATCCTTGGGCTGCATCCTTTGCAAGCATAGTTTCATAGGAAAAATTGTATACATCCTCTTTTATAATCTCTGTTTTTTTATTTACCATGTTTTTGGTAATTATAGTAGTTAAAAAATATGAACTCCTTGTATTTATTTTAAGAGCACTCGTTTCTTCTATCTGATTATAATGTCTTGAAAGCGGAGAATTTATGATATCAGGTAATATTTCACCGTTTTCATCAAAGCTCTTTACACTAAATTCACATCTTTCACCTTTTCCGATTATCACATTACTTTCCGTCTTTAAGCTTATATTTTTTCCAAAGGCAAAATGCTGTGATAAAACATGGTCTTTGTTCCCGATAATTTCATCACTTATAATAATGATATCGGATGTCGGTGCTACAACACGCCTTCTAAGCAGCACTCCAATGTTCATATATCCACAGTGAAATCCTTCAAATAACAGCATGTTTTCTTTTATAACAAAAGTATTGCCCATGGAAGCCGGTAGGCTTTTATAAATCCATGAATCTCTACACTCCGCATACTCAGTGTTATTTATAATGGGAACATTGTGAATCTGACTGCCTTTAAGTCTATATCTTTCATCAATATCTTTATATGTAAAACGCCCGCTGTCTCTAAGTATTTCCTCATCCTCAAACCAAATTTCAACATGAAGCTTGTCTTGATGCCCGTGACCTCCCCCAAGACTTGTGTTTCTAAAATATATAAAGCTTGAATCCTCATTATAGGAATTTCGCCATATTGCCTCGCCGCTTTCATGACAAGCCATAAGTCCTCCGGAGATTTCCTTAGCTTCCAATTTCTCGTAAAAATCTATCCCCTCAGGACCAAAAAGCCATGCGCTTTCAAAATCAAGTTCCTTATAAGCTGCAAATTTAAGTTTTACATCTTTAAACAATAATGCCGCCCGACTTAATAAATCTCTTACATCAGTATCATCCGAATCTCCGGTCAAGATTTGATGGTGATTTGGATAAGTATGATATAAAGTCGCATAAGCCATATTTTTTATAATCTCTTTTTCGTCTTCTGAAAAAACGTCGTCATTATAAAGCTTAGCCACTCTTAAAACTTCAAAATATGCATCCAATACTTCATTATGATACATTGGGGATGCCTCCCATTGCATTCCGTCATCATGTATCTGTGTATAAAGTGCCATTTTCAGAAAATAAATTGCTTTTTTTCTATATTCATCGTTTTTTAACACATGAGAAAGTACATATAAACCTGCATATTCCATTACTCCCCAGTTGCTTTTTATGGAAAAGCCCTTTTTAGGATTTGTTGCCAAATGCTTTGCATGTATGGATAATGCATAGAAAAACTTTTCCTTTATTTCATCTGTAATAAGAGGATGGGATGTGAAAAATGACATTGCCCTTACCCAGTAGTCTGCACGAAGCCCTGTTTCAAGCGTTCTCCAAACTTTCCTGTCAGCATTTTTAATATCTATATTTTCATTTATCCAGTCAAGCAACTGATTTAAAAAAGTCTTTATATATATATCATTTTGATTGATCCAAAATGCCTGCCCCAGACATATCCAATATCTGTGTCTGTTTAACTGAAAAATAAATTCTTCGTCTTCATTAAAGCAATAATTCCACTTTATTTTTCCCCCAAAATTTACCGCCTCATTTGTGGCTTCCATATCCCATGGAAGTCTGAAAAGAAATGTATTTTCAACAACTTCATCTGCGGTTTGAAGAACAATATCCCACATTTCTTTGCAGTTTTTATTACAAAAGTCCGCAATCTTTATATACTCTTCTTTCTTAAATGCAAAATGTTCTTTAAAATCATCCCACAACAAATCTATATTATTCATATTGCAGTCTTCCAATTCTTAAGGAAACCGTCATTTTGACGCTCCATCCATTTAATGACTTCCTCCTCCATTTTTTTTGCAAGCCTTTTATTATCTTCAATCTCTAAATCAAGAGTTGTTTTTTGCTGCGGATCATTTTTAATATCATAAAGATATCTTTTTGGATTAGAAATAACATCATATCCCAGTTCCATAATATAGGTATACTCCTGTGTTCTAACACCTCGCCATCCAAATCCGGCAGGATCCTTGCCTGCTTTTTTAAATTTTTCCACAAAATCCGCTCTGCCGGGGCATGCCATAATAAAGCTTACTCTATTCTTATCCTCTGTTCCTTTAATAAATTTTGAGCAGTCCTCTCCTTCAACTGTATCCGGTATGGAACAACCCAAAAGTCCCAAAACTGTAGGCATCATATCCTGACTTCCTATACAGGTGTAGCATCTCTTATTATTATTTCCCGGTACATGCAATACAAAAGGAATTTTTATTGACTCCTCATACCAGACATGCTTTCCCATCAGTCCGTGTGAACCCATCATATCACCATGATCCGCCGACAGGATAACAAGAGTATCCTCATATAAATTATTTTCTTTTAGGAAGTCAATCAACCTTCCAAACTGCTTGTCAAGACCGCTTATAGCCGCATAATACTGCTTTGTGGTAAGTCTAAGCTCTTCCTCACTCATTGCAGCATTTTCACCTGTGTGATGATGAATGCTTTCAAGAATAACATTCTCCTTTAACTCCACATCCTCATACAGTTTTAAATATTCATCCGGAACTTCACTGTAAACACTATGTGGCGGATTCCAAGATATATACATTGCAAAGGGCTTTGATTTATCCCTTATTTTTGACAGATATTCTATTGCCTTATCCGTTTCATGCTCAGGCGACCATTTGTTTACCTTAATCATCTCATCACTGTCATGCCAATAATGCGGTGATAAATGCATATCATAGGTACCGTAGGAATACCAATAATCAAATCCATGCCTTCTTACTCCCGGCGGAGTATAGGCATCCCAATCTCTTGCACCGGATTTTGGAAACTCATGATAGTTTTGCTCAGGTTCATCCAAATGCCATTTTCCGATATATGCGGTATCATAACCCGATTTTTTAAGTACCTGACCTATACATATCTCTTCATCTTTTAACCTTAAAGATAATCCCCTCTTACAATTTGTAAAAAATCCTGCTGAGAGAGGATATTTTCCGGTCATAAGACTGGCTCTATGAGGAGAGCAGACCGGAAAGGTACTGAAAGTGTGATCACAATAAGTAGATTCTTCACAAAACTTATCCATATTCGGAGTTTTAACCGGATCTTCTTTTGCATATCCGATAGCTCCGCCTCTCCATTGATCTGCAAAAACAAACAATAAATTCATATTGCACTTCCTTCCTAGCCCTTCACTCCTCCGGTTATTCCACCGATGATTTTCTTTGAGAGTCCTATATAAAGCACAAATGTCGGTATAAATACAATTATTACTGAAGCAAATAATCCTGACCAGTCACCGCTGTATTTCATTCCGTTAATCATTGAGAATAATCCCAGTGCTACAGGTCTTAGTTTCTCTGAATTTACAAACAAAAGTGAAAGGAAATATTCATTCCATATTGCTATAAAATTAAAAATTGTTACCGTTACAACTCCGCCCTGTGCTAACGGAAATACAATCAGCCAAAAAGCCTTTATCGGATGACATCCGTCTATCGCAGCCGCTTCTTCATAGGCACTTGATATATTTGCAAAGTATGCCATAAGAAAAGTTGTTGTATATGGTACCTTTATGGCTACAAACAAAACTATAAGTACTATTCTGTTTGAAAAAGCATTACCAAGCATTCCTGCTCCCGCCACCAAGGTATACAAAGGTATTATTACCATTATAAGTGGTACACCCATAGTTCCCGCCAGTGCGGAAGTGATAAGCTTTCTTCCCTTAAATTCAAACCTTTGCAAAACATAGGCATATGGTGCACATACAAGGATAATAAATGCACAGGATAAAACCGCATAAATGAGTGAATTGACAAAAAATACCGAAACATTTGATGATACCCATGCCTTGGCATAATTCTCAAAATGAAGTCCCGTTTTAAATCCTAAAATATCTCCCGAGAATATATCCGCAGTAGTGGACAAGCTTGCCGCCACCACCCAGCCTAAAAGTACCGCCGTAAAGGCAACCCAAAGTATTAAAATTATATATCCCGGTAAAAGTTTAATCTCTTTTGATAAATTAAAAGGTGCGGATTTTTCTCTATTTTTCAGTACTTTCATAATCTAACCTTTCTTAAAATTCCAAATCATCATCTTTAAGAACCTTGTTGGCAACTCTAAATATAATTATTACAAAAGCACAAAGAATTATACCTATTGCTGCACCTGCCCCGGCATCACGGGAAATAATATCTGCGGTTTCAGCTCCGAACACCTTTGTATACATATAAACCATAGGAACTACAGTAGATGTATCTGCGGTTAAAGGTGAGAAAAGCTGTGACCATATAAAGAATCCGGCAATGCTTATTGACCACATAATAATATTTGTTCTTAAAATTCCTCTTAAAAGAGGCAAAGTTATATGAAAAAACTGCTGAAACTTATTTGCTCCGTCTATACCTGAAGCTTCATAGTATTCCTTACTTATTCTTTCAATACCGCTAATCCATATAAGCATATGATGTCCTATCATTCCGAAGCAGTAAGAAAATAAAAGTGCAAAGAACTTATGCTCCGCATCCAACCATTGTATTTTTGCAAGACTCTCCAAACCTATTATTCTAAAAAATGTTGTAAAAAATCCATATGAAGAGTTAAAGGCATATTGAATCCACATTGTAGCCATAGCTACTGCACTTATTACATTCGACAAATATATTGCCGCCTGAAAAAATCCCTTTCCCCTTATTCCGCTTGTTAAAATAATAGCTAATAATAAAGATATTGAAAGTGTAACTATACCTCCGATTGTCCATATCTTTGCTATATTGATAAGTGACTGTATAAACAATGGAGCATTAAATAAATCCGCATAATTTCCAAGCCCTCTAAACTCCCACTTACTTATCGGATCCGTAATTTCCACAATCTTAAAAAAACTCATAATTACGGTTCTTATTATTGGGTAAATAAATACTCCAAGAAACAATATTGTTCCGGGAATAGTAAATGCCCAAATCATACTTTTATTACGTTTCATAAATATTTTCCCTTCTGAAACAGGTAACAAACGGGCTTATTTAAGCTACTTATCTTACAGGTAGCATTATGATGTTTAAAAAGAGCAGGTCAAATAACGACCTCGTTACCCGCCTGCCCTCTTTGTTTATTTAAGCCTCTATTTTCCTGCCGCCTTTTTCATATTCTCAACAAATTCAGTACCTGTAATTTTTCCTGAATAAAGCTTGATCAAATTCTCCTTTAATGCCGGTGTAATCTCCGGATTGCTTTCAGCACCACCCATAATCTCCGTACAATTGTCAAAGTATGGTTTTACATCAGCCAGCTGCTCCGGCCATGAATGATTTTGTGAATCTGCCGGAAGACTTATGCTCTCTTTAGCAAGCTTCTCGTCATATTCGCCTCTTGTCATCTTCTCAATAAATCCGAATGCAGCCTCTTTATTTTTACATACTGAAGTAATGGCAAAGCTCTGTCCACCTATCATCATAGCTTCTGAACCGTTAATTCCGTTATTAACTTCAGGATATGCAAAGAATCCCCATTCAAAATCAGGTCCTGTAATATTTTTAACTTCATTAACCACATATGTTCCTACTGCATACATTGCAACCTTACCTGTAGCAAATTCGGTATTCTGTCCTGTCGGGAATACATTTGAAGCCACAAGCTCTGAGAAATATCCCTTTGATGCAAGCTCTGCGAGGTCATTAGCTGTTTGTAAAACCTCAGGTCTGTCCCACTCATTATTGTTAATGGTTTCCTTTAAGCCTTCACTTCCTACAAGTCTTCCAAGATGCATACCGAAAGCCTGCGGTACATAGGCATCATCAGTAGTAATCGGAGTTATTCCCGCGTCTTTAAGCTTCTGACATGCAGCAAGGAATTCTTCCCAGTTTGCAGGTGCCTTATCTATTCCTGCTTCCTTGAAAAGCTTTTTATTATAAAAATAAGCATTTGCCTTAAACTGATATGGAATCTCTTTAAGTACACCTTCATTATAGCTTCTGAAAAGCTTCATCATTGTCGGATTTGAACGTGACTCATAATCACTTTCTTTAACCAAATCCTCAAGGCTTATAATACGATCTCCGTAATTGCTCTTATTTCCCTGTCCGTCAAAGAAGTCTACCTGCTGTTTTGCATCAAGAGCCGGAATCAAACCTTCTTTAATTCCTTTACGACCTTTAAACTCTACCTCTATCTCTACACCGGTTTCTTTTTCATAAGCTTTAACAGCCTCTGCAATAACAATTCCCTGTGGCTCGGTAGCTTCCCAGTTTGACCAGTACACAAGCTTTACACCACTGTAGTCAGGACCGTCGGTTTTGCTCTCACCCTGTGCTTGGGCACTTGTACTCTCTCCTGATGATTGAGCGGCTGTAGTACTTTCCTTAGCTGTATTATTACCGCATCCTGCCAGTGCCGACACTACCATCACACCGGAAATCATAGCAACACCAATTTTTTGTAAAAACTTTCTTTTCATATAATCCTCCTTGTATATTTACATATAAATTTTTACAAATTTTATTAAACTGTATTCCTTTTGGGAAAACAGAAAATATAATTCTACGAAAAAGCTTCGTTAAGAGCCTGTCAATCCATATAAAGATCCGCATTATTTTTAAGAGCAATATCGATCCTACATGGTATAACATCGGGAACGGAAATATTTTTTATTAAACAATCCACCATTATCTTAAAAGCCATATATCCTTTTTCATAAGGATTTTGATCTATAACCGCCGACATTTTCTTTTGCTTCAGAAACTCCAAGGTCTCTTCATTTAAGTCGGTACCTATTATTGCAACATTTTTGTTTTTTCCATGTTTTTCAAGGGCTTCTACAAATGCTCTGTTGTCATGAGAAGTAAGAGCATACATAAGACATATATCACTATACTTATCAAGTGCCTCACAGGCATTTTTATATAACTCTCCCCTATGATCCATATTTCTTGTATATCCTGTTATAAGCTCTATTGTCAGCCCCGGTTTATTCTCCTTTATATAATTACAAAAACTTTCCAAGCGATTTGCATGTATTTTAGAGTCTGTGCGTCCGCAGGATACAAGCACTCTTCCCGTATAGGAAGTTATAAGCCCTGCCAGTTCGGCTGCAACCTTACCCACCCTTACTTCATTCGGCGGAATACTGATAAGGCCTTCCGGGATTTCGATATGATCGTCTATGACCAAAACCTTCATATCCCTTGCCAGCATACTCTGAAACTGCATAAGTACCTCAGCTGCTCTTGTGAAAGAAATTGTTATAACTCCTCCGTACTCACCGGGTCCCATTTTTGCAATCTCTTTTAGCTGTTCAAGTTGCATTTCTTCGTTATCACATACGAAAGGACTTATTTCTATATTCAATCCCTTCAGTTCATCCGCACCCTTGTTAATGCCAAGCCATAAATAGTCAAAATAAATCTTTTTTTCCCATTTATCCTTAGGGAGAACCACCGCAACCCTCTCGGTTTTTCTCTTAATGGAGGCTGCAGCATAATTTTCCACATACCCCATTTCATTCGCTGTTTCTATAATTTTGGAACGAAGTTCGTCGCTTATTCCTTCCTTACCCCTGAGAGCTCTGTGAACAGAAACAGCAGATATACCCAATTCTTTTGATATATCCTTTATGGTTACCTTTCCTGAAGCTTTCTTCATAAATAATCCATCTCCAATCTTTTAAAGTGAAGCAAGATATAATTTTAATTATCGTTTGCGTAACCGTTTACTTATGTGGTAAGTATATACCAAAATCATTTTGTTGTCAATATTTTTATTTAAGTTGTATAAAATCTATCAGCTTGAAAAAATTACAGTTCCGCTACCCCTTTAGAGCTTATTTTACAATCCTAATTACAACTCTTTTTTAAAACTTTGCATGATTTTACGCATTTTTAAAAAACTTGTTTGTTCTCTTTTGTAGCGGCAAAATACACTCGAACAAGTCCTTTACTTCTAAATCCTGCCCGGTTTTTATAAAAGAGTTAAACGATTTAAGGATTGTAAAATTAAAAGTCACAAAATATATAATACCTGAACTGCAACTCAAAAAAACCTTGAATAATCAAGGTTTTTTGTCATTTTCAGCTTAAGCTTTTTGCTATCTCAAGTATTCTGTCATAGCAGGCATCAAAGAATATTTTATAAGCTTTACAAAAATAATTACTGTATAATCCGTTATCCGGATTAAAATCTCTATTGCGTTGACATCCGCCTCTACAGACTCTGTAATATTTGCATTCCCTGCATCCGCTATCCAGCTTAAATGATTTTTCTATAAAGCCTATTTCAAGTCTTTTTTCGTCTATCTCGCTCATATTGTTTTCATTAAAATTCCCAAGGCAATATTCGTCCATAGCATAGAAATCACAGGGATATACACTTCCGTCAGCTTCCACTACCGTTTGAATCCCACATACTCCATTCTGCTCACAGGATTCCGCCATATACCCCCCGGCAAGGTTTATATAATTTATAAACTGCCTGTTATAAGGATCTTTTCCTTTTTTATAATCCTTGTACCATAGATCAAATAATTTAATTAAAAACTCTCCGTAAATCTCTGAGGTCAAAGAATATGACTTAGTTCCACGCTCTTCATCAATGGGATCAAGACAGGCTATGTACTGCTGATATTTCCAGCCCTGCTTTTTATAAAAGTGATATATGTCGGAAATATTCTTTGCCACATCAGATGTAACAACCGTTAAAATATTATAATCCACATTATATTTATCAAGAAGCTTCGCTGAATTTATTACTCTGTCAAATGTAGAATCTCCTGATTTTGTATGACGATAAGAATTATGTATTTTTTCCGTACCGTCTACAGACAATCCAATTAAAAAATTATTTTCCTTAAAAAAAGAACACCATTCATCCGTCAATGTAAAACCATTGGTTTGAAGAGCGTTACTTACTTCTATATTATTTTTATTATACTGTCTCTGGTAAGCCAATGCTTTTTTAAAAAAATCAATACCGCATATGGTCGGCTCACCACCTTGAAAAGCATAGTGTATGCTGCCCTCCGCTCTAAGCATGGTTTTTCTGATTGTATTTTTTAAAGTCTTCTCAGACATAAATCCATAGGAATCATGTGTACGCTTATTCGCCTCATCACAGTAAAAACAATATTCACAGGACATATTGCATAAACTGGATGCAGGCTTGATTAAAACAGTTATTGGGGGCATGTGGTCTCCTTTTTTGTTGATGTAAATTATAGGTCAAATTCTTTTGCAAGTAATGCATTGACTTCATTTGTAGTGGTAGAACCTCTTTTGAAATCCTAGAGACTACACCAAACATAATACTATTTAGTATCATCATTAACATTTAATACAATACCTATTTCTTCATAGACTGATATAGTATCTAAGAAATCAACATCTTTGGCATATGGGTTATTCTGCGTGTATTTTTTCCATAGTTTTTTTGGTATGTCACTTTCTCGGAACAACTCTACTATTTCCCTGTACTGTAAAGCTGTTTCAAAAGAACCTCTGTATTTACTTTTTCTTTCTATTGCTTTACTTAATATGTCTTTGTCAATTTTATCTTTATAAATACTGTATATCATATACAAATCATAGAAGTCTCTTGCTCTTGTTGTTGTAATGTTTCTGCTTGAAATGATTTCAAATTTTTCAGCAAGTATAGTTTCTATGGTATAGGTCATAATCGGTATTGTACCTTCTTCTAAGATTTTTGAATAGGAATAATTTATTTCTTTTGGAGTAATAACATCTCCTGTTGTTATATCTATATTTAAGTTTGCATTTATTTTCCCAAAAATGCAGGATATGCTTGCACAAAAATCTTCATACACATTTTCCTGTCTTATTGACGATAATTTGATCAGCTTATATTCAATATCTGCGTCAATTTTAATCGCTAATATTTCGTTTAAGATTTTTGTTATGGAAACTTCATTTAGAGAGTTCGGATTAACTCCCGTTTTCTTAGATATGTTTCTAATCGCTCCTTTTATCTGTTCCGATGTTTTCATAGTAGCACCTCCGTATATCGATTTAAAGCTTGCTCCATATTCATCTTAACAGCATACTTCGATAGTTTTAATAAATTTTTCTCCTTACCTGCAAAGTAAGATTTCATCGCTTCGCTAAATACTTGTGCATCTATTCTGTCCTTATCTTTGATAATATCAAGTATGGTTCTTTCTTTGTCATACACTGATATTTCTCTGCCAAAAGGACCGGCTATAGTTATTTTCCCAATATCATAATAATCTTTTTTTACATACTTAAAAACAATATTATCTCTTGCCGACTTAACTCTGCTGACATTATCTCCTACCTTTACACTCATCACATAAACAAGGGGCATTCTTGTTGATAATCCTTGTAAATACGCTGCTGTTTTGTGAGAAAAAATACCTTTGGGTATTCTATATGAGAAATAAAGATACTCATCAATATTCTCACCCGGAAGTACATAGAGTCCGTTAGCTATTTTTTCAAGTTCTTCTTTTATAGTTAATTCTTTCAGTATATCCTTATGAATACCAAGATTTAAGGCTTCTTTAGTAGTTATAATCCCATTATTTTCTTTTATTTTTCTTAGCAGAAGTTCTCGTTTACTCATTTTTATCACCGCCTTTTCTTCTTAAATTGTAGTATTTATAAGAACAAAAGTCAATATTCTTGACCTTTTTCAGAAATAATCAAGGCATTGAACTTAGCCTTCATTCTTTCAATATATGCTCTAATCTGTCCCAATTTCTCCCAAGAATCTGCAAAAAAACAAGTCAGGCATATAACGGATATCATACTCCTTTTTAGGCTCGTTATACTGTGTAGAAAAATTAAACACACGTATTACAAAAATACTTGATTACAAAAATGCAAAAAACCGCATGGAACAGATTTTGTGCAAATAAAAATCAGTCACATTAAGGAAATAATTGAAATAGAAAATAACATAGGCTATGCTATGGTTGAAAAACAATCAGAGACAAATAGATTTGTCATTCATTATTCAAAAAAGAGAACGCATGCAGTTCCGCTCAGGAGAAACGAATGGATTTAGAAAAGTATTTGTTTAAACATGTAAGAGTTGAGACCATATATGGTGAGACCGTAGTGGGTTATGTTAACATGTTTTGCACAGCAGAAGAAAATGAAGAACCGTATCTTGACAGCATTGGAATAATTTCAAGTAAGGCTGCACGATCGGGAATAGAACTGGACGAATCTGAAATAAAATCAATAGAGGAAATATAATACTTATGGTGAAAGATAACTACTTATAGCTGTAAATACCATTATCACGATACAATTCATGTGTTTATGTATAAAAAGTCCCTTTCTGATAGGATTTTCACTCTTGTAAAAGTAAAAGCCGAAATATATAATACAGAAAATTTCATTTGTACTAATTATTTCTCTACCACAACATAACTTCCGGTTTTATAATGTACATTTGCTTTATCATACCTAAAACCATTATTTTTAAAGGCATTCAATAAAGTATGCATAAAAAATCCATGTGTTATGACTATAGCATCTTTTCCATCCCTACAAAGCATATTTACAAAACTTTTTGCACGTTTTTTAGTATTAAATCTGCCTTCACTCTGTCTTTCAATATTAAAAAGCCACTGAATTCGTCCCGCAAAATTCCAAAACCACAATGGTAATCTAATCTTTGAATCAAAAGCTGACCTTAAAGCCACTTCATCTATCAACTCCGTTTGTCTAAGGTAAGCTTGTCCAAATATATTTATAGCAGTCTCTTTACTTCTTGACAGTGAACTTATATAAATATTTTTATAATTAAAATCAGGAAAGTTTTGCTCAGTGTGTTCGACAAAAGCCCTATCGTATTCTTTGCAGGCTTTATCAAATTCGTCTGAGGTATACCATTTTTTCCATATATATTTTACCCTTGAATGTCGCATAATAATTACTTTCACGATACCTCCCGAATAAGTCATAGCGGTTTCGGCCGCTCTATATTGTTTTTATGATAAAATAATGATTAAAAGGAAATTGCATTATGATTAATATTTGTCCCGTATCTGATTTTAGAAATAGTGTTGAACAAGACTCTGCACTCACAGACGATATCGAGCATAAACCGGATGAAGCAGATGAGGTCGCCAAAAGATCCGAAAAGTCGATATCCGAACAAAAGAAGAGCCGGTGCAGTCCTAAATACCACACCGACAAATATTTATATCTAAGCTTTTATTTTAATTCATTATTCTATTCTATTTTTTCAATTTTTAAGATTTTTCCTTATTCTTTTGCCAATACAAACATCGAATTACTGACCGGCACTCCTTCTTCAAATGCTCTTGTGTATTTATTGGTAGAGTTTAACATTTCTGACATTGATAAGCTAATTAAGTCCTACAGTAGAAGGCCTGATGCTGTAATCAGACCTGATGATCAAGTATCCATTTCAACAGATCACCAAAAGAAAAGACTCCTGCAGCTATTTTCAAAAATGTGTCTGACAAATCATGCTGTGTATAGCTTAGTTCAATCTTGTTAAGCGCAAGAAATATAAGCATTGCATGTGCCCCAATACGCTTATTTCCATCAATAAAGGCATGATTCTTTGTAAGTCCTATGCCAAAACGTGCCGCCTTTTGCTGAATGGACGGATATATATCTCTGTCACCAAATGACTAGAACGGTGCATAGAGCGCCGATTCAAGTAGTCCCTCGTCTCGGACTCCTTTAGCACCTCCTGTTTCTGCTATCAGCTGAGCATGTAGAAGAATGACCTGTTCCTTGGAGAGAATAATCATTTGGCAAGCACCTCATACGCCTCGCGGTTCTTTTCAATGAGACGCTTTGACAGTGCAAGAATATCTTCATCAGATGCAGTCTGTTCTCTCTGTGCCTGATTAAACTCAATCAAAAGGTACCGCGGAGAATTGTTTTTAAGAATAATTACTGAACCTTTCTCATCGACCATACGAGCTACACGGGAAAAGTTCCGGTTTGCTTCCGTAATTGAAACCAGATTTTCAGTATCCACATTCATTGATATAACCTCCTGTCTATTTAATGTTTTTATTATATCGTATAATTAGGTTAAATTCAACCTATTGCAATCTGTAGGAGTAGTTAAAATCTCTGCGGTAAAATCTCTGCGACCTGCTACAGCTGAAAACAGTGCAAGATCCTTTACGTAAAAATTGCAATTAAAACAAAGTATTAAACTCTTCACCACAAAATAGGTAGAGAATTTAGTGTGTATAGGCGTAATGCCTCCACATGTGCTGATAGTACCTACCTATACCATCAAACGAAATGTAATTGGTAATTTAGAATAATACTATGGAATGAATTTATTTATCTTTATTTAATGCTTTTAGAAGCAGTCGCTCTGTTCTTGAAAAATAAAGATATTTTCTTAACGAATCGCTTACTCTCTTAAACCTGTATAGCAACTCCAATTCATCATAAATAGACCAGGATAATCTGGACAGTTCCTCTCTCCTCCTCTTCTCAATTTGCTCTTGAGTAAAGTCACACGAAGAAGTAACACGATTATCCAGTTTAGAACCCATCCCTTTTTTAGTATAGAAAGATCTTTCGATTTTTTCTTCTTCATTTAATAAAGGAAAATCAAGAAGATAAAGACGCCAAATATCAAATCGTTTAACTGAAAATATTCGTGTATATTTCCTTAATCTATCACTAGACAATTTACTCATAATTTCTAGAAACTCAGTCAAATCAGTGATCTCAACAAATCTAAATGTCTCAATATCTCCAGGTATATAATACTGCTGCTCAGCTAATGATATATAGTTAGGAACCTCTTTTTTTAAAAATATCTCAACAATTGAATCTTGACATTTAATTACATAATTAAAATTCTCAGATAATTTATAAATATGATTATCAATCCAAATTAATAATTTTTCGTACAACAAGACAACTTCTTCAAAATATTGACTATTTTCCTTATCAATTATTTTTCGAACATAACGTTTTTGACTATAGAAATAGAAGAAGAAGAGACTTGGTAATATCGTAATCAAAGCTGCAAGGGCTGGTAACCTTGAAAAGATATCACTAATATTTACTTTTATTTGCAAAATATCTCTTAGAAATTCTTGAAGCTTATGCAAATAATAGACAATATCTCCTTTCAATATCTTCAAAGAGAAACAAGCAGACAAAAATGCCAAGAACATAGGTATGCTTATTATAAATCTAAATATATTAAGCAATAGCTTAGTCAAGGAGAGTTTAGATATCCCTATCCAGACTGAATTTTTTTCAGAGCTACCATAAGTTACCCAACCTACACGTAATAATATACTTAGTCTTAACAAATAATAATTTAATCTAATTGTGTAAAGTGCAATACTCACCTTTTTCGTTCTTATAGCCCATTGACCTAGTTTACTCAAACAAGAACTTACTCCCATATATAACTTAATAATTACTAAATCATATATCACTAATATACAGATTATTTCTAAATAAAATATAATAGTTAATGCAAATAGATTCCCTTGCGAAACTTCTAAATTAGTAGAAACAACAAAATTCACTATAACTTGCCAAAAAAATATTAATAATACTATCGCTATAAGCAACAAGATAATTTTATATATTTTATTAAACTTCATACCTTCAACTCTCTCATAAATTTATTTTAATCTGTCAGTCTCTAAAGTCTCTATAATTTCTTCCCAATAATCATACTCATCAAAATTATAATAGCTACAGTATTTTGTCCCAATTTTATCTTCTCAGAGAGGTTTGTTGCGCTCTATAAGGCAATTTTTATAGAGTCTATTTCAACTTTTTTCACTTTTTACTATCAGTCATTTCGTCCTCCCAAAACAGCTTATTCATATTGTTTATTATACCACTAAAACCACAAAAAGACCTTAACCATTCGGTCAAAGTCGCTTACAACTCTACCTCAGTCTATCTAAAAATTGAAAGCAATTTTTCCATTCTTATGTGCTAATTATTTTGTCCAATAACTAGCACATAATTAGCTCATTAAAAACCATTTTATTTTCTAAACTAAGAATTTTAATCGTTAACTAAAATGATATTCTAAGAAGTTTTTGACTCTTGTCAGATCGTAATACTTACTATAAAATTGCTAGATTTTCTGTAAGAATAAAACTACTATTCTATTTCTACTTCGCTGATGCCTCAGCTCGTACAAGCAGTGTTACCCCTTCATCATTGAAATACAAGCGTTCAATAATATCCTTTTCTTCTGCATTAAGTCTTGATATAGCATTTCTAACGGCTTCAATCATCATCTGTGTTTCAACGATCTTTTCTACATCAACACTTTCATCAACAATATTGTCTACAAAGTGTCCGTCATGATCCAATGATGAAAAAAAGAGCAAGTGGTTTTTCTTGTCCACTTGCTCTAAATACTTTTCGTGTTCTTTTTCTCGCCAGTAGACTTTATATATCTGCTCGCTGACTTTAACCCTTTGTCCGTTAACATAAAGGTAATATTCTTTTGGCATTTTATTTCCTCCATTACTTTTTTATCTGCGTTTTTAGACAAAAAAAGGAGGACTTCTGCACATAGGCATAATAAGTCCTCTAAAATGAAAGAAACTTGCTCTTTCCTTATATTTTAAATTTGATTTTTTATGATAATTACCAGTATCAAAAAGGTCTATTGTTTTTTCTATATGAATAACAGACCCTAAATAATACATTTCAATTACCTCCATTATTTAATCCATTTTTTCCCTCACAAACAAAGATTGATTAAATCACTCCTGCTTTTTCAAAATGCTTCTTCAATAATTTCTTGGAAATCACTGCTCCAATCAATCCGCAAATAGCTATTAAAATAAGCATCATTACTGTAGTCATAGGAGAAATAATTTTAGTTAATGTACCTAAATATTCGCTCCCAAACATTTTTTCATAAGATTTAAGTGTTTGATCTGCATAAAAAAGAAATGGTACATACATTCCACCAAAGCCGGCAAGAACACAAAATATCATATATCCAATTGTTAATCCTTTATAATTGCCAACCCCTTTTGTTCTTGCAATCAACATAGCTATAATCCCGGCAAATATACAACTAATGATATATGGTGGATAAAAACCTATAATGCTTGTAAGTACACAAAATAATAAAATCATCCATGGATTTTTTGTTTTTATCGGTACTAAGAAATAGGCAATTGCTGCAATAATTGACCATATCGGAACTACTAATAGCATTGTGTATGGCGATATGAACAGAAAAGATAACACTCTATATAAAACCTGTGAGCATAACACCATTAGTGCTGTAATAATTAAATCTTTAATTTGAAATTTCTTTTTTTCTTCCATAATTATTCTCCTTGTTTTTAAATATTTTTTATTTTCATAATGATGATAGCTAGATAAAATACCATCATTATTACTAGCAATAACATATCAAGCATACGAAATTTGACTTCTGCATAACTGGTTTTTTTACACGAAACTCCAAGTCCTCGTGTCTCAACAGATGCCGACAACTCAGTTGCAGTACATAGCATTCGCATTAACATAGGAATCAACATCATTTCATAAACTTTAAAAGGATGTTTTAAAAATCCAAGGAAAGAAATATCAATCCCTCTAGTCTTAATTCCCTGCTTTATACAAGTAATATCCTGTTTTAGAGTAGGAAAAAATCTTAATATAACAGCTAGTGGAATATTTATATAATATGGAATTTTCATATTTTGCAAGGAAGCTAATACTTCAGATATTTCACTTGTTCTAATCATATTTATAGTTGCGAGTGTCAATGTTATAAAACATAGGAAAAAATAGTGTATTGTAGTTGAAATAAATAATGGACTTATTTCCGCTACCATAAACAACACTATATATAAAGCTAAAAATTTAAAACAAGTTTTGTATATGCCGCTTATCATTCCATATGCAAATACTGACAAAAAAAGTAGAACTTCATACTTTTTACCGGTCAAAGTAAATACTAAAACCCCTATAATTAAAACTTGTAACAACTTAATTCTTGGATCATATCTTATTCCATTTTGTTTACAAGATTTGCTCATTCTTCATATCCCTCATTCTGCAGTAAAAATCTTTTTATTGTTTCAAAGTCATCACTTTTCTTTAAATTGATCCTTTTGCTAACAGTATTATTTTCTATAAAAACTGCTTTAGTTGCTACTCTACTTAAAAATTCTAAATCATGAGAAATAACAAAAATCAGTATTCCTTTTTTACGAAGAGTATTAATTGCTTCAGATACGACTTTCATATTTTCATAATCAAGTCCACTGGTTGGCTCATCAAAAATCAGAATTTTTTTATTTGAAGCTATTGCAGCTGCAATAGTAACTCGCTGCTTTTGCCCTCCTGATAAGCTTTGCGGATGTCTATTTCTGAATGATGAAATATTCAATAAAGTTATCGCATTTTCTATTTTTTCATCATTTTGCTTAATACTATTCATAGAACTGAGCATTAACTCAGAAACAACAGAATCGGAGTATAATTGATAATCTGCATCTTGCATTACAAAATATACACTTTTATATAAGTTCTTTTGCTTTGTAAATTTACCTTCAATAAAAAATTGTCCACTTCTTGCTTTTAGTAATCCTGACATTATTTTACCTAATGTCGTTTTGCCGTTTCCATTGTGTCCAACTATAGCTACTGTTTCACCAAAATTCCCTTCTAAATTACAATTACTCAAAACAGAATGATTGACATCATAGGAAAAAGATAAATTTTCCACTTTAAAATCTGCATTTTGCTTGTTAACAATAAGATTATCCTTTAGTTCATATTTAATATTACTTAACTTAAATGTTCGAAGTTTATACGCTCTAATATCTGAATCATTCAAGTTATCAATATCATTTTTCTTTAATTCTCTATCAATTTTTTCATCTTTCATTATTAAGCATTTATCTACTAAATTTTTTAAGTAGAACAATCTATGCTCTGAAACAAGTTAAAAACCCCCATTTCAAATGGGGGTTTAATTTTAACCCCTCCAAGGTATTTCTCCGGTTCCGCCAAGGGCGGGATTTCGCAGTACCATTTTTATCGGTAGCCTCCTAAAGAAGGCTCTTCTACTTTCTTCCGTCCGCTACCTTATCATTTTCTTCTTGTTCCTTAATATATTTCAAGATTGTTTCTTCATTTACATTTCCTACTGTTGATACATAATATCCTCTTGCCCAAAAATGACGATCGCCCCATTTATTTCTATACTCAGGATGTCTATCAAATAGCATTAATGCACTTTTACCTTTTAAATATGACATGAATTCCGATACACTTATTTTAGGTGGAATTGCTATATACATATGAATATGATCTATACATACTCTTCCATCTATCAACTTTACCTGTTTCATCTCACACAACTTTTTTAATTTATTTTCCTACCCTAAAACTACTTTTTTTTGTTTTTCTTCCTATACATGATTTTTCTTTCTTGTATTTTGGTT
>GL890583.1:0-76412 GCA_000209465.1 Lachnospiraceae oral taxon 107 str. F0167 | reverse complement strand
AATTCTTTTTTGTTTCTCCATACATGATTTTTCTTCTGTATTTTGGTATAAAACAATATGGTAAGTGCAATTCCAACGTGTATGTGTTATACTTTGATTATCCACTTGGATACCTCCTATGCTTTGATATGGCCTGCGAAACCAATATCATTATAGCATAGGAGTTTTTAATACTCTAAGTAACGCTTCGGCTTTGCCGGTTCCCCCATCTCAGATGGGGGATTAATAGCTTTTTTCATTTAATAATTGAATGAATATCTAAATTTGCAGATGGCTCGTCAAAAACATAAATCTTGGGATTCAAAGTTTTTGCAGCTATAATCGCTATCTTCTGTTTTTCACCACTAGATAAAGAAAACATATCCCTATCCATAAGATTTTCAGCATCTAAATCGTGAAATGCACAATTCACTCTATCTATCATTTCATCTCTATCTATTCCATAATTTTCAAGAGCAAATGCCACTTCCTTGGTACTATTCGTTGTAAAAAATTGACTTCGTGGATTTTGAAATATAGAAGCAATATTTTTCCCCATTTCTCCGGGAGTGATAGTTTTTATATCACTTCCTAACACTTTCACAGTTCCAGTTAAAACCCCTTCAAAGAAATGTGGAATTAAGCCGTTTATCAATCTTGTAACAGTTGTTTTCCCTGAACCGGACTGACCGGTAAGCAAAATAAATTCTCCTTCTTTAACTTTGAAATTTATATTTCTGAGACTCCCTTCTGTTTGTGTTCCATAACTGAAACTTACATTATCAAAATCAATAACTACATCTCCCATTTCATCACCTATATTTTCCAACCAATAGATTGTTTTCTAATTTCGATGAAATGTTTATATACTCCATCTTGACTAATCAGTTCCTTATGATTCCCTTGTTGTACAATTTCCCCTTTATCAATAACAATAATTTGATCTGCTCCTCTTACCGTAGATAATCTATGTGCAATGCTAATGAGAGTTTTATTTTTTGTTAACTCATTAATTGCACTAATTAACATATGCTCGTTTTCAGGATCTACACTTGAAGTTGCTTCATCAAGAATAATGATTGGAGCATCTTTAAGGATTGCTCTTGCAATAGATATTCTTTGCTTTTCTCCTCCTGACAACGTTGAACCGCCCTCACCAACAACAGTGTCGTATCCATCACTAAGGCTTGTTATAAAATCGTGGCAACAAGCTTTCTTGCAAGCCTCCACCACCTCATCATGTGTAGCGTTTGGATTTCCAAATTTTATATTATTCTCAATCGTGTCATTGAATAAATAAACCTTCTGAAATACCATACTGATATTTTGTAATAGGCTTTCAGAGGTAAAGTCCTTAACATTATGTCCTCCAATAAATACTTCCCCTTTATTAACATCCCAAAATCTTGCTATAATATTACAAAGAGTTGTCTTTCCAGAACCTGAAGCACCTACAATAGCCAAACTGCTATTCGACTTTATCTGCAAATTTATATTCTTCAAAATCTCTCTTTCCCCATATCCAAAACAAACATCTTTCAATTCAATGCCATAGGAATTCAAGCCAATTTCTTTTCCGCCCTCATCAAGCGAAGGTATATCTGAAACATAGTCCAATCGATTAAGTTGTGTTGCGAGCATTCTGCTTAAAAATGCTCCATCATTAACCAACTCCAATTCCATAAAAATTAGAAAAGCAGATACTATAAACATAAGAGTATAGGAAAGTGGAATCAGAGATTTCATATATAGAATTATTGCAACAAACACCAATACACAGCTCGCAACTTTAAAAATCATTTCATATAGTTTCATTAAATAAGCTGAACCCTCAGTAACCTCAATATCAACTTTACATTTACTCATAAACGCTTTTTCAACTTTATTTTTTCCATCAGTTCCTTTTTCAAAAGAACGAAGCACTGAAATTCCTCTAATATACTCAATTGCATCAGTAACAAGCATTTCTTGTGAGTTTTGCATGATAGGAGAATATTTTTCGGTTTTCTTTGCGATTAATTTAAGAACGCCCATACCAAAGATGATTGCAATTAAAGATACCATCCCTACCGGAAAGCAAAAGATCAATAACATGGTAGTCATACTAAAGGCATGAAAAAAACCTCCTACAATAAAGTTCATCGCAAGCATCGCCATACCCTCTAAGTCGGAAATAGTTGTTGTTAGAACCGCTTGGATTATTCCTAAGTTTTTTTCTGAAAAATACCCCATTGGAGCTTTTTTCAGTTTTTCCCCTATTTCAATCCTTTTATCCTTAAAAATTTCATAACCTGATGCACTTAATTTTCTATCACAAAGATATTGAAAAATAAATCTGCCGAATATACTCACAACTACAATTGCTGTTGCCTGCATAATAATAGTCATATTCAACTGTTCAAGATTAATCATAATCAGTAAAACCGCCAACAACATCAAAGAAACGAAAAATGATTTTAATCCACTAAATATAAGACCAAGGATTACATTTTTTTGACACTTTCCTGATATTTTTAATATTCGTTTTACAATGCTAATCATTTACATCGCCTCCTTTTCATTATCTTGTCCGCCCACATAATTTTTCCACAAGGAAGCATATACTCCATCTTTTTTTACAAGGTTTTCATGAGTTCCATTCTCTACAATTTCCCCATCTTTCATAACAAGGATTGTATCAGCATTTGTAATAGTAGAAAGCCTGTGAGCAACCACTATAAGAGTCTTTCCTTTAATAAGATTGTTGATTGCACTTTGAATGAGATATTCATTTTCTGGATCTGCAAATGCAGTTGCTTCATCTAAAATTATTACCTTAGATTGTTTTAACATTGCTCTTGCAATCGTAATTCTTTGCCTTTCTCCACCGGACAAAGAACCTCCTGCATCACCAACCTTTGTGTTATATCCATCTTCAAGTTCCATAATAAAGTCATGGCAAGATGCAGCTTTAGCCGCCTCAATAACCTCATCATCACTTGCAGTTGGGTTTCCTATTTTTATATTTTCTTTAATGCTTGTATTAAACAAGAAATTATCTTGAGCAACATAGCTTATCTCATTTGTTAGCTGTTCAAATGGAATTTCAGGTATTTTTTTCCCACCATAACAGATACTTCCTTTGGACGGATCCCAAAAACCAGCCATAAGTTTTGCTATTGTAGATTTTCCAGAACCGGAACTTCCTACCAATGCGGTTACTGTGTTTGGTTTTAATTCAAAGTTGATATTTTTTAGCACAAGTTCCTTATCATATGCAAATGAAACATTTTCAAAACGATAAAGAGTATCTTCAAAGATTACCTTCTCTTTTGGTCTTTTAAGTTCCTCTTTCGATAGAAATTCCTCTATTACATCTAAACTTGCCTTAACCATGTTGAATTGTTCAGAATACTTTCCAATTTTCATTAAATGTGCAATAAACCCTATTGGCAGTATAATGCACACAATAAAACCTGATAGAGAGATTTTTGAATTCATATACAGATATGCACCAACTGGCAAAGTCCCTAAAAGTGTTGATGGCATAACTGCTTGAACAAATGCTGACCATAACCAACTTTGCTTCCACCAAGCAAGTGTACTATCATGAAAGAAGTTAATTGCGTTCGTAAATTTTTCATAAGAAGAAGCACTGTGGTTAAAAGCTTTTATAACCTCAATCCCATTAATATATTCAACCAAAGTACTATTCATATTATTTTGAGCTGTAGTATATGTTTTGCTTCTAAACTCATAATCCTTCATCATGCCTATATATCCAAGCATTCCTAAAGGAATTGTAAGTAACGAAGCCAACCCCATCCTATAGTCCAAAGCAAAAATCAAAACTAAAAATAAAACAGGAGATACTATACTTGATGTTATCTCCGGCATAAAATGAGCCATTGAATCTTCCAGCTTAGACACTGTATCTACAATTAAATTTTTAAATTTACCTATAGGAGTATCTATCATTACACCCATAGGTACTCTTAGCATTTTTTCAGCTACTAAACTTCGTATATTTTTTAAAATATGAAATGTTGCTTTGTGTGAGGTTATTGTTGAGTATAATGTAAAAATTCCTTTTAAAATTTGTCCGAACAAAGCAATAAGTGTTAAATACAATACGGTTCTAAATGACACTTCAGATTGATATATTTTTTCTATCAACTTGGCAATCGCTAAAAATGGAATCATTCCAAACAGCTCCCCTATGGTCGCTAATAAAATTGATTTGTATAATTGTTTTTTCTCTCCACCGGTGTATTTAAGCAACTGTGAAATTGCATTTTTATTGTTACTTTTCAAGAAAACACCTCCTCCAAACAAATAGTTGATTAGTTATTACTAACTCTTTGATAAAAAATCATCTGTTATTTATCTTCATTAAGCCTTTCCAACCATAATATTGAAAAATAACAATACTTCTAATATATTCACTAACATTATCATGCGGTATATCATGAAGTACGCATTCGCATAAAGATGTAATATATCCTTTTGTAATAACATGAACTTCAAACTCTTTAATTTCTGTGTTGATTTGCTCCTGTTTAGCATCAAAATGAATAAGCTTCATGTTTTTAACTGTATATCTTTCAGTAATATCCTCAATAAAATTTTCCACTTGTGAGCCTTTGCTACACGCAAAAATCAACTTAAAATTATCAAAATGTGCATACATATAATCAACAAATAGCATTGTTTCTAAAAATAAATTTTCTATAATTACTTCATCATCGACTAAATCAAAGTCTATCTTAATAGTTTTATTTTCACTCTTTTTTTCAACATCAGAAACAACATTTAGCGTATAATTATATTCTTCTTCAATCAGAGCAAAAAATAATGCTTCCTTGTTTTTGAAATGACGATAAATTGCTCCAGTAGTTACTTTTGCTAATTTAGCAATTTCAGCCACCTGTGCATTTTCAAATCCTTTGCTTAAAAATTCCCCTTTAGCACATTCTAAAATTCTATTTTTTGTTATATCAGAGCAATAAGACATCTAACTTTCCCCTCTCATTTTTTATTTTTGATAATCTTATTATCTTTAATAATTAAATTATCACTTTTTCAGTTTTTAGTCAATATATCACCACTCCTATAAATTATCGTCTGAACCCTTTACAAGTATCCCAACCCTTTTCAAAACCCTTAACTTCTCCTGCTTCTTCTGTTCTAGCCTTGCTTTATACCTTTCCTCATATTCCTGTTGTTTGCCGTTTGCTTTACGCTTTAGATAATTTTGGTGAAGCCTATCTTTTCTTTCATTTATTTTTCCTTCTTCTTCCTCAAGCTTTTGTTTTTCTTCTTCGCTTACAGGTACGGCTTTTCCTTTCACATAAAGGTAATATTCTTTAGCCACTTAGTTATCCTCCTTTCCCTGTTCTGTGGTTTGCTTTTTAAGAATAAAAAAGGAGGACTTCTACACTTTGGCGTAAAAAGTCCTCTTAACTTGAAAACTACTGATTTGTTATATTGACTATTTGTATGTTTGTAATGGCGATATATTGCTATACAAAAGTAAGTCCAAGCATAAAAAAGGATAATTATATCGTTCTGTGAAAACTGAAACTATAAGTTTTGACATGATTATCCCTCCATTACTTTTCCTCCTAAGTAAATCTATTATTAAATCACTCCTGCTTTCTCAAAATGTTTTTTAAGTATCCTTGTTGCAACAAATGCTCCTATGCAAGCAAGAATAAAAGTTATAAAACCAAAGCCTACTGCCCACGAAACTTTGAAATAAGATAATGCTTCATTTATTTGTGCTTCACTCATTTTCCATTTTGATGCTCTTTCCACAAAAGAAGTTGTCCCGAATAAAATCACAGGAATTACTGTTCCTAAAAAATCTGCTAATGCAAATGTCCCATATCCAATAACCATTCGTCCCTTGCTCTCATAATTTCCTATAATCAAATCACATATGATTCCACCGATTACAGCAAATACTGCATGAGGTAAATGTCCTCCTGACAATGCAATTAAGCCAAGAAGAGTTCCTGATATTGTAAATACTCCCTTCTTTTTAACTTTTACAGCCATAAGGATATAAACGGTGGCAGCTACCATAAAGCTAACTCCTGAAGCAATAAATCCTCCAATAACTGTTGTTGCCATAGCAAAGCTGGCTGCCATGTATATGACAATTCCAATTGCATTAAAAATTCCGATTGTAATAAAATCACGACCATTTAATTTGTTTTTCATAAAAATCTCCATTCCGCCGCCAAGTTTCGGCACAAATAGTGATGAAAAGTATTTTTCACACTAGTCCTCCTAATAAATTCTCTGTATTACTATCATAAGAGCAATCATAAAAGCTCCTAATAGTCCAATCATTAAGTCTGTTTTTCTAAACCGCAATTCTGTTAATGTTACCCTCTTCTCATCACTATCAAGTCCCCTAATGAGTGCTGAAGCTGACAGTTCATCTGAAATCTTAATCATTCTCATTAAAAGTGGAACAAGCGTATATTCAATATATTTAATTGGATGTAGCAACGGGAAAAATCTGCTTGTTACGATTCCTCGAATCTTCATATTTTCTTTTAATGCCTTGAGTTCTATTTTTATAGTTGGTACAAACCTAAGCAAAACACTAAAAGGTATACCAATGCTTCTTGGCACTTTCATTCTATTTAATGCTTCAAGCATTTCACTTACACTTGTAGTCTTTGTTATATATCCACCAAACATAGCAATTAAGGTCATTCTTGATGCAAAGTAAATAAACATATATATTGCAAATACGATGCTTGCTTCACAAAAACTTTCCAAGCCCTAACTCTATGCAGTATAAAAGCACAAAAAACAAAATAAAGCGTAATGCTCTTTTCCACATACTGCTGAATACATACAGAAAAAAGGCAAAGACAACCAGTCCGAAAAGTAGAATCGTATCGCTTATAAAAAAGCTGGCAAATCCAACAATTGGAAGTAGAGTAAGTTTTATTCTCGGATCGACTGTTTTTCTATCTATCAAGCTCTCTACCTCCTCTCATCTTGTCTAATATGAGAAATTTATTACTTTCACTCATATTCAAAACTTTTTCTATTTTTCCATCTCCCATTACCCAGAGCTTGCTCACTGTGTTTGCTAAAAACTCAAAATCATGACTTATCACCAAAACTGTTGTCCCATTTTTTAATTGTTCTTCAATCAATTTTGCCACTGAAAGCATTGAGTCCTTATCACAACCCGATGTTGGTTCATCATATATAAAAACTTTTGCCTGTTTCATCATTCCACAAGCTATTGTCAGTCTTTGTTTTTCTCCTCTTGATAAAGCAAACGGATGCTTATCTATATATTTATCTAAGCCAAGAACATTCAAAATAGACTTTGCCTTTTGGGTATTTTCTTTTTTATCTTTACCCTCCATACCAAGTAGCATTTCATCAAGTACACTTTCCGAAAATAACTGATAGTCTGAATCCTGAAATACAAAATATGACATATCCATTAAATCTTTACGATTCAACTCTTTATCTTTTTCCACCCATATTTTCCCCTCTTTTATCTTCTCAAGTCCTGAAATTACCCTTGCAAAAGTAGTTTTCCCGGTACCATTTAACCCAATAAGACCAATGGCTTTTCCGCACTCCATATTGAAATCAAGATGATTTAAGATATATTGGTTTTGCTTATTTCCAACCTTAGTTGCACTTGGGTAACAAAATTTCAAGCCTTTCCCACTGATACTTTCATCATTTAATTGATATAAATCTTTCTTCTCGCTTATCCTGTATTCTTCTAATTCAAGAGTTCTTAGTCCATTATCATCCCAAAACTCCCCTTCAAGATGGATAACTTCTTCCCGACTCAAGTCCTGTGCAATCTCTCCATCTTTAACCAAAAGAAAACGGTCAAATAAAGATTTTACATAGTACAAACGATGTTCAATTAGAACAACAGTTGTTCCCTTTTTCTTTAATTTTTCCAAAATTAAAAATAGGTCAAATGTTGCTTTCATATCCAAATTTGCTGAAGGTTCATCTAAAATCAAAACTTTCGGATTCATCGCACAGATGCTTGCAATAGCTATCTTTTGTTTCTGTCCGCTTGATAATTCAAAAACAGATTTTCCTTTCAGTTCCTCAATATCCAATTCTGCGTATACTTCTTCTACTCTCTGTTTGATTTCATCTCTTGATTTGCAGATGGTTTGAAGCCCAAAAGCTATTTCTTCGTCTGTTGTTGTCGTGAAAAACTGACTTCTTGGATCTTGAAATACAGTCCCTACAATATGTCCTACTTCATGAAGTAATAGTTTGCTTATATCTTTTCCATACGCAAAGGCTTCTCCTTGCATTTTGCCTTTGTAATAATGTGGAATAAGACCATTCATTACACTTCCAAGAGTGCTTTTACCACTTCCACTTTTCCCTGAAATTAAAACAAATTCACCTTTTTTAATTTCAAGATTGATATTTTTTAAAGCAGTTCGTCCATCTTCCCATTCATAAGAAACATCTTTTAACAAAATCATGGTTACACCTCATACTGAGCTTTCCATAATTTTGTGTAGTAGCCATCTTTCTCAAGAAGTTCCCCATGCTTTCCTTTTTCAAGTAAATTGCCTTTTTGAAATACGAGAATTTGGTCAGCTTTTTGAATGGTTTTTAAATGATGAGCCACTACAAGTACAGTCCTATCCTTTGCGAGTTCCGTAATAGCATCTTGTATCAAAGATTCATTTACAGGGTCAACATTACTTGTCATTTCATCAAGAATTAAAATCGGTGCATCTTTCAGAAACGCTCTTGCAATGGATATTCTCTGTCTTTGTCCGCCTGATAAAATCCCGCCATTTTCGCCTATATCCGTTTCATAACCTTCAGGCAAACTCATAATAAAATCATGGATTCTTGCTTTCTTTGCTGCTTCAATGATTTCTTCTTTTGTAGCTCCTTTTTTTCCTACTCTGATATTTTCCTCAATCGTATTATCAAACAGTTGAACATTCTGCATAACAATACTGATACGATCCAAAAGCTCATCATAAGGAATATCTCTTATATCAGTTCCTCCAAGTGTAATTTTCCCTTTATGCACATCGTAAAATCTTAGAAGTAAGTTGGTTATAGTTGTCTTTCCACTACCAGATTCTCCAACTAAGGCTGTCATTGTTTTTTCAGCAATATCAAAACTTAAATTTTCCATTTTAAACTCATCTTCTTCATAGGAAAATTTAATATTTTCAAAGGCTATGTTATTTTGCTTCGGAATAATACCATCTGCCTTGTCAGGTATTATATCTGCATACAAAATTCTTGAAAGTCTCTCATAGCTGTCTACCGCCGAAACATAATACATATAGTGTTGTTCCATAGAAGCGAACGGCTTATAAAACTCTTTTGAAATTACTGCAAAGATAATAAAATTAAGTACATCAAGATTTCCCTTTACAGCAAATATTGCTCCTGCGATTAAAAGAATTAAATATCCAATATCCAGTAAAAAACCAAATATAGATATCTGTTTTGCCTTAAATCTTGAAGCTGCTTTACTTGTTTCTCCAAACTTTTTCGTTTTGTTCATAAGCTCATTATCTAAGCTCTTATTCTCCCCAAAACTCTTTAATACAGGTATTCCTCTAACATATTCAACAAATAAACTAACCATATCAAGAAGGCTTAAGTTGTTCTGATTTTCTATTTTTTCAGACTGCTTAATTGTCAGATATAGAAAGGCAAGTGCAATTGGAACGGATACTGCCATTATCAGTGCCAACTTTATATCAATATTTGCAAGACCAACAAATACGACTGCACCTATCAAAAAATCACCAAACATTCTTGACCACATATGTCCTACAACAAGGGACATATTATCAACATCTTTGTGTAAAATTGTATTTATTTCCCCAAGTCGTTCATTGGTATAAAATCCCAAACTGAATTTCTTTAATTTGATAATCATGCGTTCTCTTATTTGCTGAACAATATCAAAACCTGCACTATGCTTTTTCATATCCGCAACCATGTTACAAATACCTTTGAAGACTACAAGTAATCCAATCGCAATAAAATATTTATATAGGCTTGCTAAGCTCGTTCTATCAAAGATTTGGAACAGTATAGAAAATACGATAACAATCATGGCTATGGAGCTTAATCCATAAAGGGCAAAGAATACGCTTGATATAATCAAATCTCTCTTGCCGGTTTTTGTAAGTAGTTTTAACATTTCTCTAAACATTTTCTGTTGCCACCTCCATACACTCGCAATCCACTTCGTTTCTTGTTCGTGAAAGACTATTATCTTTCAAATTCCATCTATCAACTTTGTTCTGTTCATCAACCATATCCTTATAAAAATCACATCTTTTCATCAACTCTTCATGGCTTCCTGCATCAAGAACAACACCCTTATCCATAACTATAATTTGGTCTGAATCTCTAATCGTATTTAGATGATGAGCAATTGTAATGATGGTCTTATCCTTACTTAAATCATCAATCGCTTCACCGATTAGTCTTTCATTTTCACTATCAACAGCTGCCATTGCTTCATCTAATATTAAAATCGGTGCATTTTTAAGTATCATTCTTGCTATGGAGATTCTTTGTTTTTCTCCACCGGATAACTTAACGCCCATTTCACCTACTCGTGTTTCATATCCATTTGGTAATGCAGAAATAAAATCATGGCATCTTGCTTTTTTAGCTGCTTCTATAACTTCTTCTTTTGTTGCATTTAATTTTCCGATTGCTATATTTTCAAAAATGCTCAAATCAAAAAGGATAACTTCTTGCCCGACACTACCAATCAACTTTGAGATATTTTCTTGACTGTAATCCTTTATGTCTTTTCCATTTATCAGTATTTGTCCTTCATCCGCATCCCAAAATCCCATAAGCAAATTAGATACGGTACTTTTCCCACAACCGCTTGCCCCTACTAAGGCATTCAAGCTGTTTTTCTTAAAAGTCAAATTGATATCTTTAAGCTCAAAGCCATCTTTTCCGTATGCAAAATTCACATCTTTAAATTCTATGTTTCCAAATTCTAAACCTTGTTCTGTCTTTTTGTTTGGAAGTGGAACTGTTAAAACTTTTCCAATCGCCTTTAATGCCTCCTTAAATACAATAGAAAAATGTTGTAGAGTGGCTGTCTTGCTTATGGATGCTGTAAACGCAGATGATAGAATAATTGCGAGTATAAATTTAGGCGTTGTAATATTCCCCTGATAAAGAAAGATACTTCCCAAAATCATGACAATAACTACTCCAATTTCCATAAATATGTCAATGAGTCCCATTGGAATTGTGATTGCTCCCATACTCTTTTTAACCCAGTAAATATATTCTCTTGCCGTTTTTAATGTTCTCTCGCTAATATCCTCTTCTTTAGCAAAAGCCTTAATCACAGAAATGTTTTTTACATATTCCATCAACTCTTCTCTCATCTTATTTTCATGATTAAAGTAAATAGCAAAGTTCTTATCCATTGTTTTCTGTGAAAGAACTTTTACCAAATACATGAGTGGAACTCCGGCAATCATTCCAAGAGCAAGACGCCAGTCTACAAAAATCATAGCTATGAAAATAATGGTAGGCAGAAGCGTAACTGCCATTATTTCAGGAAGACCATGAGCAAGGTATACTTCCACTTGCTCCACATCATGCTGAACAATGTTCGTAAGCTCCCCTGTATTATGTTCTTTGAAAAATCCCAAACTTAGTTTTTTTAGATGCCCGATAATATCTATCCTAAGTTCTGTCAATTTTTCGTATGCTTTCTCATGGGCAACCTTTGTTGCAAAATAGTAAAACACGCCTTTTAATACAAACGATATAAAGATTCCCAAGAATATATACTTTAAATTACCTTCGTTAATATTGTTTGTGATTAAAGAACTAATCAAATATACAAGTAAGATTTGTGGTATCAAATCAAATACTATTTTTAAAGCAAGAAGTGAATTGGATAAACCATTTTTCCCAATCACCTTTTTCCTTAATTCTTTTTCCGGCATGAACAACTCTCCTTTCAAAATTGAATAATATTGAATTTTAATTCAGTATTAAGGTTTAAAGTAAGACTTTGCTGATTACACAAAGTCTATTTTTTAGTGCTGATTACAGGGATTCCACTCCCTTGTAATAACACCTTGCAATAAGTTTTAGCATATCTTTTGCCCACTTTTCACTTTGATAGTGCCTTGCTATTTCAAGAAGCCCCTCTGTAAAATTACTGGCTAAAATATGGGCAAGCATTGGATCATATTCCTCTTTCGATTGTCTTTTTAAACTTACTTCAATATGAACCTCCATTTGTGATATGAGTTTTTGTTTTGCTTCTGTATGTTTCGTTCCTGAGCTTTTATCCATTAAAATAATTAACTTCTTACGCTCTTTTAAAAGTTCATGAATATAATTTTCTCCAACTTCATCAAACCTTTCAGAAGCAGAACCTTTTTCCAAAGATTCTTCCTCATTAAAAGCTGACTCGAAGTTTATATAAACAGAACTTACTACTGCATCAAACAAAACTTCCTTGTTTTTGAAATAGGTATAAATTAGTGCCACAGGAATATCTGCTTCTTTTGCAATTTCTGTTAATTTGGCACCTCTATAATCCTTTTTATAAAATACTTTTTCTGCTGCTTCGAGTATTCTATTTCTAACTTCTTCTTTTAATACCTGTGCCATAGCACACCTCTTTCTCCTATAATACTGAATCTATATTTAATAATAAATTAAAATTCAATATTTATCAAGATGCCTATTGAAAATTTATGGACACTAAAAAAATAATAGCGATGATAGTATAATCGGCACTATAAAATCACTCGGGGTCGGGGCGACCCTCCGAAATTTCTAGGGGTCAAATTTTGACCTCTTTTTTTACAACTCGGGGATACCCTCCAAATTCACTCGGGGTCTCAGCTAATAAAAAACTCCTATGTTAGAATTCAAGTTGGAAAAAGATTGAATAATAACGATAGGAGGCGCCATATGGCTATAAATGATTTTATCATATCCACACTCAATGTTAGTGACGATATGATTTTTTCGATTGATACACATAAATCATCTGATAAATTACACATCTTAATAAAACTGAATGATACTCACCCTACCTGTCCCTGTTGTGGAGGTCATTCAAAAATAAAGAATTATTCTTCATACAGCTATAACCACCTTGACGTTGCAGGGATTCCATCCATCATTGATTGGACAAGAAGACGCTATGTCTGTAAAGAATGTGGGAAGTCCTTCTCTGAGCCAAGTCCATTTGGTCCAGAGAACTTCCATCAGTCATACGCAGTACTCAATGCGATTGCCTTGGATCTACATAATGTTCGTATGACTTACAAGGATATTGCACATAAATACCACGTATCCAACACGATTATACAAGTATATGCCGATAGTTTCATCCGTGCACCTAGATTAACACTTCCTGAGAACCTTGGTATCGATGAGATATCTTCTTCCATGGCGAAATATGGTGGTTCATATTTGTGCGTATTCGTAGACAACAATAATAGGACATTAAACGAGATACTTTAAACCGTTCGAAAGTAACGCTGTCGAAACACTTTGAAATGATTCCACAATCGGAGAGAGACAAGGTAAAGTACGTTACGATCGATATGTGGGAACCTTATAGGGATGTCTGTAAAAAGTACCTGAGACATTGCGAAATAGCGGTAGACCCTTTCCATGTCATCAAACACCTTACGGAGTGCTTTAGATACATACGTGTAGGAATCATGAA
This sequence comes from Lachnospiraceae oral taxon 107 str. F0167, assembly GCA_000209465.1. Taxonomy (GTDB): domain Bacteria; phylum Bacillota; class Clostridia; order Lachnospirales; family Lachnospiraceae; genus Lachnoanaerobaculum. Next base: position 62,707 of record GL890583.1, on the reverse strand, counting down.
ACAGTGTGTTTATGATAGTCCCAGTTACTATTTGTTGAAGACCTGGCATAAGTTATTAGAAACTGATTCATTCGACCTCGATAACGAGCCAAGATATAATTCAAAATTTCGTCAGAAGATGAATTATAGGGACCTTTTCAACATGTTGTTGGAGATAAGTCCTGATTTAAAGCTTGCGTATGAATTAAAGGAGCTATATAGAGACTTCAATAAACGCTGCTCTCTTGAAGAAGCTAGTATGAAACTTGATTATCTGATTGAGCTATTTGAACACTCAGACTTAGACTGCTATAAGGAATTCATATCTCTACTGAAGCACTGGAAACCAGAAATTATAAACAGCTTCAGAAGGCCTTATGACGATAGACGACAATCTAATGCTCTAGCTGAAAACATCAATCAGAAACTTCGATTACTGATTGACGTGTCCAATAGATATACAAACCTAGAACGTTTCCGTGCACGTGCACTATACTGCCTAAAAGACAAACTATTCTATTGCTTGACCACATGTTTATATTCCAGAAAACGAGAGCACAAAAAACGTGGCACATATACCAAACAAATAGTCGATACATTAAACAAATAAAATCAAACCATACTTCAATCTTTTCTAAAAAAGGATATCTTAGTCACCAGCTATGATGACATAGATATCCTTATTTTGTATATGATTGACCCACGACTGATTTCGTTGCGCATTTTAGTCAAACCCACTACTGATTTCGCTTAAGCATTCTTTTATTGCATATATTGCGACAACAGATAATGGAATCGACATTATTGCAAAAGCAGCTGGCCACCCTGATAGGGATACAGATACACTACTTCTCTTTGCTAATTCCGATGCTCCGTATGTCAAATTATCTGCGTATGTATTATACATATTTTACCTCACTCTCATATAATAACCATTTTTCAATATAATCGTACCACCATTTACTGCTCCGCCTAGAGAACCTGCAGCCTTTTTCGTTGGATAAATTTGATTAGAATATAGCGAAATCAATGCCGTATACGCGTCAGCTATACTCAATGTATTACCAACGCTTTTAAATACTTGTAATATCATTTTGGTTAACCTCCTTTATTATCATCAATATTTTACTAATCGCATCCATGGCTTCTTCATCAGACCTTTCAAGCAATTTTGCGAACTTTGAAACAGCCTCCAGTCTATCTTCCATACGGAATTTATTTTCAGACGCATCAGGTGCTGCAATTTCTGTATAGCTCAATAAGCGTTTTCCTACAAGATAATCATCATATCTACCATTACATTGCTTAAGTAAATATGCAGCAACACCTTTTAAATGAGGGCCTATTGCAAATGTGCCCACAATTTCTTTTGGAATTTTGACTTCTACTACCACCTTATCGTCACCATAAACCATCGGGGTCTGTATCTGCACACCGTATCTCGAATAAAGATTCAACGATGCACTCCTGACGCCTTCTCTTATATCATGAATGGCATCAATGGCTTTTATTGTCGAATCAGCAAATTCGATTTGTATATTCTTAGAAATAAGCATTCTTATCACCTCTTTTTAGTAATCTTTATTATCAGTGTCTATAATAATTATACTATCTCTCAATTCAAATATCAATACCTTCTATTACTGAAACTTGTAATATTTTTATTAATGAGCTTTTTTCACAAAAACCCTCTCGGCTATAATAACCGAGAGGGTTTATATGAGTTATTTATGTCATTTTCTGTATCCGGTACACATGATATCTTCACCAGTTATTTCACATCCTACCTCATCTACAAATTGGTCTAATGCATTATTAATGAATTCATGTAACAACCAGTTCTGTTTTGACTTCATGTATTTGCTAAATAATTTCGGATTATATCTGACCAATTCACTTATCCAATGAAACACAGCAAAAATCAATACAGTCGATGGCATATTTGCTAAGTTGTCATTACCTGAAACTTCTTTTTTTATGTACCATAATTTTGTCTCACCAAATATGTAAAAAAGATAGCCTCTAGTCTTTTCGTGATATTTATTTAGTGCTTTTTTACGCTCCTCAATTAGCTTGTGAATATCCCAATTGAATCTTTTTTTCATTCTTATAACATATTTATCATCAACACCTAGGTCTCTCTCAAACTTCGATGGCAAGTTCTTAAGAGCCTTAGCATTTGCATACCTTCCAGAAACTTCGAATTTAATCCATGCTTCCTTAGAGTTGTCTTTTTTTACGAACACAGGCTTGCTGATAGGAACAAATATCTCCGGTTTGGAAAAAGTAATGCAATATGCTCTATGAACACATGGAATATTATAAAGTAATTCCGCCATTGTGTAATGGCCTGTGACTATATTATGTCCGTAATATATTGACAGCTCAGGTAAAACTCCAGCGCCTTTTATCGATGTACAAGCCTCTTTTATATTTGTCTTATTAGTATCATCTCTAACAGACGATATTCCATGGTTTTTTAATCTACTATCATCAACACCTTTATATCGCAATAAGGCCTTAGCTGCATTTAAAATACAATAATATGATGTTAATGGTCGTGCGTTATCTGGAAGTTCCTGTGACGCTAAATAAAAACTATGCGCCTGTTCCCAATAAAATAAGGCATCACTTGCTCCAGATATTGATTGACGCTTCAAAAACAAAGCTACATATTCCCAACATGAATCCGTTAGTATTGTTCTACTGCCATATTTAGGTCTATTCACTGATTTCATCAATTCACACGATTTGTTATTGATGCATATATCTTTGAACATTTCTGTCTTCACCTCCCGACATCTATTCCACTGCTCGAAAATGCCTTTACTATCGAGTTGCCGGATTTGTTGCCAGTTTTCAGCTCTTGCTCAAAAATGCCCGACATCTAATCCACTAACTCAATTTACGTTATCTAATCCGAGGTCACAACCTGACACACATTTTCGCAGTAGATATGTTTCCATATAAAATAACCGAGCCTTTTCAGAGGTCAGACCTTACCTCATAACTACCGAAAAAGCTGGAAATACGCCGCATTCTGGTTCTTATTTATCTTTCCTTGACATCAATACCACGACCTCCGCATGCCTCGTATGACAAAAGCAATCAAACACCATCCCCTTCTCAAACCCATACCTCTGCCTTTTAAAGCTTTCCAGATCCCTAGCCAGTGTCTCCGGATTGCAGGACACATATACTACCTTTTTAGGCTTTAATCTGCCTACTGCAGCTATAAACTCCTCTGTAGAGCCTGTTCTTGGGGGATCAAGGATTACCACATCTATCTTTTCCCCGGCTGCCGCCAGGTCGTTTATAAATGCGGTTGCATCTGCATTATAGAACTTCACATTCTTTATATTATTTATCTTGGCATTGGTAATGGCATCTTTGTGGGCATCTTTATTAAGTTCTACAGATATTACTTCCTTTACGGACTTTGAAGCTATAAGCCCGATAGTGCCTATTCCCGAGTAGGCATCAAGTAATACTTCATCACCCTCCAAACCGGCATACTCTATTGCCTGAGAGTAGAGTTTTTCGGTCTGCTCTCTGTTTACCTGATAGAATGACTTCGGTGAGATCTTAAATGTAAGGCCGCAGAGTTCATCTGTGATGTATCCCTTACCATACATCACTATTTCCCTGTCACCAAGTACCATACTGGTATTTTTATTATTTACATTCTGCACTATGGTGGTTATCTCGGGATGCTCTCCTCTTAATACCTTTATAAAGGCATTCTTATTTGGGAAGATTACATTTGAGGTCACCAAAACCACCATGATCTGGCCGCTTTTTTTACCTACACGAATCAGTACATGGCGTAAGAATCCGAAGCCGCTATCCTCATCATATGCCTTTATTTTAAATGATATGCACATCTTCTTTATAGTCTGAATAATCGCACTTGCTTTTTTATCTTCAATCAGGCAGCTTTTTGTATCGACAACTCTGTGGGAGTTCTTTTCATAAGTTCCTGCAATGATTTTCTTGTTTTCAAAGCCGAAAACCGCACTTACTTTGTTCCTATAATGATAGGGATTGCTCATTGAGATTATCCCGTCAAATTTACCGTATTTTTTTATTAATTTATTTGCAAGTTCAAGTTTCTCCTTAACATGCTTATTATATGGACTGTTTATATAATCGCAGCCGCCACATTTTTTGGCGACTGCACATTTTTGCTCCTTTGAAGCTTTTATATTTCTTTTGTTAATTCCTTCAGCCATGCTTTCTCTTCTTCACTAAGTCCATAGGATATGGAATCATAGACCTGTTTTTGATACTTATTATAAAACTCTATATCTTTCTTCGTCATTACATCTACTAAAAGCGGTTCACTGTCTATAGGCGCTACGGTCAGACTTTCAAATCCGAGGAAACCTTCCTGCTTTTCTACAACATTCATCAAAATTTCCATTCGGATACCATGTTTACCGCTTATATATACTCCGGGCTCATCACTCATTACCATACCCGGCTCAAACTCAAGATTTCTATATACATCTTTGTTTATCTTGTTTCTTATGGATGTAGGTGCTTCATGTACAGTATTTACAAATCCAACACCATGTCCGGTGCCATGATTGTAGTCAAGCCCGTAATCCCAAAGTGCTTCTCTTGCCTTTATATCAAGGCATGCACCTATAGCACCTCTTCTAAATGTAGTATTTAAAAGTCTTAGCATACCGATGGTTACCAAGGTATAGTGAAGCTTCTCTTCATATGTGTTTTCTCCAAGAGAAATTGTTCTTGTTACATCGGTAGTGCCGTCCTTATATGTAGCACCTGAGTCAAATAGGTATAATCCCTTTGCCTCCATCTGCTTTGCTGTCTCATACTCCGCTTCATAATGAACGATTGCACCATTCTCTGCATAACCTGAGATAGTAGGGAAGCTTAAATCAAGGAAGAGTTCATCCTCTTTTCTTAAATTATCCAGAATATCTGATGCGGTCTTTTCTGTAAACTTTGCCCCCTCTTTCATCTGTTTTTTATCAGGTACATATACTTAGCCATATATACACCGTCTCTGATATGGGATTTTTTCATATTTAAAATCTCAATATCATTTTTAATGTTCTTTAGATGGGTTACCGGGCTTAGTACACTGTAGAGCTTATTTGCATTTTCTTTTTTGCTTATCGAGATAAATGTCTTATAGCTTACATCCGCCTCATCAAACATTATCTGCTTATTTTTAATATCAGCAACATTTTCATCAAAGCTGTCATATGGCTTTATATCTATACCGTTCCCAGCCAGATATTTTCTCACTTCCTCACTAAGTGCCTCTTCTTGAATAAATAATGTTGCCTTATCTGTTTCAAGGATAAAATAAGATAAAAATAAAGGATTACATTTTATATCAAAGGCTCTAAGATTTGTTAGCCATGCAATATCTGAAAGTGAAGATACTATCAAAAGATCCCTTCCTTTCATTCTCTCTCTTACTTCACTTATCTTTTTTGCCGCTGATTTTCCTGCATACTTTTCTTCTAAAATAAAGACTTTTGTATGAGGTCTTTTCGGTCTGTCAGTCCAAACTTCATCAGTGAGTTCTTTTCCGATAGCAAGCTTTACACCGTTTTTTACGACCTTTCCTGCAATTACTTTTCCTTCGGAGAAACTAAGAAGTGAACCGTTAAATCCAAGTACTTCATCTTTTTTCATCTTCTCTTCCAAAAGTTCATCAAGACCTGGTACTCCCGGCTCTCCCATTTTCATAAGAGTTATACCGCTATCTTTAAGCTCATTTTCCGCCTGTAAAAAATATCTTCCGTCTGTCCAAAGAAAGGCCTCTTCCTTCATTACAAGAAGTGTACCCGCACTTCCGGTAAATCCGCTAAGAAACCTTCTGCATTTATCATATTCTGTAGGATATTCACTTTGATGTGCATCAGAAGAAGGGGATATCCATGCGTCTATCCCCTCTCTTTGCATTACTCTTCTTAAATCAACAATCGTCTGTTTCATAATGCTCCTTTTGTAACAGCCCTGCCAAAAGCCGCCATATATCTGTATGAGAATTCCAAACCGATATCTGCCCATGGCAAACTGTTACGCCTAATATATTAAATATTTATAAATCCGAATTTTTTTAATGCGTTAAAAACTCCATCATCCGCTATATTATCTGTGACATAGTCTGCATATTGTTTTAATTCCTCTATGGAATTGCCCATGGCTATACCAAGTCCCGATTCCTCCAAGATTTCCTTATCATTCATAGAATCTCCGAATGAAACCGTATCTTTTAAATCAACACCGAAGTAATTACACAGGCGTTTTAGTCCTTCCGCCTTGCTTGCAACCTTTTCTACAACATCAGCTCCGAACATTCCGGCAAAGAGCGGTAGTTTCAAAGTGGGAAATTTCTTTTCTATATCCTTTGCACCTTCAACTGGTCCTATATAAGTCAATGTTCTTATAGGCAGGTCAAACAATTCTTCAGCCGGACAAAACTTTCTAAAGTGCTGTCCCCATCTTTTAATATCATATGCATCAATTATATGTGGATTAAAAAAATAATCCTTATCTTCAAGGGTAAGCCCTATAGAGCATTCCTTGCCCTCTACATATTTTGCCAGACCTCTTAAAACATCCTTATCAAAGAAATGTTCAAAGATTTTTTCTTCTCCCACCTTTACCAATGTTCCGTTTAATCCAATCATAGCATCAGGATTTACTATATCAACGAATTGCCTGCTGTCGCTGTTTTCAGGATTTCTACCTGTAGCAAGGACTATGATATGCCCCTGCTCTCTTAAGCTTTCTATAGCTGAAAGAGCGGAGGGAATGATCTTATAATCTTTATGATCAAGCAATGTCATATCAATATCAAAACTGAAAATTTTTTTATTTTGCATTATCCAACCTTAATTTACTCAAATGCCAAATATCTCTTACATATTCTTCTATAGTTCTGTCAGATGAGAACTTACCTACATTTGCAGTCTGTGTAAGCGCCATCTTTGCCCATCTCTTTTGGTCTCTGTAAGCCTTATCCACCTCATCATGAGCCACCGCATAACTTCTAAAGTCTTTAAGAATAAAGTATGTATCCGCTCTGTCATTCCCCTGCTTCTTTAAAAGTGAATCATAGATTTCTCTAAACTCCTCAGTATTATTCGGAGAATAGAATCCGTTTACAAGCTGCATAAGCACTGTTCTGATCTCACTGTCACTGTTAAATATAGTCATCGGATCATATTCATTATTCTTCTCGTATGCAATTACCTCATCTGAAGAAAGTCCGAAGATAAATGCGTTTTCATGACCTACTTCTTCAACTATCTCAACATTTGCACCGTCCATAGTTCCTATGGTAGGCGCACCGTTAAGCATAAATTTCATATTTCCCGTACCTGAAGCCTCTTTACTTGCCGTGGAAATCTGCTCACTGACATCAGCCGCCGCAAAGATGATTTCAGCACTTGAAACCTTGTAATCCTCTATAAAGACCACTTTAATCTTTCCATTTATGCTCCTATCATTATTGATAACATCCGCAACAGAGTTTATAAGCTTGATAGTCTGCTTTGCTCTTTTGTATCCTGCCGCCGCCTTGGCACCGAATATAAATGTTCTTGGATACATATCAAAGTTGTCATCATTCTTAAGCTTATTATAAAGATACATCACATGTAGTATATTAAGAAGCTGACGCTTATACTCATGCAATCTCTTTACCTGTACATCAAAGATAGAATCAGGATCAATTTCTATTCCATTGTGCTCCTTTATATACTTTACAAGCTTTAATTTATTTTGATACTTTATCTCCATGAACTCAGCCAGAGCTGTCTCATCATCCAGATAATCCTTAAGACCTGCCAAAAGCAGTAAATCAGTAATAAACTTATCTGTTCCAAGCTTCTTTGTAATCCAATCTGTTAAGAGAGGATTTGCATGAGCAAGGAATCTTCTTTGAGTAATACCGTTTGTCTTGTTGTTGAACTTATCAGGCATCATCTCATAGAAATCTTTCAGCTCCTGATTTTTTAAGATCTCTGTATGCAGTCTTGCAACACCGTTTACTGAAAATCCTGCAGCAATAGCCATATATGCCATTCTTACCTGACCGTTATAGAGTATTGCCATGTTCTTTTCTTTTTCTGCAAAATTATGTGGGTATTTTGACTTTATCTGCTCTACAAATCTTCTGTTTATCTCATCTACGATTTGATAAACTCTAGGCAATAATGACTTGAACAAATCAATAGGCCATTTCTCAAGTGCCTCTGCCATTATTGTATGGTTGGTATATGCCATACACTCTGTAGTTATCTTCCAAGCATCATCCCAGCTTAACCCTTCCTCATCCAAGAGAAGTCTCATAAGCTCAGGTATAGCTACTGTAGGATGAGTATCATTTAACTGGAATACTACCTTCTTTGGAAGATCATGTATATCACTGTGATTTTCTTTAAACTTATCAAGAGCTCTTTGAAGGCTTGCAGAAATAAAGAAATACTGCTGCTTTAATCTGAGCTCCTTACCTGCATAATGATTATCGTTTGGATAAAGCACCTCTACCAATGTCTTTGCAAGATTTTCCTGCTCAAGTGCTTTTTGATAATCACCTCTGTCAAACTGCTCAAGGCTGAAGTTTGTAATAGCCTCCGCATCCCAGATACGAAGTGAATTCACCATTCCGTTCTCATATCCAAGTACAGGCATATCATAAGGAATCGCTTTTACAGAACCGTAGTTTTCATGTATAAACTTCTCCTTGCCGTCCACATTCTCAACTCTGACATTTCCGCCGAATTTAACTATATATGAATATTCACTTCTCTTTACCTCAAAAGGATATCCGTTCTTAATCCAATCATCAGGAACTTCCCTTTGATATCCGTTCTCTATCTTCTGCTTAAACATACCATAATGATATCTTATACCACAACCGTATGCCGGATAGTTAAGTGTTGCAAGCGAATCAAGAAAACATGCCGCCAGTCTTCCAAGACCGCCGTTTCCAAGTGCCGGATCACTCTCCTGATCCTCTATATCGGAAAGATCAAATCCAAGCTCCTCCATAACCTCTGCCACTTCTTTTCTTGCACCAAGGTTTATTATATTATTGCCGAGTGCCCTGCCTATCAAAAACTCCATTGACAAATAGTATAAAATCTTTGCATCCTGAGCATCATAAGCCTTATGTGTAGCTATCCATTCATCTATAATAGTATCTTTTATGGCATAGGAAAGAGCATAAAAAACCTGCTCCTTACTTGCCTCATCTATAGTCTTTCTGTATAAAACCTTTACATTATCTTCTATAGCCTTTTTTAATTCCCTAGCGTTCATCATTGTAAGCTCATTTAACCTTTCTTACTCACTCCAAGGGATGTGTTTTCTCCGTTCAAGTTCCAATCTTTAGTGTATCCCTCTACATTGTTATAAATAATCTCATCTGCCAATGTGTCATTCTTTATAATATCTTCGTTTTTCTTTATGATATCTGCAATTCTGTCATTTCCACTTTGAGAGAGTAAGATATGGTCAACAACCTCAAACCCGGCTTCCTTTCTCATAGTCTGAATTTTTGAAATAAGCTCTCTTACAAAGCCCTCTTCAATAAGTGCCTCATCAAGTCTTATATCAAGTACAACCGTGGTCTTATTATCACCTTCTGTAACAAAATCATCATTCTTAGCACTCTCAATAAGTAAATCCTCTCTCGCCAGACTTACCTTTTCACCGTCAAAGTCAAACTCCAGATTTCCTGTTTCATTTAAAGAATTCATAGCTGCATGACCTTCAAGTGAGCTTAGCGCTTCCTTTATTTTACCTAAGAGCTTACCGTATTTCGGTCCTACCGTCTTTAACTGCGGTTTGAATATGTAGCTTACAAACTCCTCTACATCATCCTTAAACTCTACAGACTTGACATTAAGCTCGTCCTCAATGATTTCCACATAGAAAGGATCCAGTACATTTTCAGCCTTGACATACATGTTTCCGATAGGCTGACGATTCTTTATATTTGCCGAGTTTCTTGCGGCTCTTCCAAGTACCACTATATCAAGAACCTCATCCATACTTACTTCAAGCTCTTTATCTATAAACTCCTCATTAACGGCAGGGAAGTCTGTTAAATGTATACTCTCAGGAGCATTTTTATCCACACTCCTTACAAGATTTTGATAAATCTCCTCAGTCATAAAAGGTATCATAGGTGCGGCAATCTTTGAAAGAGTAATAAGTGCTGTATATAGAGTCATATAAGCATTTATCTTATCCTGCTCCATACCCTTTGCCCAGAATCTCTCTCTACATCTTCTGACATACCAGTTACTCATATCATCAGTAAAACTTTGTAATGCTCTTGCAGTCTCTGTTATCTTATAATTGCTCAAATATTCATCAACTGTTTTAACCAATGTATTAAGCTTTGATAAAAGCCATTTATCCATTACGCTCAGCTTGTCATAATCAAGGCTGTACTTTGTCGGATCAAAATTATCAATATCCGCATACAGTACATAGAAGGCATAGGTATTCCAAAGTGTGCCAAGGAACTTTCTCTGTCCTTCCTCAACAGCCTTGTCATGGAATCTGTTTGGCAGCCATGGTGCCGAGTTTACATAGAAATACCATCTGATTGCATCTGCACCGAACTTGTTGAGTGCATCCATCGGATCTACGGCATTTCCCTTTGACTTACTCATCTTTTGACCGTCTTCATCCTGTACATGTCCCATTACAATAACATTCTTATACGGTGCTTTGTTAAATATCAATGTAGATATTGCAAGCAGTGAGTAAAACCATCCTCTTGTCTGGTCTACCGCCTCTGAGATAAAGTCCGCAGGGAACTGTGCCTCAAACTTTTCATGATTTTCAAAAGGATAATGATGTTGTGCAAAAGGCATAGAACCTGAATCAAACCATGCATCAAGCACTTCAGGTGTTCTTCTCATCTCCTTGCCGCATTCCGGGCAGGTAATGGTCACTTCATCAATATACGGTCTGTGAAGCTCTATATTGTCAGGACAGTTCTTTGACATTGACTTTAGCTCTTCAACACTTCCGATACTGTGCATATGTCCGCATTCACAAATCCATACATTAAGAGGTGTTCCCCAGTATCTGTTTCTTGATACCGCCCAGTCCTGAATATTTTCAAGCCAATCACCGAAACGTCCCTTACCTATACTTTCAGGTATCCAGTTAATTGTATTATTATTTCTTATTATATCTTCCTTTACCGCAGTCATCTTGATATACCATGACTCTCTTGCATAGTAGATAAGCGGTGTATTACATCTCCAACAATGTGGATAGCTATGCTCAAATACAGGTGCATCAAAGAGCTTTCCGTTTTCATCAAGATCTTTTAGTACCAACTTATCGGCATCCTTTACAAACACGCCTTCCCACTTGGTTTCCTTTGTAAGATTACCCTGTGCATCCACAAGCTGAACAAATGGAAGATCGTAATTTCTACCTATTCTTGAGTCATCCTCACCGAATGCAGGTGCGATATGTACTATACCTGTACCGTCTGTAAGAGTTACATAGTTATCACATACTACAAACCATGCCTTGCTCTTTACATTAAGGCCACCCCATAGCGGCTCATACTCAATTCCCTCAAGATCCTTACCCTTATAAGTTTCAAGTACTGTATAGTCCTCTTTTAAAACAGTTTCAACCAATGCATTTGCAAGAATGTATGTATAATCTCCCTGCTTTACCTTTACATAATCTTCCTCCGGGTTTACACAAAGTGCCACATTGCTTGGCAATGTCCAAGGTGTTGTAGTCCATGCAAGGAAGTATACATTCTCATCCTTTTTCTTAAATCTTACAATGGCTGATCTTTCCTTAACATCCTTATACCCTTGAGCCACCTCATGGCTTGAAAGCGGTGTTCCGCATCTTGGACAGTATGGTACAACCTTAAATCCCTTATAAAGAAGTCCCTTATCCCATATCTGCTTTAGCGCCCACCACTCCGACTCTATATATGAATCATGATATGTAACATATGGATCATTCATATCAGCCCAGAAACCTATTACATCTGAGAATTCCTCCCACATGCCCTTATATTTCCAAACCGATTCTTTACATTTCTCAATAAAAGGGGCAACACCGTAACCCTCTATCTGCTCCTTACCGTTTATTCCAAGTTCTTTTTCAACTTCTATCTCTACCGGAAGACCGTGGGTATCCCAGCCCGCTTTTCTTGGAACCTTATAGCCCTTCATAGTTCTGTATCTTGGAATCATATCCTTAATAACTCTGGTTAGGGCATGTCCTATATGTGGCTTTCCGTTAGCTGTCGGCGGTCCGTCATAAAACATATATGTGGGAGCATCTTTTCTATCTTCGATACTCTTTTCAAAAATATGGTTTTCACGCCAAAACTTTTCAACTTCTCTTTCTCTCTCTACAAATTTCAGATCTGTAGGCACTTTCTTATACATAAAAATCCTTTCTTTGTAAGATAGATTATAAAAAAGCTTGCCCTGTAACAGGACAAGCAAAACTTATAAACCACCTTTACAACATACTATCATATGTGTTCCTATAACGGGGAAACCGGCATATCCTACTGTTAATTCAGACTGCAACTCAGGAGTGATTTTCATCCGTAACTCCGTACCGGTCTTACACCATCACCGGCTCGCTGAAACTTCTGTCAGGGACTACTCTCTCCATCCTTGTTTTTATTTTATAACTAGGGATATTATAATCACTTGTATATATTATGTCAATGCCGGAAGGGACAAATCACAATCCATATACGGATTTATATCTAATCCATTTATAAAGACAATGATATATCCGGTAGTTATATCTCCCATTCCATTTTTACTGAATAATAAACAGAAATTTTTGTATAAATTCTTTGTTTTTGTAACCTAAATTTTTTATAAACATATATACTTTGTTTTTTATTTATTATTTCCTTTCTTTATATTTTTTTATTATTTTTTCCATATTATAGACATAATTATTTTTTATATTATAAGAGCATTAGCAATGGCTAATGCAGGTTTCAGAATTACTGGAACTACAAAGCTTTTTCATACTCATACCGGACAGTTTAACTGTCCGGCCCCCCTAAAAATATTTAACCACCTTTTCCCGGGTGGTTTTTTTGTATTTGAAATACCAAAGAATTTTATTTTATTATAAGGAATGCATCAAAATTCTGAAAACATTTTCATTATTATTTGAGGGCAATAAAAAAAGAGGGGTTTACATACGTAAGCTCCTCTTTTTTATTATCATGCGATCATCGATAATTTACCATCAACAACTTGTATAACTTTAGTTGGGCATTTTGCAGCGCACTTTCCGCAATTTATACATTTGGAATAGTCTATAAGTGCCACATTTCCATTCATATGTATTGCATCATCCTCACATGCCTTTACGCAGAGTGTACATGCAATGCAGCCTACCTCACATACTTCCTTAACAGCCTTACCCTTATCCTGAGAATTACATTGTACAAATGTAAATGTATCATAAGGAACAAGGTCGATAAGCTTCTTAGGACAGGCTTCCACACATTTTCCACAAGCCACACATTTTTCTCTATCTACCAATGCAATACCGTCCACTATATGAATAGAATCAAACTCACATACCTTTACACAGGAGCCAAATCCCATACATCCATAGCTACATGCCTTACCTCCCTGACCGGGTACATTCATAGCCGAATTGCAATCCGTGATACCGAAATATGTAAAGTTTTGCTTGGTTTTATCACAGGTCCCTTTGCATTTTACAAATGCTACCTCCTTTGTAGCTTCACCTGCACTTACACCCATAATCTCACCGATAATAGCCGCTACAGGCGGTCCGCCTACAGGGCATTTGTTTACAGCAGCCTCACCTGCCGCAATAGCTTTTGCAAGTCCGTCACATCCCGGATATCCGCATCCTCCGCAATTATTACCCGGCAATGCTTCTCTGACCGCTATTTCCTTTTCATCAACTTCCACTTTAAACTTCTCGCTTGCAACCCCAAGTAGGAGACCGATAAGAATACCGACTATACCAACTACTGCTGCCGCAATAATTACACCATTCATCTTCTTTCCTCCTAAATAAGACCTGAGAATCCGGTAAAGGCGATTGCCATAAGACCTGCTGTAATCAAAACAATCGGCATTCCCGATACTGTATGAGGTATATCATTACTCTCTATTTTTTCTCTTACACCTGAAAGTAGTACTATTGCCAAAGCAAAGCCTCCGGCAGTACCTATACCATATACCAAACTCTGTAAAAAACTATGTTCCTTGGCAACATTATCAAGAGCCACTCCAAGAACCGCACAGTTTGTAGTAATAAGAGGAAGATAAACTCCAAGAGCCTCATAGAGGGACGGCATATTTTTCTTTAAAACCATCTCAACAAACTGTACCAATGCCGCTATTACCAAAATAAAAACAATGGTCTGTAAATATTCCAGCTTTAAAGGTACCAAAATATGTGCATATATAAGGCTTGCCGCCATACTTGACAGGGTGATAACGAATATAACCGCAGCACCCATACCTACAGAGGTTTCAGTCTTTTTTGATACACCGAGAAAAGGACAAAGTCCCAAAAATCTACTGAGCACTACATTGTTTACAAGTGCAGCACTAATCAAAAGTAAAGTCAGTTTAGCCATTATTTATCCTCCCCCGAATTTTTTATTTCTTCTTTTATTTCTTCTTTTACATTAGTATTTCCCGAACATGCAGAGCAACTGCCGCAGCCTGACTCTGATGATTTGGAAGTATTTGTAGCACTCGGTGCTTTAAAATAGTTTTGTAATGCCGACAATAATGCCAGTACAAAGAATGCACCGGGGGCAAGTACAAATATAGAAATCCTGTAAGCCTCAGGTATAGCAACTATACCGTTTGGATACTTATCAATCGGCAATACACCCTTTAAAATTGTTCCACCGCCCAAAAGTTCTCTTACAAAACCTATGCAAGACAGTGCAAGTGTAAATCCTATTCCCATTCCAAGACCGTCAAAAAATGAAGGTATAGGTGAATTCTTTGAAGCATAGCTCTCTGCTCTTCCTAAGATAATACAGTTAACAACTATCAATGGAATATATATACCGAGAGATTTATAGATTTCCGGAGTGTATCCCTGCATCAAAAGCTGTACTACTGTAACAAGTGATGCAACTATAACTATAAATGCCGGTATTCTCACTCTATCCGGTATTATATTTCTCATTGCTGAAATAATTAAATTAGAGAACATCAAAACGGCAGTTGTAGAAAGTCCCATACCTATTGCATTAGATACGGATGTTGTAACCGCAAGTGTAGGACACATACCCAACATTAGAACAAAGGTAGGATTTTCTTTTATTACACCATTGTAAAAACGCTCAAAACTTTTGCTCATATCTCCTCCTTATTCCAATATTGAATTAAAGTAAAGTGCCGCATTCACAGCATTTGTAACGGCAGTACTTGTAATAGTGGAGCCGCTTATCGCACTGATTTCATTCTCAGCAGTCGCATCACCCTTTACAAGTTTAAACTCCTGTGTATTTTTACCTGCATACTGACCGTAAAAATTACTCTCACCTGCCCTCATACCAAGTCCAGGTGTTTCTTCCAAAGTAAGGAAAGTTATTCCCACCACCGTACCGTCTGATTTGATACCTACCGATATCTGAACCGTACCGTTATATCCGTCTTTAGAGGTTGAAGTGATAACTCTTCCTATATCATTTCCCGACTCATCCTTTGCAGTAACCACTTCATCAATATTTGAATGTCCAAAGCCTCTGCCTGCAATATCCTGTGCAGTCTCTGCTATCTTTGCGGTATTTGCCTCATTCTCCTCAAAATCCTTTGCCTCAGGGAAAACCACGGCATATGCCTCATTCTTTGCCGCTTTTGCCGCGGCTGCTATAGGCTCCTTTGTTACATCATATACAAAACCAAGTACAAGTCCCGAAATAAGGGTTATAGCAAATAAGATGATTGCATCTTTTACAAATCCTGATTGTTTTTTCATGCCTTCTTTGCCTCCCTTCCAAATGCCTTAGGTAATGTAGACTTCTCAATCAAAGGTGCAACTATATTTCCGATAATGATGGCATAGGAAACACCCTCTGCATTACCTCCGAATAATCTGAATAAACCTGTAAGTATTCCTATAAATATCGCAAAATATATCTGCCCTTTTTTTGTAACAGGGGATGATACATAATCGGTTGCCATAAAGAATGCACCGAAAATAAGACCACCGCTTATAATATGATATAAAACAGTTGTGGGATTGTGATCTCCGAAAATAAATACAAATACAGCCACTGTAGCAATATATACAAGAGGTATTCTAAGAGATATAACCTTTCTTACTACAAGATACAAAGCTCCTATAAGTAAAGCAATGGTTGAAACTTCTCCTATAGTTCCCGGGATTCTTCCAAGGAAAATATTTAGCATATTATATTTTTCCATTGCATTTTCTATACCGATTGCCTTTAAAGATGCAAGAGGTGTAGCTGTAGATGATGAATCATAGTTCATTGCAACGGAGCTGAAATTTGTCATAGCACCTGCAAATGATATAAGCAGGAAGCATCTGGCAGCAAGTGCCGGATTCATAAAGTTTTGTCCAAGTCCACCATATAATTGTTTTACAACAATTATTGCAAATACTCCGCCAAGTATCGGCATCCATACGGGAATCTGCGGCGGCATATTAAGTGCCAATATAAGACCTGTAACCACTGCTGAAAAATCCCCGATGGTTATAGGTTTTTTCATAAGTTTTTCATACAAATATTCAGCAAGTACACATGCAATAACTGTACCTATAACAACTATAAGTGCGGATAATCCGAATTGAAAACACCCGAAAGCCAATGTAGGAATCATTGCTATACAAACATCCTTCATAATATTTGCTGTGGATGAATTATCCCTCACATGAGGAGATGATGAAACATTAAAATTCCCTGTCATTATTTCACCTCCTTCTTTGCGGCTTCGGCTCTTCTCTTTGCAGCCACAGCCTGACGCATATATTTAAAGCCTTGAGTAAGCGGTCTTTTTGCCGGACATACATATGCACATGAACCGCATTCAACACATTCCATACCGTTTAATTTTTCAAAACCTTCAGTATCATCATTTAATGCCTTCTCCATCATAAGTACAGGTACAAGGTAGCTTGGACATACATCTATACATCTTCCGCATTTGATACATGGTGTTTCGGGATTCTCTTCCACCTCATCATGTAAAAAGGTGGTTATGGATGATGAAGCCTTTGTAACGGGTATATCAAGTGTAAATAATGCCTGTCCCATCATAGGCCCTCCCGAAAGTATTTTTCTCGGTTCTTCCTTAAATCCTCCTGCAGCCTCTATAAGCTCCTGATAATTGGTTCCCGTTCTTACATTAAAGTTTTGAGGTGTGGTAATAGCATCACCCGTAACTGTAAGTATCCTTCTTATAAGAGGTGTTGACTCCGCTACTGCATTATAAATTGAGACAACAGTATCCACATTATCCACAATACATCCCACATCAGCCGGCAAAAGACTTGAATTAAGCTTTCTTTTGGTGCATGCATAAATAAGAGAACGCTCTCCACCCTGCGGATATTTTGTATATAATTCCACGACTTCAATCTTTGGCTCATTTTGTGCAAAAGCCTTTAGCTTTTCTATAGCTTTCGGTTTATTGTTTTCGATTCCTATAATTCCTGTTGCATTCGGGAAAAGTTGCAATATGATTTTTAAACCTTCTATGATTTTTTTAGGTTCTTCCATCATAAGTCTGTAATCGCTTGTAAGATACGGCTCACATTCCGCACCGTTTACAATTATATAATTTATTTCGTCTTCATTCTTTGGAGAAATCTTTACATGGGTGGGAAAACCCGCACCTCCAAGTCCTACTATACCCGCATCTTTTACGATCTTTCTGATCTTATCTTTAGAAAGCCTTATATAATCCCTTTTTTCACCAAAGCCTTCTATCGCATTGTATTCTTTATTATCCTCGATAATAATAGAATTTACCATTGAACCGTTTGCAACCCTTCTTGGCTCAATCTTCTTAACCTTTCCGGACACTGAGCTTATTACATTTGCCGATATAAATCCTCCCGCCTCTGCAATTATTTGTCCGACCAGTACCTCATCCCCAACAGCCACCAAAGGCTTTGCAGGTGCACCAATATGCTGGCTTAATGGGAACACCATCTCAACCCCTTTTGGTTGCAGAACTGTTATAGGATGCTCCATTGAAAGTTCCTTACCTTCATATGGATGTACACCACCAATAAATGTAGCTAATCCCATATTTTTCTCCTCTTCTTTTCAGGTAAATAAATGTAAGAAATACTGCAGTATTTTGCGTTCAAATGTCAATTTCATTGTCAAATTTCAGATTATTCTAAAGCAAAACATAATCTATTAACGCACAAATAAACTAAGAAACCAAATCTATTCTTAGTCTTTTGGTATACTGCTGTTTTAAGCATCTTTTCACCATTATTTTCCTTTATTATACCATATTTGTACAAACTTATAGATGATTTTTGAAAATTTATATTGCATTTTTTTGAATACATAATCTTTCCGGTATAGAAAAAAATAATTATTACAAATATTTCTTAATATAAATCTCTATATCTCTGATTTAATATGTTACCTTTAGTCTATATTTTTACATAGAAAATTTCAATCTAAATAAAAATAATATAGCAAAAATATTTTTTTGAAAAATAAAAAAGATCTGTCATACCTTTGTTAATAAGCATAACAGATCTGAAAACTATTTACATTTTATTCGGTGCTTCTATTCCAAGCAGATCTATAGCCGCTTCAAGCAGCTCCTTTGTAAGAAGTATGGTTGCAAGGTATCCCTTCTTTTTTGTTTCATTACTCTCAGAGAGTATTTTTATTTCATGATAGAAGGAATTAAATGTATTTGAAACCGAATATATAAATTGGCATATTTTATGCGGAGCAAGCTCAGTCCATGCCGCCCTCATAATCTCATTATATCCCGCAAGTTCCATATACAGCTTTTTATGAATATCCTCTTTTGGAACGGTCAAATCATTCAGACTTACCTTCTCACTGCCGCTCTCATAATATTTTTCAAGAATAGACTTTATTCTAACTATTGTATAAAGAATATAAGGTCCTGTATTTCCTTCAAAGGAAGTAAATCTGTCAATATCAAATATATAATCCTTAGTCGCCTGATTGCTGAGATCCGCATATTTTATAGCTGCAAGACCTACAATCTTTGCGGTATTTCTTGCCTCCTCATCAGATATATCTCTTGATTCCTTTATCTTTGCAAATACCGCATCCTCGATATCCTTAATCACGGTTTCAAGACGAACCACTCCACCGTCTCTGGTCTTTAAAGGTTTTCCGTCTTTTCCGTTAATTGTACCGAAACCTATATATTTAAGCTCATGATTATCGGGAACTATACCCGCAATTCTTGATACTCTGAAAAACTGTGTATAGTGAAGTTCCTGTCTTTTATCCGCAATATAAATATATTCATCAGGAGAATAAAGCTTCTCTCTTTCAATCAAAGTTCCAAGATCTGATGTGGCGTAGAGTGCCGCACCGTCTGATTTTCTTATAATACATGGGGGTAATTCCTTTTTATCACCCTCCATAGCTATATCTACAACCAAAGCTCCCTCTGAAACTCCGGCTATTTTTCTATCCTCAAGGTCTTTTATCAAATCCGGAATATAAGGATCGGCATCCGACTCGCCCTTCCAAATATCAAAGTCTACAAGTAATGAACTGTAATTTTTCTTTAAATCCTCTACAGATACATTCATTATATGTTGCCATATCTCTCTATAAGGTCTATATCCACTTTGAAGTGCCAAAGTGGCTTCCTGTGCTCTTTGCTTAAATTCCTCATCCGTCTTTGACTTTTTTGATGCCGCCGGATATATTTCTTCCAAATCATTCAATGTAAATGGTGCCTCTTTTGGGAATTCGCCATCATAATTTTCTTTAAAATATACAAGCTCAGGATTTCTTTCTCTAAGCTCCTCTATTATAAGCCCCATCTGTAAACCCCAGTCACCCAGATGCACATCAGCTATTACTTCATTTCCGAAAAATCTTCCCAACCTCTTTAGGCTCTCACCTATAATAGCTGAACGCAAATGACCTATATGCAGAGGTTTTGCCACATTTGCACCGCCATAGTCGATTATTATTTTCTTTGAAGGATTATCAAGCTCAATTCCATACTTCGGTGCTGCTGACATATCTTTCATATATTTTTCAATAAAGTCATTGCTGATATTTATATTGATAAATCCCGGCATAATAGCCTCGATTTTTTCAAAACTGTCATTATCCTTTAATATTTCCACCACTTCATTTGCTATATCAATAGGCTTTTTTTGGTATTCTTTAGCCGCCGCCATAGCTCCATTGCACTGATATTCGCAAAGGTCAGGTCTGTTTGATATATTGACCTTTCCGTATTTTTCATCATATGACAATTTCACAAAGGCGGACTTTAATTCATCAGAAATCAATTCTATAATTGTCTTCATATATCTCCACTCTGTATATTGATTTTATGCTATAAAGCTGTTAAAAAAGACGGTCAGAACGACCGTCAAGCATTAAAATTTTAAACTCTGGATAAATACTCACCTGTTCTTGTATCAATCTTAATCTTATCACCAAGATTTACAAACAATGGAACATAAACAACTGCTCCTGTTTCAACTGTTGCAGGCTTAGTAGCACCCTGTGCCGTATTTCCTGCAAATCCCGGTTCTGTATCTGTAATTTCCAACTCTACGAATAAAGGCGGCTCTACAGAGAATACATTGCCGTTGAATGAACATATCTTAACCATCTCATTCTCTTTTACAAACTTTAATGCGTCTCCAACCTTGTCTGAATTGAGTGCGATCTGGTCATATGTATCAACATTCATAAAATTGAACATATCTCCATCTGAATATAAATACTGCATATCCGCTCTGTCTATTCTTGCCTGTGGGAATTTCTCAGTAGGTCGGAAAGTTCTCTCAACAACGCTACCTGTAATTACATTCTTAATTTTTGTACGAACGAATGCAGCTCCCTTTCCCGGCTTAACATGCTGGAATTCAAGAATCTGAAAAACCTGACCTTCCTCAATCTCCAATGTTAAACCATTTTTAAAATCACCTGCTGAAACCATTATTATTTCCTCCTAAAACTTTCATGCGATACTTGAACTATTTTATAACAATTTTTATATC
Organism: Lachnospiraceae oral taxon 107 str. F0167; assembly: GCA_000209465.1. GTDB lineage: Bacteria > Bacillota > Clostridia > Lachnospirales > Lachnospiraceae > Lachnoanaerobaculum. Next base: position 41,461 of record GL890583.1, on the reverse strand, counting down.
AAATCAAGACTTAGTTTGTTCAATTATATACTCCATTGCTAAAGTATATCCATATAAACCAAGCCCCGCTATTTGACCTGTACATACAGGCTGTGTAATTGACCTGTGTCTAAACTCTTCCCTGTCGGAAATATTTGATATATGCACTTCCACCTTTATACAATCAAGGCTTTCCAGAGCATCCCTTATACCAACACTTGTATGTGTAAATGCGGCAGGATTTATAACAATTCCTAAAGGCTTTTCAAAATATGCTTCCTGAAGCTTATCAACAATAGCACCTTCATGGTTGCTCTGAAAACATTCCACATCCACGCCAAGCTCTTTTGCTTTTTTTTCAATCATTTCCAAAAGATAATTATAATCTCTATTTCCATAAACTTCCTTATTTCTTATACCGAGGAAGTTCATATTTACACCATTTATTACCAGAATTTTCATCCCATTCTCTCTCTAAGCTTCTCCGTCAACAATGCTTTCACTTTTTTTATTATATCTTCGCTTACTTTGACATCATTCCATATTTCAAAACTCTCAACACCTTGAAGAATAAGCATATCAAGTCCGTTGATACAGATTTTGCCGTTTTCTTTCATTTTTTTTATAAATGCAGTTTCAAATGGTGTATAGATAAGATCAATACCCGAATCACATTTTTTATAAAATTCATTATCATCAATTATACAGCTGTTTATATTAGGAAACATACCCACATCTGTAGTTTGGAATACAAAATAATCCTTATACTCCAATATATCAATATTTTTTTTCAAATCATCCAAAGAGATTGTGGATATATTTTTAAAGCTGTTAAAAACTTCCGCTTTTAATTCTTCAGCCCTTTTTATATTTCTGTTTACTATGGTAATAGACCTTGCACCCTCTTCAATTGCAAGATAAAGCGCAGCCTTTGCGGCACCACCCGCTCCAAGTAAAATAATATCCCTATCCTTTATAGAAAGCCCGTTATTTTTTATACATTTACACAGTCCTATAATATCGGTATTATAGCCCCTATATCCTTTTGATGTCTTAACAAGAGTATTTATTGCACCGATTTTTTTTGCTCTCTCATCAATTTCATCAACAATGCTTAATACATCCCTTTTATATGGAACGGTTATATTAAATCCCTTTATATCCAAAAAAAATGCCCCTTTTATAGCATCTTCTATATTTTCTTTTACATGAAATGCCATATATTTCATATCTATATTCATTTCATTTGCCAAAGTATTTTGTAATAGAGGTGAAAGGCTGTGAGAAACAGGATTTCCTATAATTCCATATATTTTTGTACTGGCGTTTATCATTTTTTCTTCCTCTTTGATAATTTCCTTTTATAAAAGAACAGCACTATTTTTTCAAAGAATCTTTTTAATACTATCTGTATCTCCTCCTTGGGGCTGATAGGATTAACCAAAACAGAATATACCTCTGCATTGTTCGCACCCCAAATATCGGTAAAAATCTGGTCTCCCACAAATACCGTCTCTTCTTTTTTGACATTCAAAATATCCATAGCCTTTAAATAACCCTTTTTTGAAGGCTTATTTGCCTTATATATATATGGCGAGGATACCATCTTTGCAAATGGAGCCACTCTTTTTTCTTTATTATTTGAAATCAGGCAGGTTTTAAATCCTATTTTTCTTAATGATTTAAAAAATTCTATATTAGCTCTGTTTGCCCTTGTTCCATGTGTTGTCAAGGTATTATCAATATCAAAAAGCACCGCCCTAAAGCCCCTATTGTAGAGCTTTTTAAAATCTATATTATATATATCTTTTTTATATAAATCCGGAAAAAGTTTATTCATAAAAATCATTTCTTTAACAGTTTTGCAATCTCATCCACAAAAGTATTTACATCCTTAAACTCCCTGTATACAGATGCAAATCTTACATAGGCAACCTCATCCAAATCCTTTAATTTTTCCATCACAAGCTCACCTATCTTTCTGGTAGGTATTTCACCGACTTCCATAGAATAGATTTGGTTTTCTATATCATCTACAGTCTTTCTTATCATAACGGTAGAAACAGGTCTTTTATGGCAACTTTGTATAATACCTGCTTCTATTTTGGATCTGTCAAAATTTTCTCTGGTATCATCTTTTTTTATAACCATAAGAGGTATGGTTTCAAGTTTCTCATAGGTGGTAAATCTTTTATTACATTTCTCGCACTGCCTTCTCCTTCTTATAGAAGAGTTGTCCTCTGCCGGGCGAGAGTCAATCACCTTTGTTTCCTGCGCTTGGCAAAACGGGCATTTCATAAGCTTATCCTTTACTAAAAATCATTCTATAACTCGTCTATTTCCACATCAAAATTATCATCAAAATCAAATTTAAACGGCAGATTATAATAATCACCATAATCCAGTGAATTACCGTAATCACTGAAATGGTCATACCAATTATCGTCATAACGATAATCGGTATCTGTCATTCCTAACATAAACAATATAAATAAAATTATTGTAACAACGGAAAGTATAAATCCTGCTATAGACAGTGCAAGTCCAAATCCCGCCTTTGCATCAACCCCATGCCCGTTTCCCATTGATAAAACAAACAGTACTACTCCGGCTATTCCAAGCGGTATTCCAAGGCACATACAACAAAGTACACAGCTAAGTATTCCTACAATCAGGCAGGCTAGCGAATATTGTTCTTCTTTCATTTATCCTCCTTAAAAAATTCATTTAAACATATAGAACCATAAGGTCTTATTTTCATTTTATAACATGAACCCTTGCCCATAAATTTATCCATATAGGCAATATATTCATCACTGTATTTTTCAGGCACCATTGCCATTATAACTCCGGCAAACCCGCCGCCATGTACTCTGGTGGCTCCAATATGCCTTTCATTTAAAAATTTTTCCGACAGTGACAATGCCACGGTGATTCCCTGCTCATTCGGTGCGTTATTGGTATATACATTTTGCAGATACTTCCATGATGAATTACCGCTATCTGTAATATTTTTTAAGAATGTTTCAAAATCATTCTCCGCCAAAGCCTTCACCTCTTTTTCAACCCTTTTGTTTTCATCAAAGAAATGGATACTTCTAAGTATAGCTCTGTCTCCGGCAAATCCTCTTATCTTTATTATATTCTTATAAAACTCTTCTTCATTTACTTCCGACAATGTGTTTTTGCCGAAATATTTTGCCACCATTTTCATTTCTGCAGGTATGGATGAATAATCAGCAGAAAGATCCGCATGACCTCTTCCTGTTTGAACTATAATCAAATCATGTTCGGCACCTGCAAAATCAAAATCTATCTCATCCACCTTCGGCAAATCGGGATTTTTAAAATCTATACTGATAAGTCCGCCATAGGCACAGCACATCTGATCAAGCAGCCCGCTTGATTTATCCCAGTAAATATTCTCTGCATATTTTCCTATATAGGCATAATCTGTTTTTGATAATTTATTGTCATTAAATAATGTATTTATAATCTGACATATCAAAGTTTCAAAAGCGGCTGATGAGCTTACTCCGGCACTTGAAATAACATTGCTGCTGATATAGGCATCAAAACCGCCTATAATCGCCCCTCTTTTCTTAAATCCTGCCAGAATACCCTTTAACAGCTCCACAGTGCCTATTTTCTCAACCCCCGGCTCAATATCCTTTATATTTACTTTGAACTTCTGTGAAAATGTCTCACTTATAATATTTACAATATCACTGTCGTTTTTTGCCGCTACAGCTATACAGTCAAGATTTATGCTTCCTCCAAGCACCTTGCCGTTATTGTGGTCCGTATGATTCCCTGAGATTTCCGTTCTTCCCGGAGATGAAAAAAGCTTAATATCCTTTTTGCCGAACTCTTTTGAAAAACCGTTTAAGATACATTCATATCTCTTTAGATTTTTTTCAACTTCATTCTTTCCATAAAGCTCTTCAAATAATTTATTCCCGTTGTTTTTTAATATATTTTTTGCCTCAAGTAAATTCATATAACCCTCGCTAAATGTTTATAGTAAATCAAACATAAATATTATCCATCTATGTATTCTAAAAATAGTTTATCATAAATCCAAAAAAAGTACACAATTTATTATTGTGTACTTTCATATATTTAAGATTTATCCTATTGCAAGTACTATACCGCCATCACCTGCATACATGGTCGCCACACCTGCACCGTTTACAAGCTTTACATCTTTAAACTTATTGCAATCACGAAAAAGATTTGCTACATACTCGCCTCTCTCCTCATTATTTATATGAGTTATACATACTATCTTTTCTTTCGTATTTTCTCCGGCCTCCTCTATCGCAAGTTCCACCATCTTTATGAGTGCCTTTTGCATGCCTCTTTGCTGGTCCTTTTTTACTATAACACCGTCCACTGCTCCCATAATAGGCTTAATATTAAGAGCCGATGCTATAAATGCGGTTACAGCAGAAAGCCTTCCGTTTTTTCTTAATGTATCAAGTGACTCCAACACAAAATATGTCTTCATCTCATCTCTTAGCTTTGTTATTCTTTTTGATATCTCCTCAAACTTAAGCCCCTGTTCACATAATTTTTCAAGTTCCAGCATAAGTCTGTATTGCCCTGCTGAAGCGGACTTTGAAGAAAGTACCAAAATATCCTTTTTCTCATACTCTTCTTCATAAAGATTTTTTCCGATTTCAGCGCTCTGATAGCTTCCGCTTAAATGGTCTGAAAGTGTCACCACAAATATCATATCCGTATCACATTCCATAGCCTCTTTAAAAGCTTCGGGAGAAGGGCATGCACTCTTTGCACCGACTTTTGACTCAGCCATTCTTTTTATAAAATCTTTTTGATTAAACTTATCATCATCTATTACCTGATAGTCTCCGATTTCAAGTGTCAGAGGCACTATTCTTATATTTTCATTTTTTTTCAGATTCTCATCTAAATCGCTACAACTATCCCCAATTAATCTATATGTCATATTTTTTAACTCCGTTTAATGTAGTTTTTAAAACTACATTCATTATAATTATATCACCTATATAAGTCAAGTATATGAAAAAAGGCATTTATCTCGGAAAAACTTGCTATTTTATTTATATATGTTAAAATATTTTCTATTACATAAAGCTTTACGTTTTGTGTAAAATATTTTAACATGAGGTTTTTACATAATGAAAATAAGTGCAAGAAATCAGTTTAAAGGAATTGTAACTAATATTAATGAGGGTGCTGTTAATGCTATCGTTTCTATCGAAGCAAACGGCGAGGTTATTTCATCCACAATTTCACTCAATGCTGTAAAGGAATTGGGACTTAAAAAGGGTGATGCGGCATATGCTGTCATCAAAGCTACAGAGGTTATGATTGCAACAGAGCTTCCAAAGATCTCTGCAAGAAACAAATTCCACGGAATAATCAAGGGAATTCAAAGCGGTTCTGTAAATGATATTGTAACTCTTGAGACCAAGTTCGGTGTAGTATCTTCTACAATCTCAAAGAACGCAGTTGAAGAGCTTGAGCTTTCTGTAGGTAAAGAGGCTTATGCAATTATCAAGGCTACATCAGTAATGGTAGGTATTGAATAATACAGTTTAATAAAAAGAGCCATGGTGATTTGCCAAGGCTCCTTTTTTAATATCTTATTTTAATTTAAGCATAAGCTCATTGCTTCTTTTTATAAATGCACTCATTCTCTCAGGCGATAGCGGACTATGTGATATGGAAGCCATATCATAAAGCTGCTCACAAATCATATCAAAGCATTCTTCATGAGCATTTTCCAAAAGTGCCTTAACAAGCGGATGGTTTGCATTAAGAACCAAAGTTTCACCTTCACCGCCAAACATTGAAGGATCCATTCCCATCATTCCGTATTGCTTCATCATCTCCTGCATTCTTCTGCTTTCTTCGGATATTGTGATTACGGATGAGATTTCATCATTTTTTAAAGGCTCTATAGCCACTTTCAGTTTGTCATTATGAATAGCGGCTTTTACCTTCTCTGACAATGCTTCATAAGATGCCTTTAAATCTTCACCTATTTCCTCACTTCTCATATCATCCGTCATATCGGAATCTATTCTGAGGAATTTTACATTATTTCTCTTCATTTCAAGACTTGTAATAAAAGGTCCGTCAATACTATGAGGCAAAACCACCGCATCCTTTCCGGCTGATTTAAAGATATTCACATATTGACTCTGTTCTTTTACATCATTCACATAGAATATATTTATCTTTTTATCATCCTTATGTTCTGCGTCCTTACTTTCCTCATTTTCCTCTTTATTTATTTCCTTGTCTTCCTCTACAAGTTCACTGATTGTAAGGTATTTATCATTTATATTTTTAAACAATATAAACTCTTCTATCTTTTTACCAAACTTTTCATCTCTTAAATAACCGTATTTTATAAACGGAGCTATATCATCCCAGTATTTTTCATATTTTTCTCTCTCTGTCTTGCACATACCTGAAAGCTTATCCGCTACCTTCTTTGCAATATACTCAGAGATTTTTCTTACCGAACCGTCATTTTGCAGAGCTGACCTGGATACATTTAAAGGAATATCCGCACTGTCTATTACGCCCTTTAATAATAAAAGGAACTCAGGAATAACCTCTTTTATATTATCCGCGATAAATACCTGATTATTATAAAGCTTTATAGTTCCCTCTATTGAATCATATTCGGTATTTATCTTAGGGAAATAAAGTATTCCCTTAAGATTGAAAGGATAATCCATATTTAAATGAATCCAAAATAGCGGTTCCTTATAATCCATAAAGACTTTTCTGTAAAACTCTATATATTCCTCGTCACTGCACTCATTCGGATGCTTTGTCCAAAGAGGATGTATATCATTAAGTGCTACAGGGCGTTTTTTTATCTTTATCTTCTCCTTGGCAGGCTCTATTTCCACCTCTTCCTTAGTGCCGTCTTCATTCTCTTTTTCCTCTGTTTTTGCCGGTTCTATAATATTCTCTATTATAGTATCCGTATCTAAAAGTTTATCCTTTTCGATTATCTCGGTAGCTTCCTCAGCATCAATATCCTTTAGGAAAATCTCCTCCGGCATAAATGAACAGTATTTATTTAATATCTCTCTTACTCTGAATTCATTTGCAAACTCATGGCAGTTCTCATTCAGATACAGTGTAATGGCTGTTCCCCTTGAGCCTTTGGTTCCTTCACCCATTTCAAACTCAAGCCCTCCGTCACTTACCCAATGTATCGGTGTTGCACCTTCCTTATAGGATAATGTGTCAATACTTACCTTATCAGCCACCATAAATGCTGAATAAAATCCAAGTCCGAAATGACCTATTATCTGATCATCATTGGTCTTATCCTTATATTTTTCTATAAAATCCACAGCACCTGAAAAAGCGATTTGGTTTATATACTTTTCCACCTCTTCCTCAGTCATACCGATACCATTATCGATAAATCTGATCAATTTCTGCTTGGGGCTTACCTCCACATTGATTTTATATTCTTCTCCCTCAGGCTTTGTAAACTCTCCCGCAAGGCTTAATTTTTTTAATTTTGTTATGGCATCTGTTGCATTGGATATCAACTCTCTTACAAAGATGTCATGATCTGAATAAAGCCATTTTTTTATAATTGGAAAAATATTTTCACTATTTATTGATAAATTCCCTTTTTTCATTTCATCACCTCTAAAATAAATTTTTAAAAATTATCTTTTGTTCTGCTATAACTATTATAACCACGAAAATATAAAAGTCAACAAAAAATTGGCACTCGAATAAGTCGAGTGCCAACAATATTTAAAACTCTATATTTATTTTACCAGCTTATCAAGCTCTTTTACAGATTCAGTCTCAATTGCAATACCGTGACTTGCTTTGGCTGCATACTGATTTACAGCTCCCTGGGATTTTTTAATATTCTGCATTGTTCCCGGTCCCGCTACACAACCGCCCGGACATGCCATACCTTCAAGAAGATATCCCGGATATTTGCCTGCCTTTGCCATAGTCATCATCTTTCTGCATTCAGCAAGACCTTCCGCATTCATTATCTTTACTTCCTTATCAGGATATTGGCTTTTGATAACGCCTACAACCGCCTTTGCAACTCCTCCCGATACAGCAAAGTTTCTTCCGTCTGTAGATGCATCATTGACACCGTTTGGATCTTCTGCAAGATTCTCTATATCTATATGCTTTGCATCAAATATTCCCGCCATCTCCTCAAATGTAAGTACAAAATCCACTTCACTTCTTACCTCGGTCCACATAGCCTCAAGCTTCTTTGCGGAACACGGTCCTATAAATACCACTTTTCCTTCCGGATGCTGTTTCTTTATAAGTCTTGCTGTAAGTGTCATAGGTGTAAGTGCCATTGATATACATTCAGCCTGGTCAGGGAATAATTTCTTTGCCATCAAGGACCATGAAGGACAGCATGATGTACCCATAAAAGGTAATTTCTCAGGTACTTCTTCAAGGAAGTCAAAAGCCTCCTGTGTAGCACACAAATCGGCACCGATTGCCACCTCAAATACATCGGCAAATCCAAGTTCTTTCATTGCGGCACGAAGTTTCCCGGGTGTAACCTTAGGTCCGAACTGACCTACGAAAGCCGGTGCGATAGCCGCATATACTCTGTCTCCCGACTGGATAGCTCTTATTGTCTGGAAGATCTGTGATTTATCTGAAATAGCTCCGAAAGGACAGTTTACAAGGCACTGTCCACAGGATACACATTTATCATAGTCAATATCCGCCTTACCGTTTTCATCCGAAGAAATTGCATCCATACCGCAAGACGCCGCACATGGTCTTGTCTGTACAATTATAGCATTGTATGCACAAACATTTGCACATCTTCCGCATTTAATACATTTTTCCTGATTTATACTTGAAAATCCGCTTTCCTTATCAATCTTTACCGCACCTGTCGGGCATACCTCGGAACATGGATGTGCCAAGCATCCCTGGCAACCGTCAGTTACATATACTCTTTTTTCCACACAACCATGGCAGGCGAACTTTATTATATTTATTAATGGTGGTGTATAATATGTTTCAGCCTTATCAGCCAGCTCAATGCCTTCCGACACAGGCGCATGATTTGCCGCACTTCTATAAGGCAATCCCATAGCAAGCCTTAATCTTTCACCTACTATAGCTCTTTCCAGGAAAACATTATTTCTAAAATTCCCCACCTCACCCGGAATAATTTTATAAGGGAGTTCCTCTATTCTTTTATCCACAGGCCATTCTGTGTGATATGCCATTCTGGCAACTTCTCTAAAAATTCTATGTCTTATTTCCTGAATTCTTGTTTCAACACCTCTCACAAATATTCCTCCACTAAAATAAATCAAACATATATAGTATAAACAGCCTCTTTTTTACTTACTGTTTTCTATACCGAGCAATGATATTCTACTATATTTAAGTAATAAAAGAAAGGATGTTTGTTATTTTATTAGCAATTTCTTGTTCTTTATAGAAAACAAATATACTAAAAAAGGCAGACCGTAACGGTCCGCCCTTAAAGTTTTTAATTATTAATCTTCTTTTTTCTTTGTTGAAACTACTAATGCACCTGCTGCAGCTGAGAATCCGAGTAATGCTGTGTAAAGTCCCATTGCTGAAGGATCAGCTGTCTTTGGAACATTTAACTTACCACGTTTAGCAGCATTTACATCGCCTACATTTGAACCTCTGCTTGGATCTACAGGTGTAGCACTGTTTGTAGGTGAAGGTGATGAACCCTGTGAAGGTGTCGGATTACCTGGTGCTGTAGTAACAGGTCTTGCACTACCGCCGCCTCTTGAAGAACCTGAACCTGAACCACCTGATGAACTTCTGGATCTTGATGCATTCGATGAAGTTGCATTTGAAGAAGTTGCATTTGATGCTGTAGATCTTATTATATTGGTAGTGACACCCGGTGTAACAATAGGTGATGGAGCTCTCTGTCCCGGTGCCTGGATGATGTAAGTAGTATTACCATCCTCGATAACCTGAGAATGCTGAGCATCTGCACTTACTCTTGTTATAACCTGGGGTGTCTCAGCAAGTGCAACCATTGCACCTGAAACCAGGCTTACACCTAGACCTACTGAGAAAACCGTTTTTTTGAATTTTGTTAAACGCATGGCATGATATCTCCTTTTCATATAAACTTTTTGTTGTCACTAATATAGCGTTATATGAAATAAAATTCAACCCCCTTGTGTAATATGTAACATTATAGTAAGTTTTCTTACGATAATATTACAGTTACTGTTAAATAATTATTTATTCGAAATCACCATCCAATTTCGAAGCCCTTGCTTCAACTTCTTTCTTTTGAATATCTCCCGGTGTCTGCTCATATCTTGCAAATTCATAGCTGAATACACCGATACCTCCTGTCATAGAGCGCAGATCCGTATTATATCCGAAAAGCTCAAGCATAGGTACATCAGCTCTTATTATCTGCTTACCGTGATTGATTGATTCCATACCGAGCACTCTACCGCGTCTCTTGTTCAGATCTCCCATTACATCACCTGTAAACTTATCCGGAACTACTACACTTACTGTATATATAGGCTCCAATAATACAGGAACAGCCTTCATAAATCCGTCCTTAAATGCAATGGTGGCAGCCATCTTAAATGCCATCTCTGATGAGTCAACCGGATGATATGATCCGTCTAAAAGTGTTGCCTTAACACCTACTACAGGATACGCAGCCAAAGGTCCCTTTATACAGCATTCAGCCACACCTTTTTCTACTGCAGGGAAGTAATTCTTCGGTACGGATCCTCCAAATACGGTTTCTTCAAATACATACGGTTTCTCAAGATCTCCTGAAGGTTCAAAACTCATCTTAACATCACCGAACTGTCCATGTCCGCCTGATTGCTTTTTGTATCTTCCGGCAGCCTCTACCTTTTGTCTGATAGTTTCTTTAAATGCCACCTTAGGTCTTGAAAGCTCTATCTTTACCTTATATCTATCTAAAAGTTTGCTAACTACAATTTCAAGTTGTTGATCACCTATTCCATAGAGAAGAGTCTGTCTGTTTAAAGTATCATTTGTATGCTTAAGAGTCAAATCCTCTTCCATAAGTTTTGACAGACCTGATGAAAGCTTATCCTCTTCACCCTTATTTACTATCTTATATCTCATACATGTATATGGTGATGAGATTTTCGGTCCATGATATAGTATAGGTGCGTTCTTTAATGCAATGGTATCACCTGTAGTTGTCACATTAAGCTTTGCCATTGCACCTATATCACCTGCCACAAGCTCAGGCACTTCTATAGCGCTCTTTCCTCTGAGTACATATATCTTTCCTGATTTTTCCTCTGTTTCCTTACCTACATTGTATATGGTACTGTCAGGTTTGAGAGTACCTGTACAAACCTTAACCAAAGAGTATTTTCCTATAAAAGGATCCACTATCGTCTTAAATACTCTTGCTGATAATGACACCTCTTTATTATATTTTGCAGTAAAATGCTCGCCATTGCTTACATCCACTCCCACACATTCCTTAAAATCAGGTGAAGGGAAGTACTTTTCAATAGCCATCATAAGTGCCTTAAAGCCCTGTGCGTCCACTCCCGAACCCATCATTACAGGCACTATATCTCCGTTACAGATATTCTCTTTAAGTGCAATTGCCACTTCATCATCAGTGAAATCCTCACCTGAGAGATATCTTTCCATATACTCCTCACTTGTCTCGGCTACAGCCTCCATAAGCGCTTCTCTTGCAATCTTAAGGTTTGCCTCAACATAGTCAGGTATCTCACACTCAACATAATCGGAAAGATTTGTAAATCTTCTACCCTTCATCTTTACGACATTTACAAATCCTACGAATTTTTCATTTTCTCTGATAGGAAGATGGAATGGCGCCACTTTTCTTCCGAACTTTGTTTCAAGTTTCAAAAGCAGTTCACGATAGCTTGCCTTATCATCATCCATATTTGTTACAAAGAATATTCGAGGTAATCCGTACTCCTCGCACATCTCCCATGCTTTAATTGTACCTACTTCGATTCCCGCCTTGCAATTGACTACAATGATTGCAGCGTCTGCAGCAGATATAGCTTCTTCCACCTCGCCTACAAAGTCAAAATATCCCGGAGTATCCAAAAGATTTATCTTTATACTTCCGGACTCACCTTCATATTCTACCGGAACCAAAGATGTACTGATGGAAAAACCTCTTTTAATCTCTTCTTTATCATAGTCGCTTATGGTATTTCCGCTTGTAATACTTCCCATTTTGGAAATATTTCCTGCCACAAAGCTCATAGCCTCTGCCACTGTAGTCTTACCCGAGCCTCCATGCCCAAGTAATACGACATTACGAATCTGTTTAGTTTCATAAACCTTCATAAGAGAATCCCTCCTTTTTAGTCAATAGACTTTTCTGATAAAGATATTTTACTAAACATACGATAAAATTTCAAGTTTTATATTCAATTTATACAATGTAATTTCCGTTTTTCTTATAGTTAAACTATGGAAATTTTTATAATAATTTTGTATAAAAAGACGGTTCTAGTAAATTTAAATAGCGGAAATCAAATTTTATTTTATTACAGTTCGGCTGTCACATTTAGAACTTTGCAGTTTTAATTTGTTAAAGTGAAAATATTGACTATTGTGGGTAAATGTAATAGACTTTTTGTATTTAATACAGTCAATGCATCCGTGAAAGGAGTATTATGCAAGATAATAATATAGCTTTTATAGGCTTCGGACTTATAGCCGGCTCTATTGCCAAGGCAATAAAAAAATATCTCCCTAAATCAAAAGTATATGCCTATACCAATAACAGTCAGGAACTTTTAAAAGGTAAAAGTGAAGGTATCATTGATATTATCTTAGAGCATATAGATAAGACTCTTTTAGAATGTGATATAGTATTTTTATGTACTCCTGTGGAATTAAATAATATTTATTTGGAGAAAATAAAACCGTATATAAGAAAAGATGCCATTATTACTGATGTAGGCTCTACAAAATCATCTATTCATAAACTGGCAAAAGAACTTGAACTTGAGGATGTATTTATAGGAGGACATCCCATGGCAGGCTCTGAAAAATCCGGCTATGAAGCCTCAGATCCTCTGCTTTTGGAAAATGCCTATTATATGCTTACTCCATCCTCAAAATTCCCTGATGCAAAATTGGAGGAAATAATATATATTATTAAAACAATAAAATCCATTCCATTTGTAATAGACTATCAAAAACATGATACGGTTGTTGCCGCCATCAGCCATCTTCCTCATATAATTGCAGCCTCTTTGGTAAATCTTGTAAAAGATAATGACTATGATGATAAAGTTATGAAACAACTTGCCGCAGGAGGATTTAAAGATATTACAAGGATTGCATCGGCATCTCCCATTATGTGGGAACAAATCTGTATAGTTAATTCAGAGCCTATAAATATGATGTTAAGAAAATATATTGATATATTGGAAGATGTATACTCACATCTGTCTGTAAAATCAAATTTATATATCAGCAATATGTTTGAAAAATCAGGTGAGTACAGAAATTCCCTTGATACCAATGCTCAAGGACTTATTATTTCAAAGCATGATATCAGTGTACATATACAGGATAAGCCGGGAGCAATATCCATTATCTCTGCAATACTGGCTGCAAATTCTATAAGTATAAAGAATATAGGCATCAATCACAACAGAGAGAAGGGTGAGGGTGCACTTAATATCTCTTTCTATGATGCCGACTCATGTGAAATGGCAAGAAAATTATTAAAAGAATATAATTACAGAATTATTTAGTTTTGGAGGAAATATGATAAAGGGTAAATTAAAAGTTCCGGGTGATAAATCCATATCCCATAGAGCCGTTATGCTCGGGGCTATATCAAAAGGTACTACATATATAAAAAATTTTCTGACCGGTGCAGACTGTATATCCACTATTTCAATATTTAAAAAAATGGGAATAGATATAGAAATGGAAAACGATTTTGTTGTTGTAAAGGGAAGAGGACTTTATGGATTAAAGAAACCTGATACTATTTTAGATTGCGGAAACAGCGGTACCACTACAAGACTTGTAAGTGGTATTTTATCGGCACAGCCTTTCACCTCCGTTCTTATCGGTGATAAATCAATACAAAAAAGACCTATGAATAGAATAATACAACCATTATCTTTGATGGGAGCGGATATTAAAAGTAATGAAGGTTTTGCCCCTCTTACAATTACAGGGAAAAATCTGCATGGGATAGAGTATAATTCTCCCGTGGCAAGTGCACAAATAAAATCGGCTCTGCTCCTTGCGGGACTATATGCAGACTCTTCCACCACTGTTATAGAACCTGCCAAATCCAGAGATCATACCGAGCTTATGCTGCAAAAATTCGGTGCAAATCTGACTACCGAAAAAAAATCCGTAACAATCAATCCCTGTATCGAACTTTTTGCAAATGATATAGATGTGCCATCGGATATATCATCAGCCGCATTTTTTATGGCTGCTGCAATTTTGGTTCCGGGCTCTGAACTTATACTTGAAAATGTGGGTATCAATCCTACCAGAGACGGAATTATAAGAGTATTAAAGGATATGGGCGCAAATATAGAGATAATAAATCCTACAGATGAATTTGAACCTGTCGGAGATATAAAGGTGTCATACTCAAAGCTTCATGCAACAACTATCGGTGGAGATATTATACCGACTCTTATAGATGAACTTCCTCTTCTTGCAGCCATGGCTGCTTTGGCTGAGGGTACTACTGTTATAAAAGATGCCGCAGAGCTTAAGGTAAAGGAGTCAAACAGAATAAAAGTTATGTGTGAAGAACTGTCTAAACTTGGGGTAAAGGCGATTGAAACAAAAGACGGCATGGAAATTACAGGTGGTTACAAAATATTGGGAAATATTACCGTGAACACCTATGACGATCATAGAATTGCAATGACCTTTGCAATATTAAATCTTGTATCTGACGGGGAAATAAAACTTGATAATAAAAAATGTGTTGAGATATCCTATCCTGAATTTTTTAATGATTTAAAAAAGGTAAATATATAAGCCATAAAATATATTTTACAGATGCAGATTTCTTCGGTATAATACAACAAACAAGTATTTATAAGGCTTTTACAGAATGTAATTATATCAGATACATTGGATAATTCATAGTATATATTCATGAAATAAGAGGAGTTTCATTGTAGAAAAAACAAAATTGAAAGGAAAGAATATGGCTCAGGAAAAATTTGATTTGGAAGAAGCTTTAAAAAATTTAAATAATAATCCGGTACCTCAAAAAAAATCAGGTACTATAAAAAGAAAAACAACATTAAAGATAAAGCCTGACTACAGATATGAGGCATGTAATGAATCCTTCCCCTGCGCAAATTGCAAAAAAATGATTTCCCCCGAGGGTGCGGGCACACATCATAGAAATCACTGCCCATATTGTCTTTCATCTATTCATGTGGATAATGAGCCGGGTGACAGAAAAAGTGATTGCAAAGGTATTATGGAGCCTATTTCCATCTGGGTAAAGGATGATGGGGAATGGTCAATAGTTCACAGATGCAAAAAATGCTCTAAACTTGGTACCAACAGAAGTGCGGCGGATGATAATCCTGTTCTTTTGATGTCTATAGCTGTAAAACCTCTGGCTTTTCCACCTTTTCCACTTCATTTACTTGATAATATTATTAAAAAAGATTAAAACCTAGGCGTGTAAAAAAATTTACACGCCCCTTTTTATATTTATTCAGTTACTTCTTCTTTTCTGATTTCCTTTGTTCTTATCTCTTTGCAAATCATATCTACAAAATCCGAAAGCTTTTTGCTGCCCTCATCTCCTGCAAATCTGCTTCTTACAGATACACTTCCCTCAGCTTCTTCCTTCTCTCCTACCACAAGCATATATGGAAGTCTTGAAAGTCTTGCATCTCTTATCTTAAAGCCTATTTTCTCCGTTCTTGTATCAACAGTTGCATCCACACCGTTTTTCTTAAGCTCCTTTAAAACGATATTTGCATATTCAGCATATTTATCCGATATAGGAAGTATTCTTACCTGCTCCGCACATAACCATGTAGGGAATTTGCCCGCATATTTTTCAATAAGCCATGCAAGTGTTCTCTCATAGCAGCCAAGTGATGTTCTGTGAACTATATAAGGTCTTACCTTTGCTCCGCTTTGATCGATATAGTAAAGGTCAAAGTTCTCTGCAATAGCCGCATCCAGCTGAATTGTAATCATAGTGTCTTCTTTACCATATACATTCTTTGCCTGAATATCGATCTTTGGACCATAGAATGCAGCCTCACCGTCAGCCTCTGTGAAAGGAAGCCCCTTCTCAACAAGTATATTTCTAAGAGCAGCCTGAGTACCCTCCCAGTAAGCATCATCTCCAAGATATTTTCCCTTATTATTCTTATCCCATTTTGAAAGTCTGAATGTTACATCATCTCTAAGTCCTAAAATATCAAGCACATAGATTGCAAGATTTAAGCAATTTTGAAGTTCTTCCTCAGCCTGATCAGGTCTTATTACATTATGTCCCTCTGAGATTGTAAACTGTCTTACTCTTGTCAGTCCATGCATCTCTCCCGAATCTTCATTTCTAAAGAGTGTGGATGTTTCTCCCATACGATATGGCAGATCTCTGTAAGATTTTTGTGTATTTTTATATACATAGTACTGGAATGGGCATGTCATAGGTCTGAGTGCCAAAATCTCTCCGTCATTTTGAGGATCTCCAAGTATAAACATACCGTCCTGATAATGATCCCAGTGACCTGATATTTTATATAGATCCGATTTAGCCATAAGAGGAGTCTTTGTTCTTACATAGCCCCACTCATTATCCTCCAAATCCTCTATCCATCTTTGGAGCTTTTGTATCATCTTTGTACCCTTTGGCAGCATAAGAGGAAGTCCCTGTCCTATTACATCCACTGTAGTAAATAACTCCATCTCTCTTCCAAGCTTATTGTGATCTCTAAGCTTGATATCTTCAAGATGCTTTAGATGCGCCTCCAGCTCCTCCTTTGAATTATATGCTGTACCGTATATTCTCTGAAGCTTAGCCTTATTTGAATCGCCTCTCCAATAAGCCATGGAGGATGATATAAGCTTAAATGCCTTTATATCCTTTGTTCTTTGAAGATGAGGTCCTGCACAAAGATCTGTAAAATCTCCCTGCTTGTAAAAAGATATCTTCTCATCCTCAGGCAGATCCTGAATCAACTCCACCTTATAAGGCTCTCCCTTTTCTTTCATAAATTTGATAGCCTCTTCTCTTGGCAACTCAAATTTTTCAATATGTGCTCCCTCTTTTATAATCTTTTTCATCTCGGCTTCAAGTTTATCAAGATCCTCTCTTGAAAAAGGTTCATGATCAAAATCATAGTAAAAGCCTTCCGCAATACTTGGTCCAATGGCAAGCTTTGCCTCAGGGAAAACCCTCTTTACCGCTTCTGCCAAAACATGTGATGCGGAATGTCTTATAACGGAAAGTGCCTCCTTATCCTTTATTGTAATAAGATTCAGCTCACAATCAGAGTCAATTTCATCCCTTAAATCATGCTTTACACCGTTTACTTCGCCTGCAACCACATTTCTTGCAAGCCCCTCACTGATATCCTTAGCTATATCAATAATACTTTTTTTGCTTTCATACTCTTTTATCGAGCCGTCTTTTAATGTTATCTTCATATTTCCTCCTATTCTCCATATAAAGTAATTGTCCCTGCGATAAGAAAAAATCGCCCTTAAACTTTCGTTTAAGGGCGATTGACGCGGTTCCACCTTAATTCGGATATATACATATCCCTCATTTGATTATAACGGAATCACCGTGCTTTATTAAAGCCACTCTGAGACGGTCTTCACATATATTTCCATAAATTGCTCTCAGCTATGCAACTCTCTCTGTGATTTCTATATATGCTAATTTTCTCTTCCTCGTTTATGCACAATATAATATTACTTGAATATGTCTTTGTCAAGTATACTTATAACTTTTATTGTAAACTCTCTAAATATCTAAGCATTCCCTCCACTGCCAGCTTAGCCTGTGCTACAGCATCAACCACTGTTTTTGAGCCATGCACCACATCACCTGCCGCAAAAACACCCTCAACAGTTGTCATACAATTCTCATCTACTATCAAAAGACCTTTATCTGATGCCCTTAATCCTTCCGTTGTAAGCACCAGCTTATTCTTCGGACCGTTGCTTACAGAAATAATGGTAGAGTCTGCATCCACATAATCAAGCTCTTTTTCATAGCCTGTAACATTGCCCTCATCATCAAATATTGCGGTCTTAAAAACAGGTCCGTCATAAGTAATTGACTCAATTGCCTTGCCGAAAATAAACTCGGCACCCTCCAGTTTAGCCGACTCCACCTCTACCGAGTTTGCAGCCACTCTCTTGCTCCTGGCATAAAGTCTTACAGTTCTTGAGCCACGCCTTAATGCGGTTCTTGCCACATCCATTGCGGCATTTCCCATACCGATTATTGCCACACTCTCTCCAAGCTTATGTCCGTTCGGATTTGCCAGATAGTCCACACTGAAATGGACATTTGGCATACTCTCACCCGCAATACCCAGAGTCTTTGCTCTCCATACACCGGTTCCTACAAATACAGCCTTATATCCGTCTCTAAACAGATCCTTTATCTCAAGTGCACCACCTACGGCAGTATTATTTCTGATTTTAATTCCGATTTTTTCCATCTTATCATAGTATCTTTGCATTAAAGATTTTGGCAATCTGAAATCCGGAATACCGTATTGAAGAACTCCTCCTATGGTATTTTTCTCATCAAAGATAGTTACATCATAGCCTTCCTTTATCATCTTGAAAGCTACGGTCATACCTGCCGGACCACCGCCTATAATAGCAACCATTATATTTTTTCTCGGCTTTTTAACAAATTCCATTCTGTCCAAATAAAAATCCGATATAAATTTTTCAATATCACAAAATCTTACAGGATTGTTTTTTCTGTTCATTATACAGTTTCCAAGGCATTGAGCCTCATGGTCGCATACTATTGAGCAAACCAAAGACAAAGGATTGTTTTCAAAAAGGATTTCTCCCGCCTCCATTATCTTACCTTCTTTAAAAAGTGATATTACCTGCGGTATTGATGTTGTTATAGGACAATGACTGCTGCAAAGCGGCTTTTTACATTGCAAGCATTTATTTGCCTCATTTATTATATGTAATCCCATACTTTACCTCTTACTTTTATCATAGACTTAATATAAACAGCGTTAAGTGTACAGGTTAGCATAAGATTTTTCAATAAAGTATCTGATAAAATACATTTAGATATTTTTTTATCAATAATCTACAAATTATTTATTCTTAAAATATGCCTTAAAACATTCAAATGTTTCTTCGCTTATATAATGTTCTATTCTACATGCGTCTTCTATTGCAGTATCCTTACTTACGCCAATTTTTTGTAAAATCTCTCCCAGGACATTATGTCTTTCCAATGTTGATTCTGCAATTTCCATTCCCTTCGGAGTCAGTGTTATATGTCCTTCATTGTCCACTTCCACATAGCCGTTTTCTCTGAACTTTTTCATCTGCTCGCTTATAGTAGGCTTTGAATAACCCATTTCTCTTGCAATATCCACTGCTCTTACTACACCCGTTTTCTTTTTCAATCTGAGTATAGTCTCCAAATACATCTCAGCAGCTTCCTGTATAACCATACTTTCCTCCTTCTTAGTTTATTTCTACTAACTGTTTCTATATTTATTATACACAAAACGGTCACATAAAACAATTGTCACCAATCTTTTTTGTTACCTTTTTGTGAAAAATCGGACATCAAAAGATGTCCGACAATATTAAAATTTATTTATCTTAATTTTCCGGCATCAAATTTGTCATGCTTGAAAGTGATATACCTACAGTCGACAAATTATGTAAAAGTGATGATGTTGCCGGCGCAACCATTCCAAAAATACCAAGTCCGATAAGCGTACCGTTAAATCCCATAATAAATCTGAAATTTGAATCCACACGCTTCTTTAACATATTTGAAAGCTCTTTTAATTTTACAAGTTCATTCAAATCATCCGCCGATATACATACATCAGCTATTTCCCTTGCAATTGCAGCACCTTCGCTTATGGCGATACCGCAATCCGCCGCGGATAATGCAGGTGAGTCGTTTATACCGTCACCAATCATTATCACGGTTCTTCCCTTTGCTTTCTCTTTTTCCACATAGCTTGCCTTATCCTCAGGCAAAACTTCCGCATAGAATTTATCTACACCTACCTCTTTTGCGATAGCCTCTGCTGTGTAATGATTATCTCCTGTCATCATTACAGTCTTTTTAATGCCGAGAGCCTTAAGCTTCCTTAACACATCCTTTGCCTCGTCTCTTAAAGGATCTGTGATTTCTATAATTGCAGCCAGCTTACCGCCTATAGCCATATAAAGATGTGAATATCTGTGATCGATATTATCAACCACCTCTCTTGCCTCAGGGCTTACCTCAACCTTCTCGTCATCAAATACAAAATGTGAGCTTCCTATTACAACCTTCTCGCCCTCGATTCTGCTTGCAATACCATGTGCAACTATATATTGCACCTCTGAATGCATCTCTTTATGACGAATCTTTCTATCCTTAGCTTCCTTAACTACAGCATTGGCAATAGAATGAGGATAATGCTCCTCAAGACATGCAGCAATCTTTAACATCTGATTTTCATCATCACCATCAAATGTAATGATTCTGTTTACCTTAGGGCAGGCATGTGTCAATGTACCTGTTTTATCAAATACTATGGTATCAGCCTTGGCAATTGCTTCCATAAACTTTCCGCCCTTTACAATAATCTTATGATTGCCGGCTTCTCTCATGGCGGATAGTACAGCCAGAGGCATGGAAAGCTTTAATGCACATGAAAAGTCAACCATCAGCACAGATAATGCTCTGGTTATATTTCTTCCAAATAAATATGTGAGTCCTGTTGTAAGAAGTGTATATGGCACAAGTCTGTCAGCAAGCTTATTTGCCATATTCTCAGTATTTGACTTTAACTTCTCACTCTCCTCAATCATTGATACAATTTTGTCATATCTGCTCTGACCTGTAGCTGATATGGCTCTTAGTAGACATTCTCCCTCTTCAACTACAGTACCGGCATATACTCTTGAACCGGCGCTCTTTTCAACAGGTACTGATTCACCTGTAAGTGAAGCTTGGTTTAACATAGCCTCTCCGCTAATCATTTCACCGTCAAGAGGAACCACATTACCTGTATGTACTCTGATAATATCTCCTGACTGAACCTGTGAAATAGGCACAGATACTTCTCCCTCATCTGTTACAAGCCATACCTTATCCACATTTAATGACATACTTCTTGCCAAATCGTCAACAGATTTTTTATGTGTCCAATCCTCCAACTCGCTTCCCACTCCAAGTAAGAGCATCAAAGAGCCCGCTGTTGAGAAATTGCCCTGAGCTATTGATATACCTATTGAAAGTGCATCAAGCAAATCAACTTCAAACCTCATTTTAAAAAGGCATCTTAATCCTCTGCGAATATATGGTGCCGCCTTAAAAACAGTATAAATATTATTGATAATATTCGGGAAGAACATATTTCTTACACCTGTAAATATGAACATTCCCACCATCTTTTCCTGGAAATCTCTTGTTATCTGTCTTCCCGAAGTGCTTGGCATACTTTCAAGCAAAGCTTTATCATTATAGTCGAATTTTTTAAGTTTATTTATAACTGCGTCTCTTTTATTAACATTATAATAAACAGCGACATCACAGGTTCTTTCATATACAACGGCTTTTCTTACAAATTCAAAGCCCTCTAAATAGTATTGAAGCATATCCGCTTCTTTTATACTCATTCTCTTTTGAGCCATGCGTACACGCATTCTTTTCTTTGACTCATGTAAAATCTTAAAATTCACTTTTTAACCTCTAAATCCTTTTATAACTTAAGGAAGAGTTAAACTCTTCCTTATACCAGAATCTCATTATTAAAAATTTTAAAGAGAAATTACTCCTCTATATTAGCCTCTGCTTCCTTTGCTGCACGCTCTTCATTTATATCCTTAGCCTCTGCTAAAATATCACTTGCATTCTCCTGTACACATGAAACTGTATCCATTACAGACTCTTTCATACGAAGAACTGCTGCAGCTCCCTGTGCATAAGCCTTCTTTGCATCCTTGCTTGAAAGCAATTTAATTCCTGCTGTTCCGAAAGCAACTCCTGCTGCAAATAATCCCCATCTCTTACAATTTAAACAATTTAATAAAAACATTTTAATCCTCCTTAATCAGCGTTAATATGTCTCACTTAATAAGTTAGCGTTGACTAATATTAACAATTATATTTTACAAAATTTATTACACTAAAGAATATATCATAAACTAAAGTTAATGTAAATAGAAAATTCATGTTTTTTTCAACTTTTACCAGTTAATATTGTATTTTTTTAAGTGCTTTTTAGTTAGTTTTTACTAATGTTGTGTATCTTCGGTAAGTAAACTCTAACTTTTTCTTAAAAAAATCTTGCAATTGATGTTAGTGTATGCTAACCTATAGAATGTATCTGACATGTTTTAGCAAAGAAAAGGAGGAGGAGTTATGATGCCTTTACTTATGGCTAACTTAGGCGAAGAATACACCATAAAGCAAATCGGCGGTCGTGAAAAGGATAAAACCTTTTTGGCAACCCTCGGTTTTGTTTTAGACGGCAAGATTACAGTTGTTAATGCTATGGCCGGAAACTTGATAGTTAACATCAAGGATTCAAGAGTAGCAATCAGCAAGGAATTAGCCTCTAAGATTATGGTCTAAGTTAGCTTGGAAATTTATTATCAGTTTGTAAATATTTTATATTTACACTTACCGGTGGATATTCCATTGTGTTTTTTTGAGAATTACTAATTAAACTACAGAAAGGAGAAAAGAATGGATACTTTAAGAGATGTAAAAATCGGTGAGAATGTTACCGTTGCCAGAGTTCACGGCGAAGGTCCTGTAAAAAGAAGAATCATGGATATGGGTGTAACAAAGGGTACAACTATTCATGTACGTAAGGTGGCTCCTCTTGGTGACCCTATTGAGGTTACTGTTAGAGGATATGAGCTTTCTATTAGAAAAGAAGACGCAGAAAAAATTGAAATAACCAGATAAGGAGCTAATATGGCAATCAGAATTGCACTTACCGGAAACCCAAATACCGGTAAAACTACTTTATTTAATGCCTTGACAGGTTCAAACCAGACAGTTGGAAACTGGCCCGGTGTTACCGTTGAAAAGAAGGAAGGAAAGTTAAAAGGACATACAGATGTTATCATCACAGACCTTCCGGGTGTTTATTCTCTCTCTCCATATACATTGGAGGAAGTTGTAGCAAGAAACTATGTTCTCAATGAAAAGCCTGATGCGATACTTAATATAATCGACGGTACAAACCTTGAGAGAAACTTATATCTTACTTCACAGGTTACAGAGTTAGGTGTTCCTGTTGTTATCGCGGTAAACATGCTCGATGTACTTGAAAAAAGCGGAAACAAGCTTGATCTTGATAAAATGAGTGAAAAGCTTGGCTGTCCTGTAGTGGAGATTTCCGCACTTAAGAGTACAGGAGTTATGGAAGCGGCTGAAAAAGCTATCGAGATAGCAAAGAGCCACACTCTTCCAAAAGAAAAACAAGAGTTTGATAAGAATGTAGAGGATGCTATCAAGGATATCATTGCTCTTCTTCCAAACAGCGTACCTGAGCTTCAAAGAAGATGGTACGGTGTTAAGTTGTTCCAAAGAGATGACAAGGCTATGGAGCAGTTAAATCTTTCAGACAGTACTCTTGCTGAAATTGAAAAGATCATAACAAAATGTGAAGATACCATGGATGATGAAGCCGAGAGTATCATCACATCTGAGAGATATAATTATATCTCCACAGTTATTGCAAGTTTTTATAAGGTTAAGAATAAAGACTATGTAAGTATTTCAGATAGGATTGATAAGATAGTTACAAACAGAATTTTGGGTCTTCCGATATTCGCAGCTATCATGTTTGCCGTTTATTATATTTCAATTACCACTGTAGGTACAGCAATGACCGACTGGGTAAATGATGTTTTGGTTGCAGAAATTATTCAGCCCGGTGTTCAAGGTTTCCTTGAATCCGCCGGTGTTGCCGAGTGGCTTGTCGGTCTTATTGTAAACGGTATTATTGCCGGTGTAGGTGCCGTACTCGGATTCCTTCCTCAGATGCTTACACTCTTCTTCTTCCTAGCTTTCTTAGAGGGCTGTGGATATATGGCGAGAATTGCATTCGTTATGGACAGAGTTTTCAGAAGATTCGGACTTTCAGGTAAGAGCTTTATTCCAATCCTTATAGGTACAGGTTGCGGTGTTCCGGGAATTATGGCTTCAAGAACTATTGAGAGTGAGCATGACAGAAGAATGACGGTTATTACAACCACATTTATTCCATGTTCTGCAAAGCTTCCTGTTATCGCACTTATATCAGGTGCATTGTTTAATAATGACGCATGGGTTGCTTCATCAGCTTACTTTGTAGGTATTGCCGCTATTGTCGTCTCAGGTATAATGCTTAAAAAGACAAAACTCTTCTCAGGCGATCCTTCACCTTTTGTTATAGAGCTTCCTGCATATCACCTTCCTACAGCAGGTTCAATCATCAGATCAATGGCTGAAAGAGGTTGGAGCTTCGTAAAGAAGGCAGGTACAGTTATTACACTTGCAACTATCCTTATATGGTTCCTCAGCTATTTCGGATTTGTAGACGGTTCATTTACATATCTTGCTGAAGATCAGATGGATTTATCGCTACTTGCACATATCGGTAATACTTTTGCTTGGATCTTCGCTCCTCTCGGATGGGGTACATGGAAGCCTGCAGTTGCAGCCATCACAGGACTTATGGCAAAAGAGAATGTAGTAGGTACATTCGGTATTCTATACCATGTTTCCGATTTCAATAAGGATACCGGTGAGGGTATCTGGCAGCTTTTACGTACCGACTACACACCTATAGCAGCTTACTCATACCTTGTATTCAACCTTCTGTGTGCTCCTTGTATTGCAGCGATGAGTGCTATCAGAAGAGAGATGAGCAGTATAAAATGGTTCTGGACTGCTGTAGGATATCAATGTATTTTTGCATATATAGTAGCTATGATTATATATCAGGTAGGTTCACTTATCCTTACAGGTAAGTTTGGTATCGGTACAATATTTGGATTTATCGGAATCGCAGCTATTATTTACGGTCTTGTGCGTAAGCCATATGAAGAAAAAGATTCTACTGTAAAAGCTAACGCATAAGTGGTTTTATTAAAGAAAGGAGATTATTATGGTAGCAACAGTTGTTATTTCAGCTGCATTGGTCGGTGTAGTAGGTCTTATTGTAAGATCAATTTATAAAGATAAGAAAAGCGGAAAATCCTCCTGTGGAGGCAGTTGTGGCGGTTGCTCAGGAAGCTGTCATACCTGATAATTATTTATAAAATATATTGCCCGAAATATTTTAAAGAGCCATAGCACTTTCGCCATGGCTCTATTTTTACGGTTTTTCTTTGCCGAGTCTGATATTCTCGATTTTTTCTTTCAGTTCCTCATCAAGAGAATCAAATAATCTGTTGGATGCAGTATTTTTTTCTATATGCTCTTTTCTAAAGGCTTCCTTTGTATCCTCAAGGTCTTTTAAAAATTCTCTTGCCGATATAAGTATTGCACCCTTACCTCTTATAATAATCTGCTCTATTCCGTCCGAGGTGGCTACAGTGACATCATATTTTTTAATCATTTCATGGGTGGTCTTTTCGATATACTGGTCCGCTGTCTCTGCAGTCTTTGTATAAACTACATATACTCCTGCAAAGTTTTGTACCTCTGTAGGATGATTTACAAGTCTGTAAGCATCAAAAACCAATATTATTTCATAATCCTTATATGCCTTATAATCTATTAAAAGTTCAACAAGCGTGTCTCTTGCGGCATCAATATTTATCTGCGCAAGCTCATTCAAAGCTTTTGATGCGAAAATAATATTATATCCGTCAACCAGTAAATAATGTTTCCTTTTTTCTCTTTCCTTATAAACATATTCCTTTTCAGGCTGTTTTTTTACAGGTGCATCCCAATCCCCTATTCTTCTTGTAATCTTACCGTAAGTTCTTTCAAATATCGCCATCAACTCTTCACTGTCAGCCTTTGAGGCATCATAGGTAGAACGAACGGTTTCTATTTTTTCCTCTTCTTTTACAAGCTCAAACTTCTTTAAAGGCAGATGCATATAATTAAATACTTCACTCCATGGCACTATAAAGCTTTCTCCATGGGAACAAAATACCGAATCTGCTGTGTTTTTAGTATCAAACTCAGCCATATAAGAAATCTCGTTTATAATTTCATCAGTATTATGGCATGGCAAAAAGCCCTTAAGCCCAAATGTGATTTGCCCAATCCCCTTGGTATATGATAAAAGTGTGCTTCCATAGTTTTGTATATTTATTGTAGGTGCAAAGCCTTTTACAAAAACCGTATCACTTCCCTCATAGCTTATCTCCTCGGCATTCATATTATTAAGATCATTTAATAATCTTCCAAGGCAATTCATAGGAATATTTATCTCAAAATCATAATAAGGTTCCAAAAGAACGGATGTGGCATACATAAGTCCATGCCTTACGGCTCTGTTTACAGCCTCAAGGAAATCTCCACCCTCTGTATGCTTTTCATGCGCCCTGCCTGCCACCAATGTCAAAACCACATCCGTAAGCTCACTGCCCGTCAGTACACCTCTAAACTTTGAGTTTTCTATAATATTTTTCACCTGACTCTGATAGTTTTTTGGAAGCTCATCATCAGATACTTCATTTATAAATGTTATTCCGCTTCCTCTCTCGCCCTCAGAGATAAGTATATGTACCTCGGCATAATGCTTTAGCGGCTCAAAATGACCGACACCCTCTATATATCCTTTGATACTCTCCTTATAAATTATTCCACCGTCCACAAAGTCGCAGCTTATACAAAGCCTTTCATTTATAAGACTTTTTATAAGGTCTATCTGCACTTCACCCATCAGATTTACTTTTATTCTCTCAAGTTCCTCATTATATTCCATTTTAATCTCGGGAATCTCATCAAATATCTGTAAAAGCTTTGGATATATCTGATTTAAGCTTATTTCTTCCGGGAAAATCATATTATAGCTTAGTACAGGTAAAAGTTTTGTAACAGGTTTTTTGATATCTCCGAAGGTATCTCCGGCTTGTGACTTTGACAGTCCTGTAACCGCAATAATATCTCCGGCAACCCCTTTATCCTTTGTAGAATATTTTTCACCGTCATAGAAGCGAATCTGATTTATCTTTTCATCTTTTAGAGTATCCTTTACATATATACTTCCGCCTGTCAATTTTATAAATGAAAGTCTGCTGCCGTTCTCATCATATTTTATCTTATATATGATGCCTGATAATTTATCATTATAAGCTTTTTCATGAAAATATTTTTTTATAAGCTCCAATATCTCTTCAATATTTATCAGCTTAAGTGCGGAACCGAAAACCACAGGGAAAGCCTTTAAAGTTTCAAAGCAAAAACTTATATCTTTTTTGCTTATCTCCTCTCCCTCTATAAACTTTTCTATAAGACTTTCATCACAGGATGCAACTTCCTCCCGGATATTTTTATTTGTTTTTGAAAAATCAATAATATTATTTGAAAGTGATTTTTTCAGCTCTTCCAAAACCTTTTCTTTATCAAACTTATCACTGTCTATCTTATTAACAAATATAATAGTGGGTATATTTGCTTCTCTAAGAAGTCTAAAAAGTGTATGTGAATGTGACTGTACACCGTCACTGCCGCTTATTACAAGTATCGCAATATCAAGTATGGATAATGTTCTCTCCATCTCGGCACTAAAATCCACATGTCCCGGGGTATCTATGATATTGATATCTATATCTTCAAGCTTTGTCGCGGCAATCTTTGAAAATATAGTAATCCCCCTCTTCCTCTCATATTCATCATTGTCTAAAAAGCTGTCTCCGAAATCCACCCTGCCCATCTTTCTAAGTTTTCCGGTTTTATAAAGAATTGCTTCTATCAATGTGGTCTTTCCTGCATCTACATGTGCCAATACACCAATATTTATCATAATGTAATCCTATGTCAATGCGGCAAAGCTTAAAGGCAGGAATTTTTCCAAATCCTTTGGAGACATTTCCACCTGATAACCTATCTTACCGGCACTGAATATTATATTTTCAAAATCCAAGGCTGTGGCATCAAGCACGGTAGTGAATCTTTTTTTCATTCCTATAGGAGAACAGCCTCCATGTATATATCCTGTAAGAGGCAGCAAATCCTTCATTTTAAGCATCTCTATAGACTTCTCGCCTACAGACTTAGCCGCTTCCTTTAAATTAAGTTCCTTTGCCACAGGTATTACAAAGACGTAATTAGCTCCGGTCTTACCCACCGTCACCAATGTTTTAAAAACTCTTCTCTCATCCTGACCTAAAAGACTTGCCACCTCCACACCATTTGTTGCAGGAGTATCTATATAGGAATAGTGATTATATTTTATCTTTTTTTGATCCAAAAGCCTCATTACATTTGTTTTCTCGTCCATATTTCTCTCTTTTCTATATAAATAAATATTCTGTCTTATGCTGAATATATTATAAACTGCTTTTAATATGCTTAAAAAAATCTCTCAGCTAAGCAATGACACAGCCTCATTGATATTTTTTACACCGATAAGCTTAATATTTCCTTTAAATGATATCTTTTCAAGGCTTACCTTTGGGAGTATACATACCTCAAAGCCAAGCTTCATAGCCTCTCTTATTCTTATTTCAGGCATACTTACAGCTCTGACCTCTCCTGAAAGTCCAACTTCTCCAAATATCACGGTTTTCTCATCTATTGCTTTATTTTTCATACTTGAAACAAGTGACATTATAATGGAAAGATCCAAAGCCGGCTCATTTATTCTAAGTCCGCCTGCTATATTTATATAGGCATCATATCTGCTCATAGCCAGAGCACATCTTTTTTCTATTACAGCCATAAGCAGATTTATTCTGTTTACATCAGTTCCTGTGGAAGTTCTCCTTGGAAGTCCGAATGCGGTAGGCACTACCAAAGCCTGTACTTCCAGTAAAATAGGTCTGGTTCCCTCCATCAAACAGGCAACCGCCGCACCTGTAGCATTATCAGGTCTGCCTGATAACATAAACTCTGAAGGGTTTTTTACCTCTATCAGTCCTGCATCCTGCATTTCAAAAACACCTATCTCATTTGTAGAACCGAATCTGTTTTTTACTGCACGAAGTATTCTATATGTGGCAAACCTGTCACCCTCAAAATAGAGCACCGTATCCACCATATGTTCCAGCACTCTGGGACCTGCCACCTGCCCTTCCTTGGTAACATGGCCTACAATAAATATAGCAATGTTGTTTTCCTTACCCACCTGCATAAGAAGATTGGTGGACTCTCTTACCTGACTTACGCTTCCCGGAGCCGATGCCACCTCTTCATTAAACATTGTCTGTATAGAGTCAATAACCACAACATCAGGCTTTTCACTCAGAACGGTTTCTTTGATCATATTCAAATTGGTTTCACATAGAAAACTTAAATTTCCCGTTATTTCACCGACTCTTTTTGCCCTCATTTTTATCTGCTTTAAGCTTTCCTCACCCGAAATATAGAGCACCGTTTTTTTATCATCTGAAATATTCTTACATACCTGCAGTAATAAAGTGGATTTTCCAATACCCGGATCTCCTCCAACTAAAACAAGTGAGCCTCTCACTACACCGCCGCCAAGAACTCTGTCAAGCTCTTCAAAGCCTGTTTTAAATCTGTCCTCTTCTTCCAATTGTATTTCAGATAATTTAGCGGGCTTCTTATATGTATTTGAAGATATTCCTCTGTTTGAAACCTTTGTATTTACCACAGGCTCTTCAACAAGACTGTTCCAAGCCTTGCACATAGGACATTGCCCCAACCATTTTGGAGACTCATACCCACATTCCCTACAAAAGAATGCACTTTTACTTGTTTTTGCCATAAAAACCTTTCCATATTAAAAAGGGCATATCCGGCTTACCGGTATGCCCATGCAATTATCTTTTTTTGATTAAAACCTTTGAACCCTTCTCACTTAGCTCAGCACTAAATATAAGCTTACCTGATAGATTTGTTTTCATGCCTCCGATACTTACATCATCGACATAAACCTCATATTCTGTATCCTCTTCCAGCCCAATAGTTATTTGAGTATCCCCAAAACCATATATATCAAAGGTAGTAAGATTTGGGGCGGTTTCAAATCCTATTACTGCACTACCCGGAACTGATTCATACACAAAGGCTGAATTTCTTTCAAGCTTTGTAATCTCCTTAAAAGTCTTTACCTTGTATACATCCCCCTCATGTGCGAAATCCTCGACTTTTGATTTTGCACTAAGAATATAATTTCCAAAACTAAGTTTACCATCTGCCTCATTGCAAATCAAACTCTCTACTACAGGCATATAAACCTCCTACCAAGCTATGTTTTTGTATGAATAGTATACAACATTTGGAAACTTCAAACAAGTATATTATTAAGAATTAATAAGGTGTATATGAGTTATTATATTAACTTTAATATTCATTTATCTCGGTATTTTAATAAAATACAATATCGGGTTTTTTCTGAGTCTTATTTAATTTATCTCCCGGATGATATTCACTGTCTATAATATATGTGTCCCCAAAATAATACTCACCTTTCAGTTTTTTCGGTACTCTGACTTCTTCAAGCATATCATATTCACTGATAGCATAAGGATCTACATATTCTACATTTTCAGGTATTGTTATAGTTTTAAAAGCACAATTTATAAAGACATGACCTTGTATTTTCTTTAAATTCTCCGGTAATTCTATTTCTTCCAAAGATATACATTGTCCGAATGTCACCGGCTTTAATTCACTCAACTTACTGTCTTCCTGAAAATACACCTCTTTTAAGTCGAAACAATTATAAAATACATACCCTCCCATTATCTCAACGCTGTTAGGTATATATACCCCTTCTATAAACTCCCTGTCTTCAAAAGCCCCTGTCGCTATCATTCTTGTTCCGTCTCTAATTTTTATTCTTTTAGCACCTTTACCTGTGCATCCAAGAAGTATATCACCAACATATTTACAGCCATACTCATCAGACTCCATATCAAGCAGATAGTCTGTATTATCAAAGCACCAACGCCCAATATTTTCTATATTCTTTGGCAAATTTATTTCAGATAAATGTATACATTCCATAAACGCATAATCATCTATATCCACTACAGTATCCGGTAAATCCACCTTTTTTAATCCCGAATACATAAAGGCGGATTCCCCTATGCTCTTTACTCCCTCAGGTATACTTATTTCTTCCAAAGATGTACAAGATCTAAAACTGTTATATCCTATTCTCTCCAAGCTGTTCGGAAATTCGACCTGCTTTAAATTTTCATAATTATCAAATACACCGTCTGCAATTACTTTAGTGGTATCTTTAATCTTAATATACTCTTTTTCTTCCTTACTGTATATCAATACCTTTCCCATATATACACAACCGTATTCATCAATATCTGTTTTTTTAAGAATATCGGTTCCCGAGAAAGCATCTTCCCCCACAGATTTTATCCCTTCCGGTATATCTATATCTGATAAGCTGCTGCAATTGCTAAAGGCAAGTTCATCTATTTTTTCAAGGCTCTCCGGCAATTTTATCTTTTTAAGTTTCTCACAACCCTCAAAAGCACTTTTATTTATTTCAATTATATTTCCTAAAAAGGAAACCTCCTCTAAAGAATTACAATCTAAAAACGCCCCCGGATAAACAGCAGCCACAGCCTTGGGAATTTCTATACTCTTTAATGAACTGCAATTATTAAATGCCCCTGTATATATTATTTCCAAATTATCAGGTAATTTTATATACTCTATTTTTACACAATTATCAAAAGCATGAATATCTATTTTTTTAACAGTTTCCGGTATAATAATACTTTCCAGATTGGTACAATTATAAAATGCACTTTCACCTATGACTGTGACTCCTTCCGGTATAATAATACTTTCCAGATTGGTACAATTATAAAATGCCCTATCACCTATAGCTGTAACTCCTTTTGGTATTTCCACTTTTGTAATGCTGTCTTTTTTTTCCAAAAGACCGCTTTTTATATCCAGAAAAACACCATCTTTTATAAGCTGCTTACATTTTAAATTACTCAGAAAGAAACATAAAAATATGATAATTACTATACCCGTTATAGTAATTGCATATATTTTAGCGTTTTTATTTCCTTTAACCACAGCAATCCTCCCCTCTACTTTAGCTTTATCTAAGATACATAAATTTAATAGTATATAACTTTAGGGTGTGTACCTCCAAAATCAATTATTTTTTTCACTATCTTAAAATCCTCTTTTATACTTACAGGTACTTCTATTTGCTTTAGATTCTTACATATATCTAAAGCAGAGCTGTCTATATACTTTATACTTTCCGGAAATCTTATTTCTTCCAGGCTTTCACAATGTGCAAAAGCAGCAAAATATACCTCTTCCAAGCTTGAAGGCAAAGTAATTTCTTTTAAATCAGTGCAATTCCAAAATACTCCCATATTTAATATTTTGATATCACAGCCTTCCTTAAATACAACTTTTTCAAGTGATTCACAGTCTTCAAAGGCTTTACCACCCAGATATTCCGTACTTTCAGGAATCTCTATTTCTTTAAGACTTTTACATTCTTTAAAAGCTTCCTCATAAATTATCTTAATATTGCTTCCTTCTTCAAATATACATTCCTTTAAATTTTGGCATCCGCTAAAAGCTTCCCTTCCTATGATTTCCACACTTTTTGGAATCTCTATTTTTTCTAATTTTAAAGAATTAAAAAATACATCACCGTTTATACGCTTTATTCCTTCCCTGAGCTTAACATGGCTCTCTCCGTCTTCATATCCAAAGAGTATATTTTGAAAATATTTACAGCCATATTCATCTTTTTCCAAATGCTCAAGCCAGTATGTATTTTCAAATGCTCCTACATCTATTCTATCCGGAGTCTTTTCCATATCCACATTCGATAAATTTCTGCAATTGGCAAACGCCTCGCTTCCTATACTCTTTACACTTGCAGGTATAATCAGGCTTTCTATATTACATTCAAAAAATGCATTGCTTTCAATATATTCTAAATTCTTGGGCAGATTTATATTTTTAAGACTTTTACAATTTACAAAAGCTCCGTTTCCTATAATAATAATACTTTCAGGCAATTCAACCGTATGTAAATCAGGCAAATCGGCACAGGCTTTACTTGCAATCACTCTTGTGCCCTCTCTTACCCTTATCTCACTGCCTTTATTCTCATATTTTATCAGAGCATCACCTATATATATGCCGTCCTCATCTTCCCACAGACCTCTCTCATAATACTTTGTACCTTCAAATGCACCTTCTCTGATATATTTTATACCCTTGGACATTTCTATATTTGAAAGGTTCTTACAATCTTTAAAAGCAAAGTCATTTATATCCTCCACAGAATCCGGAATTTTTATGCTCTGCATTTTCCCACAGCCCAAAAAAGCCTCACTGCCTATCTTTTCGAGCCCCTCATTCAACTCTATTTCCTTCAGTTCTCTACAAGTTGAAAATGCAGATTCGTCAATCTCCTTTACCCCAAGCGGAATACTTATTTTTTCCAAAGAGGTACAGTTTTTAAATACTGCAGCATTTATTTTCTCCAAACCTTCAGGTAATTCTATATTTTTTAAATTTGAGCATTCTAAAAATGCCCCTATACCTATACCTCTTACATTTCCGGGTATTTTAATATGCTCAAGTTTTCTACAGCCCATAAATGAAAGTTCTCCGATGCTTTCAAGTGTATCAGGCAATTCCACGGCTTCCAGATTTTCACAGCCTACAAGGGAATACGCA
This sequence comes from Lachnospiraceae oral taxon 107 str. F0167, assembly GCA_000209465.1. Lineage (GTDB taxonomy): Bacteria > Bacillota > Clostridia > Lachnospirales > Lachnospiraceae > Lachnoanaerobaculum. The sequence continues at coordinate 7,410 of GL890583.1, read as the reverse complement.
GATATTGATTTAACCCCTGTAGGAACAGTCAGCTCCTTCATACTTAACTTGCTCTCAAATATTCCCTCTTCAACACCATAGAATATATTATCCTTTATAATCAGTTTTCTTTTTGTATGAGTAATTACATACAGTGCAATAAACACAATCAATAATATAAAAATAATCAGCCTGTTCTTTATTCCTTTGCTCATAAGCATATCTCCTATATTTTATGAAAGCCGTGCATCCACTATCACAAAGCATTATTATCGGTATGCATAAGTTTACTTGATACCTTCTTCAATCCCCATTCCAACTATCATTTCGAATTATCTTTAAATAAATCACGAATATACAGATTATCTTTTTCTTCTAAAACCTTCTCCTCTCCATTACCATAGTCATATATGATTTTTGTGGGACTCCATGTTCTGTCATGCCCCACTATATCAAGTTCATCAATATTTTCGACACCTTTTTCGCTAGTTTGTCCCATATAAATAATCAATCCGTCCAAATCTGATATTTCTTTGAATTCATGGAGTTTTTCACTTTCGGATATGGTCTTATACTCTTTATCCACATCATTCCAAACCTTTATATGAGTCATATTATTATTAAAATTTGCTATCTTTTCCAGTGTATCCTCTCCCTCTATAATCTGAAATTCTCCGAATTTATTTATTTTATGTTCAATATAGGCTTCTTCCTCTTCATCTATCTTCTTTAGGTCTATATCATCTTCGATTATATAGACCTCTCCCTTATGATTTGTAAACTCAAGTTTTCCGTCTACCAGTTTTGCAATATTATGTTTAAAATATCCCTCGTACGAAAACATATAGGCTTCACTTCTTCTCATTTGCTCTAAATGTTCCATATATTGCCTAAGTTTATATATTCCCAATATAATAAGCCATACCAGAATAAAAAATAAATATATACAGGCTATATTTCTTATTTTTCTTTTTGCCTCAGTACTCATAAAATCACCATCATTAAGCTATTTTAAATATAAAATATAATGCTGTTTTGCAATACATCATAAGCATTACCGTACTAATAATCTTTATATACTTTGGAAAATAAATCCCATATTCTTATATCTCTATCCTCATATATAATATTTTCTATGCCGTCTCTTTCATATATTATTTTCCCTTTAAAATCATAATTATCGCTTCCTATAAACTCGAGAGCATATATATAGTATGCACCATTCTCCGTTTTTTTATACATATACTTTATAAGCTCATCCAAGTCCTTTATTTCCTTAAACTCCTCAAGCCCTTCTTCCTCCGATATAGTTTTAGCGGGAGTGAAATTTCCATTACTGTCCTTTTTGCTTATTCGTATATGCTGCATATTGTCATTAAAAATATCTATATACTTCTGTGTGTTTTCATCTTCTATAATTGTATAATTATAAAGGCTGTATTTTTTTCCCTCGATATAGTCATAAATATCCTGCTCAACTATACGAGTCAAATTTTTACTCTTCTCAATTATCTTTTCATTTCCCCTATTATCATTACATTTCAAATCCGCTCTCAGAAGTTGTGCTAAAGTCGCTATAACCATGGATTTGCTTTCATGTTCATACGCTTTGTCCTTCCTTTTTTTCTCTGAAAACTCCTTGCATACTATCAGTACAAATATCAATGACAATACAGATGTTATTATTATTATCTTTTTTAGCTTATTTTTTAATGTTACCCCTGCCTCAGTTTCCATAATCACACCGCCTTAAAAATAAAATCAATCCGCAAAAACTTTACTCTTCCATCGCTTTATCTATCTCTTCCAATGAATTTACCGGCAATTTATTTTCCGTCTTTTTAAAGTATCCCCCTTCAAGCAGGTAAACCTTGTCTTTATAAATAATATATTCATTAAGAGTTCTGTATAATATATCTACCGGTCTTGTATAATCAATATAGATAGGATACGAATAATATTCTCTTAATTCCTCTACATAAATATACTTATCCAAAAACAGGTATTCTGATGTTGATCTCCCAGTTTCTCCAAAAACTACGATACTGCATCTGCATACCTTATCCTCTTTATCAATATACTTTGTTATTTCCCCGTCCCATTCCGTGCTAAGTTTATTAACTGTTTTTATATTTCCAAGCATGGACTGTGCTGAAAATTTACTGTAATATTCATCCACCTCATTTTTTATTTTTTTTGCATTTATACCTTCACCGCTTTTTAAGCTCGCATATCCTGCTATAAACATACAAATAAATACAATTAAAAATCTGTAATTTTTCTTCATATTCAAGTTCCTCACCGAAATCGCTATATTCAGTTGTAAATACAATCACATCGTAACTTCTTACTCTACTTTTCTTACCTATATGTTAATATATAAATAGAATATTTTCAAGTTTTAACATCAAATTATCTATATATGTTCATTTAACTTTTAACTATTCACTTAATTTAAACAAAAATAAAAGTATTAAATATTTTAGGCAATAAAAAAGATGATGCCGCATATCGCAGTATCATCTTTTGTTATATTTATTATTTGATATTGATATCACCTGTATCGCTTTTTAATACTATTCTGTTCTGTCCTTTTTTATTGGATGCCAAAAATTTTGAAGCTAAATCCTTCCTCTCATCCTTTATAATATTGGTGAAAGCAAATTGATTTTTTATATCACCTAAGGCGGTTCTTGCCTCCACGGTAACATCACTGTCAGGTGTAAGTTCCAGGAATATATCCCCCACATCAGCCTTTAATGTATGTTCTCCCTTTTCACCTAAAGACGGTTTAAAATAAATTTCTCCATAGGAAGATTCAACTCTTGATGAATTTACCTTACCCGATATTTTAGAATCTCCGGCACTTATATCCACCTCCAGATAATCCACATCCATCTCGGATTCTATATCACCTAAATCCGAAATCAATTTTGCATTTGTAAATTTCCCCTTTGCATACATATCACCCATATTATTGTCAACAGTTATATCTTTAGTATAGCTCTCAGGTATCTTTATTTTCAGCCTTACATTATTACTTTGTAAAATATCAAGATTCAGTTTGAACATTCTTCCATACATTACATCAATTGTCAGTATACCATTTGCTTTTTGTAATTCTACCTTGGCATCTTCATTTGCAGTATACTCTATGCTTACATCTTCTCCGGAGTATTTCTCAATATCTATTTCTCCAACTTCACATTTTACATCTATAATATCTATTCCCGTAATATCAATATTTTCCGTTATAACTTTCTTTTCCCCAAAATCATTATCATAACTTGGTGTACGGATTATATTTGGTGCTCTAAAGATCAATATAACTACACTTATTGCCGAACATATAAATATCAAAAACAATATAAGCGAAACAATAAGCCAATTATTGGAATTTTTTATTTTTTTCATGGATACCTCTCTTATAAAATATAGCTTTCTATTTACCCGCTCTTTTTACCATTTCAACATTTGCCTTAATATAAGCAATTGTTATCTTAAATATAAGCCTGCATATAAAAACGGTGAGAAGTATAAGCATTATCCCTAATGCCAAAGCACCTATTCCCGATATAAAGCATGCCAACCTTCCAAGTTCAAGAGTCAAATTAAAGGGTGTGCTTACATATGGCAGAATAAAAACAGGCTGTATCATTAAGATAATTCCCGCAATACTTATACCCAGGGCAATACCTCCAAGTCCCAAAACAATGCCTATAACACCGGCATAAATACCTATAACAAATGCTATATTAAAAAGTCCGAGTCCGATACCGGCAAGTATGGCTTTAAACATATTGTAGGGGCGGGGATTTGTCTCGGCTTTTTTTATAAAGCTGTCCGCCTTATATGCATTTGCTATATGTACAGGATTGCCTAAGGCTTCGGATATTTCTTCTTCGGTTTTATTCTTTTCCAAGCCGATTGTAAAATGTTCTTCATAATCATACATTATATCTTCCAACTCTTTTTCTTCAATACCGGCTAAATTGGCACGAAGTATAGCTAAAAACTCCTGTCTTTTCATTCTAATCTCCTTCTGTGATATTCAGATCAATTATATAATCAACCTGCTTTGAAAAATTATTCCACTCAGACTTAAGACTTTCAAATCTTTCCCTGCCGGATTCGCTGATAGTATAATATTTTCTTGGCGGTCCCTCACTGGATTCTTTTAAATATGTTGTACAATACTGTTCTGTGATAAGCCTTCTAAGCAAAGGATATATCGTACCCTCAGATACCTCTATCGCCTGTGAAATCACCTCTACTATCTCATATCCGTAGCAATCTTTTTTACTTATAAGAGACAGTACGCACAGCTCCAATACCCCTTTTTTAAACTGTGTTACCATGGTATTTCCTTTCTAATAAAATCTTTGTTACTCTAGGAAATATTTACAGACTGAAAAATTCAGCCCATATCTTTTAAATGAATTTAAACTAAAATAAGTTTTATAAAATAACATAAATATTTATCTTTGATTATAATAACATACGCTACTGTATATTGCAAGGTACTATGTGTTATTTATTCCAACTAAAAAACTGCCATACACTCTAAAAGTATATGGCAGTATATGCATCTTTATTATATAAGCTGATTACTGTTAATTGATTAGCCTGTAATCTTAGCAACATTGAGTCTGATTCCGGGACCCATTGTTGAAGTTAAAACTACGCTCTTAAGGTAAGCACCCTTAACTGTGCTTGGCTTAGCCTTATTGATAGCATCCATAATGCTCTGGAAGTTATCTAAAAGCTGCTGCTCACTGAATGAAGCCTTTCCTACAGGTACGTGAACGAGGTTTGTCTTATCAAGACGATACTCTACCTTACCTGCTTTGATGTCTGCTATAGCTTTTGTAACATCCATTGTAACAGTACCTGCCTTAGGGTTTGGCATAAGTCCCTTAGGTCCGAGTACCTTACCGAGGCGTCCTACAACGCCCATCATATCAGGTGTTGCAACGATAACATCAAAATCTAACCAGCCATCATTCTGGATTCTTGGAATAAGTTCTTCTGCTCCAACATAGTCAGCTCCGGCTGCCAAAGCCTCATCAGCCTTTGGTCCCTTTGCAAATACTAAGATTTTTACAGTCTTACCTGTTCCGTGTGGCAGAACTACTGCACCACGAATCTGCTGGTCTGCATGACGTCCGTCAAGACCTGTTCTTATATGTAATTCTATTGTTTCATCGAACTTAGCTACTGCTGTCTTCTTAATTAAAGCAACTGCCTCGCTTGCATCATACTGTACGCTACGATCAACTAATTTGGCAGCTTCAACATATCTTTTTCCGTGTTTCATGTATATTACCTCCTAAATTAGTCTTCTACTGTGATACCCATTGAACGGGCTGTACCTGCTATCATAGAGATAGCTGCGTCAATACTTGCTGCATTGAGGTCAGGCATCTTAAGCTCTGCAATCTCCTGGAGCTGTGCTCTTGTGATCTTAGCTACCTTTGTCTTATTAGGTACACCTGATCCTGAAGATATCTTACATGCCTTCTTAAGTAAAACTGCAGCCGGTGGAGTCTTAGTTATGAAACTAAAGCTTCTATCTGCATAAACTGTGATAACAACAGGGATAATCAAATCTCCCTGATCTGCTGTTCTTGCATTAAACTGCTTTGTAAACTCAACTATGTTTACACCATGCTGTCCGAGAGCCGGACCGACAGGTGGAGCCGGTGTTGCTTTACCTGCAGGTATCTGCAATTTTATATATCCTGTAACTTTCTTTGCCATTTGGCACCTCCTTGTGGTAATTTCGGGAATTTCCCTCCCACGCATTTAAATAAATGCATCTCTGTAATAAATACATTACATCTTCTTTACTTCTGTGAACTCAAGCTCTACTTTCGTCTCTCGTCCAAACATTTCTACATTGATAGAAACGGTCTTCCTTTTTTCGTTGACAGCGGTAATCACTCCCACGGTATCCTTCCATGCCCCACTGATAACTGTAACCATATCTCCCTCTTTGAGGTCGACATGCAACTTAGCCTCAGGCTTTGTGGAATCACCACTGTAGCCCAGTGCTACAAGTTCATCATTGGTGAGTGGTACCGGCTTGCTTCCCGGACCTACGAAACCTGTAACTCCTCTGGTATTTCTAACCACATACCATGTTTCATCATTCATATACATATGTATAAGAACATATCCGGGGAAAAGTTTTTTATCTGACGATTTTTCGACACCATTTTTTACTTCAAGTATAGTTTCCATAGGAACCGTAACTTCCAGTATCTGGTCTTGAAGCCCACGATTCTCAATTGTCTTTTCAATATCTACTTTTACTTTATTCTCATAGCCTGAATAAGTATGGGCTACGAACCATTGTGCCTCTGCCATATTATCACCTATTTGATTACAAAGTTTAATAGTATTTTGAAGATAAAGTCAAGTATTGATATTATAATACCCAGCACTATAGATGATGAAATAACAGCAATAGTCTGCTTTACTATATCATCCTTGTTTGGCCATACTATCTTTTTAAACTCTGCCTTTATACCATTCAAAAAGTCAGATATCTTTCCGCTTTTTCCTTCAGCCATAATTACTCCTATTTTGTTTCTTTATGCACTGTATGAGTTCTACAGAACTTACAATACTTTTTAATTTCCATACGATCAGGATGATTTTTCTTATCCTTGGTCGTATTATAGTTTCGCTGCTTGCACTCTGTACAAGCAAGTGTTATCTTTGTACGCACAATCTCCACCTCCATTGTTCGAATTAGACTTGAAAATCCAAAAAAAAAGGACTTTGCATCCTTTAATCCCCAATATTCTACCATATACAACTATAACCGTCAAGATATATATTACCTAAGCTGTAACTACCCGTCCCGTCTTCCGTCGAAGTACTATGAAAGTTCCGACGTTTTAAATTTCTAATAAACTATTTGATTTTGTGCAATTCTTTTAAAGCCTTTATTTTAAAGGCTTTTCTGACATAAAAAATATTTTAAAAAATTTGAAAAAATTTTTAGAGTATGTTATAATCATAGTACTTCATAGTACTTTACTTTTAGAGGTGTTTATGGCTTATTTTTTGAGAAAAGAAAAGAAGAAAAAAGGTACTTATCTTCAGATGTATGAATCATTTTGGGATAAGGATAAAAAACAACCAAGAACAAAAAATGTAAAATCTTTTGGTTATGTTGAGGATTTGATTTCATGTGAGATTCCGGATCCTGTTAAATTTTACAGCGACTATGTAAAAGAGCAAAACGAGAATAGAACAAAAGTTCTTTCTGAAGAATACCGTCCTCGTGCATTTTCCACCCCTGTTGAACTTAATATAGGACACTTCTTGCTCTACTCATTAATTGATGAGCTTGATGTTAAAGAAACTATTGATATAATTGCTTCTCAAATGCGTTTTCAGTTCTCTGTATTTGACTTAATT